>JANOBD010000151.1:0-125397 GCA_031411495.1 Phycisphaerae bacterium | reverse complement strand
GTTTCGAATAAGCACACATTTTCTGACATGGCTCCTGCTCGTCATCCAAGGCATTGCCCTTTGTGAATGCCGACTGCAGTCGCTTTCGTCCGCGCGAGGCGAGTCGTCGGACACGTCCAGTTTCGTCGATGAATATGGCATGGAGCAACCGGCGAGCGGCTGTAACGCTGTTCGCAGCTCATGCTCGTCCGAGGCCGCTATCGGTGTTCTAAGTTCGCGCGATCACGATTTCGCTGGCCCGGAATTGATTGCGGTCGTCATCACGATTCTCGACTTCAAGCCAGACACCTACTCCGCTGCTCAAGCCTTCCGCGATACCGCGGTCCACGGCGCTCCCACGCCGTCCCGCATTCTCCCACTCCTGATCTAGACCTGTTGCGTGCCTCAGCGCCGCCGATTCCGCAGCGCCTAGCTGCATCCGCATGCGGTCTCGTTTCCCAATTTCGTGTCAGTGCAAGGAAGGCGTTTGTGAAAACCTGTCGAATCTACCGTTTCGGTCTTTGCGCCGTCGGAAGCGCTGCCGTTGTGCTTGGGCAGACGGGCTGCGCAACCCCGCAACTGGATGCACCAGACGTGTCGCGGATGATGGCCAATGCGACTGGCGAACCGCTCATCGAATTCCGCACCAGCGGCGGCACCGTTGACGACAGCGACGTGTTTTCTGGCGATCTGCTCCTGGGCGATGCGGTCGCGCGTGCCCTGAGATCAAGCCCGGAAGTGCAGACCGCGCTCGCTCGGGCAGCGGTGGCACGGGCGGAAGCTGAACAATCCCGGCTGTTTCCAAATCCGATCGTCAGCGTCGGACTTCGATTTCCACAAGGTAGTGGGAAACCGATCATCGACGTGGGTTTAGCAGCCGATCTCATTGCCCTACTCCAGCGGCCGGGTCGAATTTCCGCAGGCGACAACCGCTTGCGGGCGTCTTCCGCCGAGGCTGTCTCGGCTGCGCTGGATGTGGTTTCTAAAGTCCAAGACCGCTACGCCGCGGTGCAGGCATTCGACGCGCTCGTCCCGATCCTTGAAGAGCGACGTCGGATTAACAGCCGGCTTCTCAACTTGGCGCAGGCGCGGCTTCAAGCAGGCGAGACTTCACGCCTCGATGTCACAATCGCGCAGGCGCAACAAGTTGATCTGGAAGTCGAAATCTCGGATCGCCTACTTGAACGTCGGAACGCGCGGTTGGAGTTAGCACGTCTTATCGGGCGACCGTCGGGAAAGATCGATTGGACGCTCGCTGCATTCCAGCCGCCGCAGTCAAGGACGACACCAGAGACTGACTGGATCGCTGCCGCGATGAGGAGTCGCCCTGAGATTCAGGTTCGAAACTTCGAACTCGCCGCGCTCGGTGCAGACGTCAAGCTCACCAAGCTCAGTGTCTTCGAGGCAAGCGGTGTTGGAGTGGATTCCGAGCGGGACGGCGACTGGAGCGTCGGCCCCGCATTCAACGGTCCAATCCCCATTTTCGATTGGGGACAAGCGCGGCGCGACGCCGCCAAGGCGCGCGTGATCGAAGCGCGGCACGAACTGATCCGTGTCGGCCGCGAGATCATTCAAGACGTTCGAACTGCATACGGCGTGTATGAGTCGTCGCTGGCATCGCTCGTTCGTGTGCGTGATGAGTTGATTCCACTCGAACAACAGCGCCGCGATCAGGCAGAAGCCGCCTACAAGGCGGGCCAGACCGACATCACAACGCTTGTTCTTGCAGAACAGGACTTACAGGCCGCGCGAGCACGACTCATCGAACTTCAACAGCGGGCGGCGGCCGCTTCGATTGGGTTGGAGCGAGCCGTCGGCGGTCGCGTTGCTGCTGCCTCGATCGCGCCGAATGCCACGGCGGGTCGCGCCGTTAACGTCGGTTCAAAGGTTCCTGTTGCTACGTCGAATCCGACAACCCGTGACTTCAATAAATGATCGCGCGCGGCAGAAACCGCACGCGCAACCCCAGAGGATGCAGATGACGAATTCATTTTCTCACCGCTTCACAGCGCAGTCGCACCGAACAAAGTTCGTTCGCTCTCGATACACCGCTCTGCTGGCGCTTACCGCAGCGGTGGGGCTTTACGCACGTTTGCTCGCACAGGAGCCGACTGCTGCACCGAAGGAAGAATCGCCAAAGATTCCTGAGATCAAGCTGAGCGAAGAAGCAGTGAAGCGATACGGCATTACGACCGCGCCGGTAGCTCGGCAGGTACTTACGCCGACCTTCACCGCATCCGCTCGCGTCGCGTTTAACACCGACGAAATGGCTCACGTCGGCGCAGTTGTCCGAGGTCGGGCGGTCGAACTCAAAGTTCGTCGCGGCGATCTCGTGAAGAAAGGCGATCAACTGGTTGTTGTCGAAAGCTCCGAATTGGGCGAAGCCCAGAGCGACCTGCTCCAGAAGCGGACCGCCGCCGAGATCGCACGACCCGCTGCTGACCTCGCGAAAGACGCATACGAGCGGGCCAAAAAGCTGCTTGATGAAAGCCAAGGCATTGCACTGACAGAAGTGCAAAAGCGACAGTCGGAGTACCAGGCTGCGGCTGGAGTTTCAAAGGCAGCCGAGGCAACCGTCTCGGCTGCTGAAAACCGCCTGCACCTTCTTGGGATGGATCAAGCGGCGGTGGAATCGCTTGTTAAGACGGGCGAGATCAACCCTCGCTACACGATCACAGCCCCGATGAGCGGCCAAGTCACGCAACGGGAGGTCACGCTCGGCGAACTCGTCAGCCCCGACAAGGAGGCGATCCTCATCATCGCAAATACCGAAGTGCTCTGGGTGTTGGCCGACGTCCCTGAAGCCCTTCTCGGCCAAGTCAAAGTGGGTTCGAAAGCGCGCGTGACGGTCGCTGCCGCTGGCGTAGCGCCATTCGAAGGGAAGGTTTCATTCATCGACTTGGCGCTCGACCCGAACACTCGAACGGCACGCGTTCGAATTGAGGTCAACGGCACCGACGCGAGGAGCGTGCGTCCGGGCATGTTTGCACAGGCCGAGCTTTCCGCTCTCGCTGAGCATGGCAACCAAGACTCGGTGCTTGTTGTGCCTGACGAGGCGGTCCAGACGGTCGATGGAGTGACCGCCGTGTTTGTGCCGGTCGCTGGCGAGGCCAACACCTTCATCAAGCGCGACGTGAAGCTGGGGGATGCCGTCGGAGGACTCCATCCCGTTCAATCCGGCCTTAAAGAGGGCGAACAAGTCGTGATCTCCGGAAGTTTTCAAATGAAGGCAGAACTTGGCAAGGGTTCGGCGGACGAAGATTGAACTTGAAGGGAATCGCCATGAAAGAAATCAAAGCTGTCATTCAACCACACATGCTCAATCGAGTGCTGGACGTCCTGCACGACTGCGAGCATTTCCCCGGCGTAACAATCAGTGACTGCCAGGGCCAAGGTCGCGGTCGCGGAAAAGGCGGTCGATACGAAGCGCAGACGGACACGATCTTCTTCGCCAAGAAGGTGAAGCTCGAGATCTGTTGCGGCGACGACGTCTGCGATCACCTGCTCGACCTCATCCGGAAGGCTGCTCACACCGGCCAACCCGGTGACGGCATTGTAACCGTTTCAACGCTTGATCGTGTCGCTCGAATTCGTACGCAAGAAGAGCAGGACGATGCGGTCTGAGTAACTGCATACCTCTTACCGAATTGTCCGCCGGCGATTCTGTGCAGGAGCGTGACTACGGCGGCCCAGCGCTTTCTACATCTTCCGTTTGGTAACACCGGAGTCCTTTTCATGCTCGTAAGACTCGTACAATTTTCAATCACGAATCGCTGGTTGATCGTGCTCTTCACGCTTGTCGCTGCTGCGATCGGCGGATTCTCGCTGCAACGACTGCCGATCGACGCCGTGCCGGACATCACGAATGTTCAGGTGCAGGTCAACACATCTTTTCCCGCGCTCTCGCCGATCGAGATCGAGAAGCAGGTCACGTTCCCGCTTGAAACGGCGCTGGCAGGCATCCCGGGTTTGGAATCGACGCGATCACTCTCGCGCAACGGCTTTTCGCAGATCACCGCCGTCTTCCATGAGGGAACCGACATTTACTTTGCGCGCCAGCAAGTGAAGGAGCGTCTGGATCAAGGCAAGGAAGGTCTGCCGCCGGGTGTCGAGCCGACGATGGGTCCGGTCTCAACCGGTCTGGGCGAAATCTACATGTATTCTGTCCGCTTCGAGCACCCAGATGGCAAGGGCGCTGTCGTTCAGGATGGCAAGCCGGGCTGGCAAGCAGATGGCGCATACCTCACCCCAGAGGGCGAGCGGCTGACGAATAATGTTCAAAAGGCGAGCTACCTTCGAACAGTTCAGGATTGGATCATCAGCCCGCAACTGCGCAACGTCGTTGGCGTCGCCGGCGTGGACTCGATCGGCGGCTACGACAAGCAGTATCTCGTTCAGCCGTATCCCGCGAAATTGATCAGTTATGGGCTGAGCTTCCAAAACGTGATTGAGGCGCTCGAACGAAACAATGTCAGCACCGGTGCCGGCTTCGTCGAACACAAGGGCGAGATCTACCTTGTTCGCGCCGCAGGGCGAATCGAGAATTCGAAGCAGATCGCAGAGATCGTCGTCGGCAACCGCAACGGCACTCCAATTCGCATCAGTGACGTCGCGAACGTAGACATGGGCGGCGAACTTCGGACCGGAGCCGCCAGCGAAAATGGTCGCGAGGCTGTCATCGGCACGGCTCTCATGTTGTTGGGCGCGAACAGCCGAACGGTGGCGGCGGACGTTGATGCGAAGATGACGCAGATCGTCAAGGCGCTTCCACCAGACATCGAAGCCAAAGCGGTTTTGAACCGCACGGAGTTTGTGGATCGCACGCTCGCTACCGTTCAGAAGAACCTTGTCGAAGGTGCAATCCTCGTCATCGTGGTGTTCATCGCGTTGCTCGGCAACATCCGCGCCGCGTTGATCATCGCCGCAATGATCCCGCTATCAATGCTGATGACCGCAACCGGGATGTTGAAGACCGGTACGACAGGAAACCTGCTCAGCCTCGGCGCGATCGACTTCGGCATCATCGTCGATGGTGGCGTCTTCATGGTCGAAAACTGTCTACGTGTTCTCGGAGAGCGCCAGCACGCGCTGGGCCGAAAACTTACACTCGCGGAACGACTGCACGAAGTAGCAAATGCTGCCGGTCAAATGGTTCGCCCCGTCGCGTTCGGTCAAGCGATCATCATCACCGTCTATATTCCGCTGCTCGCGCTGACCGGCGTTGAAGGCAAGATGTTCACCCCGATGGGTGTGACGGTGCTGTTGGCACTCATCGCCGCATTCATCCTGTCATTCACTTTCCTCCCGGCGATGGTCGCCATCTGCATGACCGGCAACGTCGCCGAAAAGGAGAACTGGATCGTTCGAAAGTCCGGCAAAGGCTACCGCCCGCTTCTTCGTCACACCTTGCGGCTGCGTTACCCCGTCGTTGCGGTTGGCGTCCTGCTCTTCGTCGGATCAGCGTGGCTCTTCACTCGGCTCGGTCAAGAATTCATTCCGTCCTTGGACGAGGGCAACATCGCGATCTCGATTGGCCGCATCCCGAGCACGTCGCTCGCGGAGTCGATGAAGTTCCAACAGGACATCGAGGAGAAGCTCATCACGTTCCCAGAAGTGGCATTCATGTTCTCAAAGACCGGCACGGCGGAGCTTGCATCCGATCCAATGCCGCAGAACGTCACGGACAACTTCGTCATCGTGAAGCCGAGGGCGCAGTGGCCAGACCCGAGCGAAGAGAAAGAGCACCTCATCGAGCGGATGGGCGAGGCGCTTGCGTCAGTTCCTGGCAACACGTTGGAGTTCACCCAGCCCATTCAGATGCGATTTAATGAACTGATCGCCGGCACGCGCGGCGATGTGGCTGTGAAGGTTTACGGCGAGAGCTTCGAGGAGATGGTCCCCGTTGCCGATCAAGTCGCCGCCGTCCTTCAGAGCGTCGAGGGTTCGGCTGACGTCAAGGTCGAGCAGACCGACGGCCTGCCGGTGATGAATGTCGAAATCGATCGAGACGCCGTAAGCCGTTACGGACTGAGCATCGCGGACGTTCAAGATGTCGTCGCAGTTGCAATGGGTGGTCGCGAAGCTGGAATGGTTTTCCAAGGCGACAAGCGCTTCGACCTGATTGTTCGACTGCCCGACGACGTCCGTCGGCAAATCGACAATCTCACGTCACTGCCGATTCCGATCCCGCAAGACGGCAACTCACAGCAGACGGCTTCTGCCGGTGACGGCGCGGACGCTGAAGCCGCAAGTCCGCCAGCGTTTGTGCCCCTCGGTTCCGTTGCGAAAGTTACCGTCTCAGAAGGACCGAACCAGATTAGCCGGGAAAACGGCAAGCGCCGCGTGGTCGTCCAGACGAACGTCCGCGGTCGCGACATTGGCTCGTTCGTCGCGGAAGCTCAAAAGAAGATCGACCAACAGGTCAAAATCCCTCCTGGCAACTGGCTGACGTGGGGAGGTCAGTTCGAGAATCTTCAGGCCGCTCGATCACGGCTGATGATCGTCGTGCCGATCTGCTTCTTCGTGATCTTCCTGTTGCTGTTCACTTCGTTCAATTCGGTGAAATACGCCGTCATGGTGTTCGCGTGTATCCCGCTCGCGTTGACCGGCGGCGTCGTCGCACTCTGGTTGCGCGACATGCCGTTCAGTATCTCTGCGGCGGTCGGCTTCATCGCACTTTCAGGCGTCGCTGTTCTCAACGGACTGGTGATGGTCACACATATCAACCAGATTCGTCACGAAGGCGTGTCACTCGATGACGCAGTCTTCGAAGGGCCAGCGACGCGCCTGCGCGCAGTGCTGATGACCGGCATGGTCGCCATCCTGGGCTTTGTTCCGATGGCGCTGGCGCACGGCGCAGGGGCCGAGGTTCAAAAACCGCTGGCGACTGTCGTCATTGGCGGGCTGATTTCAGCCACCGTACTGACGTTGTTCGTGCTGCCCGCGCTGTATCGGATGTGGCACAAGCCTGAGAAGCGAAATGCGCCGCCGCAAAGCGTAATTCCGGAGGTCGCCGTTCCTTCGGTCACAGTCCCCCACGTTGCCGGAAACTGACTCATGGGAAAGCCAGCGCAGAAAAAACGCCGGCGGAAGCATCGGGACCGAACCCGTAAGCGGGCATTTGACGACGCTTCGAAAACCGAACCTCGACGACTTGGCGTAGAGGCGGCCATTCTCTGGGGCATGACTGGGATCGCTTGGACAGCAACAGCCTGGCCCGCCTTGGCTTTGCTGTTGCTACACCGTCATGTTCACACTTACGCTTGGCTTGTGCTGGCAGATGTTTTTTTGCCGGCATGGGCCGGATGGATGACGCACGAATGGAAACAGGCGGGTCGGCGGGATGGCTAAACGATTTTGCAATCGCCGCTCGTGCAGGCCCTCTCCCGCGATCCGTCCGATCGGAAGTCGCATTCGCTTCGCATTTATTTCGTGCATGAGATCAAATCGACTCGCTATTGGGGAAACATCTTTAGCCATTCATCATCACTCATGTTCAATGCGCTCCTCGCCGAATCATTTCGACTGAAGAAGTAGTCGAAACTCTGCTTGAAGCCATCCTGGACGATTCCCATGCCGCCGAACTCGGGATTCGTGATGCCTGTCTTCCACGCGTCGAGAATAATCTTGCGGGAATGCAGTATTGTCTGCGCGGCCGGACGAACACTGGCGCCGTAGGCCATGAACGTTCCGTTCCCAGTCTTCAAGTTGCCGATGCCCTCTCGGATTGTGAAACTCGGGATGCCAGCGCCATCCGGAATGTAGTCGTAAGCATCCGCGAGACGGCGGACCCGATTGCCGAATTCGGGATAGTTGACGCCGATGTTTTGAGCATTCAGCAGCGACCGAAGTTCCCGTTCGAAGGGTTCAACGTTCTGCATGAAAGCGCGAAGCGACGCCTTCTGCTGCGCAACGATTTGCAGCGATCGTGCGCGAGCAGCGTCGGCCGCTTGTCGTTGCGCATCTGGGGCTGCCCGAACGACTGCATCCGAGGTTTGAGCTGACGTGCGACTTCCATCCGATTTACGGTCGCTGTTGCCATCCCGCGCGGGAACCAAATCTGCGCTGTATGACGCAAACTCCTGAACGCGGCCACTCTGCCAGATCACGATAATGCCGATTGCGGCGATGGCGAGTAATAACGGAAATACCGGAAAGCGCCGTGCGGGCTTTGACGAGTCCTGTCGCAAGCGTTCCGGCGGGCCCATACGGCGGGCCGGCCGCGATGGGATCGCACGCTGCGGCGATCGTCGCGGCGCGGCCGGTATCGGGTCGTCCGGCACTAACTCGCGCAAGCCGTCAAAGTCGATTTCGCCGTCATTATCGTGAGGTACGGGGACGTTCAGCGTCGTTTTGCATCGAGGGCATTTTCCGCGTTTCCCCGCCATGCCGTCGGCAACCTTCATGGCTTTTCCGCAACCGTCGCATTGAAGTTGAATCATAGAATGTCCCGCCTGTCACCTAATCGCATATCAGATGTGACACTCAAACAGTGTCATCATGGAGCGACACTGAAATCGTGTCAAACCGAATCGCTGTGACACTGTTTTGGTGTCGAGAAAGTCGCAACAGCTACCCGCTTACCGCAAGCTGCCGGCGTTGCTGCGCGAACTGCGAGAGCAAGCTCAACTCACCCAACGCGACCTCGGCACGAGGCTGAAGCGTCCGCAAAGTTGGATTTACAACTGCGAAACCGCGAACCGCCGGGTGGATGTCACCGAGTTCGTCGCGTGGGCAAAGGCGTGCGACGTCAGCCCGACCAAAGCCTTCGCACGCGTCGTCGAGTTTCTTGACTGATTTAGCCCTGGCCGATCGGCGGACCTCATCCGGTCGAAGACCGTTCGACATAAAACCGGTCGCCTCGCGGCACGAATTCGACCCCGGCGGGCAATTCGCCGTTCGCTTCCAGAAAGACTTGAAGAGGGGTTTTCGCGACCCGCTCGATGACTTCGATCGCATCAGGCAGATTCGCCCGACACCACGCCAGCAGTTCAGTGTTATTCACGATGTGGAGCGTCGCTCGGCAGGTTCGAAAGCCGATGCTCCCTGCGGGCAGATTCAGGCTACGACGCCGCCCGCCGTTGCCGGCAATCTGTTGCAGGCACCACACTTCCAAATCTTGAGCAAAGCGGTTGAGGAAGAACTGTTCATCTCGTTCGGCGCGACGAATCTCGACAGCGCCCCAAGCGCGGACACGATCCGCATAACGACGAGATTCTGTGATTTTTCGCACAACCCAGTTGGCACTCACTTCATCGACGATTCGGAAGCCGTCGTCTATCGACGGCATTTCGTCACGCTCGTCGCCCGGAAGCGGCTGTAGTTCGTGGTTGTCGTCCATTAGTCATCCTCCCCTGGGCCTTTGATGTCCTTCTCGTCGAGCGGCTTACGGCGCGGCGGGCCGGTCAATTTCTCGTAGCTCTTGCTGTTTGTTTTGAACGACGTCACTTTTAAGCGCGCGAGGAATCGCTTGATCTCGGCTGCTGTCGGCGGTTGGAGCGGCTGATTGCTTCGCCGACTGGGTCGCACCGGCTTAGGTGTAGACGGCTCCTCGATCGTTGTTTCGGGCTCCTTTGGCGGAGCATTCTTGTGCGGCAGCGTGAACGGCATCGGTTCCGCTGACGGCGCGCTCTCGAACTCGGCCCATTTCGCTTTTATCGCTGTGATGAGGTCAGCGAGCGTGATGTCGAAGCTGGTTTCGGTTTTGTGGCCGCACAACGGACAGACGGTCAGGTACAAACCGAGCGGACGATTCCGCCAAGGGTCTGGCGGTCGAACGCCGACTAAGGCGATGTCGCTGGTGCTCAGATTGGACTTGCATTTCCTGCAGCGTTCACGGCCATCAAAACTGGACTGTATAATTTTTGGGTACATGTTAGTTCCTTTCCGGTGAAGTTCAGAACGGTGGATCGAGGTGCTCGGCCATCGGCATGGGATGGGGGAACTGCCAGCGCGATCGCAGTAGCGACTCGCGTTTTCCGTCGAGCAGTCCGTCGACGTCGATGCCGTATTCGTCGTAGATCAGCGCCGCTTTCAGGCGCAGCTCATCGCCGATGAGAATCGGATGGATGCGAAGGCCGATGGCCTCCGCCACGAGCGTGGCGCAGTCATGCTCTACCTCGACGGATGGGTAGCGACATGCGTTGACCCGATGGGCAAATTGCAGCGGCGACGGGCGCAGGACGACGTTGAAGCCGTCCTTGCTGACGATCGCCAAGCTGACCCGAGCGAGCGCTGAGCCGCAGAGCGGATGCGTCAGCTCCCATCCCGTTCGACTCTCGACCATCCCGCGCGGCATCGGCGTCAGTGGAGGATGGACTGAAAGCCACCGGTAAAGCGCCGCCATCGGACTCGACACCGGCACCTGCACCAGCGGCTCATCGTACGCCGGTGGCGCGGGGTGGTAGGCGACGAGATAGCCGCGATTGCGGGCGCGGGTCAGCGCTAATCTGACAGTCGAGGGACTCGGAACTTCGATTCCGAGTTCCCGAAAGACGAGCCGCCGCGGCGTCGTCCTGATGCGAGAGAGGTCCATATGGCACTCCAAAGGGCAGTCCCGAACGCCGCGACGACGATGAACGTCACGAGCGAGGAAACCGACCCAAAACGCAGCGACTGACGCGACGACGAAATGTCGGTCGCAAAAATGTCGACGCTGTTGGCGGCCATACGAATTCGCCCCTTTTTTACTGGAGAAGGTCTGACGGCCATCCCGGCGTTTTGAAGAGTGGTTTTCGCGCGGTTTTGGAGATGAAAACCGCACGGACGACGGTCGTCATCAACGCCAAGCGGCGCGACCAAGGTGGTCGCGCCGCTGTAATGCTTCCTTTGTTGGCGGAACGGTTATGCCGCTCGGCTGTAGACGATGTACATCGTCGGCAGCCTTATCGCCCGGAACCGCTGCAGCAGAAGGCTTTCTTGATGTGCCTGGTCGGTAGGACTTGAAGAAAACTCCACGACGAGGCTCGCCGCATCCCGCGCCACCAAGGCCGATTTTGGCAGCCGAAGCTCAAGGTCGAGGTGCCCGGTTTCTAAATCGACCTCCGCCTTGGCGACGAGCGTCTGCAGCAGCGACCGCAGCGCGGGCTGACAACAGAGGCTCATCGTCTTACCCACCGAGTGCAGCATGCCGATGAGTCGTTCGGCGACCGCATCCGCATCTTCCAGCGGCATCGCCCCTGACAGCGATTCAAGCGCCAGCGCCCGTTGAGCGTCATCTTTCTGGCGCGCCAGATCGGCCAACTGCTTTGCCGCTTCATCCTCTCCCAAATGCGTCACGTTTCTAATGACGAACGCCTGCCGTCGTTTGAGGTCGTCAACCTGCGTCTGCAACTTCGCCATGCGTTCGGCGCTGCCGCCATGCTGCTTCATGACGGTCTCGATTTCGCGCTTAAGTTGGCCTTTGAGCATCGGCGCTGAAAGCAACGTCATGCGCACCACGTTCATGACGATCTGCTCGACCGGCTCGGCGCGCACGCATTTCGCCAGCACCTTGTCCGCGGTGCGCGGCGAACGCTTCGAGCGGTTGATCCCGTAGTAGCGGTGTCGTTTGCCCGTTCGGCCCAGCGACTTGCCCGTCATCGCATGGCCGCCTTGTTTGCTCGTCAAGATGTTCTTCAGCATGTAAGGCGATTCGCGGTGACGGTCGCGGTTGACCTTCGGCTCATATCCACCCGACTTCGACTCAAGCCATTTGTCCTGCGCCGCGATCGCTAAAGCGCGGATGCGCGGTTCGAGGTAGTCGACCAACCTTGGCTCGTCGCGAATAATCCAATCTTCGCGTGGTCGAATGCGACGCGCCGGGCGCTTACGACTGCTCAACTGCTTCGCAGTCAGCTTCGTCGCCTTCGGTTCATTCGGACTTCGCATGTTGTAGATGCCGTTCGTCCAAAGGTTGCCGATGCTGCGGCCTGTGTAGATAGCGTTCATGAAAGTATTCTTCACCGAATCCATGCTCCATCGCTTGCCCGTAGGGCCGACGACGTCCAGATCGTTCAACTCTCGCGCGATTCGGCATAGACCCCAACCGTCGGCGTATCGCCGCGCGAAGATGCGACGCACCGTTTCGATCTGCTCCGCCGCCCCCGGTATGAGGATGACGCGCTCTTCCTTCTGCTTACGATTGTGGCTGTAGGCGTTCACAATCTTGGCAAACCTGTCGAGCACCTCGCGTGTCGTTGGGTCCAGTTTGACCTGACTGCCGTCCGCATTGTTTTGGATGATGTATCGCTCAACCCCGTCGGCACCCGTGTAAAGGCGGTCAATTCCATAGGGCGGTCGACGGCAATACGAAGTTCGACCGTCTTCCAACGCAGATTGAGCACCGCGCGTCGCGCTCGACGAAATTCCTTTCGCCGTTTGTCGACCGCTGACGTACTGCATGCCGCGCATCAGTTCGCCGAAATCGCCTTCCGGCACGGCATCGAGCACGAAGATGATTTCGATGCCTGCGGCACGAAGGAGCCACTCAAGATGCGCGCCATGATTCATGCCGCTGCGCGTTAGCCGACTCGTGTCTTGCACGAGTAGGACATCGAAGTCGTTTCGCGTGCGCTTGCGCGCGATGATCTGATCGATGAACGTCTTCGGCATTGAAACCGAGACGCCCTCCAACGTCATCGTGTCGACGTAGATCATCTCGTTCCGCTCTTCGAACGCGGCGCAGAGATGGTTTTGGTCGACGATGCTCGTATCCGCCTGCCCCTTGGTCGAACACCGGACCAGTCGGATGACTCGCTTGCCGCGAAGGGGGTTCCTGTCTTCAAAGTTGGACGTCATGACGTCCCTCCATTTCTGAAATCGCCTTGCGAGCCCAGCCCGCCAAGAGCGATTGAACATCAGCATCGACCCGTTCCTGCTCGGTTTCAGTCAGCGCCACCAAGGTGATGGTCGCCATCCGTTTTCGAGTTCCACCACCATCAAGCGGCAGAACGATTTGCAGGCGCAGGTCTTCGCCGTTTTCCTTTACTTGGTCTGATTGCGCTAAAGTTCCTCTAACAATTCCTGACAGTTCGTAGTTTTTCATAGAACTTCTCGAAAAGGCCCGGAAATCACCGGAGATTGCGCGGCGAGAATCTCATCGTTTGCGTTTCTTGACCCCTGTTTGTCCGCTACTTGGAAATGAGGAGTCCGCCGTTTGTGATGCTGCCGATGGCGGTTGGACGGACGGATAGACCAGCGTCTTCATCGCGGCATGGGCATCGGCGTCGAACATGGTGTAGTACAAGTCGAGAATGTCGCTCGACCGATGGCCCATCCATTCGAGTGCGTATTTGTGCGAGACGTTGTTGCGGGCGCACATGCTTGCGAAGGTGTGCCGAAACGTGTGCAGCTTGTATTGCATGGGGTCAGCGAAGCCGCAGCGTTTGCAGAGCCGCTTGAGTGCGAGCAAGCATCGTCGCTCGTTCAACGCACCGCCGCCCGTGGGATGTTTGGTGCTCGGCAGCGCCGTTAAGATCCTATCGAACTGGCGCGCATGGCCGTCAAGAATCATGCGCAGCGCCGGATTGATCGGCACTCGGCGAAGTCGCTTGCTCTTGGTTTTACCGGTCGACCCGCCGCGGCGGACGACGATGAACCCCGGATTGTCATTCCCGAGAACGAGGTCAGACCAGAGGAGGTCACGCATCTCGCCGAACCGCAGCCCGGCATACGCGAGCGTTGCCACTATGGGTTTGAGATGCGAGTCGGCTTTCGCTAACAGCGTGGCGACCTGCTCCGGCGTGAAGCACGGCTGCTGAGCGGACTCCGGCTTGGTCATGCTGATGCCGGCGAACGGATTGACGCTCACCAACCGGCGCTTAAGCGCCGACTTGAGCATCTGCTTGACGATGTACAGTCGGTCGTAAGCGGTTTTCTCGCTGACCTCTTCCTTGTCGATAAGAAACTTCCGCAGCGACCAGAAGTCGGCTTCGGTCAGCGATGCGGCACGGCGCTGTCCGTCATTGCCGCACCAGGCGATGACGTTTCGGCCGACCAACTCATACTTCTTGATGGTCGTCGGCGCTCGGCCCTGCGCGGTGATGAGTTCGACATAGGTGTCGACGACGTCCTTGATCGTCGTCTTTTGCTTGGGCTGCTCAGGCTGGCCGGCCCGGATGCGAGCGCAGATGTCGTGCGCCTTGCGGATAGCGACGGCCCTGTTGGGCGTCTTCAGCGCCTCGAACCGCTGCCGATTCTCAAGGCAGTACTCGGCGTACCACGAGTCTGACATCTGTGCCGTTCCGCTCGCGTTGCGGTGAACGCGATGGCCGATGTAGACGGTCGGCTCAGTGCCTTCGACGATTTGGCGGTCTTGGAACTTCATGCGCTTCAGCCCTGCATGAGTTCCTGAATGAACCGGTCGCGCCAGAACAGCACGGGCTTCTTCCGCTTGGCGCTGTTCTTAAACCGTCCTTCGCTGAGCAGCCGCTTCAGCGTCGACCGTGCGTATCCGCTGATGGCGGCAGCCATGTCCAACGTCAACACCGGTGGGTAGTGCGGCTCGACGGCCTTGCGGATCTCCGTCTCGGTCAGCTTCAACCCGCGACCGCGCCGGGGTTGCGACCCGGCGTCGTGCAGTTTGACTTCGGTGCGGGCGTCGTGCGATGACGGCATCAGAGTCGCCGTCGGTATGAACAACCGCGGTGGTGCAACGGCTAAGTCAGCCAATCTGGGCATCGAAACTTCTTCCTCGCGCAACCCAGCCGGCGGAATTGCCGGCAGCAAGGAGCGCGTCAGGAAGCGTTATAGAGGCTGTTTTTGTGCCGTCGGTTACGGGGCGAAATCTTGAACTCGGCAATCTCAGAATGGCGACTTAGCCGACCGAAATTTTTCGCGCGTTGTTCTATTCGATTCGCTGCAAGGGATTGCGCGACGGCAGAATTTTCAACGAAATGGCCAGAATCATGGGCATCGCGCTTGACAGGGTTTTGTCGCCGGGATGGTTTTCTGAATTCCGGCGAAGTTACGGCTAACGCATCTGCGATTGCCTCCGGCGTGATCGGCGTTAAGAACCGGCACGATGTTGGTCGTCGCCGAAGGTGAACGCCGAAGGCCGGACCGGCTGACATGTGTGCCCGGATTTCGGGACGAGCTGCTTGCGGCAGATGACGAGTCGCTCAAGTTCGGCTCGCGTCATCACGGTCGGCCAGTCGATCGACCCAAGCCTCGGCCGCAGGTGGCGCTTCCACTTTCCGTTGATGCTGCAGACGTACTCTATTCGCCCGGCAAGTTGTCCGCGTGTGAACAATGGGCCAAGCAGTTCGCCACCGCGACCGTAGTTGTTGTGTCTCGTCAGATGAGTCATCAGCCGTTCGACGTAGCCTGCCTGAACGTCGAGTTTGTTTTTTGAAACCTGCAACCCTGTGATCGCAATGCCATATCCGTCGATCGGTCCCGACTTCTCCTTGTGGGTCGCAATCGCAAACTCGCTCTCGGCGAGGATTCGGCGGATCAGCGCGACGAGTCCAGAGCGATCAAGATCCAACGCAAAACGGCCTGACACACTGACGTCATCGACGAAACGAGTGAATTGCATCTCGTGCTGCCGGCAAAGGCCTGCGATTCGAGCGTCGGCCCGCCTGACCGCGTAGTCAGCTATCAGCGGTGACGTTAGTAGCCCTTGGGCGAGCCGCCCCTTGTGGGTGCAGAGTTTCGCGAGCAGCCGAGCGACCGCGGCGCTGCACCTGAGATCGCGGGCAAAGATGTGATCGACTCGCCACCACTCGATGCTCGGAAAGAAATCAGCGAGGTCAGTCGTATAGATGAATCGCGAGCCGATGTGCCGCGCCGCATTCATGCGCGCGTTGCGTCCGGGCACGCCGCCATAACTGTGGCGTGAATGGAACATCCGGCCGCGGAAGACTTGTCGATGCAGCCCCGTCTGAACGTGCCGCAGTAGACCCTGCGGTGAGATTACGGTGCGTACCTTCGACTTTTCAGAATCAAGCAAGTCGAATTCGGCAACGTAATCGTCAACGTGTTCGGCAAGACGATAGAGGCACCCGGGACTCAGTTTAAGTGCCGCCGCAAGATCGCCGATCCGCTCAATGCCCAGCATAATCACGCCCCCGCGACGAACTCCCGTTTTTTCTTCTCGATGATCTTCGTCCACTCATCGGTCAGCCGTCGCGTCACATCGCGCATTCCGGCAGGTAGCTTGGCAAGATCGCCACGCTGGCACCACGCGTAGATGTACAGGTCAACGCCGAAAACATCTTTGAACTTCGCGAGAAGCTCGGGTGATGGTCGTGACTTGTCGTTTTCGATATTGCAGAGGTGAACAAACGATACGCCGAGCAGGCCGGCCGCCGCGCGTTGCGTCAGGCCGAATGACTCTCGAAGGTCGCGTGCTGTGTCGCCCAGTTTCATAATCGTAATTCCCGAAGCGGGATTTGGGAGGTCTAGTCCTTCTCGCCGAAACCGGTGATTTGCCATAGGGCATCTGCGATCGTCTGCTCTGCTTCATCGAGCCTTCGCGGCCGAGATTCGAGCAACGCAGTCACACGGTCCCTGAGTCGGTCCAAGACCTCCCAAGTCGTTCTCCCGCTGTCGCCGCTTCGCTCGATTTCGGTCCACCACTCGACGATCAAGTGGTATCGAATCAGGTCGGACGGAGACAGGTCGGGCGGGTCTTCTAAGCCCATCATGTGGGCCTCCTTTCGTCTGGAAGCGAACGCTGGCCGCGACATCCGCGAGCCAATCCAGACGACACGACTTCGTAGCACAACTGCTGACGAAGATGTGGTCCATACGTGACCGATAGTTCCGACCTGATCGGTCTGAACGTCGTGGTCCTGACCTTGTGGGTCTGAACCTCGGTCACTTCACTCGTCGTCGATCTGATCTCGGCGTCAGGTCATCCGGGACGATGTTGGTCGTCGCCGAAGGTTGACGCCGAAGGTCGGACCGTCGTCGATGAGTCCCGGAATGGGACGCCGCTAGATCGCAGGCATCTAGTGGTCGAGACGAAAGGAACTCCGCTGACGGGTGGCATTAAAGCGATGCTTTAACGCGTGTCAACTCCGCGGCGCGAAAATCGAGTCCGTGTATCATCGGCGCGTCGATCTAAGCATGGGGGGGCGCGTGGCAAGAGAAATTGGATCAGAGCGGACGCTGGACGTCCTCGTAAACTGCAAGACGTATCCGGCGGTGAGCAAGAAGTACGTCGAGACCGTCTGCACCGGAGGCATCGCGCGTGACGGATCGTTCTGCCGGCTTTACCCAATTCCGTTCCGGCTGCTCGATGAAGAGCAGCAGTACAAACGCTGGGACGTGATCCGCGTGAAGGTTTATAAGGACACGAAGGACCAGCGACCAGAGAGTTGGCACATCGAACGCGGTGTGCCGATTCAAATCATCGAGTCGATCTCATCTGACAAGCAGCGCTGGGACTGGATGCAAAAGAGCGTCCACCAATCAACTGCCGACATGGATGCGAAGGGCATCACCAACGGTCTCGTCGAGATTCAGCCGCACGAGCTTTATTGGGAACCGGAAGAAAAGAAGTGGTCAGCCTCGCAGCTTGCCGAGTTGAAGCAGACCGATTTGTTCTACGGTGAAGCGCAGCAACGATCGTTAGGCGAGCGAGTGCCGTGGCAATTCAAGCTCCGTTTGACGGAGAAGAACACCGGCAAGCAATTCGACCAAAAGGTGCTGGCGTGGAGCTATTACCAAGGTTACACCCGGCAGCTCGACCGGCTCGGCGACCCACAGAAGGCCTTGGCTGCGGTGCGGGAGACGGTTTATCAGAGCATCATGAAAACTGATCGCGCAGTGTTCGCCATCTTCGGCACGCACAGCCGGTTCCAGCACTGGATGATCTCAGGCCTGTACCACGTTCCGAAGGCGGAACGCGAGCAAATGGGAATGTTCTGAATCAGGCGGCGCGGCGCGCGGCGGCCTGATTTGCGACCCGCAGCAGCACGTCACCATGGCACGACAGCCCAGCCTTGCACCAGCAAGCGAGATTCGAACCCCGGAGTTCAACCGTTGCGGCCGTGGCTACGGGTCGGCCGGCTGGCGAGTCGAGATAGAGAGCGAACAGTTCGATGGCCTGTTCACGCGTCTCAACTTCGATCTGTCGTTTGGTGGTCGGGTGCAACGCGTTTTCGCCGACCTTGAATGGGTTGCCCCAGCGGGTCGAGCGATCCACTTTCATGGTGTTCGCCGGCATGCGCCAGCCCTTCGACCGACTGAGTTGTACGCGCGTTGGCTGCATGGGGAATTCATCGGCGTTCCGATAACCGTTGCATGAGCGGCGCACTCCGGTGCGGTTTAGACTCGCCATCGAGGAAGCAAATCGCCAAAACTAGGACGAATCTAGGACAAGGAGCCCGGCCAAACGAAAAGGGCTTGACCCATCTCGCGATGAATCAGGCCCTTACGAATCTCATAGAGATTGATGCGGAGAGAGGGGGATTCGAACCCCCGATACGGTTACCCGTATACAGCATTTCCAGTGCTGCTCCTTCGGCCACTCGGACATCTCTCCATGCCGCGGCCGCATCGGATGCGGTTCGCAGGGGCGGACAGGATATGCGATTTTTCGGCGCTTGGCCATCTCCTGAGAAGGGGGCGATTTCAGGATTATTCGGGTCTGAAAACCTAGTCTCGATCGCCGGTCTGGACGCGTTGGTGGACGATTCTCACCCAGAGCGTCCGCTCGCGCGGGCCGTCGAACTCGCAGAGGTAGACGCCTTGCCACTGGCCCAAGGCCAACTTGCCGCGGGTGGCAAAGAGCGTGGCCGAGCTGCCGGTGAGGACCGTTTTCAGATGCGAATCCGAGTTCCCTTCGCCGTGGCGATAGAAGCTTTCGGACTTGGGAATGAGCTGCTCGAGCTTGGCGAGAAGGTCTTTGCGCACGTCGGGATCAGCGTTTTCCTGGATGCAGACGCCGGCCGTTGTGTGGGGGCTGTAGACGTAAATGATCGCGTCCTCGATCCGCTTGGCGCGCACCAGTTCCTGGATTTGCGCGGTCACTTCGATCATCTGGTTTCGCTGGTCTGTCGAAACGCGGATTTCTTCGGTGTTGAGAATGGAAGTAGGCATAGATTGGGCTCCGTCGCCGCAAGATAGCGGAAGCCCTCGGTCATGAACACTTCGAAGAAGATACCGACCGGTAATCTCGACGATCTCTCATGCAGGCGGCCGCCTGAAGCCGATCAATGACGCAGTGCGCACCACGTCCGCGGCCGGGTGCTGTGTCGGTGTATGGAGGACTCAAATGCGCCAAGAGACTACATTCGAACGTAAACAACCCGCCGACCGAGGCGATGCGGCCGCGGCGGCGTGCCTGTTTGCGATCGTCGGCGGACTGATCTGCGGACTTGTGATCGCCGCGACCATTGCCGTCGTGTTGTCGGGCGCAGTCGTCGGAGCCGTTGCGGGCATTGTCGTCGCGTACAAGTGATTGTGCCCGTAACGCGGTCGCGTGGACATCGCGATTCTCGCCGCGATCCGCGTCGACGCTCGGTCACCCGCCGATCTGTGTCGGCACCGTGAACATCATGCCGTCTTTTTTGAGCTCCAGCGACTTGATCATTGTCCCGCCGAGTGGGAAGTATGATCCCTCGTTATCGTAGAGCATCTTGAACGAGATCCGCTTGGTCTTGCCGGACTCGAGGTGTGCGAGTGGCAGGACGTACTGTTTGTTGACCCACAGTTCAACGTTCTCCCAATCCTGTCCGGCGTAGTTGACGAGGTTGATGACGTTCCACATGTAGCCCACTTCGGCGCGGATATCGAGGTCCTTGCCGCGCTGCGCCTCCACGGGATACGGGAAGCACGCCTTGGCATCGGTGGCGAACGTGGCCGCCGTCTTGTTGAGGCTTGTGTCGGAACTGGGAATGAGAACGGCGTTGTCGACGCAGCCGGCGAGCAGTGTCGTCGTGAAAAGCGAGAGGGCGAGAATGGCGCGGGGCATGAGGAGTCTCCTTGACCTTCCATGTTCCGCTCGGATCATCCATGATCGAGCGATACGTCCGAGAATGTCGCGGAAATGGCCGGCGATGCAAGGGCGCGAGTGGACAGTGGATAGTTATGAGTCGATAGCGAGAATAGCCGGTTGCTGTCGACTTCTAACTAACCGCATTCAGCTTTCCCAATGCCAGACTCCAGCAAACCCTACGTCCTGGTCGTCGACGACGAGACCGAACACGCCGAGGTCATGAGCGAGGTACTGTCGCGCCTCGGGTTCGGCACCGAGATCGCCCACAGCCTTTCGGAAGCGCAGAAGAAGCTCGGCATCCGAAAATACGACGTGATCGTCACCGACCTGGCGATGGACGGAAAGCGCGACGGGCTGGAACTGCTGAAGCAGACGCGCGAACTCGACCCGGTTCCGCCGGTGATTCTCGTCACCGCGCACAACGATGTGCCGACCAGCAAAGAGGCCCTGAAGCAGGGCGCGTACGACTACATCGTGAAGCCGCTGGACCTGGACGAGTTCCGTGCCCAGGTGAACCGTGCCGCCGAGACGAGCCAGCTCCGGAAGCAGAACGAAATCCTGGAAGCGAAAGTGAGCGACACGAGCAGCTTTGAAGGGATCATCGGCAAGAGCGCCGCGATTCAGGATGTCATTCAGCGCGCCAGACGCGTCGCGCAGAGTGATCTTTCGGTGTTAATCCTGGGCGAATCCGGAACCGGCAAGGAACTGTTCGCGCGGGCGATTCACGAGGCGTCGCAGCGCAGGAAGAAACATTTCGTCGCGCTCAACTGTGCCGCGTTCGGAGAGTCGATGCTCGAAGGACAGCTTTTCGGGCACGTCAAAGGCGCCTTCACCAATGCGATCAAGGATCACGAAGGCGTTTTCGAGCACGCGAATTACGGAACCGTGTTCCTCGATGAAATCGGCGACATGCCCAGTTCCATGCAGGCAAAGCTCCTGCGCGTATTGGAGAACGGCGAAGTCGTGCGCGTTGGCACGAACACGCCCCGGCGGGTCGATGTTCGCTTGGTGAGCGCGACCAACGCCGATCTCGCCGAGAAGATGGCCGACAAAGCGTTTCGCGAAGACCTGTATTACCGCATCGCGGGCACGACGCTCACGATCCCGCCGCTGCGTGAACGTCGCGAAGACATCCCGCTGCTGGCGTATGCGTTCCTGAAGTCGCTGGCGCAGAAGAACGGCCGACAGATCGACGGCGTCTCGCCTTCGGCGAACCAGATGCTGATGAACTATCACTGGCCGGGGAATGTGCGGCAGCTGCAGAAGGTGATGGAGAGCGCGGTGGTGTTCGCGCAGGGCTCGACCATTCAGCCCAACGACCTCCCTCCGGAAGTTCGCCCGCGCGGCGTAGAGGGTTCCGGCGCCTCGCCAGCCGTGGCGCACCAGTCGCCCCCGAGCGTCAGCCCGGTCACGGCGACGCCCATCATCGATGACCTCGCGAACATGACGACCGAAGAGCTTCAACTCGCGCAGATCAAGGCCGCGTTGGCCAAGTACAACGGCAACCGCGAACAGGCCGCGAAAGCCCTGGGGATGGGGGAGCGGACGCTGTATCGGAAGATCAAGGAATATGGGCTGTGAGAATGACGAAACTCGAAATCCGAATGACGAAATAACGTCGAATGAATGAAGATTGGCCAGGCGTCGTTTTGTCATTGACTCATTGAACATTCGAGTTTCATTCTTCATTCGAGTTTCGATCTTCGGATTTCCCTGCGACACATGAGTAACCTGAACCCCTCAATCAGAATCGGCCTCGGCACCGACATCCACCGCCTGCAAGCCGGCGGCCGGTTGATGCTGGCCGGCGTGTGCGTATCCGAAGGGATGTCGGCCATCGCGCATTCCGACGGGGATGTCGTCCTGCACGCCCTGGTCGACGCAATCTTCGGCGCACTCGGCCTCGGCGACATCGGGGATCACTTTTCCAACACCGATCCGCTCTGGCAGGACGCCGACTCCGCCGTGTTCGTCCAGGAAGCGATGCAGTTGCTTCGCGCGGCGCGCGGTTCCATCATCAACATCGACGTGACCATTCAGGCGGAGAAGCCGAAGCTCAAGCCCTTCAAACAGTCGATGGCCGAGAAATTGAAAACACTCACGCGGTGTGATCATGTCAACATAAAGGCCGGTACGAACGAAGGCTGCGACGCCGTAGGGCGCGGCGAAGCGATCGCGGCGACGGTGGCGGTTTTGATCCAACTCGGCGATTGATCTACTATCCCCGCTTATCGAAATGCCGAATGCCGAGTACCGAACGCCGAATCGGTCACGCGGGTTCTGGTCATTTCATTCATCACGCGGCACTCGACACTCGGCATTGAGCAAACATGTCCCTTCGCGTCTACAACACCCTCACCCGCACGAAGGACGTCTTCGAAACGGTCACGCCCGGCAAGGTCGGGATGTATCTCTGCGGACCGACCGTCTACGCGAGCCCGCACATCGGCCATATGGTCGGCCCGATCATCTTCGACACCATCAAGCGCTACCTGACTTTCAAGGGTTACCACGTCACCTGGGTGGTGAACATCACCGATGTGGACGACAAGCTGATCGACGCCGCCAAACAGCGCGGAAAGAAGATGGACGAGCTCGCCGCCGAGCACACCGACGAGTATCTCGACCTGCTCAAGGCGCTGGGTATCGACACCATCGACAATTTCCCCAAGGCGACCGAGCACATGGGCGAAATCGTCTCGATGATCACCAAGCTCATCGATAATGGCCACGCGTACGCGGCAGACGGCAACGTCTGGTTCGATGTCACCAAGGATGCCGACTACGGCAAACTCTCCGGCCAGAAAAGTGATGAGAGTTCCGGCTCACGCGATCTGGAAGGTTCCGGCAAGCGCAACCCCGCCGACTTCGCGCTCTGGAAAGCTTCCAAGTCCGGCCAGGAAGGCGAAGCCTTTCCCGAGCCCGCGTGGGACAGCCCCTGGGGCAAGGGGCGCCCCGGCTGGCATATCGAGTGCTCGGCCATGTCGATGAAATACCTCGGCGAAACGTTCGACATCCATGGCGGCGGCATGGACCTGAAGTTTCCCCATCACGAAAATGAACTGGCCCAATCCGAATGCTGCTCGGGCAAGCCGTTCGCGCGCTACTGGCTCCACAACGGCCTGACCACGTTCAATACCAAAAAGGTCAGCCGCTCGGACCTGGTCAAAGACACCGAGGAGGCCAGGCAACTCCGCGAGATGCTGAATCTCAAAGGGCTTCTGCAGCGCCTGGGACCTGAACTGATCCGCTACCTCATCCTCAGCACACACTACCGTCGGCCCATCAACTTCGGCGATGACGTGATCGAGTCGACGAAGAAGGGGCTGAGCGCGTTTCATCGCCTCTTCGAGCGGGCGCAGCGGCTGGGCGTGCCGATGGACGATGCGCAGCCGGATATCGACATCGCCTCGCGCAACCTCATCGACACGGCCGCGGGGGACTACGTCCGAGCGCTGCTCGCGCTGAAGATGAAATGGCTGGAGGTGATGGACGACGATTTCAACACCGCCGGCGCGATCGCGGCGATGCACGAGATCGTCGGCGCGGTCAACGGCTACATCGATCAGACGAAGCTCGAAACGACCAAGACCGAGCAGGGGATCGCAGCGGTTGCGGCGGGCGTAGCGACGATCCGCAAGCTCGGTCGCATGCTCGGGCTTTTCATCAAGCTACCGGATGCCGGCGGGGCTGATGATTCGCTCACGCCGAAGCTGATGGAGTTGCTCATTCACCTCCGCAAAGAACTCCGGGCGGCGAAGAACTTCGCACTCGCGGATCAACTCCGCGCGAAGCTGACAGACATCGGCGTCACGCTCGAAGACCGGCCGGACGGGACGGTTTGGCGCAAGGGGTAGCGCTGGTTTGAAACGCGGAGGCACGGAGACACGGAGGAATGCTGGCGTGCAACGAATTCAATGGCAGGGCATGCGTTGCCGTAGTCTGTAAATGACTTCATGGTGCCCATTCGCCTGCGATTGAAATAGTGTGTTTCTCTTTCTGACCTCCGTGTCTCCGTGCCTCCGTGTTAAATCAAACGATGCGAATCCTCGGCATCGATCCTGGCCTGCAGCGCACCGGCTACGGCGTGCTTGATTGCTCCAAGAACGCCGTTGTTCCGAAGCTGATCGACGCGGGGATCATCCGCCTCACCGCCAAGACAACAGTGCCTGCGCGACTCGTCGAGTTGGAAACGGAACTCAACTCGCTTTTCGACGAGTACAAGCCCCAGGCATGCGCGGTCGAAAAACTCTACGCCCACTACAAGCACCCGATGACCGCGATCCTGATGGGCCACGCCCGCGGCGTCATCCTGCTCTGCGCCCAGCGCCGCGGCATCGAACTGATCGAAATCTCGGCCAACCGAATCAAAAAAAGCCTCACCGGCCACGGCCACGCGAGTAAAGCGCAGATGCAGCGAAGCGTGCAGCAATTGTTCAAGCTCAAGGACCTGCCCGAGCCGCCGGATTTGGCGGACGCGATTGCGATCGCGCTGTGCGCGGCCCGGCAGCGATGAATCGCGGCACCGGGCGGCGTTCTCGCCTATGATGCTCCTCATGCGGTTCTCCCCGATCTGGTATCTTCAGAAATCGCCCGTGTTTTCCGTCCTACCCGAGGGAAAGCTCGACGAACTGGGCGCGCCGATCTCGATGGTCGATCACCCGGCCCGCGCACGCGTGCTGATCGATGACCGAGGCGAATCGACTTATTACGTCGCCGGCGGCGCCGCCAAGCTCGTGCGCAGCGGCCTGTTCGGGCGGCGCATCGTCGAGACCATTCTCAGCGAGGGAGACCTGTTCGGCTCGGTGAGCGGAATGGGCACCGCCAATTCATTCGTGCTCGAAGCCGTCGCCAATCTGAAACTGTGCATCATCCCCTCGGAACTCATCACGCGGCTGGTGCGGGCGCATCCCGAGTTCGCCGTCGTCATCATCCAGGCGCTCGAAGACCGTCAGCGTGAGCTTCGCCGGAGCGTCGAGAGCCTGCTATTCAAAGACCTCACGACCCGCGTGGTCGAAGCCATCCTCTGGCTAGCGCGCGAGCATGGCGACCGATGTGAACACGGCTGGGCGATGGATATCCGCATCAGCCAGCAGGACCTGGCCGATCTGTGCGGCGCGACCCGGCAATCGGTGAGTTCGGTGCTCGGCAAACTCGAGCGCCGGCTCCTGCTTCGCCGCAAGGGCCACGTGATCTGCATCATCAGCATGACCCGCCTGGCGAAGTTGCGGCCGCCGACGGAATAAGTTGCTTGCCGACAATCTTTTCTCGAAGTGTCGCCAACTTAACAAATCGCGTCGGGCGATCGGACTAACTTCCCATCACCGGTTAACAGCCAGACGATTTCCACTTTGGCGGCCGGGCAAGATTTTTTCCTAAAGGGAGAGACTGATGAAGAAGATGCCGATCCTGACCCTCGCCGCTGCACTGGCGGCCGGCGCGTCTGCCGCGCAGGCGAATGTGGTGACCGTCCGCGTGAGTGTTCAGAATCTCGCGCCGGCCAACAGCGTCTCGTTCGCACCGCTGCGCCTGGGCTTTTCCAATGGTACTTTTGATTCGTTTAATACCGGGACGACCGCGACCGCGCCGATCATTTCCATTGCCGAGGGCGGCAGCGGCGGCGACTGGTTCCCGGCGTTCTTCGCCGCCGAGCCCAACAGCGTCCGCGGCACTGTCGTCCCCAATCCCGCCGGCCCGCTTACGCCCGGCGCGACCGGTTTCAGCGACTTCGTCGTCGATACCGCCGTCAATCCCTACTTCACCTTCGGCTCGATGGTCGTGCCGAGCAACGACTACTTCATTGGCAACGATTCGCCGACACAGTATCGTCTCTTTACCGGCGGCGGCAGCACCTTGCAGTTGACGAGCATCAACCAGACGGCAAGCGACGTCTGGGACGCCGGCTCGGAAACGGAGGATCCGCTCGGCGCGGCGTTTCTCGCGATCGGGAACAACTCGGTTCGTACACCGGAGAACGGCGTGGTTCAAAGGGATTTCGCCGACCTCGCGACCACGTTCAACGGCCTGGTGACCGGCGCGGGCTACACGTTCAACAGCCAACTCACCGCCAGCACCGACATCTACCGCATCGGTTTCGCGATCGTCCCCGAGCCGGCTTCGCTGAGCCTGCTGGGCATGGCCGGCCTGGCGGGCATTCGTCGCCGTCGCTGATTCTGTCTGGTCGATTCTGAATTGCATGACCGAAGGTGCCCGATCCGCTGATCGGGCATCTTCGCGTTGAAATGTTTTCATTTCCAAGCAGCACATGCCGGAAAAAATCCCCCAGCCCCTTCATCCTTCCGCCTTCATCCTTCATCCTTACCCCATGATCTCCGCCCTCACAGGCAATCTCCTCAAGGTTCACGACGCCAGCGTCGAACTTCAGTCCGGGCCGTTCCTGTTTCAACTCTTCGTGCCGGCGATCGATGTCGAGCCGCTCCGGTCGCAGATCAATCGCGAGATCACCTTCCACACGATCTTCTACTTAGAGGGCAGCGCCAGCGGCGGCAACCTCGACCCGAAGCTCATCGGCTTCCTCCGCCCGGATGACCGCGCGTTCTTCGACCTCTTCACCACGGTGAAGGGTATCGGCCCCAAGACCGCGCTGCGGGCCCTCACCGAGCCGATCGGGTCGATCGCCTCGTGGATCGAACAGCGGGACGCGCGCTCGCTCACGAAGCTCTCGGGAATCGGCAAGCGGACCGCGGAACTGGTGATCGCGGAACTCGCCGGCAAGTGCGCGAAGTTCGCGAGCGCGGGGGTCGGCGCGGCATCTTCTGCCCGCGCACCGGTCCAGACGGCTTCCAAATCGTTCAGCCCGGATCAGGAGGATGCGATCCGCGCGCTCGTCAGCCTCGGCGAACGCCGGCTGGATGCCGAGACCCTCCTCGACCGCGTCCTCCGCGCCCATCCCAAGCTGGCGGACACGAACGCAATCGTGACTGAGATGCTCCGACAACGCGGGTGAGCCGGTAGGGTGGGTCTCTGACCCACGCAAAGCCGTCGGAAGTCCCACCCTACGAACTGACGACTCTCGCACGTGCCCGGCGGAAGGTCTTGACGTCGACGTGACACCGCGCCCATGTTGGCTTGATTTCCTCGGCGGGCGAAAGTGCGCGCCGGCGGAGCTCTTTGCAAATCGAATAGCTTCGGAATGGGTGTGGCGGATGCTCACAATGGCTCACAATGTCCCACTTTGGAGCGTTTTCGGATGCCCAGGTTCACAGGAACGGTGCAGACGAAGACATGAACGGACCGACCGATCGCCACCGACCGTGAGACGTCTTCGTGACTTCGTGACTTCGTGGTGAAATAATCTCGCCATGGCCCGCGAACGCATCATCTCCGGCGACTCGATGCCCGAGGACGATCTTGAATCGCCCGCGGTCAATTACGCGCTGCGGCCGTTGAACTTCGAGCAGTACATCGGCCAGGATTCGCTCGTCCGCAAACTCCAGATCGCGGTGAAGGCCGCGCGAGGCCGCGGGGAGCCGATGGACCACACGCTCCTGCACGGCCCGCCGGGGCTGGGCAAGACGACGCTGGCGCACGTTATCGCCAACGAGATGGGCGCGAAGGTCCACGTCACCAACGGCCCGGCGCTCACGAAAGGCGCCGACCTGGCCGGCATCCTCACCAAGCTCGCCAAGGGGGATGTCCTCTTCATCGATGAGATCCACCGATTGCCTGCTGTCGTTGAGGAGTATCTCTATCCCGCGATGGAGGATTACAAGGTCGACATCCCGCTCGACTCGGGCATGCACAGCCGCGCGGTGACGATCCCGCTCCAGCCGTTCACGCTGATCGGCGCCACGACGCGGCTCGGATTGCTGACCGGTCCGATGCGTGGGCGATTCGGATTGTCCGAACACATCGAGTTCTACGAGCCCGCCGCGCTGCTGGAGATTCTCAAAGCCAACGCGAAGCTGCTGAAGCTTCATGCCGACATCAAGGCGCTCGATGAACTCGCGAACCGATCGCGCGGCACGCCGCGCGTGGCGAATCGACTCTTACGCCGCGTGCGCGACTTCGCGGCGGTCGAGGGAGATGGAAAGATCAACCTCGAACTCACGAAGCTGGCGCTCGAACTCGCGCAGATCGATCACCGCGGGCTGGACGAACAGGACCGACAATTCCTCAAGACGATCATCGACGTGTATGAAGGCGGCCCCGTCGGCATCGA
This sequence comes from Phycisphaerae bacterium, assembly GCA_031411495.1. Taxonomy (GTDB): domain Bacteria; phylum Planctomycetota; class Phycisphaerae; order Tepidisphaerales; family Tepidisphaeraceae; genus JANOBD01. The sequence continues at coordinate 97,309 of JANOBD010000151.1, read as the reverse complement.
CGCGGTGGCGGCCACGATGGGCGAGGAACGCGATACGCTCGAGGATGTCATCGAGCCGTACCTGTTGCAGAACGCGCTCGTCACGCGCAGCCGGCAGGGGCGTTTCGCGACGAAGAACGCGTACGAGCACCTGGGCCTGAAGTTCAAGCCGCCGCAGTCCGCATCGGAACCATCGATGTTCGAGGAGTAACTTGCTCACGGCTTCATCGTAGAGTTTGCCCGTATTCACGCGGTACGGTTTATCCTGTGGACGTAAATTCCGCGTGCGATAGGCTCATTTGCATGCCCGCTCTTCCATCACGGTTTCGTCGAGCTCGATCGCACATGGCGGTGCTCGAGCCGCGCCGTCTGTTCGCGAGCGCGACCTGGGATGGCGGCGGCGATAGTGTGCGCTGGCTCGACCCGCGGAACTGGGCCGAAGATCGGCTGCCAGAAAAAACCGATGACGTGACGATCGACCTTCCGCCGATCAGCCAGAACATTCAACTCACCGCGGACGTGCTCGTGCGGAGCATCCATTCCGTGCGGGCGATCACCATCTGGCCCGGCGCCACGCTCGACCTGAGTGCCCCAAGCACGGGCGGCTTCTACATCGGCGGGACGCTGCGCGGGGCAGCGATCTCCAGCGGCGGCTGGCTCACCGTGGCGGGCGGATCGGTAGTTGATTGCGTGATCGGATCGCCCGATGCACCGGCTGGCTTGGGGGTTCTGGGTTCGGCGACATTCGATCGCGCAACGATCTTTGCACAAAGCGTCGAAGCGTCTGGCCCGTTCGGCAACAACGGCGACTGTTCCATCCTGGGCAACGCGACTATTCAACTGTGCCACTCGAACGGCTTCTACGGCGAACTGACCAATTACACTTGGACCGGCACGATCGGCGGTACGTTGACGATCGACAAAGGGATCTCCTTGCTCGGCGCGCCGATCTCGTACATCAAGAGCGCCTACGGCGGAACAATCGTCAACAAGGGCACGATCAGGACGACCGCGCCGGGCTTCATGAATCTCGAAGCAGGAAACTATTACGAGAACGGCAAGCTCATCAACGAAGGCGAGATCATCGCCGACGGCGGTGGGCACATCAGCCTCTGGGCCGAGGCGCTGCCGAGCGGCGATCCGGGGGTTCTTCGGCTCGGGTCGGTAGGTTCCTCCATCACCGTGAGTCGTCGTCAGGAGGCAACCCCAACGATTCGCTTCACTCATCCGATCACCATTCCATCAGGCACCGAACTCGACGTGGCGGGACTCGCCGTGTTCACCGCGCCGGTGGATGTGCAGGGACGACTCCTGTTGCGGACGGCTCGCGAAGGTGACTCCGTCACCGCCGTCGCACCGATTCGCGTCCTGCCAGGCGGTACGCTCGATCTTCACTCGCCGACCGCGCTGGCGGATGTGAGCGTTGTGGGCGGCACGCTCAATTTCAATGCCGAAGGAAGGCACACAGGTCGCATCGATGCCACCTCGAGCCATATTGCGCTCGGATACCAATCGCTTTCCGATCTCGGAACAATCTCGATCAACGATTGCGACGTTGCAATGGGCGGCCCGTTCGATCTTGAAGGTGGCGTGCTCAACATCACGGGATCGCGCTGGACCATCGGCGGGTCTGGCGCGATTCGCAACGGAACCATTCGCAGTTCAGATTCGGCGTTCCTGCTCATGACCGGGGACACGAGTGCAGGCATGCTCGAAGCGGTGGTGCTCGATGCGGATTGCCACGTTGCCGGCGACTACTTCGGTGTCAGCCCCCTCATCCAAGACATCGAGATCGTTCAAGGGCGGACGCTGACGGTTTCGAAGAATGTGAATGTGCTCGGTACGATCGGCGGGGCCGGCACGATGCATGTCGATGCGGCCGGCCTGGTCTCGCACGAATCGGTCGGCTACGCGTCGATCGGTCCGGGTGTTCGACTGGAAGTAGTGGGGCACGCGATCTTCAGCGGGCGATGGGCGGTTCACACGCCGCTCGTCGCGGATGGGGTCGACATTCGTACCAACACGCAGGCATCCGGCGCGTTCAGGTGTGATGTGCCGCTGGTTGCGATGAATGGCGGCACGATCGCGTTGGAACGCGTGGATGCGGTCCTGTCAGAAGTCCGCGCGGATGAAACCTCGAAAATCCTCCTGCGCGGCAACGTCGCGATCGATTCGACAAGGCCTACGAATCTCGACGCGTCCGGCCTGATCGTGATCGACTACGCGCAGGGGACCTCACCGGATCTCGCGAGATGGATGCAGGCCGTTCGCCAGGGCTATGCGAGCAACTGGTCCGGCGCGGGCGCACGCTCAACCCGGGCCGCGGGCGATCCGTCGCTGGGTGTCGCGCTGGTCGATGGCGCGGTCGCATGGTCAAACGTCAATACATATATCGCTGGCGAGTGGTTCGATCGCTCGACCATCGTCCTGCGCACGACATTCCGTGGCGACGTGACGGGCGACGGCATCGTCGCGTTTAATGACCTCCAGCGGCTCGCGATGAGCTACCGAAACGGCCCGGCAGGGTGGATGCAGGGCGACACGAACTTCGACGGCATTGTCGATTTTGAGGATCTCCTCGTCATGGCCAAGGCCTATGGCCGTCGCTTCGTCTGAACGATCGCCGGCTCGTTTCTCGCTTGTCATGCAGATAGGATGGATGACATGGCTGCGAAGGTTGAAGAAATCTACATCGGCGCCGAGATGGGCAAGCCGCTCCACGCGGTGGACGAAGTGATCGTCCTCGAAGGTGTTGGCATCGAGGGCGACCGCTACGCCGCGAAGCAGGGCACCTTCACCAAGGAAACCGAGGAGGGTGATGCGGGCAAGCACGTCACGCTCATCGAGGCCGAGGCGATCGAGGCCGCGCTCGAGGAGTTCGGGGAAGACTTCCGCGAGGGACGATCCCGCCGCAACCTCGTCACCCGTGGCGTGAAGCTCAACGATCTGATCAACCATCGCCTGCAGATCGGCGAGGTGATTCTCAAGGGCGAGCGGCATTGTCACCCGTGCGGCCACCTTTCGAAGCTGACGGCCACCGATGCAAAGAAGAGCCTGAAGATGCGCGGCGGTCTGCGGACGACCGTACTCAAAGGCGGCGTCATCCGCGTGGGCGACCGGATCAAAGTGCTGGAAGGAAATCGCAACCGATGAGTCTGCAGCCGACGAGCATCTTCATCCGTGCCGCGAACATCAGAGACGCGGCCACCATCGCATTATTCAACATCCGAATGGCGATGGAGACGGAGAATCTCCGCCTCGACCCGATGACCATCGAACGCGGCGTCAAGCGCGTCTTCGAGGACCATCACCGTGGCGATTATTATGTGGCCGAGATCAACGGCAGCGTCGTCGGCTGCCTGATGGTCACCCACGAATGGTCCGACTGGCGCGACGGCGACATGTGGTGGATCCAGAGCGTCTACGTCTCACCCGAGGCGCGCAAGCTCGGGGTCTTCAAGGCGCTCTTTGCTCACGTGGAACAACTGGCGCGCGAGGTGGAAGCAGTGGCCATCCGGCTCTATGTCGATCGACACAACGAACGCGCGAAAACGTCGTATCAGAAGATGGGGCTCGAACGCACCGAGTACGACATCATGCATAAGTCGCTCGATGGCGAGTCGGCACGGGGGTGAGCGCGAAGATCACTTCAGATCGCGAAGAAACGCCAATCCCGCGGCGACACTCGCTTGTCGGTTCGGAAGATCGATCGCGTCGACCGTGAGGGCTCCACGATAATCCGCATCTCGAAGCTGACCGATCAGTTCGGGCCAGCTTACGACGCCCTTTCCGATGGCCGTTGACGTAACGCGGTTTCCCATCCCCTTGAGACCGTCGCGCCCGCGCACATGGGCGATCTGTGCTCCGAGTCGCGAAAAGATCTCGTCGCCCGGCCATTCATCCGCGAGCATCAGCAGCGGATCGAGATCGACGCCGAACCACGGGCAGTCGACGCGGGATAGCGCGGAATGGAGCGACGCGAACGAGCCGAGGGATGAGCGGAAGGCGATTCGGCAGCTCGCGCGGTCGCACCGCGTGCCGAGCTCGCGCAGCGCGATGTCGAGTGAGGATTCGAACGCCGGGTCGCGGGGGATGGGCGGCGCGGTCGATCTGGGTGCGATGGAGTCGGGCAGGATGAGCTTGCCGAGCGCGCCGGGTGCGATCTTTGGTGCGGGCGCGCGCTCGTCCGGCGCCGGCGGAAGCGGGCCGAAGTCCGCCAGAACCAGCGCGCTCCGCAGGCCGCGGGCGATGTCCATCGCACGGCTGGCGCGATCGAGTTCCCGCTCCAGATCCGCTTGGGGAGAAAAACCGGCGGGCGAAAGGTGCAGGTCGATCGCCATCAGCGGCTGCTCGTAGCGCGCCAGCAGCGCGATGATCTCCCGGCGGGCGGTCTGGCTCGGGTCGACGATGGCGGAAAAGACCGATGGATCCAGCACGACACCCTGGAAATCGGCGCGGCGGGCCGCCTCCAGCGCGTCGCGCAGGTCGGTGGAAAACGCGTGGGCAAGAACGGAGATTTGCATGGCTATATCACTAACTGCACAACTGTATCTCACAGATCATACGCAACGCCGTCCGATAAGCGCACCCGCAATGATTGCCGGGCAGGATGCATTGACGCAATCGCGTCGCCCGCGACGATCGTTGACTGACCGAGCTGCAATAGCCGCTCGCGTCGATTGAGGACTGCAATGAACGTGCTCATCACCGGCTCGTCCGGACAGATCGGAACGAATCTCGGCATCGCGCTCACCGCGCGCGGCGACAACGTCGTCGGGCTCGACAAGCGCGAGAACACCTGGACGCGCGCATTCCCGACCTACGCCATCGATCTCGTCCGCCTGGCGCGCACCGGAGAAGCGTTCAGGTTCAAGGTCGATCCGAAGCCGCAAGTCATCATCCATCTGGCCGCGTGGGCGAAGGTGCATCAACTGGTGAAAGAACCTGAGAAGGCGCTGGAGAATGTGGAGATGGCGTGCGCTGCGCTGGAGATTGCGCGTCAGCACAAGTGCCCGATCATCTTCGGCTCTAGCCGCGAAGTGTACGGCGACATTCACCGCCACGTGACGGATGAGGCCGCCGCCGATTTCGTCGTCGCCGAGAGCCCGTACTCCGCGAGCAAGATCGCCGGCGAAGCGTTCTTCTACAGCTACGCGAAATGCTACGGGCTGCCGCACCTCGTGTTCCGCTTCAGCAACGTCTACGGCCGATACGACAATGATCTGGCGCGGATGGAACGCGTGATCCCACTGTTCGTGAGAAAGATCGCCAGCGGCGAGTCGATCACCGTGTTCGGGAAGAACAAGATGCTCGACTTCACGTACGTGGACGACTGCGTGAGCGGGCTCGTCGCGGGGATCGATGCGCTGACCGCGGGCAAGGTCGTCAACCAGACGATCAACCTCGCTTACGGCCAGGGGCAGACGCTTTACGACCTGGTTTCGCTGATCGAACTCTCTACGGGGAAAAGCGCGAACGCGACGTATGCGCCGAGCCAGACCGGCGAGGTCACGCGCTACGTGGCCGACATCAGCAAGGCGCGGCAGTTGCTCGGTTACGCGCCGCAGACGCCGCTGACGGTGGGAATCGCAAAGTACGTGAACTGGTGTCGTGAGACCGGTTTCATCGCGTGAATCACGATGTCGCGCGTTCGGCCTGCAGCAGCCGCGCTTGTTCGGCGAGGTCGGCGTCGTAGTCGGTCTGCTTCTTGACTTCCAGTTCGTCTTCGGGGTCGCGCTGGATCGCCCATCCGAAATCGACGTACTCCCAGCTCAGTTGGTCGCCCTTGCACTTGAAGATCGTGTAGCTCGGCGCAGAGCCGGTCCAGGTTCCACCCCACCAGGCGCTGCTCACCGCGGGACTCGTGAGGTACCAGACGCCGTTGTAGAGGTAGTTCTCGATCGTGTGGCTGTGACCCTGCAGAAGCGCCTTCACCTTGTGACGTTCGAGCACGCGGCGGAGATCCCTGTTGTTCTTCAGCACCATGCCGGCGTTCATTGCCTTGGCTTCCGCGTCGCCGGCGATCTGGCCGCCGTTCCAGAACGCGGCGATGTGGGTCACCAACACCTTCGGCCTGTCGCCGGCCTTGCCGAGGTCGCCGGCGAGCCAGTGGAGTTGTTCATCGGAGATTCGACATTCATACCCCGGGCCGTCGGGCGTCTGCGTCGGGAAGATCGAATCGAGAATCGCAAAATGCCAATTGGCGTGATCGACGCTGTAATAGCTCTTCTCCATGCCGAGGCGTTTCATGATCATCGTCTTGCCGATCTCCGGATCATCGGCGGGTACCTTGCGTCGCGACGACCATCCGAGCACGTCGTGATTGCCGATCGAGTGATGCGCGGGGATCGACAGGCTTGCGGTGATGGAGCGATAGAGTTCGACATCGCGGGCGAAGATGTCGCGCTCGGTGTAAAGCCCATCAAACGCCATGTCGCCGCCGATGAGGGCGAGCGCCGGTCGGTCGGGATTGGTGTTGACGTGATCGATGCACTTCCGGTAGCCGACGTCTCCTTTGCGGCGCGCCGTGACGTGCATGTCGGTGAGATGAACGAAGGTGAAGTCGGCGCTATCGTCGATCGATTTCTGGTCGACCTGCGAAAGCGCGGTGGAGCCTCCGAGTCCGAGGAGGCCGAGTGCGCCGAGGGATTTGAGCGTGTCGCGGCGAGTGGAAACGATTCTCATTTGCGGTCCTCGAAGCGCGAGCAGGCTCGCGGGCTACACGGAAAACTCCACGACTTACGACCGACGACTTACAACTTCCGACTTACGTTTCCAACCACGCCGCGAGGAGGTCGATCGCGGTTTGCAGATCGTGCTTGTGGACGCACTCGGTGACGGTGTGGATGTTTCGCGTCGGGATGCCGAGCGTGACGCACTTCACGCCCGCCCGGGTGCGCTGCATCGCGCCGCTGTCGGTGCCGCCGCGCGGCAGCAGGGCGAGCTGGTGGTCGATCTTGCGAGCCACGGCGACATTGAGGAATGAGTCGACGCTCGGACGATGGCCGATGTGCGAGCCGTCGAGCACCTTGATCGCCACGCCTTTACCGAACTGGGTCACGCGCTCGTCTTCGGGAATCCCGGGCGTGTCGCAGCAGAGGGTCGTGTCGATGGCGATGGCGATGTCTGGCTCCGCGTCATACGCGGCCGGTCCCGCGCCGCGCAGGCCGACCTCTTCCTGGACGGTCGCGGCGGCGGTGAGGTCGTACTTGAGATTCTTCACCTTGCGCATCGCTTCGAGCACGATCCACGCCGCCACGCGGTTGTCGAGGCATTTGCCTGTGACGGTGTCGCCGATTTCCGAAAACTCCTGGACCAGCGTGACCGGATCGCCGACACGCACCTTGGACTTCACGACCTCGGGCGCGAGACAGAGGTCGACGAAGAACTCATTCATCTCCGGAATCTTCTTCTTGTCCTCTTCCTTTGCGATGTGGATCGGTCGACCCGCGGGATTCATCAGGCCAACCAGGTCGTCGCCGCTGGACGCCTGCACGCGTACGCGCCGCGCGAACAGGTTGCGCGTGTCGAAGCCGCCGACGTTGGAGATGCGGAGATAGCCTTTGTCATCGACATGACGGACGTAGAAACCGATCTCGTCGATGTGCGCCGCGAGCAGGACGCGCTGCGCCTTCTTCGCCTTCGACTTTTTTCGGCCGACGAGGTTGCCCATCACGTCGACATCGACCTTGTCGAATGCCTTGCGAAAGTGCGGCATGAGGATGTCGCGGATGCGCTCCTCGCGGCCGGGAACGCCAGGGGCTTCGGACAACTGCTTGAGGAGGTCGATGTTCATGCCGACAATTTACTTTTGAAAGGCTATGGATGCGAATCAGGAACCGAACGGCAGGAAGTGAACCCGAACGGAATGGAGATCAGCCGAAATGGCGACACCTTGAGCCAATTCGGCAGAAAACTGAACGAGTATTCGATTCACAAGCCTTCGCGTGTCCTGCGATTTCAACCCCTCGACGCGAAGCCGGATCACAGAGGGTCTGCTGGCGGAAGTCAGCGCGAGGGGCCATGAAAGTCGGCGTCCAGCGTGACGATGCAAAAGTCATTTGTCCGCGCGTATGCGAGAATCGCGATGTCAGTGCTTCCTCTCAAGCCGACATCCGCCACATGGAGGCATTCATGTCGATCATCGGACAGAAGTTTCGAGGCCGATCGCGGCAGTCTTCGTTCAGCAACACCTTCATTACCACTCCGCGAGTTCCGTAACCTGTCCTGGCATACTCGCTGACGCGTAATCGAGCACCTGACGAATGTCCTCATCATTTAACTCTGGAAACGCGCGTTTGAGTTCGTCTCGATCGACATAGGTTGACAAGAGCGCGAGGACGCGTGTGACCGTCAACCGCGTGTCGCGAACGCACGGCTGGCCATTCATTCTGAGTGGATCGATCGTGATTCGTTCGAATCGCATACCGAGAATGATAACGAGTCATTTCTGAGTTTGCTGCAAATCTTCCCGCGCGTCCTGAAGCGCCTGGACCGCATAAGCCGTCACCAGCACCGGGTCGCTTTCCATCCAGCGCTTCTCGCCGGACCAGGAGCCGTCGCTCGCCTGGATCGATGCAAGCTTGTCGATCAGGGCAGAACGCCAGTCGACCCGCGCGCCATCCGCGAGCGTGATCGCCGGCTCGTTGTATTCGTTGAGCGCCCGGCCGAGCGTGAGGTAGTAGTAGAAGAGGCCGTTCTTTCCAGCGTCGGCGTTGCCGAGTTGCATGCCGGGGTTGATGTCGAGCGTCCAGTTGGTGCGGATCCAGTCGAACGCGGCCTTCACGCGGGGGTCGTCTCTGGTCAGGCCGGCGTAGATCATCGACTTGAGACCTGCATACGTCATCGAGCCGTAGCTGCGGAGCATGCGCTTGCCGGAGGCGTCGGTGTATTCGCCGGCTTCAGAGTCGCCGGTGCCGTCCGCGCCGGGGCCGTAGATGAACCCGCCGTCGTTGCTCGCCCACGCGGCCGAGTTGGTCTGGCTGAAGTTCTGGCAGCGGGTCAGAAAGGTGATGGCGCGCTGCATCGCCGGGTCTTCACAAGGAACGCCGGCATCGTGAAGCGCGTCGACCGCCATCTGCGCGTTGCTTAAGTCGGGCCGGCCCGCGCCGTGCGAGCGATGGCCGTATCCCCAGCCGCCATAGAAGACGTTCGACTCATCTTTCACCACCTGCTTGCCCTGGTTCTGCTCGGGAACTGTTTCGGTGGGCTTGCCAGCGTATTCCGGGCGCGTCTCCGGGGTCCATTGCAGGCCCTTGAGGTAGGCGACGGCGCGGTCGATCGCTTCCTGGTAGCTCGGGTCTTTCGCGGCCGTCAGCGCGGTGATGGCGATCGCGGTGTTATAGTTCGCCAGCAGATCCTTGTAGATGCCGCCATCGGTGAGTTGTTGAGAGAGGAGATAGTCGTAGCCGCGCTTGCCTTCAGGCGACTTGGCTTGGCCTTCGCGCGCCAGCGCGCGCAGCGCCAGCGCCGTGATGGCTGGCGGGGAGTGAGCATCACCAAACGAGCCGTTGGCGTTCTGCTTCGACTTCAGAAAGCCGAGCCCGCGCTCGATGAGTCGAGTGGCTTTCTCCACGGCGGCGGGCGGCTGTGTCGCGGCAGGCGGCTCGGCAGAAGCGGCACAGACGATGGCGAGGGAGAGGGTCGCCAAAACTGCCGTTCGAACGCGACAAGTCATCACTGCTCCTTGTGACAAAGGTCTGAAAGGTTGGTGCAAGGTCCGATAGACTATAGTGTTGTGTCAGGAAACTTCGAGGCGGGTTTTCGGCCGGGCCCGGCAAATTGCCTCGCAGAACAAAGATTCGCCACTGCAACTCCACCGGATGCCGCGCATGTCAGACGATAGAGACGAGAAAATGACAACCGCCGGCATCAGCCCACCCCTCAATCCGATGGGCACGATCGAATTGTTCGAGCAGGCCGTTCGCCAGCACAGCGCGCGGCTCCTCGCGATCGCGCGGGCCATCGTCGGGAACCGGGCGAGTCCGGAAGATGTGGTGCAGCAGGCGGTCATGAACCTGTACAAGCATCGCGACCGCTACGACTGGCGCGAGCCCGGCGGATTACTGAAGCGGGCGACGATCAACGAGGCGCTTCGGCTGCTCCGCAAGCCCAGGACGGTCGCGGTCTCCGATGAGATCGACGCACCCGACAAGGTCACGCTTCCGGATGTGGCGGTCGAGAGCAACGAGACGGTGGTCCGAGTCCGCGAAGCGATCGCCCAGCTGCCCGAGCACTTCCGAGCAGCACTGGTCTTGTGCGAGTACGAGAACATGTCGTATCAGCAGATCGCGGAACAGCTCAACGCTTCGGTGCCTCAGGTCAAGACATGGATCCATCGCGCTCGCCGGCGGATGGAAAAGATGCTTTCCCAGTACATGACCGGAAAGCCGATGCAACAGGATGACGCCTGACGACTTATTGAAATAGAGAACACGTCGACTGGACGGGCGGGGTTGGAGTGGAGTTGCCGCGGATGGAGTCCATCCGGGCGAGAATCGTTAGCGAGAAATGCCATGACTGTAGACACACAAGACATCGAGTTGCTGGAGATGTACCTCGATCACGAGTTGAGCGATGAAGAAGCCCGCACGCTCGATGAGCGGCTGGCGGGCGATGCATCGCTGCAGAAGGCGCTGGATCGGCTCCGCGGCCATCGTGCGCTGCGGCTGGCGGCGATGTCGCAATCGTTCGATTCAGACTCCGCCGCCGTCGAGCGGCTCGTCGCCTCGGTGAGAACCGAGCGCGCGACCGAAGCGCTGGCGATGCGTCGCCGGGTGGTTTCGCCAGTCCGCTCGATTTTCGCGGCGGCGGCGTGCGTGGCGTTCGGGCTTCTGCTCGGCGTCGCGATCCAGCGGCAGTCGGCGAGCGGCCTGGTCGCTTCGCCGGGCGGTATCAGCACCAGTTCGTTCCTTTCGTCTCCGTCGCCCGGTTTCGATGCTCATGGCACCTATGTGGTTTCCGTCGGCAACGGCGGGCAGGAAGTGATGAAGATCCGCTTCCACTCGCAGGAGCAGGCCCAGCAATTCATCGAACGCCTCAACAGCCAGGGCGGCCCAACCGTTAACATCGGCGATGCGACAATCCTCGAAGAGCCGTACTGATTCGGTCCCAGTCGTTGAAGAATGATCCGAAAAGGCACCGGCGATTGTCGGTGCCTTTTCGTTTTGCCACCCGGGCCAAAGGTGTCGCGCCCGTGCCTTTGGGCCGCAAATTCATACACTCTCGCGGCATGAGCCAACCCGTTACTCTCGTCGAACGTTCGCAAGTCAAAACTCAGGACACGTGGGATCTCACCGTGCTGTTTAAGTCCGATGCCGAGTGGGAGAAGGCATTCACCAAGTGGCAGAAGAGGATTCCCGGTTACGCGAAGTTCAAGGGCAAGCTCAAGGGCGGCGCGAAGACGATCCGTCAGCTCCTGGAGTTCGATCGCGCGCTCGACCTCGAGTCGGATCGCATCGCTCAATACGCATTCCTGAAGACGAGCGAAGATCAGGCCAACAGCACCTACCAGCGCATGAAGGGGCGGTACATCGCGGCAGCAACCAAAGCCGGCGAAGCGGCCGCGTACATCCGGCCGGAGCTGCTGGCGATTCCCGAGAAGAAGATGAACGGCTTCCTCAAGAGCCCGGAGCTCAAGGAGTGGAAGCTCTCGCTCGAACGCATCATCCGCTATCGCCCGCACACGCTCAGCGACGCGGAAGAGAAACTCCTGGCGATGCAGGGTCAGATGTCGGACGCGGCGGGATCGATCTTCCGGCAGCTCATCGACTCGGATATGAAGTGGCCGGTCTTGAAGAACGAGGAAGGGCAGGAGATCGAGCTCACGAACTCGACGTTCATCCTCTTCCTCGAATCGCCGTCGCGCGAGGTGCGCGAGACGGCGTTCCGGACGATGTACACGCAGTTCGACGCCCACAAGAACACCATCGCGGCCGCGTACAACGGCGCGGTGCAGCGCGACGTCTATTACGCCAAGGCACGCGGTTTCAAGACGGCCCGGGAGAGCGCGCTCTTCTCCGACAACGTCCAGCCCGCGGTGTACGACAATTTGATCAAGTCGGTGCGCAAAGGCCTGCCGACGCTGCACCGGTTCTTCCAGCTTCGAAAGAAAGCGATGAAGTTGCCGGACATTCACCACTACGACACCTACGTGCCGATCCTGAGCGAAATGAAAGTCGAGTACGAGTGGGAGAAGGCCGCGCGGACGATCACCGATGCGCTCGAACCGCTCGGCAAGGAATACACCAGCACGATGTACGACGGGCTCACCAAGGCACGCTGGTGTGATCGCTATCCCAACAAAGGCAAGAGCAGCGGCGCCTTCAGCAGCGGCAGCTTCGACGGCCTGCCTTACATCCTCATGAACTACCAGCCGAGCATGCTCGATCACGTCTTCACGCTCGCGCATGAGGCCGGCCACTCGATGCACAGCTGGTACAGCGCGCGCAACCAGCCGTACCAGTACCACAACTACACGATCTTCGTCGCCGAGGTCGCCAGCACGTTCAACGAGCAGCTCCTCGCGCATCACCTGATGAACAACGCCAAGGATCGCAAGGCGAAGGCGTACCTGGTGAACAAGATGATCGACGACATCCGCAGCACGATCGTCCGCCAGACGATGTTCGCCGAGTTCGAAAAACTCAGCCACGACCTGGTCGAAAAGGGCGAGCCACTGACGGTCGAGGCGCTGCGCAAGATGTATCGCGGCCTGCTCGCCATGTACTTCGGTCTGGAGTTTGCGATCGATAACGAACTCGAACTCGAATGCATGCGCATCCCGCACTTCTACCGTGCGTTCTACGTCTACAAATATGCGACCGGGTTGAGCGCGGCGATCGCGCTTTCGCAGAAGGTGCTCAAGGGCGGCAAAAGGGACGTCGACGCGTACCTCGGCTTCCTGAAGGCGGGCTGCAGCAAGTGGCCGATCGATATCCTCAAAGACGCCGGCGTCGACATGAGCAAGCCCGCACCGGTCGATGCGGCGATGAAGCAGCTTGGCGTGTTGGTCGACGAATTGGAGTCTTTGCTCTGACGCTCCCTCAGATCTTTCGCCAATGAAAACGTCCTCGCGAGCGGTGCTCGCGAGGACGTTTATCTTTTCTATCGACCGATGAATGCCACCGTCAAGTTGTCAGTTGCTTTCTTTGGATATGTTCCGGACTCGGCACTCGGACCCTCCATGCGAGGCCAACCATTTCCATTAGCTTGATGAGCGCGTAGCTTAGATCGAGTTGCCACCACTTCAGGCCGTGACGGGCCGAGGTCGGGAACGCGTGATGGTTGTTGTGCCAGCCTTCGCCGAGCGCGAGGACGCCAAAGACGACATTGTTACGGCTCTCGTCGTGGCTCTTGAAGTCCTTCTTGCCCCAGATATGACAGACGCTGTTGATGCTCCAGGTCACGTGGTGAACGAGGAAGATCCGCACCGCGCCGCCCCAGAGGAAGCCGATGAGCGCGCCGCTCCAGGACCACCAGGTATCGGGACGCCCGAAGAGGGCACCGACCAGGGCCGGAATGAACATGCCGAGCCCGGCCCAGACGAAGAAGGTCGAGTTGATCCAGCGCAGCGTGCGGCTCTGAACCAAGTCGGCAACGTAGCGCTGAAGGCCTGGCGCATCCGGCTTCATGATCCAGCCGACGTGTGCGTGCCAGATCCCTTTGAACATGTTCACGATTCCCTCACCATGGTGATGGGGCGAGTGCGGGTCGTCGTGGTCGTCGGAGTGCTGGTGATGCCGACGATGCTGGGCAACCCACTGAAGCACCGGCCCTTCCAAGGCCATGGAACCCAGGATCGCCAGGATCGCCTGGACGAAGCCGAACGTCTCAAACGACTTGTGCGTGAAAAGGCGGTGATAACCGACCGTGATACCCACGGCAGAGAGAAGATAACCGACAAAAAGGGTCAACAGATAGACCCAGGAAAAGTGGTAGCCCCAGAGCAGCACCATCGCCCCGATAACGCCTACAAAGGGGAGGACAACAACTGCGAGATGGATCGCTTTTTCAAACTTTCCCATCTTCAGTTCGATGTGAGGGGTGAGTTTTTCGATCGCGGGGTCGTCTAGTCTCTGCAAATTGGGTTGCTCCGTCATGAGTTGCCTCTCGCGAACCGTGTTCGCTTCGAGTCCATCCTATTCGGTTCCGCCGGATAGTGTTACCCGATCGGTATTATTCTTACATCCGTCCATCCGGAAATACGGATGGACTGATGTGGTCTTCCTCGGTTGTCGAGGTATAGTCAGCCTATGCGCCTTGATCAACATTTCCATCCCGGGAAGCCCTCGATCAGCTTTGAGTTTTTCCCGCCGAAGACTGAGGAAGGTTGGTCCAGCCTCTATCAGACCATCGAGCACCTCAAGCCGCTCAAGCCGAGCTATGTGTCAGTTACTTATGGGGCCGGCGGGTCGACGCGCACCAAGACCCTGGAACTGGCCGGTAAGATCCAGAACGAGATCGGCATCGACGTACTCGCGCACCTTACTTGCGTCGGGCACACCGCCGACGAAATCGGCGGCATTCTCGACCAACTTTGGAACTCCAACGTCCGCAACGTCCTGGCACTTCGAGGCGATCCGCCGACCGGGGGCCAATGGGTCAAGACGCCCGGCGGCTTCGAACACGCCGACGAACTCGTCGCCTACGTCCGCCAGCGCCACGACTTCTTCGTTGCCTGCGCCGGCTTCCCGGAAGGGCATCCGCAGTGCCTGAACCTTCGCCGCGATCTCGAACACCTCAAGGCCAAGGTCGATGCGGGCGCACACGCGGTCGTCACCCAACTCTTTTTTGACAACGCCGACTTCCTGCGATTCCGCGACGAGTGCCGTCACCTCGGCATTCGCGTGCCGATTGTCGCGGGGATCATGCCGATCGGAAACGTGAGCCAGATCAAGCGGTTCGTCACCATGTGCGGCGCGAAAATCCCGCATCGCCTGCTGACCAAGCTCGAAAGCCTGGAAAAGAACCCCGACGACGTCTACAAGGCCGGCATCGAATACGCGGTGAACCAGTGCCGCGACCTCATGTTCCACAACGTCGACGGCCTGCACTTTTACACGCTCAACAAGAGCCCGGCGACGGTGGAAATCGTCAAGCAGCTGCCGATGCCGATGCCGTGACCGATCGCGCCAAAGGCGGGACGCGCCGTTGCGATGACCACGCAGATTACCGGCAGTTATGAAGAGTTTTTCCTCCCGCATGCTGGCTGACACCGCACTGCGCAAACACTTTTGTATCTAAAATTTGCTATAATTTGAGAAGTTTGGGCACCGAGGGGTCCTCGGGTGCATTGCGCCTCCCCGGCGACAGAGGGCAGACAGAACCCAAGAAATTGTTGCAGCAACTGTTTCACAGGGCTATTGTGCGACGCTGCCGATCACTGGGGTAACCGGCTCGACGACCGGTGTCTCGTGTCGTATCGCGATCCCCATGGCAACTTCATTCAGGCGGAACGGACATGCGAAATATTGGTATTCGCCCATCACCAAATGCTCTCACATTATTCTCATCCGGTGACTCGGGCGAAAACGTCAATGCGTCACTTCCCAATCGAATCGAACGCTTTGACCGCCTTAAGCCGTTCCTGGTGAATGTCGTCAGCGATACCGACCTCTGGATGTACGCCTCGAGCACCGGCGCGCTGACGGCCGGACGAATTAATGAGGATTGTGCGCTCTTTCCGTACGAAACCGACGACAAACTGCATCAACACGGGGCCATCACGGGTCCCACGACGTATTTCCGCGTCAAGACTTCCCCTGCCGCGGATCCGATCTTGTGGCGACCCTTTGCGGGTACAGGTCCATCGGTCCGCCGTACTCTGGCCAAGTCGACTCTTGGCAACGCGCTCTGTTTTGAAGAGATCAACGACGCGCTGGGTCTGAGTTTCCGTTACACGTGGAGCGCGTGTAATGAGTTCGGATGGGTGCGAACGTGCGAGATCGAATCGAGGCGAAAGGAGACCCTTTCGATCGAGGTTGTGGACGGCGTGATCAATCTCCTGCCGGCCAATGCACCATTGGCACTGCAGCGCGCCAGCAGTTGCCTGATCAACGCGTACTCGCAGGCCGAGCTCGATCTTCCCACCAATCTCGCGGTCTACTCGCTCGCCTCGCAGATCATCGATCGCGCCGAGCCCGCCGAGGCACTGCACGCGAACATCGCGTATCAGATCGGTCTGCAGGACACCAAACACCTGCTCAGCGCCGACCAACTCGAATCGTTCCTCGCCGGCGAAGCCCTTGCGGACGAACATCTGCTGACCGGTCGTCGTCCGGCGTTCCTGGTGGGATCGAAATTTGATCTCGACGCAGGCGAATCGCGTCAATGGCGCATCGTTCTGGACGCGTATCGCACGCAATCCCAGGTGATCCAGATTCAAACCCTGCTCAATACCGAATCGATTTCGGCGCTCACGGCCCGCATCGACGCGGCGCTCGCGAAGGCGGCGCGGAAGCTCCACCGGATCGTTTCCAATACCGATGGCCAACAGAAAACCAACGATTCCACGATCTGTGCGCACCACGCATCGAACGTGCTCTTCAATGATCTGCGCGGCGGCGTGTTCATGGAGAATGACGTTGTCGAGGTTGCCGACTTCCGCCGGGCGATCACCGCACGAAACCAGGTCGTTACCGCGAAGCACCTGGCGTGGCTCGACGAGCTGCCCGAGCGCATCGGCTACGCGGATCTACTCCGACAGGTTTCCAGCCAGAACGATGCGCAGCTGCGCCGGCTCTCCCTCGAATACCTCCCTCTCACCTTCGGCCGCCGACACGGCGACCCGAGCCGGCCCTGGAATCGCTTCGAGATTCGCGTGATCGACGAACTCGGCACGCCCATCCTCAACTACCAGGGCAATTGGCGCGACATCTTCCAGAATTGGGAAGCACTCGTGATGGGCACGCCGGTCTTCGTTGAGTCGATGATCGCCAAGTTCGTCAATGCCTCAACGCTTGACGGGTTCAATCCCTATCGCGTGTTGCGGGACGGCATCGAGTGGGAAGTGCCTGACCCGCACGACCCCTGGGCACACATCGGCTACTGGGGCGACCACCAGATCATCTACCTGCTCAAACTGCTCGAATCTTCGCACGGCGTACACGCCGGCACCCTCGGGACGATGCTCGGCGAGCGATGTTTCTCCTACGCGAATGTTCCGTATCGCATGAAACCCTTCGCGGCGATGCTCGCCGACCGACACCAGACGATCGATTTCGACTGGCCGACGCATCGCGAAATCGAATCGAGCCTGAACAAGATCGGCACAGACGCTCGGCTGGTTCGCGACGACTCCGGCAACGTTGTGCTGGTCAATCTCGCCGAGAAACTGCTCGTTCCCGCGCTCTCAAAGCTTTCCAGCTTCGTGCCCGGTGGCGGCATCTGGATGAACACCCAGCGTCCCGAATGGAATGATGCGAACAACGCGCTGGTGGGCAACGGCCTGTCCGTAGTGACGCTCTGCTACCTGCGACGATACCTCACGTTCTGTGCCAGGCTTTTCGCCGAGCAGAAGACGCCGGCCTTCGAATTGCGAACCGACGTCGCAGGCTGGCTCGGCCAGATCGCGCAGGTTCTCCAGGCGAATCGGCCGGCTCCGCACGATGCCGTCCATCGCATGACGATTCTGCGGGCGCTGGGCATGGCGTTCGAGACGTATCGCAATGCCGCATATGCGAAGCCGGCGCTGACGGCCGTCCCGATCGATCAGGCGCAGCTTGCCGCGTTTTTCGCGGCGTGCCTGGAGCACGTCGATGCGTCGATCGTGCACCAGAGACGTCAAGACGGGCTGTTCCACGCCTACAACCTGATGGGGACGGCCGGCGGCGCGGTTGAAGTCGGCCATCTGCCGATCATGCTCGAAGGTCAGGTCGCCGCGATCAGCAGCGGCGTATTGACTCCGGCCGATGCCGCCAACGTCGTCGAACGCATGTTCTCATCTGCGCTCTGGCGCGACGACCAGCGAAGTTTCATGCTGTACCCGATTCAGGAGCTGCCCGGGTTTCTCCAGAAGAATGCGGTCAAGGGAATCTCCGTGCTGCGAAGCACTTTTGCGCGACAGCTCCTCGAGACGGGCGATCACACCATCCTCAGTCGCGATCCGACCGGACAGGTCCGCTTCAATGCGGCGTTCAAGAGCGAGCGGGACGTGCGCTCCGCGCTGGATCGACTGGCGCGTCACTCCGATTGGACCCAGGCGCTCGAAACCGGCCGACAGGAGATTCTCGACCTCTACGAAGATACGTTCGCCCATCATTCTTTCACCGGCCGATCGGGCTCGATGTATTGCTATGAAGGCGTGGGCTGCATCTATTGGCATATGGTCGCCAAGCTTCTGTTGGCGGTTCAGGAGAATCTGGGAAGAGCGGTCGCGGACGGCGCATCAAGCGATCTTCTGGATCGATTGGCGACACTCTATGAGCGCGTCCGCGCCGGCCTTGGGTTTAACAAAACGCCTGAGATGTACGGCGCGTTCCCCGTCGACGCCTACTCGCACACGCCGCTGCACGCGGGCGCGCAGCAACCAGGAATGACCGGACAGGTGAAGGAGGAGATTCTCACCCGCTTCGGCGAACTGGGCGTCAGCTACGCGGGGGGCAAGGTCCGTTTCGCGCCGATACTCCTGCACACGCATGAGTTCTTTGAAGTCGCCACCGACTGGGACGTCGTTGGCCTGGACGGCGCGGATCAAACGATCGCGCTGCCGGCGGACTCGCTCGGTTTCACTCTCGCGGCGACTCCGATCGTCTACCATCTCGACGACAGCAGTGCCGCACGGATTGAAGTACGGCTGACCGATGGCTCGACAAAGGCATTCGCGAGCGACACGCTCGATGCCGAAACGTCGAAACAGCTGCTTTCGCGAACCGGCGAGATCGACCTGATCACGGTCGCAATCCCGAATCGTGTGTTAAGAGTCTGAGCCGAGTCACTTCGGGTCTCGATTCACGGAGGCAGTGAAACGGAACGCATCATCCATTCCGGCGCGTCCACACGATCGTCCCGGCGATGCGCTTCCGTTGGTGCTCCGTGAGCTCCGGAATCTGGTCGATGAGGCAAGAAGCGCGTCTGCGACCTCGTCGTCGTCGGGCATGAGGTTGCTGGTCAGCGCCCGGAGCAGACCCGTCGACGCGACAAAGTTTGCGCGGTCGCCGTTGCGGCAAGTTACCTTGCGGGCGCGTCGACGTTTTCCAGCGCGACGACTGCGGCCCGGATTCCGGTTTCTTCGAACGTTTCGCGGACGATGGAACCAGCGAACTCTCCACTTTTTCGTTTGATCGGTTCAAGCTCAATCTTCAACCCGCTCATCATTCGCGCTGATTTGCGTGTAGGATGTGAGGTTCCACGAATCGGTTTCGCTCTCGCAGAAGGATCCAGATGCAAACGACAGAAACGCCGGACGCGACCAACGGATTTGACGCGCTGGGCCTGGACGCACGGCTTGTGAAGACGTTGAGCGAACTCGGCTACGAAGAGCCGACGCCGATCCAGCGCGAGGCGATTCCGCCGCTGCTGACCGGCCGCGACGTGATCGGCCAGGCCGCGACCGGCACCGGCAAGACGGCGGCCTTCGCGCTGCCGATGCTCCAGCGCATCGCCGGACTCGGGAAAGAGCGTGGCCACCCGGCGGCGCTCATTCTCGTCCCCACGCGCGAACTGGCCATGCAGGTCGCCGAGGCGATGCACAAGTACGGCCAGAAGCTCAAGCTCACCACGATCCCGATTTACGGCGGCCATTCGTTCATGCAGCAGCAAAGGATGCTGGAGCGCGGCGTCGATGTCGTCGTCGGCACGCCGGGCCGCGCGCTCGATCACATCCGCCGCAAGACGATGAACGTCAGCGGCATCTCCATCCTCGCGCTCGATGAGGCCGATGAAATGCTCGACATGGGGTTCGCGGATGAGCTGGACGAGATCCTCGCGCAGACGCCAAGCGAGCGACAGACGATCTTCTTTTCCGCCACACTGCCGCCACGCATCGCCGGGATGGCGAAGAAGCACTTGAAGACACCGCTGCGAATCGAGATCGCGAAGGAAAAGGTCGCGAAAGGCGCTGCGCCGAAAGTCCGGCAGACCGCGTACATCATCCCGCGGCAACGGAAGCTCGAAGTCCTCGGCCGCGTGCTCGATCTGGAAAACCCGGCGAGCGCGCTGGTCTTCTGTCGCATGCGGTACGAGGTCGATGAACTCACCGAACGCCTCAACGCCTACGGCTATCGCGCGATGGCGCTGCACGGCGGCGTGACGCAGGACCAGCGGACGCGCGTCGTCAAGCGTCTGCGCGAGGGGCAGATCGATCTCGTCGTGGCAACCGATGTGGCCGCGCGCGGGCTGGACATCGAAAGCCTGGAACTGGTGGTGAACTACGACGTGCCGGTCTCGCCGGACTCGTACGTGCATCGCATCGGCCGCGTTGGCCGGGCCGGGCGCGAGGGCGTGGCGATCACGCTCGCCGATCCGCGCGAATCGCGCCTGCTGAAGATGTTCGAGCGGCACACGAACAGCAGGATCGAGATCGCGCAGGTGCCGACCGTGGCGGATCTGCGGGCACGTCAACTCGAAGCACTTCGCGCGGCATTGAATGATGCCGTCACGGCGGGGGAGTTCGATGAGTATCGCTCAGTAGTGCAGACGCTCGCGCAGGAACACGACCTGATGAACATCGCGCTCGCGGCGGTAAAGATGGCGCACCACGCCGCCGGCGGCGCGAAGGGCGCGGACCAGGACGGTCCGGACATCGCCTTCAACGCCGGCCCGCGCGAGGATGATCGCGACCGCGGCGGCAGCCGCGAACGACCCGGCCGCGATGCGCCGTTCCGAGATGGCCCCGATGGAGACGTGCCGCGCGGCAAGCGTCGCGGGCTGGAAGTCGAGTCGTCGCGTATGTACATCGGCGCCGGTCGCGCATTGGGCATCCGGCCGCAGGACCTCGTGGGCGCGATCACCGGCGAGGCCGGCATCGACGGCAGCGCGATCGGCGCGATCGAGATCGCCGACCGCTTCTCGATCGTCGAACTACCTGAGGAGTTGATCGAGCAGGTGATCACGGCCATTGCCAACTGCAAGCTGAAAGGCCGAAAGGTCGCGGCCCGCCGGTTCGTCGAGCGGAGTTAGCCCGCATGGACAGGCTTCTTCCAGGCGATCCTCACCCGCCGTGGAATTCGCCGGTTGCGGCAAACGCTCGCGCCGGCGAACGGCCTATGCTCTTCCAGGCGTGCCTGCAGGGCGCCGGTTCGCAGGTGAATCCATGATCCATCGACTGCTCTGCTTTTCCTTGTTCATACTCACCATTTGCGCGTCGACGTACGCCGCGCCGCTTACGCTCGGCGATTCCGGAGTCGCCATCCGCTCCGATCCCCAGACCATCGATGTCGACGCCACCGTCAAACAGCTCGACGCGATGCACTGCAACACCTATTGCTACGACCTGCCCCACGGCACCGACGCGTGGGACAAGCTGCCGGCGTTTCTTGATGCCGCGGCAGCGAAGCAGATCGACGTGTACGTCTGGCTCGAGCCCTGGACGCTTGCGCTGCGCAACGACAAGGATGAATCCAGCGAGCCGTTCGGCACCGATTTCGTCCGTTGGTTTTCGGAAGTCGGCGCGCTCAGCGCCAACCAGCCGAATCTCGTCGGCATCGTGATGGACGATTTCACGTCCAACACCCACCAGCCCGATCATTTCACGCCCGAACTCCTGAAATCGATGCTCGACGCCGGGCATGCGAAGAACCCCAGGCTCAAGTTCAAGCCGATCCTCTACTTCAACGATCCGCTGGATGAACTGATGGATCGTTTCGGCTCGCAGTTCCGCGACGGGGTGATTGTCTGCTACCCGCGATCAGAGCGCGAGCTGCGGGCGACAATCCCGTTTTTCATCGACGGCGACCGCGGCGCATCGCTCGATCTCGAGTTTCCCAAGCGCCATCGGCTCAAGCCCGGCGAAGGAACGTTCGCTGTGGCACAGCTCGATCGAGAACTCGCCTCCCATGCGAAGTCGCTTGCGTTCTTCTTCGACGATCAGAATCCCACCAACAAGCGCGGTCGGCATCGTGTTGTCGTCCGCGTCGGCGAGAAAGACGTATGGGACCAGGAGCTGGCCAGCGAAAGCATGGACGACGACGTGCGCATCACGCTGCCGGAACTCCGCGGAGGCGAACGCGTATCAATCGGCGTGATTTCGGATGAGCCAACCGAAGAGGCGAGCGTACGAATCCGGCTCGTGAACATCCGCTTCGAAAACGAAGCCGGCAAACGCCTGCCGAAGCAGCCGAGGTGGGTCGACCGTCCGGGGAATGAAATCTCCTTCCAGGTATCGAACGCGCACGAGGGCGAGCATCGCTGGAACCTCCCGATGACATTGATGGTGGCGGGCGCACAGTTCGAAGACAAGAAGCGCTTCGACGAAGAGGGCTCGCCAAAGCAGATCGCCAAGCGATTGGGTGATGCGATCGCGTGGTCGAAGAAGGGGCTGGCCGACGGCGTGATCCTGTTCTGGACGCCCAAGGATGACCAGAGCCCGCTGCCCCACCTGGTGGCGGATGCGTTCGGCGGGGCGAAATGAACGTTTCATTGCTCGCGCTGCCGCGATGAACCGCAATGAATCACGCGCGCCAAAACGTGAAGATGATCGTGTCATCCTGTGGCGGGGCCTGGCGGTGGGTGATGACGAAATCGCCGACCAGCGCTGGCCAGAAGCCGGGATCGGTCACCTGTCCGGCCGCGCCTTCAATCGCCTCGCGGACGCCGGCAAGGCCGAGCATTCTCCCGTCGAGGTCGGCCGCTTCGCTCGCGCCGTCGGTATAGCCGATCACCGCGTCGCCCGGTGCGAAGGGCAGGTCGAACGTTTCGACATCGAAGTCGGCATCGCTCACCACACCCAGCAGCATCGAGTTGGATTCGATCGCGCGGGTTTTCCGCGTCTTTCCGTCCAGGTGATACGCGGTGGGGTGGCCGGCGTTCACGCAACAGAGCTTTCCCGTGGCCAGATCGATCTGAAACAGCAGCGCCGAGACGTAGAGATGATGTCGCGCCAGCGTCAGCTGGATGTAACGATTGAGTGAGCGGGCAAGCTGTGCGACCGATTCATCGGGATTCTCGGCCAGCAGCCGCTCGATTTCGCCGACGATGCGGTTCACCGAGAGCGCCGCGGCGACGCCATGGCCGGTCACGTCGAAGAGGATGACAAATTGCGGCGTAAGCTTCGGATCGCTCGGGTAGATCATCAGCAGGTCGCCGCCGATCTGCCGCATCGGTTCATACAGGAAGTTGAGGCGAACCGGGCCGCTAACGCGCGGCGTGGGCAGGTTCGATTCGTGAACCTGCCGCGCGCTGTTGAGCTCGTGCTGCAGCGCGCGGTAACGGCCGCTCTCGAACTGCATTTTGAAGTTGTGATTGAATCGGCTGTAGCGCCACCAGCAGACGAGCGTGCCGGGGATGAATACAAACGGAAGCAGGCACATGACCGCCACCAGCAGCCACCAAGCGGCCAATCCGAACGCGACATGGATCGCCGTCATGGCGATCGCCGAGCCTGCGATGATCCCCGCGGGCCGAAGCGATTCGCGGATCGTCCACGGAATGAAGAGGCAGATGATGACGTGATTCAGCCCGAGGATGAAAGCGAGATACGCGTACGCGGCGGCGTGAAACACCGTGCTGCGCACGGACGCGTTCGAAAAGACGCTGCTCTTGAGTTTGAACTTCGGCGGTTGGCCAGGATTCGCGGGCGCGGCCACCGTCGCCGAGGGCTCGGTTGCCGGCACACTTTCGATCGCAGGCTGCGTGGCGTTCGCGGTTGCGATTTCCTGTCCCACGGCGAGCCCGCGCTGAAACTCGGCGTCTTGCCGGGTGAAAGTGATGTACGTGTAGCCGATGGTCCACAGCGAAGCGAGTACGTAGAAGAGGAACGCGATTCGAAGGACGAGCGCCGCCCGCGGCTTGCATCGCCACGCCAAGATCATCACGCACGCGGCGGCGGCATTGGAGACCAAAAGGGTGACCAGGTCCGACGCGGTGACTTTGTCGGATTGCAGCGCCAGAACGGGCAGCGACAGCAGCAGGCCGAACGCCAGGCTCGTGCCCGAATACCAGATCAATCGCCGGCGCAGCCAGCGCCCGCGCTCCTGCTCGTAGGCGTGCTGGTACTCGCTGGGCGGCTTCGAGACGACCTTGCTTTGATAGTCGATCGGATTAGACATGAGCGGTGCGGTCGCGTTGCATCTTGTCGAATTGCGCAGCACCTGACAAGGGCTGGGAACGGCGATCTGCAAACGATATTGATCGCTGTGGTGCTGGAGGCAACGCAGCGCTGGTGCTCGTAAAAATCTGGCAGATTTCGATTGAGCGTGCCGGAATATGATTCAATTCCCGGGGGCAAAGGGTCGATCCATCCGGCGCTGCTGCAAGTGAAGATTCACGCGCTGGCGACCTGAGAACCTTCAGCCGCTGAAGCGACTTCTGGATGACACCGCGTTGTGTCGGTACGGGCTGAAACCGGTCGCAATTACCCCGGACCGTGCGTGCTGGAAAGGTCTGCGCCCGCAGGCGTGTAGACCGGCAGCTTCATCGTGAAGGTGGTTCCCTCGCCGGGCTTGCTGACGGCGGAGATCGAACCGTCGTGTTCTTCGACGATCTTTTTCGCGACGGCCAGGCCGAGCCCCGTGCCGCGGTTGCCCTTGGTGGAGTGGAACAGCTCGAAGAGGTGTTTCTGCATTCCCACGTCGATGCCAACGCCGTTGTCGACGACTTCGAAAATCGTCTGCTTGCTCTTCGCGTCGAACCGGCAGGTGACGCGAATCAGCCCTGGCGTGCCCGGCGGAATCGCTTCGAGCGCGTTGCTGAGCAGGTTCATCAAGACCTGGTGGATGCCGTCGGCATCCATGGGAATCGGCGGCACGTCGCGCTCGACATCCGCCACCGCCATCACCCCGCGCTCGTTGGCGACGTTTGCCAGCAGTTCCAGGCATTCATTAATGACTTTGGCGGGATGAACCAGCGTGATCTGCGGCTCGCGCGGGCGCGAATAGGCGAGCAGGTTGAGGGTGAGGTTGTAGATCTTTTCGAGGTTGCGCTCGACGACGCCCCAGCCTTTTCGCGCCTGCTCAACGTTGGTGCTCTTCAGGCCCATCTCGACGACATCCGCGCCGCCGCGCAGTGCCTGGAGGATGTTCTTGATCGAGTGGGACAGCGCCGCGGTCGTTTCGCCGATGGCGGCGAGACGTTCGGCCTCGATGCCGGCGCTGTAGAGGCGCGCGTTCTGGATCGCCAGTCCCGCCTGCAGCCCGATCGCGGTGAGGAGGCGCAGTTGATCGGTGCTGTAGGTGTAGTTCTTTACCGAGGAATCGATGTAGATCACGCCGGCGATGTCGTCCGACGATTTCTGGTCCGGCTTTGGTTCCATCCGGCGAACTTTGATCGGGGCGCACAGGCACGAACGGATGCCCATGTCGTGAACGCTGCGGCCTTTCTTGAACCGCGGGTCGGCCATCGCGTTGGAGCTGAGCACGCCGTCACCGGTCGAGACGACGTGGTTGATGATCGTGCGGCTGGCCTGGATTTTTTCCGGCTCGGCCACGGGCTTCGGCGCCTCGGGCTTCTGGCCCGGCCGGCGCGTCTGCATTTCATCGCGTACGCGCACGACCTGAGGCGTGATCAGCGCGGGGTTCTTCTCGTCGACGAGCAAAATGATCCCGCGATCCGCCTGCACATGCTCGAACACGAGGTCCATCACCACTTCGAGAATCTGTTGCAGCGAGAATGAAGAGCCCAGCGCCGCCGACAGGCGGTAGAGAATCTTCAGGTTGCTCATCGCCGCGACGGCCGGTTCGGGGACGGCGAGCACGAGCGAGTCTTCGCTGCTGGGCAACGTGTTGATGATCGAGCTGTCCATGCCCGACTCTTCGCCGGCGAGTTCCACGTGCGCGCCCGATGA
This sequence comes from Phycisphaerae bacterium, assembly GCA_031411495.1. Lineage (GTDB taxonomy): Bacteria > Planctomycetota > Phycisphaerae > Tepidisphaerales > Tepidisphaeraceae > JANOBD01. Next base: position 71,394 of record JANOBD010000151.1, on the reverse strand, counting down.
GCGGACGACGCCGGGCTGCGCGCCGAAGACGATCAGCGTCCGCCCGATGCGGAACTGGTCGCCGAGCTTGAGGACGACGGGCCGATCCGCGCGCTGGCCGTTGATGTAGGTGCCGTTGGAGGAGCCAAGGTCGCGCAGCAGCCATTCGCCGCGCTCGTTGGGGCGCAGCTCGGCATGGCGACGGGAGACGGTGTTGTCGGTGAGGGGGAGCGCGCGGCTGTCGCGGCCGATGAGCGCGGGGGCGTCAGGCAACTCAAATCGCCTGCCCTTGTCCGGTCCCTGCAGGATCACGAGGGTGATCATCCGCGCTCCCTTGCATCCAAATGCCCAATGCCAAATGCCGAGTGCCGAATGAGGATAACCGTTCTTTCCTCGTTCGGCACTCGGCAATGGGCATTCGAAGACCGGTAATCCGCTTACTCCTTGGCCGGCATCGCGGCTTCGGTCAGGAGCACGTTGTTGTACTTCAGGAGCGTGCCCTTGGCGCGCTCGAGCTGCGACAGAGAAACGTTGTAATTGCTTTGTGCGGCGGCGCGGTCGCGGCTGCTCTGGGCGAGGATTTCCTGCTGGCGCAGTTTCAGGTCGACGAACTCCGGCGTGAGTGCCTCACCGGCGTCTTCGCGGATCTGCACCGACCGCAGCGCATCCGCGGCGGCGTATTCTGCCTGGGTCGTCCGCACGACTTCGGTCCAGGTCGTCTCCACTTCGCGCATGGCCTTCTTCACATCAACGATGACCTGATCGATGATCTGGCGATACGAATCCGACGCCTGCAGGTACTGCAGCATGGCACGACGGTAAATCGCCCGCGCTGCACGATTGCCCAGCGGATACTCGAATTGGAACCCGAGCGAAACCACACCTTCGTACGGATCGTCAGGGTTGCTGAAGACATTCGCAAACGCTTCGCCGTAGCTTCCCTTGAGTGCCTGGACGCTGGCGGACCCGACCAAGTCGAGGCGCGGCAGTTCGTTGTTTCGTGCGACGCCCAGTGCCGTCACGGCGTTGTCCACGCGAAGTTTCTGCTGGCCGAGTTCGCCCCGGTAAACGAGGGCGGTCTCGATCTGCTCCTGTGGGTCGAAGACGACCTGTTGAATGGTGGGCGGAGTGCCGGGGAGGATCAGGTCGCTCCCGGCGATCGGATACTCCGGGTCGCCCATGAACTGCTTGAGCTGGTCGGAAAGATCCCCGACGCGCGCCTTGGCGCGGACAAGCTGTGCGCGACGCGTCTCGAGCGACGAGTTGGCCTGGCTGATCTGCAGTCGAGTCACGTCCTGGTCGCGGCGCTTCCAGAGCGTGTCGGCGGTCTTGAGGGTGCTTTCGAGCAGCTGCTGCTGGATGTCCACTTCGGCCTGTGCCTGGACAAGCTGCCAGTAAGTCTGTTCGAGCTTGGTGAGCGTGTCTTCGAGTTTTTCGCGAAAGTCGAGCAGGCTGATCTGCTGGTTGTTCCGGTTGATGACGACGCGCGCCTGGTTCGTGTCGCGTCCAAAGTCGCGGAGAAGCGGCTGGGTGAGCTGGAGCTTGAGCTCGTTGAAAAACGTGGTGTTTCCTGCGGAACCGGGGTTGGTGCGCTGCGTGTTAAGCGACAGGGTGATTTCGCCGCCCGTGTCCAGGAGCGTTTTGATGCCGGTTTCCAGCGTGATTCGGTCGTAGTTTTGATCGATGAACGATCCGCCAAAGCTGGATCCTTTGCCTTTGTTCTTTTCCAGCGACCCGTTGGCGTAGATGGTGGGGTCGAACCGCGCCACCGCTTCGGTCACCCGCGTCTCATCGATCGCCGGCGTGTAGCCGGCGACGCGCACTTCGCTGTTGTTCACCACCGCGCGCTGGATGGCGGATCGCAGATCGATTTTCACCGTTCTGGGTTCGGTGTCGAGCCGCTTGTGAAGGTCATCATCCTTGAACTTTTCGGCAGGAGAGATTTGCGAATCGGCGAGGCTGTCGAGCTTTTCCGGCAGCGTGAGCGTCGGCGCTTTCGCCAGTCCCGCAGAGGCCGCTCGCTGGGGATCGCCCAGGCCGCGCGGGTCGAACGGCGGCGTGGTGTGCGAAGTGCAGCCGACGCCGGCAAAACCCACAGTGGCGACGGCGGCTGCAAGTATCAATTGTCGAGTCATAAGGCGAGCTCCATCCCTATCCATCACTTGTCTTTTCGAACTGCTGCGGTCTCTTCATGCGAACCACATCGACGCGTCGAGATTCAACGACACGTCGGGCGCGGCCCATTAATTGATTATCGGCCAGACCCGTCGCTTCACAATAGCGGCCCTGCCAACCGACAGCAGGACCGACACGATCTGGAACCCGGAACCTCACGGCATCGGCGAATCCCGATGCGCCAGGAGTGTCTGCACGAGCTTCAATAAAGCAAACGCCGCGAACACCAGCAGCATTACACCGCCCACCAGATCGGCCCACACAATCCACCACGTCGAGCTGTAGCGCTTCAGCCACGAAAGCAGGGTGGTGAACCCCCAGATCCACAGGCCGGTGCCGGCGAGGATTCCCAGCAACAATAGGCCGACGTGGTGCTTGGTGTCGATGGTGTGATGTGCCGCCGACGGCAGCGCGATGATCCAGAACGCGATCGTGTACGGGCTGATGATCGCCATCCCGAAGCCCGCGAAAAAACTTCCCGGCGCGCTCGCGAGTTGCGTCCGAGGCAACGCCGGCGAAGCGCGGATGCCTTCCAGATCCTCGGCGCGATGCACGTGCGGATGAACCGATCCGTGCGGATGAGTCCCGCCGTGCGGATGCGCGGCGGCGTGCGGGTGCGTCGTGTGCACCTCATGCCCGTCGGCGGAAGGTGATGGATCGATCCCCCTCGGCGCTTTGACCAGAGGGTCGTCAAGCGACGCGTTCCTGGTCTTGGGATTTTCCCAGGCGCGATACCCGTTAACGAACGCCACAGTGCCGACGATGGTCAGCACCATGAAGCCGACGAACAGGAGGATCGGGATGAGTCGCGGGTGATCGTCCAGGTGCACGCCGTACCCCATGCAGCTGATGAGGGCCAGGAGGTTTTCCACGGCGATAGAACCGAGTCCGAAAGCCAATCCGGGCAGCCAGCCGAACTTGAGGGTCCGGCGTGCGATCTCGGTGTTGATCGGGCCCGGCGGGATCGTTGCCGCCAGTCCGAATCCGAATCCGAATAGCAGTGTCCAGATGACCTGATCCAACGACGTCTCCAGAAGGTTCGCAAATACGCCCCAAAACGGTCTTGCATGAGCGTGTTAGCCACGCCTCTCTTACGGGAAGATCGTCGGGTTGCAAATCGGCTGTGCCCCCAAATCGCTTGCGGCACCGATCGGCGTTTTGATACAATCGTGCAAATTATGCCGCCCACCGGAGTGCCGCCCAGCCCCAGCCAGAGTGTCGAGGACGTCGTCGCGTCTCTCGGGGACTATTCCGTCGATGCGTATTACTTCATTTCGGCAGGAATCCACGCGGCCGCGGATCGCGTTCACGGGAGCCCGCCGTCGCCGCCCGTCGCTCGAGCCAAATCGAATGCACGAAAGGCCGAATCGGAAACGTCTTCCGACCCGGCGCAGCAGATGGCGGAGTCGTCGCGCCACGTCACCGGGCGGCAACTCTGCGAAACGCTGCGCGAAATCGCCATCGCCCGCTGGGGAATGATGGCCTCGACCGTGTTGCGCGCCTGGGGGATCAAGTCGACGCGCGATTTCGGCCGCCTGGTCTTCGCATTCGTCGACGCCGGGCACTGGCAGAAACAGCCCACCGACTCGATCGAGGATTTCACGGACGTGTACAGCTTCCGCGAAGCGTTTGATCACAACTACCGAATCCCGCTCGGCGAAAAGGCCTGACCCATCGTGGACGGAAACACTTCCCCGCAACCCAAATCGTCGGATGTCATCGGCTCACCCGCGGCGCCTGCGCTGAAGCGCCGGCCACTCGGCTTCGCGCTCGCGTTCCTCGCGTACGCCGCGTGGATGGCCGTCCTCATCTACTGGGCGATCCAGCTGCATCACGGCAAGCCGCACTGACGGCCAGGTGCGGTTCAACGTTCAACGCTCAGCTCAGCTTTGGACGTTGAGTGTTGGAAGTTGGACGTTGAGCGTTAGATGTCCGTCCAGGCACTTCATCCTCTGTGCATCATCACGCGGAGAATCCGAAAGCAGACGTACAGCGTCAGCCCGACCGCGAGCGCGCGCTTCGCCCAGTTCAGCAGCCACATGCTCGCGTCGCGCATGTGCTGGTGCGAAGCCGGCGTGAACTCGAGGATCTCGTTCTCGTTGGCGTGGGTGCCGTCGTGTGAGACGACCTTTCGCCGCGGCGGAAGGAGCGAAACCCCTTTGCGTTTCAGCCACGGACGGATCATCCGTCGGGCTTTGGGCAGGGTGCGCAGGAAGATGTTGAGTGCGATCACCCCGAGCTTGATGCCGAGCCAGGCAGCGATCGCCGCGAACATGCACAGGCCGATCACCAGTGCGACGTAACGACCCTTCTCGCCGCGCGTAAAGTTGAGCAGTTCGATGATCCGCTCAAACCTTGTCCTGAAGTACCAGACAATGAGCGTGCTCGCCGCGACCGTCGCGAACGTCGTCAAACCGATAAAGAGTGCCGGGTTCACCCGCACCGGCCGGCCCCGCATGACGTGACTGGTGATCTTCCGCTTGCCGGGGATCGTGGCCAGCGCGAAACCGACGAGAAAGAGCGGGATTCCACCCGGCCCGGGCAGCGCGACGCCGATCGGCAACGCCGAGAGCATCAGCAGCCAGCCGATGATGTTCTTGGCGATGAACCAGAACTGGCCTTGCAGGAAAGGCGTCTTGGTCGGGCGTGCGAGATCGAGAACTGGATGCTTGCGGTTCATGGGGTAAGGATGAAGGCTGAAGGATGAAGGATGAAAATGCAAGGATCGAGGAAGGTCGTGTGAGGTGAGAGGTTTGGAGTTGAACGTCGTGCATACTCGCGTCAATCCTCCAACCTACAACCTCGAGCCTCAATCGTCCTTCATCCTTCCCCGTCCCTCGGTTACATTTGAGCGATGGAAAACGATGTCGAGCGTATCCTGCTCACGCGCGAACAGATCCAGCATCGCGTCCGCGAGTTGGCCCGCCAGATCACCATCGATCACACGCCGACGGATGGTTCCGAGCCCCCGGAAGTGACGATCATTCCCATCCTCACGGGCGCGATCATCTTCTGCTGCGACCTGATCCGCTGCATCCCGATGCAGATGAAGATCGGCCTGATGACCGTGAGCAGCTACCCCGGCACGAGTTTGCGCAGCCAGGGCGTAAGCGTGATCAGCAAGCAGATCGGCGACGTAAAAGGCCGACACGTCGTCCTGGTCGACGACATCCTCGACAGCGGCGAAACGATCCGCGCGGTCGCGCCGATGATCCGCGACCTGGGCGCCGCCAGCGTGCGCGTCTGCGTGCTGCTGAGAAAAGATCGCGCCGAGGCGAGATCGACGCCATGCGACTATGTCGGGTTCGACATCCCCGACGAGTTCGTCGTCGGCTATGGACTGGATTACGACAACTACTACCGCAACCTGCCGGAGGTGGTGACGCTGAAGAAGGAAGCGATCGAGCGGCGGAAGGTGTGAGCCATTTTCCGGCAGTCTCTCCCGCATATGGGAGACGGATGGGATGAGGGTTCTCGCCGTAGGGTGGGCATCGCCCACCATTCACGCAGGTTGAATACCTGGTGGGCCGTGCCCGCTCTACGAGTTGGCTTGGCCGGGCGAGGGGACCAGAAGCTCTCCCGCGATCATCACATGGCCCGGCAGCACATTCGTTTCCAGCACCTCGCGGAGCGGATCATCGCCCGTTACTGCGAATGCCACCAGGTCTCCCGCATGGCCCTCTTCGATCGCGCCGACGCCCGGCAGCCGCAACGCGGCGGCGGCGTTGATCGTAACCATGTCCCACAGCACGGCCGGCTCGACCTCGGGCGATTGTTTGTGCAGTAATCGCAGGTCGTCGACGACGTTCAGGTCCGGCGAGCTCGCCTTGCTGTCGGTGCCGACACACACGTTCACGCCGCGCGAGATCATTTCCTTCCAGCGGTGCGGTGCGTGGCGGAAGTAGTGGTGCGTGCGCGGACAGATGACCACGCTCGATTGGCCATGCGCGAGCATCGCCAGCTCGTCGTCGCTGGCGTAGTTCACGTGCGCGAGCAGCGACGGGATTTCCAGCAGGCCGCAATCGCGCGCGAGCTGGAACGGTCCGCCGGGCACGAGCGGAACCTGATCGTCCCAGGTGCCGAGCTTGTCCCACACTTCGCGCAGCGGGCCGGTGCCGAAGGCGAGGAACTCGCGCTCCTCCAGCGATTCGGCCAGGTGGGTACAGATCCGCATCGAGCGCGTCCGCGCGACGCTCACGACGCGGCAGTAGGCATCCGGCTCGACGGTGAACGGCGCGTGGGGCGAAACGCCGACGACAAGCCTCTCCGTCTCGTCGCGTTGATCGGTGGCGATATCGAGCCGATCGTCCAGGAGGTTGCGCCGCATGGCCATCGCCTGCACTTCGCCGAAGCTCACGACGCGCAACGGCGACTCACGAAGGACCGGCCGCGTGATGCCACACTCGCGCGAGATGTCGCCGATGCAGGTCACGCCGAAGCGCAGCGATTCGGTGACGCCGGCGCGCGTTGCGATCTCGATGTCGCCGTCGAGCTGGTCGCCGCGACGGATTCGCTGTTCGATGATCCGCCATAGCCATTCGCCGAAAGATGCAGGCGGATCGCCCTGGCTCATCATCGAAAGTTCGAGATGCGTGTGGGCATTGATCAGTCCGGGCATGAGGACGGCGTCGGCGAGATCGATGTCGGGCTTGCGCGGCATCGAATCGACGCTGCCGAACTCGGTGATGGAGCCGTCTTCGATGGCGACGTAGCCGTTCTCGATCAGCGGCGAGGTCATCGGCGCGATCCAGCGCGAGCGGAGGATGAAGGATCCGCCTGGCATGGGTCAAGTCTAGGCGCTGTCGTGCTCGAGTTCACCCATGAGAAGCCGAATGCTCTCGCGTGCCACTTTCAGGCGCTGGCGCGCCAGCTCGCGCGACGAGGGGAAATGGAACCCGTCTTTCAGCCGCGCCTCCCAGTATCCGTACTGTTCGCGCTTGTGGTAGGCATCCGCGAGCGGCGCGATCGCGCCGCCGGGCCGGAGAATCATCGCCGCCGATCGGCAGATGCCGCTGATGCCGAAATCCTCGAGATTGATCGCATCCGCCAGGACGCGCGCCTCGTTGAGGGTGGATCCGCGGCGCGGGCATTCGCTGAGGATGCGCGTCGTCCGCTCGATCGCATCAGTGATCCGCTCGAGTGATTCGCCCGTGGCTTCGTCGGCGGCGCCGATCATCAGTTCGGTGGCCTGGCTGCACCGCTCGTTCATGGAAAGCACGCCCATGCTCGTCTGCCGCGTCGTCTCGGCCAGCGTAAAGGGGAGGTGCAGCGCGAGGCAGGCGGTTTCGAGCGATTCGCGGTCGAGCGGGGCACCCGGCGATTCCTGCCGGGCGATGCGAACGGCTCGCAGGAATAATTCCTTCGCCGCCGATCGTAAAGATTGGCCGGCACGATCGTCCACAACGGTACGTGCCTTTCCCGGCCCGCGCGGCGCCTGGCCGAGAGCGCGTTCAAGCCGAGACTTCAGGCTCTCGTTCATGCCGCCACCTCTCGCAGGGTCCACGATCGATTCTCGCGCCGCGCCGATGAAGAAAATGCCGGTTGCGCTGACTCATCTCCAACGCGAACGGAGCGGATACCAGTTTCGGAACCACGTCGGGCCCACCGTGCGCGGCGAGTATACCGGGCAACGACCCTCCGTATGTGTTGATTTCCCTTTTGTCGAGAATCGATGCAGGCGCGGCGCTCGGGCTGATTCGTGCCGACTAGGCAATCGATGGCGCGCGGTTATCATTACCGGCCTACATCGGGAAGGAACTTATGCTCCGACAATCGATTGCGTTCACACTCGCCACGCTAGCGCTCGTCGGATGCGAAGCCATGCCGACGAAGGAATCCGACACGCTCACCGACATCACGCAGCTCACCACGGGCTTCGAGAAGGCCGGCGAGGCGTATTTCAGCAACGACGTGAAGTGGGTCATCTTTCAGGCCACGCCGCGCGGCGAAGCGCAGTACCAGATGTACGTCGCGCCGGTCGTCTCGGAGCGCGGCGAAATCGCCGGCCTGAAGCGGCCGGTGCGGATCTCGCCTTCGCCCAGCCGCAACACCTGCGGCTATTTCTCGCCGGACGGCAACTCCATCCTCTTCGGGTCCACGGCCGGCAAAGAAGCCGCCGACGACCCGAACGCCGCCCGGCCCGGCTACCAGCGGTCCAGCGGCAGCTATCGCTGGGACTTTTCGCAGAACATGGAAATCTTCCGCGCCGATGACTGGCAGGGTGCGATGGCCGGCGCCGAGGCGAACCCCGCGTTCGACTTCGCGAAGCACGCCGTGACCGACAACGGCGCGTATGACGCCGAATGCTCCTTCAGTCCCAACGGGAAGTTCATCGTCTTCGCCAGCAATCGCGATGCGGATGCGCAGCACCAGAGCGATGTCGACCTCTACGTGATGCACGCCGACGGATCGCACGTCGTACGGCTCACCACCGCGCCCGGCTACGACGGCGGGCCGTTCTTCTCGCCGGATGGAAAGCACATCACCTACCGCTCGGACCGCAAGGGAAACGACCTGCTCCAGGTCTTCACCGCCGACCTCGTCTTCGATGAGGCCGGCGAGATCACCGGCATCGCCAACGAACTTCAGCTCACCAACGGAAAAGACGTCAACTGGGGGCCGTACTGGCATCCCACCGGCAAGTTTATCATCTACGCCAGCAGCGCGGTCAGCCATCAGAACTACGAGCTGTTCATGACCCGCGCCGACGGACGGCGCGATTGCCGCATCACCTTCGCCAACGGATTCGACGGCCTGCCCGTCTTCTCGCCCGATGGCCGATACCTCATGTGGACGAGCAAGCGCACGGCCGACAACACCACGCAGATCTTCCTGGCGAAGTTCAAGGTGCCGGGTTATCTGCGCCGCGGGGACTGACCCCGACCTCCGCTCCTCGGCTGGCGATCCTCGATCGCATATTTCCGGAGGCGTCGACGCGGCGCATTCCTTTCGACAGTGGAATCCGCGCGGAGTGAACCGGCTCGATTCGGCTATCGCGTCACAAGGCTAACATTCGACGACCCTTAGCGCGCCAACGGTGTGGCGCGCCGCCGCTCATGCGAAAAGCGCGCCGGCGCAGAGTCGGCCAGCGCGTCGGCTCGATCGCGTCTTCTTCGTCGAACCTCCGCATCCGCAATGCCGATTACAATCCCATTTCCCGCTTGCAAATTCCGGGTACGCGAGCAAATTCGCTGCGCCTGCGTCTGATTCCATTGCCGATTGTCACGCCATGTACCCGCGGGAAATCGCCGGCGTCGCCGATGCGTGATCGGCGCTGCCGATGTCTGCCCCGTTGTCGAGCGGCGTGAGAATCCCCCGGAAGTGAGAATCACTCCAGATGCATTGTGTCGCGCGAATCGCTTCGCGCATCGTCTTCTTCTCCATTTCGTTGGGAGGTCTCATGTCGTTTGCAGCCTCATCATCGTCCCTTTCCTCATTCACGTTCGGGCGTCGACTCGTCGTGCTCGCGTGTCTGTCCTACCTGTCGTCGACCACCTTCGCTGCGACGTTCGTCTGCCCCAATGTCGCCGGGCCGTTCCCGAAACCTGCCGAGGTGCTCAGGACCACCACCGACAAAAAGGGCGGCAAGCTCGAACTGACCTGCACCAATCAGTCTGCCACCGGCGACTTCGTCTGGACCTACACCCCTCCGGGCGGCGGCGCCAAGATCACCATCGGCCGCTGCGTTTACGTCGGCGGACGGAACACCACCAGCTCCACCGTCGATCCCACCACCGGCAACCTCAAGACCTGGACCCACACCTGCGTCGACCCCACGCCCATCAACGCGGCCGGCGATAAACGGGCGGTCGAAGACGTCTTCGACAAGGACAACCTCAAGAGCACCCAGCGCCAGCTCACCTACAAAGTCGCGGATGGGAAATGGGTCGAAACCGCCGCGCGCTTCGACACCAGCAGCGCCACCTATCTCGCGTTCAACCCCGCGGATACCAACGGCGACACCATCCCGGATGAAAGCTTCAACCACATCACCGCCAACCTCTACGGCCCCACGCCGCCGGCCAACCTGATGGCCGACTATGAAGCCGATGTGTCGCTCTCCAACCCCTTTTCCTCGAACGCGAACCACATCACCTGGGATGTCGGCCCGCGCCACCCGACCTACGTCCCCGGCGACTACATCGATCTCGACAATGTCCTGCCCGGCGACGTCTCGAGCGTCGACCCGCACGTCACGCTCTCCACCACGTCCCGCGGCGTGCGGCTGTCGGTCGCCAGCTCCTATACGCCCACCACCGGCGACCTGCTCGCCATCCTCGCGCCCACCGCGCCCGGCTCGGCGTACAACGTCGATTACGGCATCGCCGACGGCAACGCGACAGCCTACTACCTCGGCATCTTCGACGACCCGCGCCCCCTCGACCAGATCGGCTTCTCCACCCAGCCCGACATGTCCGACATGCCCGGCTACGGCTCGGGCATGGGCGACCTCCTGATGGTCCCCGAGCCGGCCACGCTCGTGTCGATAGCGGGGCTGATGCTGATGGCAAGTAGAACGATGCGCAGAGAACGCGTCGACTAAACCGCGAGTCACGTTTCTGGTCGACTGCGAACCAGATGAAAATCAGAAATCCGCGGACGAATCGGGTCCGCGGATTTCTGGTTGTACGTTGGCAGCGCCGCGCGTCGGTGCGGGCGCGTGATTACATTTCTACGCAGCCGAGAGTCGCCGTAGCTGCAGCCGCTGCAGCTGGATGCTCAGTGTCTCAAGACCCTTTCTTAGTGCCGAGCGTTTTTCGGCTGCGTAAAGGCCGTAGCGCAGCGTTCCGTTGGCCAGTTTCTTCTCGGTTTGAACGCGCAACTCGCCATCGATCTTCGTTCCCTCGACGGTGAACATTACTTTCACGGCCCGACCCACCTCGAGCGGTTTCCTTGCGATGATCGAAACGCCTTCCGAGCTGATGTCGGTCAGCACGCAGTTCGATTGCCTGTCCACGATCGCAAAGAGGCCCTGCGAGGCGACACTCACGCGGTAGATGCTTCGGCTCTCGCAATTGACCGGTTCGCCGAGACGCTCGATCTCGACGATCGTCGCGCCGTCGGCCGTTGATCGAGAAACCAGTCGCGCCGGCTGTTGATAGAACTTTCCGCGCCATTCCGCATAGAGCGTCAGTTCGCTTCCATCCTGAACCGCGATGGATTCGTCAAAATCGGCAAACGCTCGGTTCTCTTCGAGCCGACTCACGCGCCCGGGGATCAATACCCGTTTGTTCTGCGGATTGGGAATGGAAACAAAACACGCACTGTTCGTCGAAAGCATAAGGCAGAATCTCCAATGTGGGCCGACAAGTGGCCCCGTCGAGTGCTTCGGCCAGCACGTTCGTCGAAGTGAATCGCAATTTATGTTGGTGCGGCACTATTTCGAATCGTGTGGAAACGCCGTGAAAATCAGCCAATTCGACACTTGCCCGCCGATGGCAATTCGCCTGCGGCGGGGAAAACGACGTCAATCAACGGCTAGAACCCGGTTTCAACAGGGTCACCGGCTCTCAATCCCAAACCTGAGCAGCATCCTCGGCAGCACGTCGTCCAGCCGTTCGATCTCGGCGTCGCCGAACCCATCACGTGCCGGAGGCCCCTGCCACGGGGAGATCGCTCGGCAGGATTCCTTTGCAGTGCGGGTACCGGCTGCAGCCGTAGAACGATGAGCCGGCCTGGGCGCCGCGCTTGGCGGTTCGCAGCACCATCGCGCTGCCGCACGTCGGGCAGGCGGGTTGTCGACCTGGTTGCGGTGGCGCGGCATGTGCCTTTGCCTGAGCTGGTGCCGGCGTCGGCATCGGGTGTTTCTGAACGGTCGCGATCAGGACGCGCAGCGCGTCGCCGTCGATCAGTTCGATCTGCGGCGTCGAGCCGGCGAAGCGGATCGCCGCGTTCGTGAATCGGCCGGAGGTGACGACGATCCCTTTGTTGGCGCCGTTGGCGACGACGACGCCGAGCATTTCGCGGATCGTGGGCACGCCGACCTTGTAGGCTTTCCACTGTTTGCACTGGACGAGAACGGTTTCGCCGCCGCGCGAGAGGTGAACGTCCACGCCGCCGTCGCCGGACGCCGACCCGATGACCTCGGCGACGTAGCCTTTGCGTCGATAGGCTTCGCAGACGAGTTCTTCAAACGCTGGCCAGGAGAGCGCGCGGATCGAGTCGGCGCCGGTCTGTCGATCGAGCCGGCCGCGCGTGACGAGTTTCCGAACCTCGGCCGCCACCCAGACGAAGAGGATCGCGCCGGCCAGCAGATAGCCGAGCACCGGGATGAGCGATGCGACCAGGGGACTGACATCGACCTGCCCGGGGCCCGACGACGGAAGGAATCGCGGCAAGCCGTAGCAAATCAGAATGAGCACGAATCCCGCCAGCACTGGCCCGACCCAAATCGGCGCGAGCGACAGGGCGTCGAACAGTTCTTCGAGGAGCGATTCATCCTTCCGACGTGGCATGCCGTCCTTCCCGCGAATTGATTCGCGGAGTGTAAATCGACTCGACGAAGAAATCGAGGAACGTCGCGAGCGGCATCGCGGGCGATCGCCCATCCGCAATCGGCGGTTGGCGGCGCGGCGGGAAGGATCAGAATCGGGTGGGGTTCAGGCGCCTCTGAAGAGCCGCGTCCATCGGCGTTTATCAGCGGCCGGGGCTCCACGCGCGCTGCGCGAAATCGCGTCGTCGCGCAGCGCGTGCGGGAAACGTGGAGGCTCCTCTTGCGCGCGGAATGCATCCCAGACCGAATCGTCGTCCGCCCGGAGCGCCGGCGAGCGCCCGCTCACCCGGCTCTCACGTTGAACGGCAGTGCGCTCGCCGTGAGAGGCAATACGCTCACGGTGAGAGGGTGTCTCTCACCAGGGAGCCCCGATTTCATGGTGAAAACGCGGTTTCCAGCGGGCGGGCGAGCGGAAACGAGAGGAAATGAGAGGGTTTTGGGATGCAGGGATGAAGGAGGAGGGTTGAGGGATGAAGGCGAGGAAAACGCGTCGAGTTGGAAAGCCCGAAGCACGCGGCGTCTGGCGGCCCGAAGTTCCCTCGGCGCGCCGGAGGGTTGCCGCGGGAAAGCTCTTGGCATTCTGCCTCGGGCACCCGTACGCTGCGGGCGTTGGAAAGGGGTGACCATGCCCATCACGCTTGCCTACGGCCGCGAACGTCCCGCGACGCGAATCGCGCGTCAGCTCCGGATGTACGGCCTGCTCGCGCTCGCGGGTTCGCTGGCGGTGCTCGCTTACTCGCAGCGAGAGCGGATCGTGTTGCCGTTCCAGCGCGTGTACTGGCAGTCGCGGCTCGCGACGGATCGGCCGGCGCAGGTGGTGTTTGTGGACAAGCCGCTGCGCGGCCGCACCATCGACCCGCGCTTTCGAGAAGTGATGTTGCCCAGGAACTGGCAGATGTTCGCCGGCGCCGGATTTCCGTCGAGCAATCCGGTGGTGTACCTCGGCATTCGACATGCGATCGGCGCCGACGATCGCCTGGTGATGGTCACGCGAAAGGAGCCGACGTTTTCGCTATACATCGCGTCGCCGATCGAGCTGTGCGCGCAGGTCTACGAGCCGGCGAAACTGGTATCATCCGCGAAGCTGATCCAGAAGGGCACGCCGGTTGTCGCGGCGGTGCGCGGTTACGATCCGTTGAGGATTTACGCGGGCGTGTCGGATGAGACACGTCCCGACCGCTTCGAGATCGAATATCGCGTGGGTGACGATGCGATCGTCATCATCGGGCAACTCAACATGGACGACACGGTGACGCTCACCGTGCCGGCGCTGCCTCCGGTACGGGCTGTTTCGCCCGTCGTTCCGATGGCGACCTTGCCCTGGAAACGCGCGGGCGATCCACCCGTCGTGGATGTCATCCCGGCCGCGACGACGCAGCCTCACCCGGCGCGAAAAAAGGGCAAGTACGATCCGGAGAAAGTGAATCGTGAGATCGCGGATCAAGTCATCCACGGACCAACGTTTGCGACCGCTCCGGACCGACGCTGACCATCCGCGCCGGGACGCCGAGCAGCTCTTCCATGCGGTTGACGTACCGCTGCGCGTTCACGGGAAGTTCTTCGAAGGTGCGCGCGGTGCTGATGTCCTCGGTCCAGCACGGCAGCGTCTCGTAGTTGCACTTCACCTCGGCGAGGGTGATCCCATCCGCAACGAAGTAGGGGAGTTTCTTGCCATTGATCTCGTAGCTCGTGCAGATCTTCAGTTCATCCAGCCCGCCGAGCACGTCGAGCAGGGTGATCGCCACCGCGGTCGCGCCGCACAGGTCGGCGGCATATCGCACCGCGACGGCGTCGAACCAGCCGATCCGGCGTGGCCGGCCGGTCGTCGTGCCGTACTCGCGGCCCTTCTCGCGGATCTTGTGGGCCGTGTCGTCGTGCAGTTCCGTTGGGAAGGGCCCGCCGCCCACGCGGGTGCTGTACGCCTTCACGATGCCGACGATGTCGGACACGTATTGAGGCGGCACGCCACTGCCGGTGAAGATACCCAGCGAGGAACAGTTGGAACTCGTCACGTACGGATACGTGCCATGGTCGACGTCGAGCAGGGCTGCATGAGCGCCCTCGAATACGACGCGTTTGTTCTGCTTCCGCGCTTCGAGGAGATAGTAGCCGACGTCTTCAACGAAGGGCGCGAGCCGCTGGCCGAGGTCGCGGAAGGTCTCGAAGGTTTTCAGCGGGTCGATCGCTTCGGAGCCGTAGAGCATTTTCAGGATCGAGTTCCGCTCGGAGCAGATCGTGCCGACCTTGTCGCGCAGGCGTTTCTCGTCGATGAGGTCGGCCACGCGGATCGCGGTCGAGCGGTGCATCTTGTCGGCGTAGGTTGGGCCGATGCCGCGGCGGGTGGTGCCGATGGCGGTGCCTTCCGCGCTCATCTCGCGTGCCCCGTCCTCGGCCTTGTGCCACGGCATGACCACGTGGGCCTTGTAGCTGATCTTGAGGTTCGCCGGCGTAATGGAAATCCCCTGGGCGGAGATGGTGTCGATCTCTTTGAAGAGGACGGTCGGGTCGAGCACGACGCCGTTGCCGACGCAGTTGACGATGTTCGGCCGGAAGATGCCGACGGGCAGGAGGTGGGTGGCGAACTTCTTGTCGCCGATGCGGACGGTGTGTCCGGCATTCGCGCCGCCGCAGTAGCGGACGACGATGTCGGCGTGCTCGGTCAGGACATCGACGATCTTGCCCTTGCCCTCATCGCCCCATTGGAGGCCGACGACGGCGACGTTCTGATTTTCAACCGGTTTGTTTGAGTGACTCACGGGGGCATTAGAGGGGAGGGGGATTGGGAGTCAAGGAGGGAAGGGCAGAGATCAGAAGTCAGAGGTAGGAGGGGATTGGGTACCACGCTTTGCGTACTCGCAACGTGCGGGACGCTCTCGCCGACCGGAACGCATCACGCACTTTGGCGAAGACATTAAAACCTGGCACTAAGCGAGACGACGCGCAGTTCAAAGGTCCTCTGGCCCGGGCTTCGGTTCAATGATGCTCGTTTTGCCAGTGTCCTCGTCGGTGACTTTGCTGCCGACGGGCCAGTCGATTCGAAAATCTATGTCTGACAGGGACTCTTTTGTGATCAAACGAACACCGACAATCTCTGACTGAACTTTTCCGCCCGGAATGCCGTCCGAATCAAAATCTTGATACGTGATTCGCTTTGGATAAAAGAGCCCGGTGGTGCCAATCGCACTCAATTCGGTGATTTCAATATCATTGATCACCTGGCCGTTTTTCGGAAAGAGTTCGCTCCAGCGCGTCGGTGCCATTCCCTTCTTAGGATCGAGTAACACTTCGGAAATGTAACTTCGACTGTCCATGCAGAGCTTTAGCTTGATGAGCCCGCTGGCTTCTGAAGAAACCTCGGCGATCGCTCCCGGTTTCGCGGACTTCCTCGCTTCGACACAGCGCACAATAAAGTCGCTCAACTTCGATGAACGAGCTGAAAAGGACATTCCAAAAAGCGAGCCACTCCAACCAGACCCGGCAAAAGCTGAGACAAATTGATAGGGCTGGGACTTCGAACTGACTTTCCCTTCCAATGGATAAGCGCGCTTCGCGGGATCCTGCTCGCCGTCGGCAAGTACGATGGACTGGTAAGAGTCGCCGAGAATGGCGTATTCGCCAGTTGTATCGCAAACAGTAACGCCGGGCGGGCCACCTTCCCAACGCGTCACTTGATGAAACAAGCTCAACCTGCAACGGCGGAATGGAACTTGATCGAACGTGATTCTGAAATGATTCGTCCCAGTCTCTTGATCAGTTTTGGGATCGAGAAACTGCATCTTGGATTCGATCTCGAATGCGTACGGTTCGGCTTTCGCTTCAATCAACTTCAACTGTGCAATCGTTTCTTCGATCGTCACGCCCGCTGCACACACTCGAACGAGAGACATCGCGAGAATGAGTCCAAACACTACAGACATCGAATGTGTCGACCCGCGTGCAGCCATATCAGCCTCACAGTGTCTTGCAGACATAGAAAGTCTCGTGGGGAACGTAGGCATCCTGCGACTCCTAAGGAATTACCCTGTCGATTTCTGCTCACCGACACCGATGAACCACCACGATCATGCTCGCCTCCTGCGCGGCGAATAGCCAACAAATCTCCAATCTGGACTCACGGCCCCTCCGGCGGCTGCCAGAGTTCGACCTTGTTGCCTTCGGGGTCGATGACCCAGCCGAACTTGCCGTACTCGGAGTCGTCGGTCTTCTCCACGGATCGTCCGACCGATCGAGCCACGCCGCGAAGGATCGCGATTCGCGTGGTGGATCGCAAACAGATTCTCGACGGCGATGTCTGCCGTGATTTGTGCCATGCCGCATCACACCACCGTCGATCGGCATAACGTTTCTCGCATCAAACCCGGTTTTCGATGCGTGGAATGTTATGCCACGGCCACGAAACGTTATGCCCGGTGCGTCGAACGTTATGTCACGCGCACAAAACGTGATGCCACACGCGCCGAACGTTATGCCAACGGCACGACGTGTCATGCCGCACGCATTGAACGTTATGCCGCGTGCGTGAAACGTTATGCCCACGGCGTGAAATGTTATTCCGATGCCACCATATGTTATGCCGCGGGCATCATTGGTTATGCCGTTGACGCCAATCCGGGGGTCAGACGGCCGTAAGTTGGCAGCGCGTGGACGGCACAACCCGCGTCGCGACCCATCGGGGCCGATCTTATCACGCCCGGCGGAATCGCCGGCTTGATCGGCATAACGCGATCAAGTCCGCGCCCGGGCGGGTCGATCCATCTGGAAGTATGCGGCCACCGATCTGCAATCCCCCGCCGTGCAATTCGGCGTCGCTCCATTCCTCATCCGCCACCCCGCGGTCGTTCATCCCGCGCAGCGCCTATCCGACCAAGAGCAAGCGCGAGCAGAACGCCGAGCGGCAGCGCGAGTTCCGCGAGCGCAACCCCGGCTACTACGGCCGGCTGCACGCGAAACGCCGGGCGGCGGCGAAGGCTCCATACCTCGAGCAACTCGCCGCTGAGCGACTCAAAGCGCAACAGACGGCGACGATTGAGGTGCGGGAGACCGCGACGATTGCGCCGCAGGAGTCGATGCCCGTCGTCGCACGAGAGACGCTGCACGCGCCGACCATCGCCGAATCCGTCAAAGCGATGCCGGCCACGGAGTCGACCTTGCCACCGCAGGAGGCGATGTTGCTGCTGATGCTGATGGGCGCGGTCGCGCGGCTGCAGAAGTCGCGTGCGGCGTGGGAATAGGACGCACGCATCTCGATGTGTTTCCGCGATCGCGTCGCGAGCGACGCGGCTAAGTATCTCGTCGATCGTCATCTGTCCATGGTTTCACACAATGCCAGCGCTGCGCCGGCTTCCCTTCGCGGATCGGGTTGTTCTGAACAAATCGGATCGCGCGATCGACCTCCGCGCGGGTGTGGAGGAAGACGTTCCAGCCATGGTCTGCCCAGACGGGGCGATCGACGAAATGTCCCTTCGCTCGCAGCACGCGGGTTGCGTGCGACTTCATGGCGCCGACCGACTTCCGGATGTCACGCTCCATCCACCCCAGAACGACATGAACATGATCGTGCTGACCGCGAGCGCGTGGATGTTGTAGGCAACACCCTGGAGCGATTGTCCGACGATCTTCGCCTGCTCGCCCGTGAGGCGCACGGGTGAATGGGCGAGCGTCTCGCGCATGGCGCGCTTTCGATCTCGATCGTACGATCGTTTCGCGACGGAGTGCCGAACATCGACTTTCGTCGCGGGTCCGAAGCGAAGCAGTTCCCAGCTGGCGACAAACGTCGACCACGATCCCCGTTCCTCGTTGGGCAACCAGAACCCGTAACATGAGAAGATCGAATGGAACGCGAGAATCACGACGTCGAATGGTCGAGCGCAGAATAGGTCGAGTCAACGGAAATCCGTAGTTAGCCCCGTCGCTTGCGACGGGTTCACGAGAACCGAAACGCGTCGCAAGCGACGCGGCTAAATCAGGTCGAGATCTCCGACTTCCGACTCCTGACCTCTGACTAATGCCCCTTCCCGAAGAACGTCTTGATCGAGTCGTAGATGTCATCCTTCGAGTTCACCCGGCTCGTCAGGACCTTCGGCTCTTTCTTCAGATGCTCATGGAGGACGTTGATGAAGTTGCCGCTGCCGTAGGCGCTGGCGACCTGGCAGTAGCCGAAGAGGTTGCTGATCGGCAGGAGCTGTTCTCGGAGGATTTTCACACACTCGCGGCTGTCGGCCTCGGAGCTGTTGTCGCCGTCGGAGAAATGGAACGTGTAGATGTTCCATTCGTCCGGGTTGTAGTGCTTGTCGATGAGGGCCTTGGCGGAGCGGTAAGCGCTGCTGATCTTCGTGCCGCCGTCTTCGCGGAGGTGATAGAAGGTCTGCTTGTCGACCTCCTTGGCGCTCACGTCGTGGACGATGTAGCGCGTCTCGATGCCTTCATAGTTCTTGCGCAGCCATGTGTCGATCCAGAAGCTCTCGATACGGACGAGCTCCTTCTGTTCCTCGCCCATGGAGCCGGAGACGTCCATCATGAGGATGATGAGGGCGTTGGATTGCGGGCTCTTGACCTCTTTCCAGGAGCGATAGCGGATGTCGCGCTTCTCGGGGATGACGGTAGGCCGGGCCTTGTCGTAGCTGCCGAGCATGATCTGGCGCTTGAGGGCTTCGCGGAAGCTTCGCTTGAAGTGGCGCAGCGAGTCCGGCCCGACCTTGCGGAGCGAACTGTAGCGGTCCTTGACGGTGGTGATGTTGTGCTTGCCCTTGGGCTCGATGCGGGGGAGTTTCAGTTCTTCGCCTAGAAGTTCTGCCAACTCATCCAGCGAGAGATCGACCTCCATGATGTGCTGGCCCGGCTGCTCGCCTCCAGCGCCCTTGCCGCTGCCGGGCTGGCCGGCGGCATCGCCCGGATCGCCATCGCCCGCGCCGACGCCGCCGGAGTTGTCGCCGTAGCGGAAATTGGGCAGGTCGATCGATTTGACGGGGATGGAGATAAGGTGCTTGCCCTCTTTGCCGATGAGCTCGCCCTTGGAGAGGAACTTGCGCAGGTCGTCGCGGATGCGTCCCTTGACGATCTGCCGGAAGCGTTGGTGATCTTTTTCGATCTTGAGGACCATGGGTCATTTCCGATTGCCAAGAATCGATCGCCGAATGTCGTAAGGGGGACCGGCAGTTCGATTCAGTTCTCGCATTCCCGCGACGACGAAACATCCACCACAAAGGCCGAGCCCGATCAGGAGATTCTTGTTGGTCGTGAGCAGCGTGGTGGCGAGAAACAAGAAGAGAACTCCGATCGAGCAGAGGCCGATTCCGATCAGACGTTGTTTGCGAGCATTCATCATCTGCGTTCATCCGCGTCCAGCGGCGGCTATGCATGTTTACGTACTCCCAACCATAGCCCGATCAACACGACCATCCCACTTCCGGCCAGCCCGACGACCGTGCCGGGCCAGAGGGCGTGCATGGCGTCGACGAGGTTGGTGTTGGCGTTGCCATCCAGCGTGTCGCCGAGGCCGAAGCGCGGGTCGGTGAGGGTGAAGAAGGCCATGCAGAGCAGGCCGAGCAGGGTGAGTTTGAGGGATCCGGTTTTCATCGTGTCGGCCTCCAAGTTGCCTGTGTGTTTCCTCGACGGGTCATGCTGAGTGTACTCCCGAAGCATCTGGAGCAGAGGTCTTGGCGCTCGCGGCGAACACTTGCATCCAGCCCACGACGCTAGACTCTTCGCGGGCCTGCACTGAGTGCTCGAACGTGTACGCTCTGGGTGACAGCTCTAGCCAGCCGCACAACTCCAATGCCTATCATCCTTCATGAAAACTCTCGTCGTCGGCGTCAGCCCCGGTGCGGATCGTTACGCGAACATGGCCGTCCGCAAACTTATCGAGCACGGCCACGATGTCGCCGCGCTCGGACTTCGCGAGGGCGAGTCCGACGGTGTGCCGATCCTCACCGGCACGCCGGTTCTGACCGGCATCCACACCATCTCACTCTATCTCAACCCGATCCGCCAAGGGCCGCTGGTCGAATACTTCCTTTCGCTGCACCCTGAGCGGATCATCTTCAACCCCGGCACCGAGAACCCCGAGTTCGAAACGCGTGCGACACAGGAGGGCATCGAAGCCGTTCGAGGCTGCACGCTGGTGATGCTTGGCACCGGCCAATTCTAAACGTGGCACTAGCGTCCCGCCCGTGAATGCGGAGGCGAGGCCTCCGCCTAAGGCCGGGACGGCCATGCCACCTAGGACCCACATCAATCATCCTGCTTGGAATCTCCTCTCGCGAAAATGCTCGCGACGTAATTGAGCACGTCCGTTGCGCTCGCCTCGTTGTAGCCGAAGTACTTGATGAGCCGCTGCTTCACCACGTCGATCTTCTGCTGCGTCTCATCGTCCACGACCGCGCTCACGAGGTTTTTCAGCTTGATCGTATCCCGCTGGTCTTCGAACAGCTTCAGTTCGAGCGCGCGCAGGAGTCTTGCGTTCGTGTTGTATTCGAACTTCTTCCCATCCAGCGCGAGCGCGCCGATGTAGTTCATGATCTCCTGCCGGAAGTCGTCCTTGCGGCTGTCGGGGATGTCGATCTTCTCCTCGATCGACCGCATGAGCCGCTCATCCGGGTCTTCATCGCGGCCGGTGTAGCGGTTGCGGACGCGCTCGTGCTGGGTGTAGGCGCGAACATTCTCGATGTAGTTGGCCGCGAGGCGCTTGATTGCGTCTTCATCGGCGCTGATCGCCCGCTGGACTTCGTACTTGATGATGTCTTCGTATTCCTCGCGCACGACGGCGAGCAGCTCGCGGTATTCCTTCTTCTTCTCTTCATCCGTGATGAGCGAGTGATGGCTCATGCCGTTCTCGAGCTCGTTCATCACCATGAACGGGTTGATCGTCTTCTCGAGATGCGCCTGCGAGGAGACGAGCGAGTTGCTGATCTTGTCCTGGATGTAGCGCGGCGAGATGCCGTGCATGCCTTCGCGCGGGTTCTCGTCTTTCAGCTCCTTCACCGAATCTTCGGTCAGGCCGGGGATGTTCTTGCCGTTATAGAGCTTGAGCTTCTGGATCTTGTTGATGCCCGCCTTCTTGGGGTCTTCGAGGCGCGTGAGCACGGCCCACATGGCAGCGACCTCGAGCGTGTGGGGCGCGATGTGCACCCCGCGGACTTTGTCGGCGGAAAAGTCTTTCTGGTAGATCTTGATCTCGTCATCGAGTCGCGTGTTGTACGGGACGTCGATCTTGATCGTGCGGTCGCGGAACGCCTCCATCATCTCGTTGTTCTGGAGCTTCTTGTACTCGGGTTCGTTGGTGTGGCCGAGGATGACCTCGTCGATGTAGGTGTGCGCGAACTTCTTGGGCTTGATGACCCGCTCCTGGGAGGCGCCGAGCAGGTCATACAAGAATGCGACGTCGAGCTTGAGCACTTCGATGAACTCCACGATGCCGCGGTTGGCAATGCAGAGTTCGCCGTCGAAGTTGAAGGCGCGCGGGTCGGAATCGGACCCGTACTCGGCGATCTTGCGGTAGTTGATGTCGCCGGTGAGTTCGGTGGAGTCCTGGTTCTTCTCATCCTTCGGCTGGAATGTGCCGATGCCGCGGCGATCCTTTTCGCTGAGGATCAGGCGCTTCACGACGACGTGATCCATCGCCTTCTTCCAGTCGCCGTCGTAGAGGTCGAGCAGATCGCTCATGATCTTCCGGCAGAAGGGGTTCACTTCGCCGTTGAGGCGGATCTTCCGATCATCCGGCAGCTTTTCGTTCATCGCCGCGATGACGTCCTTGCGAACCGTCGGCGGGATGAGCAGCAGCGGCTCTTCGTGCATCGGGCAGAGCACGGGCATCTCGGCGTGCTCGGCGCCAATGATCGACGCCGGCAGCCGCCAGTGATAGGTGTAGAGCTTGCCTTCATCGGTCTTGCTGTAGTGCTCGAGGCCCTTCTTAAGCAGGCGGGCGATCGTCGATTTGCTCGAACCGACCGGGCCGTGCAGCAGGAGGATGCGCCGCTCGGTGCCGTAGCCCTGCGCGGCGGACTTGAAGAAGTCGACGAAGGTCATCAGCGGGTTTTCGAGGCCGAAGATCGCATCCGCGCCTTTGTCGATCGGGTCGGAGAAGAACTTATAGCGCGTCACTTCCTGTTTGAACATCGTCACCGTCTCGGTGCCGAAGCTGTTGATCATGTCGTAGCAGCGCTGGAAGGCGTTGCGCAGGACACGCGGGTTCTGTTCGACGATCTCAAGGTAATCCCAGAAGGTGCCTTCCCAGTGCTGTTCGCGATAGCCGGCGGTATCGAGCTTGCGATCGATAATCGACGCGATCATCGAGTTGGATCTTGCCATGGTTGAACTCCAATCAATCGGACGGTGCGCTGAACGGGTCAGCACATCGACCAGCGCGTTGGCGAGCCGCGGACGTGAGCGAGCAAAGATGCGATCGGGTTCGAAACGAAAGGCAACCGACCGCCGCGTCATGCGACATGCCACCGCTTTGCCAAAGAACGAACGGTTCCGAATGGATAAACCGTTAGAAGCGAATCCTTCCGACTTCCCGTGCCGCTATGGAATGATATCGGCACAATGGA
Organism: Phycisphaerae bacterium; assembly: GCA_031411495.1. GTDB lineage: Bacteria > Planctomycetota > Phycisphaerae > Tepidisphaerales > Tepidisphaeraceae > JANOBD01. Next base: position 48,201 of record JANOBD010000151.1, on the reverse strand, counting down.
TACTACGCCTGTCGTGCCGGGCGCGTTCGGTCGAATTGCCGAACATCGGCACCACAGATGAGTGAAAGCTAACGCGCGGATTCAGACTGTCCACCAAAATCCTCATGCGCCATCTTGCGATCGGTTTCGCCGGGACGATCGTTTTGTACGAGATGATCGGCCTGCAAGCGATACGAGGCGGGATCGGTAAGAGAGTAGACTCATGATTCGACTTGACAAGCTCCTTTCCTCACGAGGCTACTGCACCCGATCGACCGCGCGCCGATATCTGAAAGAGGTCGCGGTTTGCGAGAAAGGCGTTCGGATTCTCAAAGAAGATCAACGCGTGGATGGCGACGCGATCACGATCGATGGTGAACCGGCGGACCCCGCACAGATCTATGCGATCGTTCACAAGCCGCTCGGCGTCGTCTGCAGCCACGACGAAGGCGAGGGCCAACTCGTCTACGATCTGTTGCCGGAGCGATGGCTGCAGCGAAATCCGATCGTCACCACGGTAGGACGGCTGGACAAGGAAACCAGCGGTCTGCTGATCGTGACGGATGATGGCGCACTCGTACATCGCCTCACCAGCCCGAAGAAGCACGTGGCCAAGGTCTACCGCGTCGGCTTGGCAAATCCCTTAAGTGGCGATGAAGGCGAGCGGTTCGCATCCGGAACGCTGATGCTGGAAAATGACCCGAAGCCGCTTCTGCCTGCACAGCTTGAAGTGATTGATGAACGGACAGCCCGGCTGACGATCCTCGAAGGGCGCTATCACCAGGTGCGGCGGATGTTCGCCGCGGTGGGGAACCACGTGGAGACGCTGCATCGCGAGCGCATCGGGTCGCTCGAACTTGGAGAAGTGAAATCGGGGGAATGGAGAGCGATGTCGGCGCAGGATATCGTCTCCATGATTTCAAAGTAGCGGGATCATCCCCGCACCAGATCAAACGTCTGGTACTGCCTTCCCAGGATCGGCTTGCTCGGCGTGTCGAGCCAATTCTGGAGGATGCTGGCATAGACGCTGCGGAAATCCACGTTGTATTTCAGGTCGCCGGCGTCGAGATCGGTGAGCGAAGGGTGCTTGCCGATCAGGCCCTGCTTGAGGCGCGAGCCGAAGAGCATGAGCGGCGCGGCCGCGCCGTGGTCGGTGCCGCCGCTGGCGTTTTGAACGACGCGTCGACCGAACTCGCTGAAGGTCATCAGCAGCACGCGTTCATCATTCTTCTGGGCCCTCAGATCTTCCATGAAGGCGCCGATGCCTTGCGCGAGCTGCGTCATGAGTTGATCGTGCCGGCCGGCCTGGTTCGCGTGCGTATCGAAGCCGCCGAGGCTGACGTAGTAGACGCGGGTGGGCATCTCGGCGCGGATCATTGCGGCGATGGTCTTCAGGCCGTTGCCGAACTCGCCGCCGGGATAACTGACGCCCGGCTTGTGCGCGCCGGTGGCACGGAGAATCCGGTCACTGCTCGCCTGCGCGTCAAGCGCTGTGCGGGAGAGGAAGTTCAGCTGCTCGTCTTCGGTAACGGGCGCGATCACCGGCTTCCCGCGTCTGCCGGCATCTGCTTCGCGCGGCGCATCGCGCGTCGGCGTCGCATCGCTCAAGGGTTTGTTCAGGTCGACAAAGTCGTCGAGGTTCTTCCCCTTGTAACGGAAGCTGTCCGGCCGCTCGAAGCTGAGGGCGCTGAACTTTTCGCCCTTCATCGCCAACGGTTGGATCTCGCCGATCGAGACGCCCGAACTCGGGTCCATTTGATTTGTCGGGTCCGCGCCGCTGCAGCACGAATCGAAGTAGCGCCCCAGCCAGCCGCTGGTGTTGCGTTCGTCATCGGGCTCGGCGGTTTGCCAGATGTCCATCGAGCGGAAGTGGCTGCGATTGGGATTGGGATAGCCGACGCCCTGCACGATCGACATCTGCCCGTTGTCGAAGAGGCTCTTGAGCGGCGCGAGATTCGGATTCAGGCCGACGTAGCCGTCGATCTTCAGCACATCTTTCGCGGCCTTGCCGATGGCAGGGCGGGCGCGGTGATAAGCGTCGTCGCCGTGCGGAATGACCGTGTTGAGCCCGTCATTGCCGCCAGAGAGCTGGACGATCACGAGGATCTTCCCGTCCTTGCCCGAATCCTGGGACGCGACGGCATTGGCGAACGCCATCGCGGTGTTGTCGAGGAACATCGGGATCGTCGGCGTCGCCGCAAGAAGCGCCATGCCGTGCTGAAGGAACAGGCGACGGGAATGCATGTGGTCTTTCATGGTCGTCAGTGGAGAGTTGAGAGTGGAGAGTGGAGAGTTCACGGGCGAACACTTCAAACTCAACACCTTGCTTTCCGCATCTCCTTGCATTTCTGAGTGGCGAGTTCGTAGGCGATGGAGAGAGTCTTGATAAGAACTCTCCACTCTCGACTATTCACTCTCCACTGATCCTCAACAAAGTTGATACTCCGGCATCGACACGATCAACTCGATCATCCTGCGAATCGCACCATTGTCAGGACGCGGTCCGAGTTCACTTTCTAACTTCGCCCGCTTTGCCGCTGCGATCGGCCTTTGAATCAGTCGGCCCAGCCAGTATGCCACGATCTCGCGCGGATTGCTCAATCGGTTCGGATTGAGATCCTTTTCGTTAATCCGGCTCACCATCAAGAGCGACGTATTGTAGCGGACGAACAACGTGCTGGTGTTGATCCACATTCTCCCGCCGGGCCACCCCTTGACGTTCGGCGGATTCAGCGGCACCTGGCCCATTTGCTCGAGCACGCCCATGAGCGGGATGCGGGAGGGATTGTCGATCCCCATGAGCCGCGCGCTGCTGGTGAGCAGATGGACCGGGCTCTTGATCTGGGTGCCGATCGCCGTCGGGGCGTAGAACGCCTTGCTGGAGAAGAGCGTGTAGAGCAGCGGGCGGAGCTCGTACTTGCTTTCGCGCAGAAGAAAGCCGAGTGACGCGAGTACGCCGTCTTCAGCGGTCTCCGCCACAAAGAAGCGATACAGTTTTCCGGCAATGTAGTTCGCGCACTCGTTGCGCTTGAGAATCAGCTCAATGACATCGTCGCCGTCGAACTTGCCGGTGACGCCGAAGAACTTCTTCGGTTCTTCGTCGTGGAGCGAGGGACGGAAGATGTAGCTCTCGCCGTCGTGGCCCCATCCGGTGAAGGCGCGTGCGGCCTCCTTGATGTCGGTCTCGGTGTAATTGCCGATGCCGAGCGTGAACAGTTCCATCAGTTCACGGGCGTAGTTCTCGTTGGGGCGGCCTTTGCGGTTCTGCTGGTTGTTGAGGTAGTCGAGCATCGCCGGGTCGCGAGAGATGTTCTTGACGAATGCGCCGAAGTTCCCCGCCGCGTTTCGGCGGAGTGTTTCGTTCTGCTGCCACATGAGCCAGGCACTCCGCTCGTCGCGAGCGCTCGTGGTGAAGTGGCCATGCCAGAAGAGCGTGAGCTTCTCCTGTAGCGGCGTCGGGCCGGTGACCATTCGCTGGAGCCACCAGAGACCCGTCGCCAGCACGGCTTCGCGATTGGCGCGCTGCAGCATGTTCTGCAGTTCCATCCGTTCCTGAGGGGTCTTGCTTTCGAACAGCTTTCGCCGCTCGGCGAAGTTATTGGGATATCCCTCGATACCGGAGAGGTCGGGGCCTTCGTCGCCTTGCTCCTCGACGGGGAGATCGGGGAAGTCGAGCAGCTTCTCGACGGCGCGCTTCGGCCCGAGCGATCGGTAGGCGTCGATTTCCTCAAGCGTCGCGCCGAAGCCGGCGCGGTGGAGCAGGTGCGCGACTTTCGTCGCGTCGAAAGGGTCGTCGCTCGACGGTGAGTACGGCTCGAGGGCTGGATGAAGTCGTGCCATAAACGTGCCTCATTTCAACAACGCACGAGCCGCGACAAACATTGTCACATACATCAATTTGGCGGGCAATTGCCGTGTCGGAATCGAATCGGCGACTGGCCGGACGGTTCCGCGGCTTGACCCATACAGCCTGCTCGCCGAATACTGATGCGCTCATGATCACGCCGACCGCGCCATCGCTACAGGCCGACCTACCGGATTTCGTCAATCCTGCCGTCTTTAACAAGGGACAGATCGCACCCCGCGGCCACTTTATTCCGCAGGCGACGCGCGAGGGGGCGCTGACGCTCAATCCACGCCTCGGCGATCGTTTCTACCTGCTCAACGGCAACTGGAAGTTCTACTACAGCGCCACGCCTGCCAGAGTCCCGCAGAACTTTGCCGATCCTTCGCTCGACACCGCCGGCTGGGACGACATCGCCGTCCCCGGCATGTGGCAACTGCAGCGCGAGGGCAAGTACGGGAAGCCGCATTACACGAACGTACAGTATCCGATCCCGCTCGATCCGCCGTTCGTGCCGAGCGAGAATCCCACCGGCATCTACCGCCGCGAGTTCACGCTGCCCGAGCGGTGGACCAATGACCAATCGCTCACACGCTTCTTCCTCCGTTTCGAAGGGATCGACAGCGTCGGCTTCATTTACATCAACGGCAGGGAGATCGGCCTGACCAAGGGCTCTCGCCTGCCGAGTGAGTTCGAGATCACTTCGTTTCTCCAGCCTGGGACGAACAATCTCGCCGTGAAGGTGCATCAATGGTCGGACGCCACCTACATGGAAGACCAGGACATGTGGTGGCTCAGCGGAATCTTCCGCGACGTCTACCTGATCGCCCGGCCCGCGGTGCACATCGAAGACGTCCGCGCGCGAACGCTCCTTGAAGAGCGCGACGACTACAAAGACGCCGATCTTCACGTCAAAGTGAAGATCACCAAACACGAGAAGAGCGATCACACCGTCAAGATCGAACTGCTCGATGCCGATGGCGCCAGCGTCTTCACAAGCAGGAACGAACCTGCCGGCGAGGTCATCCGTGTCGAGGCCGACATCGCCTCGCCGCGTAAATGGTCGGCCGAGGATCCGTACCTGTATACGCTCATCGTTCAGCTCAGTGACGCAAACTGCGTGAAGGAAGTGGTCGTGCAGAAAGTCGGCTTTCGCCAGGTCGAGATCAAAGACGGCATCTTCAACGTCAACGGCAAGAAGGTCATGTTCAAGGGTGTGAATCGTCACGAGTTCCATCCCGAACTCGGCCGCGCGGTGCCTTACGAAACGATGAAGCAGGACGTGCTGATCATGAAACGGCACAACATCAATGCCGTCCGCACGAGCCACTATCCGCCCGACCCGCGCCTTCTCGACCTCTGCGACGAGTTCGGCTTGTGGGTCATCGACGAATGCGACCTCGAAACGCACGGCTTCGGCTATGGCAGCCACCCGAAAAACCCGACGTTCTGGCACGTCTATAAAGACGCCTGCATGAACCGCATGCGCAAGATGGTCGAGCGCGACAAGAATCACGCTTGCATCGTGATGTGGTCGCTGGGCAACGAGAGCGACATCGGCCCCAACCACTTTGCGATGTACGATGTCGCCAGGGAGCTCGATCCGACCCGTCCCGTACATTACGAGACCGACAAGAAGTCCGAACTCTCCGACATATTCAGCAAGATGTACGCCAGCGTGGCAACGATGGACGAGATCGGCAAGGGCGAGAAGGACATCGAACACTACGGCGAGCAGATCAAGCCCGAGGTGTATCGCGCCAAGCCGTTCGTGCAGTGCGAATACGCCCACGCGATGGGCAACGGACCCGGCGCGCTCAAGGAATACTGGGAAGCGTTCTACAAACATCCCAGGCACTGCGGCGGCTTCGTCTGGGAATGGATCGATCACGGCCTGTGGGATCCGAAGCGGAAGATGCACACCTACGGCGGCGACTGGGGTGAGTGGCCCCACGATGACAACTTCGTCATCGATGGGCTGATGTTCCCCAATCGCAAAGCTTCACCTGCGATGGCCGAGCTGAAACGCGCGATCCAGCCGATCCAGATCGAGCCAGTTGACGGCGCGACCATCCGCGTCACCAACCGACACGATCATGTCGATTTGAGCGCGTACGAGGGCCGATGGCGACTGAATGTGGATGGGCAGACGATCCAGTCAGGAAGGGTCGAGGTGCCATCTCTGTCGCCCCAGGCGAGTGCGCAGATCACGATTCCGCTCAACACCTTGAGCATCGATCACGGCTCGATCGCGACGCTCGATCTCAGCTTTCAAGTCGCGCGGGATACCGCCTGGGCCGAGCGATGCCACGAGGTCGCTCACGCGCAGTTTCCGATCGCGCTTCCCACCCGGCCGATGAATCCGCGAACGAAACCATCCCAGCGCGTCTCGATGCAGCGCGGTGTCCGCGAATTGCACGTCGCCGTCGGCGAATCGAAGCTCGAGATCAACCTGGAATCCGGTCTGCTCGCGCGCTGGCGCGTGGCGGGCGTCGATCGAATCGTTCAGGGCCCGCAGTTCCAACTCTGGCGGGCGCCGATCGACAACGACCGCAATTACCGCGGCGGCTGGGAGGGCCGCGGAATCCACCGATTGCGCCATCGCGTGAACGCCGTGATCGAAAAGCGCATCGACGAGCAGACCGCAGCGGTGACGGTCACCGCGCGCGTCGCGCCGCCGGTGCATGGGTTCGGTTACGACATCACTTACCAATACACGATTCGCGGCGACGGAAGCATCGAACTTCGCACCACCGGCAACCCCGACGGAAAGTGGCCGGACATGTTCATTCCTCGGCTCGGCCTGCAGATGGTCCTGCCGGCGACCACGCGCCGCGCGACCTGGCTCGGGCTCGGCCCCGGCGAGAACTATCCCGACTCGCAACTCGCCGCTCGCTTCGGACTCTGGCAGTCATCGATCGATGCCCTGCATACCGACTACATCCGGCCGCAGGAGAACGGCAGCCGCGGCGGAAACCGGTTCGTCGCGTTGACGGCAGAGCAGGGGGACGGGCTCCTCATCTGGAGCGATTCGCCGTTCGCGTTTTCGGCCCAGCATCACAGCACGCAGGACCTGACCGAGTCGACGCACAATGCTCACCTGCCGCGGCGAGACGAGGTATATGTGAATCTCGATCACGCGCAGCTCGGGTTGGGCAGCAACAGTTGCGGGCCTGGGCCGCTCGAGGCGTATCAGCTTCGCGCGGTTCCGTTCGAGTTCGCGCTGACGTTAGCGGTCCTGCCCAGCGATGGCGTTACACCGCTCGACGCATACCGCTCACGCCTCGCCTGACCGATCGATATCCACAATCCGTCAACGTTTCGGCCGAAAATCCCGCTTGCTGCGCGCGATCGCTTTGATTTTATCGGAATGTCGAGGCATACTTTGCCCGTCACGGATGACCACTTCAGGGATTGTGAAGGAAAGGAAGCCTTATGATCGCGCTCCGCAAGGATGTTAAGGTCGGTTTTGGTATTGGCGGCGTCGCATTGGGAGTGTTTGGCGTCTATCTCGCGCTCAGTGCGCTTGCCGGTCCGCGGCCGGACTCGAGCATGACGGGGGCAAATCTCCAACTCACGCCGTTCGGCGCCTCAAAAGAAACTACGACCGTCGCCACCCGAACTCCCGCGAACCAGCTGCCGGCGGTCCCCCAGAAATCGCCGACGCAAACCGCAAACAACGTGGGCCCGGCGATGGCCAACCCGTCTCAGCAGGTGACGATCACCGAGACCAACACCGGCGACATCTGGGGAAGCGCCTTCGAGACCGGGAAGATCCAACCTGCCGTCACGGTCACGCCGGACGGGAGCAAGTCGGGCGGCAACGCGCCCAAGCCTTCGGAGGTCATCAGCGCCATCAACCAGCCACAGGGCGGAAGCGGCAGCGGGTCAGCCTCGAAACCCAAGCCCGACACCACGCAGACGCCTGACCCGAGCGGGTCGATGCTCGATCTGACCAAGTCGACGCTCACGAAGGCGTCCGAGTCGACGTCATCGTCCACGACGGCTTCCGGCTCTCAGACTCACACGATCGAAGTCGGCGAGACGCTCAGCTCCATCTCCACGACCTATTATGGCGATGCGAAGTATTTCAAAATGCTCGTCGACGCGAACCCGCAGGTCGATCCGAACAAGCTCAAGCCCGGAATGGTCATCAAGGTGCCTGTCCTGGCGAAGAAGGACCCCAAGAGTGACACCACCGATGTGCCGGCCCTCAGCAAGATCGACCCGGCGAAACAGTACGTCGTGAAAACCGGCGACAGCCTGAACAGGATCGCCTCGACGCTTTACGGCGACTCGACGATGTGGCAGAAGATCTACGACCTGAACAAGTCGACGATCGGCGACAGTCCGGCCAAGCTGAAACTCGGCATGGTGCTGAACCTCCCCAGCCCGCCGACACACGTCCGCTGATTCGGCACTGATTGATCCACCAGGACTGATCTACATGACAAGAAGCCACCGCCCGGTCCGCAAGGTCGGGCGGTTTTTTTAGCTTCACGCGGGTCCGGTCCTGAAACTCCCAGCCGCGGGCGATGGGGAGAAATGCCAGGCAGTCCAACAGTTTGTAGAGCGACATCGACGGTGTGCCGCCTACGATGTCAAATCCCATAGCCGACAGCGGTTAGGGGCTTTCGGCACGGGAGATAGATCAGATGAGCGTCGACCGCTCGGCAAATCAGCGTTATCGTTCGCGGCGGAGCGTGGTCGGCGAGGCGTGGAATCCCCGCCTATCTGTGCAGAGATTTGTGACGCCTGCCACTGTTCAACTCAGGATTTATTCGCACACTCGGACCACCTCATGGAGCAGCGTTCCAACCACGCCCGCCACGCCGCCGAATATCGGCGCCGTCATCGCCGACAACAGCATGAAGAAGCGCACGCCGCAGGACACGAAGAACTGCCGACGTCGAGCCACAGGGATGTGTTCGGCGGTGAGCCGGAGTTGATTCAGACTCAGCCCGCACTCGATGCCGTGATCAAAAGGCTTCGAGAGGCGCAGACCTTCGCCTATGACACCGAGTTCATCGGCGAGATGAGCTATCGCCCGCACGTGTGCTTGATCCAGGTCGCGACCGATGACTACGTCGGCCTGATCGATCCGCTCGCCGGCATGGATCTCACATCGTTCTGGGAACTGATGTGCGACCCGTCGCTCTTCAAGATCGCGCACGCCGGCGAACAGGATCTGGAGCACGTGTGGCGCGCCGTCAACCAGCCGCCGACCAACGTCTTCGACACGCAGGTGGCCGCGGGGTTCATCGGCCTCTCTTACCCGGCCTCGCTCGCGAAACTCGTCGGGGAGTTTCTGGGCATCAAGCTCACGAAGGGTTTCACTTTCACCGACTGGACGCTCCGGCCTCTGAGCGCCAGCCAGCTGAAGTACGCGGCCGACGATGTACGATTTCTGCCCACCGTCACGCGAGCGATCATCGAGCAACTCAAGGAACTGAATCGGTTCGACTGGGCGCTGCAGGAATGTGAGCGCCGGTGTGTCCTGGCCGAGCCGGGTTTCAATGCCGATCTCGACTGGGGTCGCGTCCGCGGCAGCGGATCGCTGGATGGCAGGGGCGTAAACGTCCTGAAGCAGCTGATCACCTGGCGCGAAGCGTGTGCGGAGACGGCCGACGTTCCGGCGAGGACGTTCCTGAAAGACGAGGTGATCATCGATCTCGTCAGGGCGCGGCCAAAGACGATGGACAAACTCACGACGATTCGCCACCTTCCCCGGCCGGTTGTCGAACATCACGGCAAAGACATCCTCGAACTCGTAGCCCGCGGACTGGAGATGCCGCCGCTGAAACTCGATGACGATTCGAACCATGAGCCCGGCCTGACCGAAAAGTTCCGTTACGACAGCGTGTGGGCGCTCGTGCAGACGCTGTGCGCGGCGCAGAGCCTCGACCCCGCGATGGTGACCAGCCGGCAGGAAACGATCGATGTGTACCGCGGCCTCGTGAAGGGCCGCGATCTTGCGGGTCATCGGCTTTTGAACGGCTGGCGCGATGAGGCGGTCGGCAAGGCGCTTCGAAAGATCGCCACCGGCGCGTTCGACATGCCGACGCAATGGGTCGCCGACGGGTTGCGAATCGAGAAGAATGCCAAATAATCCTCCGGCCGGAGTGCGAACAGTGCACGGGGAGAAGGGCCTTGGGGAACCGGGGAAGCATTCAACGATGAAGCATGTGACGATCTACACCGATGGCGCCTGCGATCCCAACCCCGGCATCGGCGGGTGGGCCGCGATCATGATCTTTGGCAAGACGCAGAAAGAAATCACCGGCGGCGAACGTGAGTCGACCAACAACCGCATGGAGATGACGGCCGTCGTCGAAGCGCTCAAGCTCCTGAAGGAGCCGTGCAAAATCACGCTCATCACCGACAGCGAGTATGTGAAAAACGCCTTCACCAACAAATGGCTCGACGGCTGGCAGGCGCGTGGCTGGAAAACCGCGAGCCGACAGCTCGTGAAGAACCAGGACCTGTGGCAACAACTGCTCGAGCTCACCAAGCCGCATGAGATCGAGTGGAAATGGGTCCGCGGGCACAACACGGACGAACTCAACAACCGCTGTGACGAACTGGCTGTGCAGGCACGGCTGAAGATCGCGCGCGAGAAATGAAATCGATACACATGGTCTCTCAGCCGGAAATGACCCACCGAATCGCTTCCTTGATCGATGCCGGCTTGCTCGTGAGGAGCATCCCTGCGCGGAAGATCCGCCCGGCGATCCAGACGATGACGAGCATTCCGCCGATCGCGCTGATCGCGGAGACCACCATCTCCCAAGGCTGAGCGCCGGAGGGAATCGCGGCACGGATGATCGAGACAGACGGCGCGGTGAGCGGAAAAAACGCCGCACACTTCGCGAGCATTCCGTTGGGATACTGGACGATCGGCGTGAGCACGAAGAAGGGCATCGCCACGACGAGCATGACCGGCGTGAGCGTGGTCTGGGCTTCCTTCATGGTCGTCACCGCGGCGCCGGCGGCGATGAAGAGCGAGCCGTACATCATTACGCCGACGATCGCGAAGAGCATGAACCAGAGCATGGTGTCGGTACGGACATACTGGAGCATGTTCATCCGCGAGGCGACGATGAAGATGCCGGCGAAGTAGATGGAGGCGAGCGTGATCGCCGTCGCCGCGCCGCCGAGCAGCTTGCCGAACATCAGCTCGAACGGCCGCAGCCCGCCGAGCAATACCTCGGCGATGCGGAGCTGTTTTTCCTCGACGATGTTGGTCGCCAGCGGGCTCGCGCCGACCATGACGGCGATGAACATCAGCATCACCAGCGCGATCGGCAGAACGAAGTTGGTGATCACGTTGGCGTCGTTGGCTTCGTAGGAAATGGTGCCGTTCGCGTCGGCACGCGCCATGCCCCGGTCGGTCAGTTGCACGCGCGGCCAGAGGATCTGCCCCACGACTGCGGGCGACACACCGACTTTTTCCGCCCGCGCCTGCGTGACCGCCGGGCCGAGGCCGGAACGCTGAACCCAGTCGCGGAAAACGGTCAGCGTCGGCTGGTTCGTTGAGTAGAGAATCTTGGAATCGTCCGGCAGCGAATTCTCCAGCGACATCATCGCCGCCATCGGATCGTCCGTGCCTTTCTTCAGATCCTCGACCGCATCGGCGCGCTGTGTGGCCGCGGCAGTGAGATTCTGCAGCCCCGGATCGGCGAACTTGCTGCCGATTTCCATGAACCCGAGCAGTTCCTTCGACCGAGTCCGATTCGAAAGTTCCAGCCGTTGCCGATCGACGGCTGACTTCTCCTCCAGCGGAGCGGGCTTTACGACTTCGATGTCGAACGCCGGCCCGGTGGCTTTGCCGGTTGTCTTATCGATTCGATCGACTTCGTTTCGCTTCTTCGCGGCGGCCACCATCGCCTGCGCGAGCTTGCCCTCGGGCGTCCGGTCGATCACCGCCACCTTGTAGGTCGTCGTGTCGGCGATCTTCTGTGTCTGCTTCTGCACGACGATCCCGCCGAACATCATGATCGGCATCAGCAGCAGGCTGACGAGAAACGCTTTGGTCTTCACCGCGGCGGTGTACTCACGTTTGGCGACGACGAGAATCTTGTTCATAACGCGGTCCGGGTACGGAGAAGTTGAGACTCAGAAATCATCCCAGCGTCGCGATCGCTTCCTGCGACGGCGCTGCGATGCGAATGTAAATGTCGAGCAGGCTGGGGCTGGCGATTTCAAACTGCTCGACCCGGCCGCGATTCATCAGCGCCTGGAGCAGCGCCTGGGTATCGAGATTCTTGGCCGGGTGCAGCAGCGCCGCGCCGCCGCCGGACCATTTGACATGATCCACGCCGGGAAGGTTTGCGTAAGTTGTTTCCGTGGCATCAGCGACGCGCGCCCAGACCATCTCGTGCCCGTGTGTCGAGCGGATGTCGTGGATCGTTCCATCCAGCACCTTCCGGCCTTGGTAGATCATGAATACGAAATCACACATCTCCTGGGCGGCCCGGATATCGTGCGTGGAGAAGATGACCGTCGTTCCCGAGTCGGACAGCGTCTTGATCAGGTCGCGCAGCACGACCGCGTTCACCGGATCCAGCCCGCTGAACGGCTCATCGAGCAGCGCAAGCTTCGGCTTGCTGATCACCGCAGTCAGGAACTGAACCTTCTGGCTCATGCCCTTGGAGAGCTGGTTCATCTTTTTCTCGGCCACGCCGGGCAACGCGACGCGCTCGAGCCAGTCTTCGATTTCCTTCCGCGACGCTTCGTACCCTTTAAGCCGGGCGAAGAACTGGATCGCCTCGCGCACCTTCATCGACGGATAGATCGCGCGCTCTTCGGGCAAGTAAAAGACCTTGTCGTGGGCTGCGCCGTGCCGCTCTTCGCCGAGCACACGGACTATGCCGCGGTCGGGCAGGTAGATGCGGCTGATCATGCGGAGCGTCGTCGTCTTCCCCGAGCCGTTGGACCCGATGAAGCCGTAGACGCTTCCCTCCGGCACGGCGAGCGAGAGGTCGTCGACGGCGGTGAAGTCGCCGAAAGTTTTGGTGACGTTGTGGAGTTCGACGGCGTTAGACATGCGGCCGCCGATGATACGGAAGTTCGCCGCGGTTGCGATTGTGAAGGCAGTCTCGATTTCTACTCGCGGCACGCCTGGGGTTTCTTCGCCCGATTGTTTGCACACTTCATGCGCCTCATGACAGGCGCAGATGAAAGTCGTAATTTGCTCGCCATGCCGATCACCAATCCGCAAGCCGTCGTCGACCGACTCATCGCGTTCCAGGCGCGGGTGCGGGATGTCATCCGAGCGGCCCACTCTCGGAAGGGCCTGCACGAAGTCGCCCACACGACGGCCGCCGACACGATCTACGCGATCGACGCTGATGTCGATCCGATCCTGATCGAGATGTGCGAGCAGTGGGGCCGCGAGACGCCGCTGGTGCTGATCGCTGAGGGGATTCACGACGAGCACGGCGTCGAGGGGCCGCGCACATTCCCGGCGGGGACGCGCGAGGAGGAGGCGACGATCCGCCTGATCGTCGATCCGATCGACGGCACGCGCGGCATCATGTACGACAAACGCTCCGCATGGGCGCTCGCGGGCGTCGCGCGCAACAACGGGCCGGGCACGAAACTCAGCGACATCGAAGTCAGCGTGATGAGCGAACTGCCCACCAGCAAGATGGGCTCGGCCGATGTGCTCTGGGCGATCCGCGGGCAGGGGGCCAGGGGCGTTCGCGTCGACCTGAACACCGGCTCGTCGTCGCCGCTGGAACTCGCGCCCAGCTCCGCCGACACGCTGAAGCACGGCTTCGCCAGCGTCGTCAATTTCTTCCCCGGTACGAAAGTCCTCGCGGGAGAACTCGTCGAGTTCATCACCCAAAAACTGCTCGGCGGCGCGGATGTGAACAAGGCCCTGATCTTCGATGACCAGTACATCTGCACGGGCGGCCAGTTTTACGAACTCATCGTCGGCCACGACCGCTTCATCGCCGACCTTCGCTCGATCTTCTACCGCCTGCAGAACCAGCCCGAGGGCCTCTGTGTCCACCCGTACGACTGCGCGGGATGGCTGATCGCGCACGAGGCCGGCGTGATCCTCACCGATGGCCTGGGCAACGCGCTGGATGGACCGCTCGACTGCACGACCAGCCTCGCCTGGGCCGGTTACGCGAATGCGACACTGCGCGATCAGATCGAACCACTGATCAACGAGTTCGTGATGAAGCGCGAGAAATGAGTAACAACAAAAGCCCACGCATCGCCATGCCCGGGCGTTCAATCGGTAGTTGGAGAACGGTCTCAACCCGCGGAAACGATCGGCGCTTCCGACACGTCCACTTCGATCGGCGGGCGGGTCTTGGGGCGGATGTGCAGGATCAGATCGACCTCGCCTTCCGGGCGGTTCAGCTTCGATGCGATCTGGGCCGTGTTCAAACCCTGGTCGGCGAGCATGTAAATCTCCGACCAGCGGTCTTCGGTATCGTCCTTCACCAGGCGAAGCCCGGGCGATTTCATCGGCTTCGGGGCCGGCGGAAGATCGATTGACGTCGGCGGCTTCTCGTTGGAGCCGATCCCGGCGAGCACGGAGTTCAGCTGCGCGATCTTCTGGTCCGCTTCCTGGATCAGCAGGTCGAGCTTGGTCGCGCGGGTTTCCAAAGTGGCCGACATCTGCCGGGTCATCTCGGTCAATTCCACGACCACGCTTTGCATGTCCCGTTCCAGCGCCTTCTGCTGCTGAAGCGATGTACGGAACGGCAAGTTGCCCAGCGGGTCCCTCTTCTTGCGCTGCCGAAACGTGAGATAGAGAACGACAACAATCGAAAGCCCCATCAACAACAGGGCGGGCGTGTCGGTCCATTGCGAGGTTGGTGCGTGAGCGACGTCCATGTCGGTTGCCGGCAGTGTGCGCCGGGCGAGCAGGCAATCCGCTTGCCTCCGAGAAGTTTAACGATTTAACAGGCTTGGGCAACCGTTTTCCGCGGCCGCCGGGCGATTGAGCCTGTCGGCCCGTCGTCAATCGTTCTCCCACAGCCCTGCGGGCTGGCTGATCTGCACGACCTCCAACGGCTGCCGCGGACCGGGAAGAAGGCCCAGTTCATCGGCGTAATCGTGGAAGGTCCGGATCGCTTCCAGTTGCCGCGGGCCGATGTCGTACTTGAGATACATCGTCAGGTACTGCAGAGCGATGCCCGCCGGCCAGCCGCGCGGGACGGCGTTTTTGTCCACGATCTTTTGCGCATTCGCCAAGCCACGCTTTCGCGCCCGCTCCAGTTCCTGCGGCAGGTCTCCCAACTCGACGCCCGGCATGGCGCACCAGATCGCAAAGACGAACGGCAGCCCGGTCAGCTGCTTCCACGCGTCGCCGAGGTCGATCTGGTGCTCGAACCCGAGCGGCTCTTCGCAGATCACCTTGTCGCCGATCAACAGCCGAGCTTCGTCGTGTGCGGAGGTCGCGTGCTTCAGGTCGACGAACGTCGGCGAAGTCTTGTAGAGCCTGGCGAAGAGGATTTTCGAGAGGGCGACCGACGTGTGCGAGTCTGAATCACACGCCACGGCACGGATCTGCGCGGCCGGCACGTGCGAGAAGAGCCGGACGGTGAGCGTGTGCCCGAAACAGCCGATGCCGCCGGAGGGGATCATCCGCAGGCCGGGAATGGCGTGGTAATCGATCGTCGGCAGCAGGGCGACATCCGCCTCGCCGGCCTTGAGGATGCCGATCAATTTCGACGGCACCGCCATCGTGAGCTTGATGCCGGGGTTCTGATCGAGCCCGTCGATCAGCGGTCGGGAGTTGACGAAGCCGACACTCGCAACGCGGATCGGCGGACGCGGGATCGCGCGCTGGTCGGCGGTTTCGGGAGATCGGACCGAGAGTGGTGAGGGATTGGTCATGGGGAAACCGTTGTTGGTGAGCCGTCCGTTCCGGTTGGGCCGGGACGATGGATGTCTCGCCGGAGTGTAGTGCGTCCTGCGGAGCGCGGCGAAGGCGAGGCGCGGATTCGAAACCGGTGAAAGCAGGGTTGGCGTGGGCGCTGTGGCAGGGACGTCTCGCCCCTGAATCTCCGCGCCGTCGCAGTGTCGTCTCGTCCGGATGCGACTCCGTACCACTCCTTCAAAGTCTTGCATTTCGTTGCATTTCGTTGCATTCGAACAGTCCCACTTTGAACGCAGACCGAGCGCAACTCGATGCCGGAAAAACGGTTGGGACATCTCAGGGCTATGGGCTCGATCTTCGACACGATGCATCACCTCGCAAGCACACTTGCATTCCCGGAACAGCGAACCGACCTACAGGGCATCGCTTTTGGCCAAGGTCGCCGGCGGCGACACGACCACTTGCGTCTCGACAACATCGGCGCGCGGAACTCCCGCCGCGGCATTGGTACATAGCGAGTTCGCGAGATTGACCGCTAACAAATTCCTGAATGCGTGGACCGCGCGGCAAGCAGTGTGGGATTCAGAGAGTTACGTACTGTTGGATTCTGCCTTTGACCGTCGGATCACAGTCGACGCCGCGCGGCCAGGAATGGAACGCCGACGAACGCCGCCATCAACACGAGCGTAGCATCGGCTTGCGATGCCTCTGCTGCTGCCGCTTGCATCGGCCGTGCGACGGGCGACTGATCGGCGCTCCTGGAAAAGTAAAGGTCGGATGGAGCCGGCGAGTACGGCCAGTGGTCCTCGAATTCGGTCAAATACCAAGGTGTCTGCCCGATGGCCGTCGAGATCTGCAACGAATTGAGGAGGCGCTTCTGGTCTCTCGGCCCAATCGGCCCCGCCCACGTCACCTGTCCCGTCCAGGAGTCGTCCTGCTCAAAGTGTCCCGTCTGGCGCTCCTCAGCGATGACGAATAGGCGCAGCAATCGCGTCTTGGCACCAAGCAGTTCGTTGCGGCCCTTGTAGTCGGGCTCTCGATAAGGGAAGAGCGGGCGGTCCGTCTTGAAACTCAGCCGCAACGCCGCGGCGCGCACGGTCAAATCAGCAGGTTGGTCTGCGCTCTTCGCGATTTTCATCGCGGTGAAGAACCACTGCTTCGCTATGTAGGGCTGCGCCCAGTCTTGAAGCTCAGGCGAGTTCGCGTAGTCGTGGTCGCGCAGCCAGTCGCCGAGCGCGCGCCCAGACTCGGCACGAAGCACGACCGCATCGAACCCGGCAAACCGCTTTTCTTGAACAATCTGCACCTGCGCCCCGGCAGTCGAAGGGCCGCTCGCGGCGCATCCCATCGACATTCCCCCGCCGCTGGATTTCACAAGCGGTGCTGTGAGACGAGCGAGGATAGGGAATGCTTCACTTCCCGATTCCGCCAACTCCGGCTCGGCCGGTGTGGGGACGATGAAACCGAACTCGCGGTCGTTACCTCTAAAATCGGCTTGCCGAATAAAATGCTCGACACCTGCCTCGGCATCCCACAACAGAATCACCGTCTGATCCGCATTCACCGCCAGAGCGCCTTCGCGCGGTGCCGGGCAGCAGGCCGTCGCCTGCGCACTGCAAAGCAACGTCATGCCGAGACAGGCCACGGCCGCTTTCGACGCGCAACCTAACAATGACATCGTTGCCTCTCTTCAAAGTTCCGGTGTCGCTGAGTCGATGTGACTCTACCAAGCACAACTCGGCTGCAAATCCGCTGTCACGTAATACCTCGTTGCCTTAGAGAGGGAATCAAGTGGGACATAGCCTCAGAAAAAACAAAGGGAGAATCAACGAGCTACTCTCCCTTTGATCGTGCGCCTAAAACCAGTTATTCGACGAAGTAGTCTGGCTAAGCCTTAGACCGCCCGCAACCCAATACATCAAGAGCTCGACGAGCGTGACTCCTAACAGCATAGTGAACCGTCCCCAATTATGAACGTGGCGTCTAGGAAACAATACAAAGCCCACCGCAACCGCTCCATTAAACATTATGATCGAATCAACCAGCCCTCCACAAAACTTCACAGTGGTCTCAGAATGCGTTAACACCGCGATCGCACATATAGGCACTATCAAGAGAACCGTGCGCATACACCACGTGTATAGGCGATCTAGCGTCGAACGGCTCTCAGCCTGATGTGGCGATTCGTAATCAAGATGTTCACCGGTGTTCATTGTTGCCTGACATTGAGTTATACGCTTGAACGTGAGGTCACTTCCAGTTCAAATCCACGTTGTACCAGCACTCCCAACTCCCCAGCGTCGCGCCCTTCTTGACCTCGCCGAAGTCGTAGAAGCGCACATGCCCGTCTTCGAATAGGAAGTTGCCGCCGACGGGAGCGTTGTTCTTGATGTGGCTGGTGGCCTGGCTCCAGGTTCTGGCCGTGCCCTCGTATTGAAGCAGGTCGGACATGATCGGGGCCATGCGGTACTTGCCGCCGACTTTCTGCTTCTCCACCCAGCCGTTGCCTGCAAAGGAATAGTTCATGGCCGACTGCGTCCGCGGCAGGCGGTGCGGGAGGATGAAGTAGCCGATCAATCCGCCGGCGAGTGATGGATCGTTGGTGAGCAGGCGGTGCCAGTCCTGAGTCGGGCAGAAGAGGATGTTGTTCCGCGATCGCTGCTCGATGCTCTTGTTCTTGAGCAGGCATTTCTGAAAGAACTCATCCTGCATGATCGAGCTGTTCCAGCTCAGATCTTTCCCGCCGACCGGACACCACGGCGGCTTCGCGTCGCCGTTGTAGGGAAACGAGCCCTTGTTGGTCACGCTGTAGAGTTGGAACGCCTGTCCGAAGCAGCGCAGGTTGGAAGCACAATCCACACGCGTCGCGCTCTCGCGTGCCTTGGACAGTGCCGGCAGCAGGATGGAAATGAGCACGGCGATGATGCCGATCACGACGAGCAGTTCCACGAGCGTAAATGCCGACGGCGCGAACGCGCGGGCCGTTGAACGAAAACATTGAGTGCGATCAATGGTGGCCTGCCGCGGCACGCGGTGACACGCGGACGATCCCGATTGGCCGAACATTCCATTGCCTCCAAACCCTGACTTGCGAGACCGTTCGCGCGAGGGCGATCGAATCCAGTCGGATCTCGAAAGGCAGTGTACGGGCTCGCAGCAACTTGATGTGTCAAAAAAACAACCGCCTGCGTGGCGGGGTAAACCCGAATCCACGCAGGCGGCAGAGGGAGAGAGAGTCGCGGGAGCGATACGGGGACGTAGCTCGTTTTAATTAATACGCTTTTGCCAATGTGAAAACGATCGATCAACCTGGCCGTTGATGCGATCGAGATGCGCGGCCGGCGATGTCCAAGCGGGGCCACAAAGCATCTCGGCTTAGAAAGTAACGAACATTCGGGCGCCGCAGTGCTCCTGCCGCCTCTCGTGTGAGATTGCTGGAGCGATCAAAGGGGACGTAGCTCTCTCCGCGCATTTGATGCCCCCAGATCCGTGCGAACCCTGCGATGCGCAGCCCGACGCCGATCCGGTAGGATTGAGCGGCATGGACGATGTGCCCGCCATCCTCAGACCAATCCAGGCGTGCTCGAGAACGCCTTCGTGGCTCCGCCGCGTCATTCTGAATGTGCACATGTACGGCGGGCTGCTCTGCTTTGGCTTTCTCATCCTCTTCGGGATCAGCGTTCTCAATTTCAACCATCCGTTCGCGTTCACCAAATCACCCGTGAGCGTGACGACGTGGACGATGCCGATGTCCGATCCGAAACGGGCCGATGGGTTGGACGTACTCGAGTCGCTTCCGATTCGGCGGGAGAACAACCTGGCGATCCTTCACGCGATGGGCTCGTTCGCCGTGCCGTTTACCAGTTTCGACGGCCAGTGGATCGATGCCGACACCTACCACGCACACTTTGTCCGCCCGGGAAAGATGTACGACGTGGACGTGAGCGGCGGGACCGCCACGATCACGCAGACGCGAGGCAGCGTCTGGTCGCTGATCCGCGAACTGCATGACTACGCCGGCACGTCCTACCCCGAGTCGGTGATCGCGAGCAGTTGGCGGTGGCACACGGAGGTGGGCACGCTCTTCGTGTTCGCCGCGATCATGAGTGGTGTGTACCTGTGGATCGTCGGGCGACGCCAGCGGCGCATCGGATTGCTGGTTCTGGTCGCCGCCGGCGCGGTATCGATTGCGTTGATGATACTGGTAACCGTCGGCGAGTAACGTCATGTATCACCTCGTTCGCAAGGTTCATCTCTTCAGCTCGGTGATTATCCTGGCCTTCCTGGGGATGTATTTCATCAGCGGCTACATCATGGTTCACCGCCCATGGTTCGCGAACGTGTCGCCGCCGCCGACGACGCGGAAAGCCGCGCTGCAAGGCGTCGCCGAGTTATCGACCGAGCCGCTTGCCGCCGCAGCGCAGGAACAACTTCGTCTGCCGGGCCTGATCCAGTTTCCTCAGAAACAGCCGCCGGGCATGACCCGCTTCTGGGTCAATCATCCCGGCACGATGGTGCGTGTGGATATTCCCGACGGCAGCAGCGAGGTCCTGGTGACGACGCAGCGTACCGGATGGGTCGGCGTGTTGATCATGCTCCACAAGGTGCGCGGCTACGGCGGATCGTTCCTCTTCGATGCGGTCGCACTCTTCAGCGACATTGCCGGCGTGTCGATGATCCTGTTCGCGTTCACCGGCGTTTACCTGTGGTGGAAGCGCGTGAGGAATCACAGGTGGGGATTGCTGTGCCTGGCGGTGAGCGGCGCGTACGTCCTGGGCATGATGTCATACTTCTCGTTCGCGCGTTGATCGCCGCAGATCAAAGAGGGGATCAAAGGGTGCGTAAGTCTTTAAGCAGGCCGTAGCACAGCGAACCACGCGTTGCGGACGGTTACCGCTGCACAACTGGGGCGCGCGGAGTTCCGGCCACGGCATCGAGACGTAGCGGTTTCGTAAGATTTGGAACCGAGGCAAGGTCGACATCAAATAGCTGCATACCCTTGAATTTCCTCTTCTTCATGATGGCCGACGCCAATCACGACCGCGCCGTCAACTTCTCCGACCTGCTGATCGTCGCTCAGAGCTGCGGCCAATCGGGACGCACCTTCAGCCAAGGCAACAACGACTACTCCGCGGACGGACTGGTCGGGTTCGACGACCTCCTCATCCTCGCGCAGCGGTACGGAACGTCGATGGCAACGGCACAACCGGGATTAACAGCGCAGCACCCCGAGCGGCGCGTATCGACCTCAATCCTGAACTGCGGGTTGTCGGTCGATCTGCGATCGCGCAGATTTAGCGTGTTGGGAAGTGTGGGTGCTCCTCCTATCTCTCTGAGAGGCTATTCTGTCGATTGGCCAGCGCATTCCCCGTTGATATCTGTCGGGTAGGGCCGGCCGCTATCGACCTGTTTCACCGCTGGAGTGGTCATGCTTAAACAGTCGTCGGTCGCGGCAATGAACGTTTCCCATCGTCTGCGCAGGGCATCCTGCGAAGCCTTGGATTCCCGTCGCCTGCTTAATGCGGGGGATCTTGACCCCGGATTCAGCGCGGACGGCAAGTATTCGGTAGATTTGCCGTATGGCACCGGCACCGCCACCCGGCCGTTCCAAACGGTGGATGTCGCCATTCAGGTGGACGGCAAGGTGCTGCTGGCCGGACGGCGCGTGGATATCGCCGCCAGAGCGGGCGGAGACAGTCCGGAAGGCGGCGGGTCCTATCTCTACGGCGTTGTTCGCCTGAACGTCAATGGCACGATTGACACCACCTTCGGCGGCGGCGACGGCTTTGCCGAGTACGACCTCATGTACATCGCCGGCATCGACGTCGATGGCACGGATGGCACCATCGTCATCTGCGGCGACGTCTACAACGCCTCCCGCCAGGAACAGGAGTTCGCCATCGCACGGCTCCAGCCCAGCGGCTCGCCCGATCCGACATTCGGCGGCGGGGATGCGCTGGTCACCATGCAATTCGACGGCCTTCTGGAGGGCCATAGCGCCGCCAACGCCATCATGATCGACCGGCAGCATCGCATCCTCGCGGTCGGCACGCGATTGGCGGGGTTTCTCAATTTCGACACCGACTTTGCGATGGCACGCCTGACAACAACTGGCGCATTGGACCCCAGCTTCGACGGCGATGGAAAAGTCGTCTACAGCTTCGGCAACTGGGAATCCGCCACGGCCGTCACCATCGACTACAGCGGCAACCCCAGTACCGATCCGCGGTACGGCCAGATTGTAGTCGCTGGCGTAATGGACCTGGATCTTGATGACTTCGATCACTCAAGGTTTGCCGTCGCACGCTTCAATAGCACCGGCCAACCCGACAACACCTTCGACGGCGACGGCGCAGTCACCACCGTCTTCGAAACCGACGGCAATTCCGAAGCGGCCGGCGTAGTAGTTCAGCCCGGCAACCGAATTGTCGTCACCGGCACGCACAAATTTGGCTTTAACCCCGCCGACCACAACTTCATGACCGTCCGCTATCACGTTACTGGTGCGCTAGATGGTGCCTTTGGCCCGAACGGAACCGGATACGTCGAAACCGACACCGGCGGATTTGAAAACGCCGGCGGCATCGCGATCAACTACTTGGGAGGATTGCTGGTTGGCGGCGCCGTGGGGAGCGATCTGGTCATCGCCGCGTACACCTTCGACGGCGTGCTGGATACGCGCTTCAGCGGCGACGGGATTCACAAGTTCGACGTGGATTCGAACTACGACACGACCGGCGTGCTCGCGATCACCGGATCGCAAATCGCGCCGGTCCGCAAGATCGTCATCGCCGGCAGTGACGGCTCCGTGGCGCGCGTCGTCGATGTCGGCTCCCTCATTTCCGTCGGCACCCTTCAGCCCAACATGTACGAACAAGGTTCGGTCGGCACCTCATTCCTCGTGACCCGAAGCCAGGCCCTTCCCTACGCCGAAACGATCGTCCTCACCACGAGCGGCACCGCCACCCCACGCGGCGCCAATCGTGATTTCAATGCGACCGGTATTCTCTTCGGCAACGGCACGACCACCTCGACCGAGGTGACCATTGCGGCCGGCGCGACGTTCACCAACGTGGTGCTCACCCCCATCGACGATCTGCTCGGCGAAGGCGATGAGACCATCACCTTCACCGTCGGCACCACGCTCACCTATGATGCGGGTTTCAACCGCTCGACCACGCTCGTCCTCCGCGACAACGACACGGTCGGCGGGCCGGTCGTCATCGCGTCCAGCTTTCAATATGACACCTATCCGCAAAGCGCCGACATCACCTTCAATCAGAGCGTCGTGACCAGCTTCACCATCGGCGACCTCGTCGTCACCGGCCCCGGACCGACCCCGCCGGCCTACTCGCTGAACTACAACAACGTGACCAACACCGGGACGGTCGTCTTCTACAACGGCCTCACCAATGGCGACTACACCGTCCGGGTCAAAGCCAGCGGCGTCACCAGCGTCGGCGGACCACCCATGGCCGCTGATTACACCTTCGGCTTCTTCTTCATGATGGCCGACGCCAATCACGACCGTGCCGTAAACTTTTCAGACCTCCTGATCCTGGCCCAGAACTACGGCGAGTCCGGCAAAACCTTCTCGCAAGGAAACTTCAGCTACTCGACCGACGGAAAGGTCGATTTCGACGACCTCCTCATCCTCGCGCAGCGTTACGGAACGTCGCTGAGCAAAACCGTCGACATCACCGCCCGGCCGAACCGAAATCGTGGTAACAACGCCGACGTCCTTCTTTGATGGCAGCGGGTCCTATCGACCTGCTCCGGTTTGGAATCGCGGTCGATCGGGCGATTTCTCCAGCGTGGAAACAAAGGGTCGCATAAGACCCGTTGCCTCCCCTTTTTGATCTGCCTAAAAAAACAACCGCCTGCGTGGCCGGGGTTAGGCGGGTCCACGCAGGCGGCAGAGGGAGAGAGAGTCGCGAAAGCCGGAAGCGTCAATTCCGACTTTCTATCACACTGCATGCGCTCGCTCGACCGGAGTTTCACCCGCCGGCCGCGAATGGTGCATTTTGCGCCAGCGCGTCGGCGTCAGGCCCGTGGCCTGTTTAAAGCGAGAGGTGAAATGGCTCTGGTGAGCGAAACCGCAGGTCTTTGCGATCGCCTCGAGCTCGTGCGTGCCCTCGAGCAGGAGCTCCTGGGCCCGGGCGATCTGGCAGTCGAAGAGGAAGTGCTTGGGCGTGATGCCCAGCAGTTCCGTGAATCGTCGATGGAAGTGAAACGGGCTCAAATGCACGTGTGACGCGATCGTGGGAAGGGTCGCGCCGTCGTGATAGTGATCGTGCATGAACTTGAATGCCGGCAGCAACCGGCCGATCTCGGCATCGGCCGCGAAGTCCGAAGGCGTGAGCGCGAGCCACTCGGTGAACTTCGGCACCGCGGCGAGCACGAGCACGCGTCCTGCGCCGATCGCGGGGTACGACTCATATAGCGAAACGGTAAACGCATGCGCTTCGCCGCGGGAATCGACCAGCTGGACGCGATCGCCGGCGGAAGTGGGTTTCTGCTGGGCGATCCGGCTTCGTGCATACGACTCCACATGGCCCGCCAGCGTCGGGTCGAGCACCTCGCGCGGCGTCGGACCTTTAAATTGGCCGGCTTCGAGCAGGACAAAGAGCCGGTTTTCGGCTCCGAGTGATGAGCGATTGCCGATGGAGGCGGCTTCCCGATTGAATGTTTCGGCCGCCTGGGTCAGCGTCTGGAGCGCCGATTCGTTGAATCCTGGCTGGCCCATGCTTCCAAGCGCGACGAGCGCGCCGGGGAATCCCGAAATCACCGGCGAGCGAAGCGGCGCTGCAATCGCTGAGGCGTAACCGAGGCGTCCGAGCCACTTGCTCTGGAACTCATGGCGTGCGTCGGGATGTGCGGCAAAGAAATCGGTCGAGTGGGTGGCTTTGCCGGTGAAGATCGACTCCCACGCGGGGTAGTCGACGAATTGCCCCGCCGATGAATAAAGGCGGTTCATCGAGGCGCTGGGGTTGGACGACTGGACGGTTCGAACCGATCCGCCCGGAAGCGCGGATGCAACGAACACGTGAGCAGCATGGGTTGAACGGGCGATGTCGTTCAGGGTGGAGTTGGTCATAGAGGTCGGTAAATGGAGTCTCATAGGTGCCCAGTCTGCGTCCCGCAACGCCCTTAAAGGTCGTTAACAGCAAATTGTCGCCGCCGAGTCGATTAAAGGCCGGAAAACCACCGAAGTCCGGAAAAAGGGGACGAAAACTACAACTTTTTTTGCGGCAGGGCAAAAAATACCAAGTCGCGTGCCCGTCTTCCAGTAATCAGAGGCAATTCAAGCGGTTTATGCGGGGACACAACATCGGGCTTTGCCCGGTTTCGAAATTCGTTCGAATTTGCCCGCGAGCCAAAGCTGTGTCAGCCTAGGGACATGATCGAAGCGATCGGAAAAATCAGCCTTGGAGATGCAAAGTGGCGGATCCTGATCCTCACGATCGCCACGTTCGCCGCCCTCTGTTAGGACGCCTCGTCTTTTAGACGCCGCCGCGAGCGTTCACTTCCCTTTAGGGCCGATCCCAAAAATGTGGAACTGATGGTTGATCGCTTCGAACCCGTGCTCCTTGCAGATCTCATCGCGCAGCTTTCTTAACTTCTCGGAATTGAACTCAACAACCCGACCGGTTTCGACGCAGATCAGGTAGTCGTTGGCTTTCCCCCCGACGATGACCTCGAAGTAGCTCTGCTTGTTGTCGAAAAACACCTGTTTGAGCAAGCCGGCGTCGTGAAGGTGGGTGAGCGTCCGGTAAACAGTCGCCCGGCTCACGCGGTGATTGATCGCCCTGAGTTCCTCCACCAGCATGTCGGCCGAAAACAATCCTTCGTGGCGCAGCGCGCCGTCGAGAATCATCGCCCGCTCCGGCGTGAACTTCAGCTTCTGGCCGCGCAGGTACCGGCGGAAGATTGCGCAGACCGGCTCGAACGGCGCGGAGTTCAAAGAGGCGGGCGGCACCTTCGGGATCGGCGAGAGTCGACGGGTTTCAGGCATGAAGCTCCGAGTCTAGGACAAGGAAATGCTAACTTCCATCCACAAGGTGTGCCCGCGCCATCTTGGAATCCGAGCCGCGTGGAATCAGCTGTCCTCCTCGACTCAAGTCCCGTGTGCAAATCGTCCGATAAACGTCACATGACCGGAGCGCGCCCATGAGTGTCACTGTCGACGATCAACCCCTCGCCGCCGAATCGCTGGGGCTGCGCACGCTCGGCCAGGTGCTGTCTCACCTTCGGTCCCGCGAGCGGCTGGTGGTTCACGTGATGATCGACGGCCGCGAACCGGATCTCAATCAGCTCGATTCGCTGCTCGCAGAGCCTCTGGATCATCGCGCCCTGTTCATCGAGACGGTGGAGCCCAAGGCGATCGCGAACGACATCTTCGACCAGGTTCAAAGCCTGCTGCTCGACGCCGAATCGCTCCGCGCGCAGGCCGTTACTCACCTCCAGTCCGGCGAGCACGCGGACGCGCTTAAGAAGCTCGGAAGCTGCTTCACGCAGTGGAACCAGACGCAGTCTTCGGTCGAAAAGGTGGCCAAGCTGCTCAAGGTCGACCTGGGGAAAGTCCGGGTCGAGCAGGGTTCGCTGCAGACGTGGCTCGGGACGTTCGCGCAGCAACTGACCGGCATCCGTTCGGCGCTCGAGTCGCGCGATTACGTCGCGCTCAGCGACATCCTCGCCTATGAGGCCCACGAGACCTCCGACCGCTGGCAAGAGGCGATCGACGCGATCCGCACGACCATCGCGTGATCCGCTTCGCAACGCCAAAAAGATCGCGTAGACTCGCGATCTCATGCTCGACACTTCACTACAGGATCTGTGCGAGGCAGGGCAGCAGAAACTGCTCGCGTGTGACTATCTCGCCGCGGAGCGAGTGTTGACGCGCGCCGAGCTGTCTGCGTGGAACGCGCGGGACTGGGACACGCTCTCGCGCGTCTACATGCCGCTGCAGGAGGCGCGCCGCCAGAGACGACAGCGATGTGGCGAAGGGATCGTGAAACTCGATCTGCTCGCCGCGAGCCCCAGCGAATCACTCGATGCGGATCAGATCGTCGCAACGTATCCGCAGGGGCAACTGCTCGTCGCGGGGTTTGGCACGATCGAGCCTGCGGTCAGCGTGCGGCGGATTGCATCCGAGCGCGGGCTGTACCTCGAAACGTTTCTGGCCTCGACCTATCCGGTGAATGACCGGTTCGTCGTGGCGATCGTGCCGACGGCGGATGTTGCGCTTCCGCCACCCGACGGCCGGCCGATCGATCGCCTGCTCTCCGCGCTGCCGCCGTTTTCAATCGTGCTGAGTGACGCCGAACTCACGCGTGGCCAGCGCAAGGGCGACGACGCGACGTACGCGCAGACGATGTCGATGTGGGAAAGACTGCACGCACCATTCCTCGCCGCCGCCGAACAGACGACCGATCCGGTTCGCAGGATGGCGGCGTTTCGGCGCGTCATCGAGGTCGATTACGCGAGCGAATTGGCGCACCAACACCTCTCGCAGACGGCGCGGAAGCTGAATCAGAAGCGCAGTTGAGCTGCAGCGTGGTGACGCGGGCTCACGGAATCCGGATCGGCACAACCCCGGCGTAAACTGTTTGGATCGTTGACTGTGCTACTTGGCCGCGTCGCGGTATTGGTCGCGGAATGCGCCGGTCAATTCGCGCATGTATTCGAGCGGATCGAAGTCGCGAAAGCCCAGCGCCTTCCGCCACGTCAGCGGCACCTGGACCGGCTTTCCATCCTTCCCGTGCAGCGTGACCGTCGGCATCTGGTAGATCTTCGCGAGGCGCGCCTCGTCAACGCCGCCCTGGTGCGCGCGAACCCAGGCATCACGGAGTTCGATTCCGCTGTCGAGGCACATCGCGCGGACGATCTCACGCAGGATGCCGAAGTGTGAACCCGTCCAGCGCGGGTAGTAGGTGAACTGCCGCGCGACCTGGTACGGATCGATGGTCGGATCGGCGAGATCGTCGGCCGCGTATTGGCGATGAATCAGCGGCGTGTCATTGGGCTGCGGATAGAAATCGCGGCGGATCGGCAGTCGCCGCAGTGCGTACTTCGTCGGGCCGATCGGCTTGCCCGCTGCGTCGACCGAGCCGGGCCTGTACGTCCAGAGACGCTGGCCTTCCTCGCTGAGAATGAACTCGATGAAGCGGATGGCCACTTGCCGGGTCTCGGCGCGCTCGGCATCGCTCTTGCCATTGCCGCCTGCGCCGCGGAGGAGCGAGATCGGATCACAGCTCACGCTCGTTCCGCCGACGGGCGTGATGAATACCATGCGCGGCGAGCCGTCCGGCGCGGATGACATCTGCGCCTGGTAGCGGCCGTAAAAATCGATCGACATGCCGATGGCGGCGTCGCCGATGCTGACGTCGATGCTCACTTTCGTCGCAGAGTCCGTGAAGTAGCGTGCGTTTCCGCCGATGCCCTGGATCAGGTTCATGGCGTCGACCCAGCCGGCTTCGAGCGCGTTCTGGTAGCCGACGAGATCGTCGGGCACGTCCCACTTCGCGCGAGGCTTGCCGTCGGCGGTTTTGGTCTTCTGGAACTCATCAATTCGCTGTTCATCGGCCGCGATGACCGAATCGATGTCCTCGGGCAGCGCGCCCAGAGCCAGCAGGTACTTGGCGACGGCCGCCTTCATCTTCGCGTGCACCAACATCTCGAACGCCTTGGCGATCGAGCCGCTCTTGGTCGGGTCGGTCACGCCGACCTGGCCGAGGTAACGGTAGTCGGCCAGGTCTTCCCATTTCGTCGGCGGCGAGGTGATGCCGAGTTCTCGCAGGCGATCGAGGTTGTAGACGATGCCGAAGGTGCTCACCGCGGCGCCGAAGAGCGTAGGCGTGCGCCAGATCTCTCCGCCGAGCTTCTCGGGGATGAGCGCGAGCGACGCCTTGACCGAATCGGGCGCGCTGGTGCCCGGCCACGGCGCGACGGTGAAGCCGCGGTTGAACGCGTCGGTGTGGTCGAACTGTCCGCCGCCGAAAAAGAGGTCGGCACCGCAGCCGATCTTGGTGGAGTCGTCGGTGTCGCGATAGGCCTTGTAGACTTCGAGCTGGGCCGAATCGGCGGGCGGCTTGCCGGCGACGACGGCATCGGTCGCGCCCGCAGGCCAGACCTTCCCCAGGTCGGTCCACCACGCCTTGGCGCTGGTCGCATATTCGCCTTGCAGGTAGCGCGTGATCTCGGTCGTCCCGCCGATGTTCCGCCAGTCGATCTTCACCGGCTTGCCGAACTTCGCCTTGTGCCACCGTGAAAAGGCGTGCTCGAACTCATAGCGGATCGCCTCGTTGTGCGGGCTGATGATCGTGATGACGGGGTCGCCGCTCTTCCAGTCGCCGACATCCCGCGGCTGCCGAAAAAGAAACGGCAGCGCGACGATGACGATGAGGGTGAGGAGGATGGATAGGTTCTTGAGCATCGGAAAACAAAACACGAAGCCACGAGGTCACGAAGCTGCAACTTGGCGAGCTAGAGAATGATTCGCTTAATCTGATCCTTCAGGAATTTGGCATTGAAGTTCACAAGAATGCCGAGACGTTTTCCGGACAAACGAAGATAGGTCAGGAGTTGTGCCTCGAAGAGCGGAATGAGCTTTTCGACCGACTTCAATTCGATCACTACGAGACCATTGACGAGCAGATCGATTCGGAAGCCAGCGTGCAACAGTACTTCGTCATAGCGAATAGGAACATCGACCTCTCGCTCGACGATCAGGCCGCGCTTTTTGAGTTCGTATTCCAGGCAAATCTGGTAGACCGATTCGAGTAGACCGTGACCCAGTCGTTCGTAGACGGCGAAAATCGCATCAAGAGCAATCGAGGCGATCCTCTCTATTTCAGGGTCAGTTGTATCGCCAAAGGGCATGACAAATCTCCAGTTGCAGCTTCGTGACTTCGTGGCTTCGTGTTTCTAATCCTTCAGAACGACCGCATCCTCCGCATCGAACGCCAGTTTCACCGGCTCGGCCTGTTCGTCCCTTGCGACGACCTTCGGGTTGAGTTCAAAGACGCGCAGGTTCGTTGCGGTCGCCTTCGGGCCGATCGAGACGAGGTGTTGCGCCACTTCGCCGAGGTAAATCGTGTCGTGGAGCATGCCGTCGAAATGGTTGGTTGCCGACGGGCCGGCGAACGCGCCGAGGCGGACCGATTCCGGTCGGATCGAGATGCTCACGCGGTCTCCCGCTTGAAACGGAGCCCCGCAGGAGACGCCCGCAATTTCGCCGATCGGCGTCGTCACCCAGACCTTTTCACCCTCCGATCGATTCACCGTTCCGTCGATGAAGTTTGTCTCGCCCATGAAGTTGGCGACGAAGCGATTCCTGGGCCGCAGATACAAATCCTGCGGCCGGCCGAGTTGTTCGACCTTGCCGAAGTTCAACACCGCCATGCGATCGGCGATGCTGAGCGCTTCCTTCTGGTCGTGCGTGACGTAGATCGCGGTGAGGTTGGAGGCTCGGCAGATTCGGCGGATCTCGGTGCGCATCTCCAGGCGCAGCTTCGCATCGAGGTTGCTCAGCGGCTCATCGAGCAGAAGACAGTCGGGCCGCACCACGAGCGCCCGCGCCAATGCCACGCGCTGCTGCTGGCCGCCGGAGAGTTCGTTGGGCTTCTTGTGCGAATGTTCCTGCAGCTGGACGAGCTTGATCGCCTCGTCGACGCGCTGCTTGGTCTCCGCTGCCGGCACCTTGCGCACGTCGAGACCGAACTGAATGTTGTCGTGCACGGTCATGTGAGGCCAAAGCGCGTAGCTCTGGAAGCACATTGCGGCGTTGCGCTGATCGGTGCTGGCGTCCGTCACGTCGCGGCCGTTGAAGTAAATCCGCCCGCGCGACGGATCGTGCAGGCCGGCGATGAGGCGGAGCAGCGTGCTCTTTCCGCAACCCGAAGGACCAAGAAGAAAGAATACCTCGCCGGCTTCAATCGTGAGATCGAGATCATCGATCACCACTTTGTCGCCAAAGGCTTTGCTGACGTGTTCGAGCCGGACCTGGGTCATCGGCCGGGGATTATAGGTGCCGACGACATCTTCGCACGCCGGCAACGCGAGCTTAACAATCTCATCCCTGGAGGGCGGATGTTCTCATCCGCTGGAGTGGTGACGGAGCATCCGCACACGGCGATCGAGGACGACCGCCCTCCAGGCAAATCTAACTGACTCTTACGGCTGCGTGCTTGCCGGGCGGGTCGCGGCTTTCTCGCGGAACTCCTTGAGTTTCTTCACCGCGTCCAGCAGTTTGGGATCGTCCGGCAGGAGTTTCAGGCCCTTGTCGAGCAGTTCCTGGGCCTCGTCGAATCGCTCCTGCGTGGCGAGCATCGCGCTGTAGTTGGTGTACGCTTCGACGTACTTCTCGTCGAGTTCCAGCACGTGGCGATAGGCCGACTCCGCGCCTTTCCATTGCCCGCCGAGATTCGCGAGGTCGGCGATGAGCAGGAGCACTTCCGGGTTCTGCGGCTCGACCGCGCGGGCGACGGTCAATCGGCTGGCGGCCGCAGGCAGGAGCTGCATTTCCATCAGCGTGCGCGCCTCGACCATCAGCTGGCCGACGTCGTACGGACGGATTTCATCCGCCGCGTCGAATGCCTCGGCCGCCTGCTGCATTCGCGCCTTGATGTCGTCGACCTTGTCGTTGGGCAGGCGCTTGGCCACTTCCCATGCGGTCTGTGCGAGCAGGATGCGCGCCGTTGCGTCGAGCGGATCGGCTTTGGCGGCCTTGTCGTACAGTTCGAGCGCGGCCATGCGGGGGGCAGGATTGGTCGGCGCGGCGTCCGCCTGTCGCTTCATCAGGTCGCCGGCGGATCGAAATGCCAGCCCGAAATCCGGATCGTTCTGCATCACGAACGCGAAGCGATTCATTGCCTCCTGATCCTGGTGCAGGGCCGTCAATACGCGCCCGAGCTGGACGAGCACCTCGGAGTTGCCCGGCCGGCCACGTTCGAGCACGTCGTTGTACGCCGAAAGGGATTTCTCCAGTTCAGACGGCTGGTACTGGATCAGCCAGGTCGCGGCTTGGTAACGCGAGTACCAGGGCGTGCGGGTGAGCACGTTCAAAAAGCTCTGCCGCGGATTGGCGGCAATGTCCGACTCACGCCAGAAACTCAGGTTGTACTGATAGCGCGCCGAGAGGCCGACCGCGAGCCGGATCATCAGAATCATGACGATCGCCTGCGAAGCGATCAGGCTCACCCGCTGGCTCGGGTCCGACAGCAGCGGTGTGATCGCGAGTACGAGTCCGACGAGGATCGGGATCGTCGCAAGGTACATCGCCCGATGCGAGACAAAACTCGCCTGCATCCAGCCGAGATCGATGAAGCCGAGAAACGGCGCCAGCAGCAGCACGAAACTGGCCGCGAGCGCGATCGGCGTGCGGCCGATTTGCTTCGATAACGCCGCCAGCGCGACGAGCACCGCCACCGCCGCCAGCGGGAAGAGCCAGGCGATGAATTGATCCGCGCCGACGTCCGGCGAGCGCGTCGCGAAGCGATCCTTGCTCACATCGGGTGCGACCTCGCGATACTCGGCGAGATCGTTCGGCGTCATCCAGCGGCCGTAGTCCATCGCGAGCGGGAACGGCAAGAGTGACTTCTGCAGATAGAAAAAGACCGCGCGCCCGGCCACCTGCGTGCGGACGGCGATCTCACCGGCGGGCGTCGGGGCGCGTTCCCACTGCTTCTGTGTGTAGCCGCTGTGGGCGAGTTCGACGCGCGAACTGACCGAAAGCAGAACCGCGCCGAGCACCGCGACGCCGATCGCGATCAGTGCGAGCGGTGCCGGCGATTTCGCATGTCGTGCCCAGATGACGAGCATCGCCACCAGCCCCAGCGGTGCGATCGCCGGCTGCGCGAAAAGTCCAACGACGAGCAGCGCAGCTCCCATCGCGTAGAGCCGTGCCGGATCGTCCGGCAGCAGCTTCACTTTCCCGGCGGGCAGAGCGATCGCCCCGGCCGCGCGGAACAGCATGTAGAGCGCCGACAGCCCGAACAGGCCGCCGAGAACGTTGCGACGTTCGGTGAGGAACGAGACCGAGTCGACCATCACCGGGTGGACGACGAAGAGCAACGCGACGAAGAGCGCGCCGCGCAGTTTCAATCCGCGCAGCAACAGGTAGAGCACGCCCGCGCACGAGCCGTGAAGGACCGCGCTCACGATGCGATAGCCGGCCGGATTCTGGCCGAAGAGGGCGCGTTCGAAGAAAAACATCGTCTGTGAGAGCGGCGAGAACTGCGGGATGCCGTACCGGTCGGGGTGAAACATGTCCGACCAGACGCGCTGCAGACCGTTAAGCATGCCGATCAACGGGTTCTGCGCCACCAGGGCGTTGTCGGTCCAGATCCATTCGCGTCCGAGGAACGAGCCGCCGTTGCACGCGAGTGCCAGAAGGACACACGCGAGCCACACGATGGCGGCCGCATAAGGTAGCGCATCGAAATCGAAAGGCGGCTTGCGGACGTCGCCGGTCGCCGAATCAACGGAAGTAGCGGTAGGTACATCGGGCTGGCTCAAAGCGGTTCTCTCCGGGCTAAATCGAGGTTCCGAGTCGGGATCAAAGGCTGTGGACGTTAGCATTCCCCACGCAAAACGCGAAAACGCCGCTGACGATCGATCATTGCGCCGGCGGCGTGGTGTCATCGATATCGCCGGCGGACCGGGCGTTCTCAAAATCCATGAGGAAGACGAGGTTCGCGAGCAACTCTTCGTGAACGGTTTTCCGCAGGATCTGCCGGGCCCGGCGGACGCCGGTGCGGCGCGACACGTGGGTGATGACGACCGTCTTGTTGTTCAAGCGGGGGAGAATGCGCGCCAGTTGCTCGACGTGCAGGTGTTTGCCCGCCTTGGCGCGGGCCTTGTGGTCGGGGTCGAAGAAGGTGCACTCGGTGATGAGCACTTCGGCGTTGATCACATCCGGATGTTCGAACACCGGGCCGGCGGAGGTGTCGCCGAGATAGGTGATCAGCGGCACCTCGACGCGATACTGGATCTGCACGCCTTCCTTGCGGAGGCGCGAGAGTTCTTCGCCGGGAAGGCCGACGTATTCTGGTTTGAGTTTTTCGCGGATGCTGATGAGCGAAAAGCCGAGTGAGGCGCCGCCGTGATGCGTGCCGAGCGCGCGGATGCCGAAGTCCTTGCGGATCTCGTGGAACTCGTTCGGCTGCATGGGCACGAGCACGAACGGCGTCTGTTGGCGCTCGATCTCCCGCCACACCGCGAGCAGGCGCTCGACCGATGGGACGATCTCGGCGGGCAGCAGGATCGTGCCGCCCGTCATTCCCTGGAATTGTTTCTGGGAAAGGTAGTACGCGATGCCGGCGAGGTGATCCATGTGCCCGTGGCTGATGCACATGTAATCGCTGCTGAGGCAGAACTGGGGCGCGCGGCCGACGTCGAAGCAGACGTTCAGCTCGGGCACCTGAATCACCGTTTCTTCGCCGGCCATTGAGTAGCCGATGAGCGAATACTGTGGGAACTTCAGCTTCGCGTATTTTTGAACCAGGAATGATTTTTCGAGCATGGCAACACACCGATCGGTTGGCAGACCATAGAGGCTCGGGCCTCCATCGTCGAACGCGCTCGGTGAACCGGTCAGATTGTCCTGCAAAAGCGTCGTCGTGCTGTTTCCACCACGACGACGCGGGTTTCAAACACAAACGGGACTCTTTACATCTTCAACACGATGTTCGCGAAGTATTTCCAGTTGTTGTGGTCATCGTCGCCAGGCGTGATGAAGTCGTAATCGTGCTCCATCCCGGCATGGAATGCCAGGCCGTCCTTTTTCGACAGGTCGGCCAGATAGCCGATGGTCGAGATGACGCGGCCGTAGGAGAAGTTTTCAAGCGACGGGTAGTAATAACTGCTGTAGACCAGCGACTGGTTGGCGTCGATGATCCATTTGCCGTCCACGCCGATCAGCGCTTCGAAGCGGCTGTCGTCGTAACCGTCGGGGGTGTTGCCGCCGAACTCGTGCGTGTAACCCAGGCCGGCTCGGCCGGTGAGTTCGTAGGTGTCCTTCTTGATGAACTCGTAGCCCGGGCCGGCAAAGCCGCTGACGCGATTTTCCCAGAGGGCGAGCGAGTCGTTGTCGTACTGTCCGCGCCCCCAGATGAACCACGGACCGCCGTCAATCTTCTTGCCGTAGTCCCCGAAGACGCGGGTCTGATTGCGGCTGGTGCCGTTGTTGTCGCTGGTGAGGAAGTACCAGGCGCCGAAGGAGGCGAGGTACTCGTCGTTATCGACATTGGCGTTGAACATCGCGTTGAGCGAGACCGAGTCGGTCGTTCCCTCGACGCCGCTCACGCCCGCTTCCAGCGAACGCTTCCAGCCCGAGAGGAGGCCGGTGCCCCAGAGGCCCGGATCGGCGACGGGCGTGTATGGCTCGGCCTTTCCATCCGGCCCGACGACCTGGTCGACGTTGGCCGCGGAGACGGCGACTGTCCCCATCGTGGCCGAGTCGATCACGATTTCCTTCTCGCTCCGACTGATCACCGACCCGGTGACGCGTTCGCCGGATTTGGTGATGACGGTGCGCGGCGCATTATCCGCAGATGCGATAGCCGATGCGGACAGAACCGCCGCGGTACAAAGAAGTGCAATATACTTCATGTAGTTCGTATTCCTTTTGGCTCACAATCGGAGCCAGGGGCGAAGTTATGCATAGATATCCATCGAAGCAACTTTCTCGCATTTTCTCAGATGATTTTTCGTGACAGAACGGCGAGGTCCGAAATTGTCGACACGAACGGCGAGTCTGGCGGGTCCAACGATTATCCGTAGTGTAGACCTTTGTAAGTGACCGAGAGTCCTGCTTTCGGATACGCCAATGTCACCAGCGGAAATCAGGATCCGCGATTCTTCGAAGGAGCATTCATGTCTCAATATCCGCCGCCCACGCAGCCCCAGTATCCGCCGACCGGCATGCCGCCCCAGCGCACCAGCGCGGCCGCCGTCGCGAGTCTGATCTTCGGCATCCTCGGCTGCCTCGTGGTGACCGGGATCATCGCGATCATCACGGGGATCATCGGCATCAGTGCGACAAAGAACCCCGCGGTCAAAGGCCGCGGCATGGCGATCGCTGGATTGATACTCGGTTTGATCGGCACGGTCGGCGGCGGCTTGTGCTTCGGCGGCGGCGGTTTCGCCGCGGTGATGGCCTACAAGGAAGCCAAACCCGCGATCGAAACCGTCAGCGGCTTCTCTGATTCGGCGTCGAAGGGTGACTACGACAAGGCGATGACCTTTGTCGATCAGACCGCGATTTCCAAGGATCAGATCCAGGGAATCGTCGACGATCTCAAGACCCTCGGCGAGTTCCAGGACTTCACCCCGGGTAAGAACACCAACATCGACCTCTCCGCGGGCAAGATCGATTTTGCCGGCACGATGAGGTTCAAGAACGGCGCGACGCGATCCCTCGACGTCAGCCTGCGCAAGCAGACGGACGGCAAATACAAGATCACGGCGCTGCAAGTCGCGAAGTGACCGAACATTCCGATTGTCACGATAGATCAAAGCCCAGGGATGGCCATCCCTGGGCTTTCTTTATTCCACGCGTGGCGCAAAGACTTTCGGATTCGTGAAGATCCAGGTCGCGCCACCCTCATCGCGATGGTCGCGAATGTATCCGACGATGTTGATCTGGTGTGACCGATCTTTGACCGGATCGACTTTGCAGCGAACTCCCCAGAGTGAGCCTTCAGGCTTGAGATTCTTTTCGCGCAGGATGTGAGAGGAATGCTTCTTGGCGCGACCCATCCATTCGCGCGGATTATGGTCAGGAACGCGAACCAGCACATGCAGGTGATCGCGAGTCATTGATGCCGCGAGAAGCTCGATTCCGTCCGTCTGGAACTTTTCGACGACAACCCCGACGACCAGAATCCGGGCGGGAACCGAAACGTACACCGGACTGCGCTTCATCAAATTTCGCGACTGAGCCAGCTTGTCCTCGAACGTCCCCGGTGCGGGCGGATGTCGGTAATCGCCTTCGACATGTTCCCGATGGTGTCGAGTGCGCCATCCGCGCCGATCTCCGTAGAGCCAAGTCCCGTAGGTGTGCGCGGTGAGGTGATACCAGTCGTTCCAAGGCTTGGAAGACATGTGAGTTCCTCAAAAAAGCCCAGGGATGGCCATCCCTGGGCTTTCGGAAGACTATCACAATCTATTGTCGGACCAGAGAGAATCTCTACATCTGTTCCGGATGCTCGATTCCAAGCAGATCCAGTCCCTGCGCGATTGTCCGCGCGGTGAGATCGCAGAGGGCGAGGCGCGAGCTTCGTAGTGGTTCCTCACTCTGGATCACCGGACAACTCGCATAGAACGTGCTGAACGCGCCGGCCAGTTCGTAGAGGTAAGTGCAAAGAAAATGAGGTTTCAATTCGACGGCGACGCTGTTCACGGTCGTCTCGAATTTCAATAGCACTTTTGCCAGCGAGATTTCATTCGGATCGGCCAGGGCACTCACGGCCGTGGAGCCGCGCATCACGCCGGCTTTTCGGAAGATAGAGCAGACGCGCGCGTGTGCATATTGTAGATAAGGCGCCGTGTTTCCGTCGAGCGAGAGCATGGCCTTGAAGCTGAACTTATAGTCGCCGATCCGGTCGCGCAGAAGGTCGAAGTACTTCACCGCCCCGATGCCGACCGCGCGTGCAATCCGCTTCATCTGGTCGGTGGAGAAGGGGGGGCTCATGTCGGCGCTCTTCTCGTGGACGAGCGCGAAAGCGCAATCTTCCGCCTCATCCAGCAACTCCGCCAGCTTCACCGTTCCGCCCGCTCGCGTGCGCAGGAGTTTTCCATCCTCGCCGAGCACGCTTCCGAAAGGCGTGTGTTCGAAGGTGGTCGTGTGCGCCGCGTCGCGGCGATCCCAGCCGGCCCGCTTGCCGATCGCGAAGACCTGCTGCAGGTGCTGGCTCTGCGTCGCGCCGACGACGTAGATGACGCGGTCGGCCTTGAGCGTGTTGACGCGATAGCGGACGGCCGCGAGGTCGGTCGTGCCGTAGCTGTAGCCGCCGTTGGATTTCCGGATGATGAGCGGCGCTTCGTACCCTTCGACGAAGACGACGGCCGCGCCATCCGACATCTGCGCGATCCCGGCCGCGAGCAATTCGGAAACCACGCCGGGCAGCGCGTCGTTGTATTTGCTCTCCCCGTATGCATCCGCGGGCGTGAGCTTCACGCCAAGTTTGTCGTAGATCGCCTGGCAGGTGGCGAGCGTCGACTCGATGCTCTTGTGCCACGCGACGCCTTCCTGGCGGTTCTCGTCGAGGTTTTGCTTCTGAACGAACGTCGCGAAAAAGCTGGCGAGTTCCTTCAGCGATTTTTCGCCGTGCGTCGGGTGCTTGATGATCCGGCTCTTGGCCGACTCGAATGCGGTGACGGCGGAGGCGAACGTGTAAAGCACGTCGAGGCGCTTGAGGTTTGGGAACGATGATTCGATGTACGGCTCGAAGATGCCTGTGCCATTCGGATCCTCATCGATCGCGGCCTGATGCCATGGCACGATCGCGTCGAGGATTGCATCCTGTGCCGCGAATCGCACCCGCCTGGCGTCCGCCGATTCGTCGTCCGGGCCTTTTACGAGTGGCAGAGCCCGCGCGATCCAGTCGGCGAGCTTCGCTTCTTCGTGCTTGTGTGTCGCCACCGCGTCGTACCAGAGCCCGAGCATGACCCGGCCGAACTGCGTGCCCCAGTCGCCGATGTGATTCTGCCGGATGACCTTGTTGCCGAGAAACTCCAGCACGCGGACGAACGTGTCGCCGATAACGGTGGTCCGCAGGTGGCCAACGTGCATTTCCTTCGCGACATTGGGGGCGCTGTAGTCGACGACGACGGTCTGCGGGTGGGCAGCAAGCGGGACATTCAGGCGCTGGTCCGCGAGCGCGCGGTTGAGTTCGTTCACCAGCCAGCCGGTGTTGAGTCGGATGTTGATGAATCCCGGCCCGGCAATGTTCGGCGTCTCGCTCGCGAGTTCGCCGAGGTCGAGCTTTGCAAGAATCGCCTCGGCGATCTGGCGCGGGTTGGTCTTCGCGCCGGTCTTCTCGGCGACCTTTTTGGCGAGTCCCATGGCCGCGTTCGACTGGTAGTCGCCGAACTGCGGGTTCGCGCTCGCCGAGATCAACGGATCGGCATCGAGTTCAAATGCGTCCCGGATCGCTTTCCGAAACGCGGCATCCAACTGGTCGGTAATCGAAGGCATATCTCTGTCCGCTTTCTCAAAATCGAATCGGACATGATAACGATTCCACAACGACGTGCACGGGCCGCAGGAGACGGAATGTGTGCGGCCGACCGGGTCGATTCAGCTTTTGAGCACGAGATCCATGGGCATGCCGTTGCGTTCGATGGCGATGGTGACCGCTGGGCCATTCACCTGTTGCCCGAGCAGGTTGCTGAGCGACTGGGCATTCGCAACTTCGATATCATTAATGCGCAAGATCCGGTCGCCCGGCAAAAGGCCACTTCTGCTCGCAGGCGAATCAGGATTGACGCGAGCGATCAACAACGCGGCGCCAACTTGGTCGATCGCAAGGCCCCAGCCCGGTGTCGCCATCGGCTTGGGTCCTGATGAGATGACCTTTCGGATCACTACCACAATCAACGCAATGAAGAGAACAGTCCAACCGATTTGAGCGATTCCAACCGACCGCTCGTGGCTGAAGGGATTGCTGGATTTCGGTGCGGCCGGAACTCGCGGATTTGCGCTGAGAATCGTAAATGAATCAAACACCGGAACGATCCGTGGATCGGAGGTGCAATCTACCGGACCTCCGACCATCAGCTTGTAGACGACGCTGTCGAACGCGGCGATCTTCTGCATCGCGTAAATCGAATGCCCTTGGATGTTGCCGCGAACGGCGATGGTAAAGACCGGGACGCCTTTCAGAGACGTCTCAACGGAACTGATCAGCGTCCCAGGGACTTGATTGAGCGTTCCCTCTTCGAGTCCCGCCTTTTCGAGAGGTATGTTTTGCGGATTGTCAGCCTTCGCGATGAAGACGCGCGTTCCATCGGACAACTGCCAAAGAACGATTGCCGGGGCCGGAGGATTGGGAACCACCACAAAGCTGCCATCCGACGGAATGGTGACCGAGACGTTACCGTCCGGCGATGACCAGACAGCTCCGCGAGCAACGGAGGTCATGGCGAACGCGAGCGCGATGAAGGCGAATGTGCGAAAGTGCATTTCACGGAAACTATGGTGGGTCTGATCGAAAGACAATTGCGCATTCGAGTAAGCACCAATCGTTTCGTCAGTCGAACTCGGAGTGAATCACGCCTCGATATTCGTCGAACCTTCCGGCCCCGGCGCGAGCATTCTCCGCTCCAGCGTCACCGCGGGCTGCGCCACCCCAAGCCGTTCTTTCACCACGTAGAGCGGCCGCTGTTTGACCTCTTCGTAGATCCGGCCGATGTACTCGCCGAGGATGCCGACGCTGATCAACTGCACGCCGGCGAGGATCATGGTCATGGTGAGCATGGTCGTGAAGCCGGTGACGGCGTCGTCGTTGAAAACAGCCGGCGGATGATGAACGCGAGCGCGGTCAGGAAGCCGAACGCGCTCACGACGAATCCGCCTTAGGTGGCCGCACGAAGCGGGCGGTAGCTGAAGCTCACGATGCCGTTCATCGCGTACGCCATCAACTTGGCGAAGGTCTGTTTCGGCTTGCCGGCGGCACGCTCTTCGCGGTCGTAATAGACGGTCGCCTGCTCGAAGCCGAGCCAGAGACGAAGTCCGGGGATAAAGCGATTGCGCTCCGGCAGCCGATTGAATTCGGAGACGACGGCGCGGTCCATCAGTCCGAAGATGCCGGCGTTGGGCACGTCCGGCAACTCGGTGATCCGGCGAAGCAGGGGATAGAAGAGCTTGAAGCCGACGCCCCGCAACCCGGTCTCGGCGCGGGTTCGCCGCTCGGCCACGACGACCTTTGCGCCGCCGAGCCAGGCGTAGGAGTTGCGGAATCACCTCAGGCGGGTCCTGGAGATCGCCGTCGATGAGGACGACGCAATCGCCGGTCGCATGATGGATGCCGGCCGTGACAGCCGGTTGGTGGCCGAAATTGCGGCTGAGGCTGACAAGTTTGAAGCGGGGATCGCGCCGGTGAACGGCGATCGCGAGGTCGAGAGTCTGGTCGCGGGAACCGTCATCCACCAGGACGACTTCCCAGCCGAAGCCGGTCGAATCGAGCGCTGCGGAGAGGCGAGTTCCCAAGTCCGATATAACTTCTTGTTCGTTATACAGCGGTACAACGACCGAAACGCGCGGGGTTGCACATTCGAGAAGTGCAAGGTTCACACTTCACTTATCGGCTTATCAAATAACGACTTGAAGTCGATATTTGCGGTCCGAGAATGCGTTTCGACGTGGTCAAAACAACCGGTCACTTCGAACAGGGCTATTCAAAACGAACATCAGTCTTAAGTCATTCTAAGAAATGACCTTACAGATCCGCGACACGTCGCGCCTGTTCAAAACGACCGGGTCGTGCCGGGGAGCGCAAGCAATGCGATGTGAGTTTAAGTAGTTATTCAATAAATATTTGCGCAAATGTAGGGGGCTGTTTGGATGTGTGGCACGGTCATCGCTCATGCAGTTCCCGGCGGTTGAAGTCTGCACGTGCGGGCCAAACTGCCATCCGAGGGTGAGTGCGCATGGACGACTTTGATACGCCGAGCATTCTCGCCGTCGGAGCAAAATTAGCCAATCTGCATCGCGCCAAGGCGAGTCAAGACGTCGTGGCAACGGTGCAGTTGGTTGAGGTGGACTCGGGCGTCCAGGCCTTCGACCTGCTGCGGGTGCTGAAGTTCGATCTCGTCACGATCGGTCCCGGCATCAATGACATGACGCCCGGGCAGTTCGCCGAGCGACTTCACGCGTCGAGACCGTGGCAACGCTGGACTTTGGTCGCCGACGAGGGCCTGACGGAAGAAGACGAAATGATGGCTCGCGCCCTGGGTGCGATCGCCGTCCTGGACGGGCCAGACGCCTGGAAGGGCGTCGTCGAGGTGGCCAAAGCGGTGCGGCATCGCCAGCCGGCGAGCGTCGTGCCGAATCTCGGCATTCGGTCCGTCGCCGTGTGAGTGAGCCTTCCGCGGGCGACTCGCAGTCGCCGCCATGGAGTCATCGCGGCGCAGTGATTCTGAATTTCGGGCGACGGCCGCGTTGGCCGTCGTTCAGCAAGCGATAGAGCAGGCCGAGATCTCGGGGAGATCTGGCCGGAAAACGTGAAGGAATCGTGCTCGTAACGGAGTTGGTTCGAGCCAGTAGACGACGAAAGGCAGTGGATCATGGAAAGCTATATTTCGGCCGATCAAGAACGTCGCCGTCAGGGACAGGTCTTCGGCACCGCCGATGAACTTCGCATTCTGCGTACCCTGAATGCGCGCGCCAACGCGATGCGTCGGATGGCAGGCAACCGCGCCCGGCACGCGACGCGGCTGAGCAAGAACAAGAACAACGCGCGCATTGCCTGAGCGATGCGCGTCAACGGGCTCGCCAAGTGCGGGCCCGTCAACCGGTAGGCATCGCGCCCGCGCGGCATGTGTCGCGAGGGCGTGATGCAACGGATTTGTATCGAATCAGACGCCGGATGCGGCGGCTGATGTCCATCTCGTGTCCCGTCGTGATGAGACGGGACACCCGATGCGGTTTACGCGTGCAGGGCGGCGCCGGCGAACATGCCTGGCGCAAACGGAGAAGGGAAGAGATCGTGCTCACTTCAACTTCCAGCGCGTCGCAGGAGAATCACGTTTCGGCGCAAGAACTCATGAAGCCGCAGTCGCTTCTTCACCAACTCAATCTGCAGGCTAACACGCTGCGTCGCTCGATCGGTCGAACGCCATCCTCCATTCGACCCGAACCGCTTCGCCTGGTGAGACGGGTTGTCGGGCAGGGTTAATCGGACGTTTCAAAGTCCCCGAGAGCCGTCCCGAAGCAAAAATCAACACGTAACGCCGCCTTGGTCCGATTCGGCCAGGGCATTCTCGTTTTGGCACATTCGCCAGTCTGCGTCGAAAAGGGGGTGGCCCGGGCAAGATTCGATGTTAAAGTAGATGACGGCTCCCGGGCGTTCACACGTCTTGCCCGGCAATTGACCTGCAAACGGTCTGAAACGACATCCTGTGTCATCATCGAGGTGCCAGCTATGGGTGCTGCACAAAAGCTCGAAGGTCCCCGCCTGCCGCCGATGCCCACGATCGGACTGGATGAGCACGTCTATTCGCGCGACGCCCGCCACGCCGACGAGGTCGGCGATCGCGAAGCCCGCGAGGCCGCCAAGGTCGGCCTTTACATCACGATCGGCCTGAACCCGAAGCTCGACTGGCATGAAAAGCTCCGCCACTTCACCCACGCGCTCAACAAGCACTGCCACGCGCCGGCTTTCAGTGATCATCGCCTCTGGGCGTTCTATCATGACCTCGCGCACTATGTGAAACGCTACTGCGGCGCCGAAGCCCTTCGGCTCGCCAGCAAGGAAGATGATCTGTATGCCGCGCGTCTGGCGATGGGCGTGAAGCGCGAACAGATTGAAGACGAAGCCGAGCAGTTTTTCGATCAGCTCATCGGGACTGGCAAGAGTTGTCCCGAATACATGCACGAGGAAGATTACGTCATGATCCGCATGATCCGCGACCAATGGATCTGAGCGGGATTCCGGTTGATTCATTCACTCCCAAATCCATCCCGAACTCGACGGCATTTTGTCGCATTCAGGGGAACCTCCACCCCGCTCTCAGGTATCGGCTCGTGGAGAGCGCGCCTTCCAGCCGCTAGGTTCGCAATACTTCGTGTGCCCGTCACGGCCTGACAGGGCGCGGCCATCACGTCGATGCCGCCAGGCCGTTCAGCACACCATTTCATGGAGGCATTCATGTTTGGAACCAAAACACTTGTGGCCGCGGCCATCCTCGCGCTCTCGGCAGGCTCGATCGCTTCGGCGCAGAGCAACACCAATCCACCTGAAAGGCAGTGGGAACTGATCCTCGGCGGCGCCGGCAGCAGCAGCAACGATTTCGACAGCGGCGGCTTCAACGTCAACGGGCAGCTCGGCTACTACTTCACGCCGGAGTGGCAGGTGAACCTGCGTCAATCGCTCGGCTACAGTGACTTCGGCGACAGCTCGTGGACCGGCGCAACCCGCCTGGGCGTCGATTATCACTTCGAGTTCGGCCAAGACCAGCGCTTTATCCCGTATGTCGGCGCCGAGATCGGCTATCTCTACGGCGACGGGACCAACGACACCTTTGCCGCCGGTCCGGAAGCCGGCGTCAAGGCGTACGTGAATGACACCACGTTCATCTACGGCTCGGTCCTGTATGAATTCCTGTTCGACAGCGCCGGCGACGCCGACAGCCAGCTCGACGACGGACAGTTCGTCTACGGCGTGGGCATCGGCTTTCGCTGGTGACCGGCAGTTCGCCTGGTAATCAGGATTGCTCGGCTCAAAACGAACCGGCTGCGATCTCCTTCGAGATCGCAGCCGGTTCTGTTTCTGCGCGGATTGCGTGCGTGATGTCCCGTTCACGGCTGCTGCGTCGGCGCGGGTGCGGCCGCAGGCTCGGTCGTCGGTGCGACGATCTCCAGCAGTTCCACATCGAAGATGAGCGTCGCGTTCGGCGGAATCACCGGCGGGCGGCCGTCCGGGCCGTAGGCGAGGTCCGAAGGGATAAAGAGCTTCGCCTTCGTGCCGACCTTGAAAAGCTGGAACGCTTCGGTCCAGCCCTTGATGACCTTGTCGAGCGGGAACTCGGCCGGCTCGCCGCGATCGACCGAGCTGTCGAACTTCGTGCCGTCGACGAACGTGCCGGTGTAGTTCAC
This sequence comes from Phycisphaerae bacterium, assembly GCA_031411495.1. Lineage (GTDB taxonomy): Bacteria > Planctomycetota > Phycisphaerae > Tepidisphaerales > Tepidisphaeraceae > JANOBD01. Next base: position 3,714 of record JANOBD010000151.1, on the reverse strand, counting down.
CTTCACCATGTCGCTGGCCTTGGGCATCGGCCCTTTGCCTTCTTCGACGATCTGATACTGCAGGCCCGATGCCGTGGTCTTCACGCCGGCGACGGTTTTGTTGGCATCGAGAAATGCCTTGCCGGTGGCGATCTGCTTTTCAGATTCCTTCGCGGCGAGCGTCGTATTGAACGCCTGGAACGCGGCGATGAGTTCCTGATCGGTGAACCTCGGGTTGCTGCCGCCGATTCCGTCCTGCAGGCCTTCGCGGATCTTGTCCATGTCGAGCTTCACGTCGAACTGCTTCATGCTGCCGCTGACTTCGCGGCCGAAGTTCAGTCCAAGGCCGTAGCTGACGCAGGAAACGACTTCCTCCGGCGTGGGCGCCGTGGTGGGTGCGGTGGTTGGAGCCGTCGTCGGCGCAGGTGTGACGTTGTCACGGGCCGTTGCGAGCAATGCCGTAGTCAGTCCGAGGGTGGCGGCGATCAAGAGTGTCTTACGCATGAGTTCCTTTCAACGGTGGAGCGAGTCGCCACGCCATCGCGCGGCCGTTCAATTGGACGCGCAATAGTACGCGTCGACGCGCCATCGTCCAGAATCGCAGCAAGATTGAACGTCGAGCCGCAACCGTCAGGCGTTCCCGAGTCAGAAAAACTGCTTTCGATGGGCAATCGGCATTGCGAAGTCCGTCTCAATCGTGAAACCGGAGCGTTCGGTTACGAAAGGAGACGAGACGATGTTCATCACACCCATTCTCGCCGCCGGACAGCCGCTGCCGCTGATCACCACCGTCGCCGCCACCCTTACGGCCGCGTGGGTGATGGGGCTCATCACGCAACGCCTGCGGCTCTCTCCGATCGTCGGCTACCTTCTGGCTGGTATCCTCGTCGGCCCCTACACGCCGGGATTTGTCGCGAAGGTGGAAATCGCGTCGGAACTTTCGGAGATCGGCGTCATCCTGCTGATGTTCGGCGTCGGGCTGCACTTTCACTTGGCCGACCTGCTCAAGGTTCGGCGCGTCGCCATTCCCGGCGCGATCGGCCAGAGCCTGTTCGCGACGCTGCTCGGCGTCGTCGTCGCCCTCGCTTTCGGCATGACGTTCAAAACCGGGATCGTGCTCGGCATCGCGCTCTCGGTCGCAAGCACGGTCGTCCTCATCCGCGTCCTCACCGATAACCGCCTGCTCGACACGCAGCACGGCCACGTGGCGGTGGGGTGGCTCATCGTCGAAGACATCCTCACCGTCATCGTCCTCGTGCTCATCCCCGCGATGGGGAGCAACGCCGATCCGGAGCACGCGACACAATCGGTCTGGATCGCGCTGGCGCTCGCAATGCTGAAGCTGGCCGTGTTCGTGTCGATCATGCTGGTCGTCGGCTCTAAATTGATTCCGAGGCTGATGGTGTTCGTGGCGCGGTTTCGCTCGCGCGAACTCTTCACACTGACCGTTTTGGTGATGGCGATCGCGATCGCCACGGGCGCGTATTATGCGTTCGGCGCATCGATGGCGCTGGGCGCTTTCCTGGCGGGAATGGTGGTGGGGCAGTCATCGGTCTCACACCAGGCCGCTGCCGATCTGCTGCCGATGCGCGATGCGTTCGCGGTGCTCTTCTTCGCGTCGGTCGGCATGTTGTTCGATCCGATGTTTGTCCTGCACCACCCGCTGTTGATGGTCTCGACGCTCGCGGTGGTGCTGATCGGCAAGCCGCTGGCGGCGATTCTGATTGTGGCGATCATCGGCTACCCGCTGCGCACGGCATTGGTCGTCGCGCTCGGCCTGGCGCAGATCGGCGAGTTTTCGTTCATCGTGTCGTCTCTGGCCAAAACCTCCGGCTTGCTGGACGTCGAAAATCGCACCCACAACGCGCTCGTCGCGGCGGCGATCGTGTCGATCACGCTGAATCCGCTGTTGATGCGCCTGCTTCCCGCGCTCGAGAGCCTGCTCAAGCGCGTGCCGCGCCTCTACGCGTGGATGAACCGCGCTGAGAAGGGTGCCGCACAGAATGCGATCGCGAACGACCTGATCGAAAACGAGAAGCCGGTGACGGTGATCCTCGGCTACGGCCCGGTCGGGCGGACGGTGGACGGTTTGCTCCGTGATCGCGGCGTGGAGACGGTGATCGTCGAGCAGAACATGAACACCGTCGAATCGCTCACCCGCGCAGGCCGGGCGGCGATCTTCGGCGATGCGTACAACATCGAAGTCCTCGCGGCCGCCGTGGCAAAGGCCACGCACCTGATCATCACGCTGCCGCACTCGATCAACCGCACGCCGCTCATCTCGGCGGCGAAGCTGCTGAATCCGACGCTGAACGTCATCGTCCGCGCGCGGTACATGGGCGAGGCGGATGAACTGCGGCAGGTCGGCGCCGATCATGTTCGTTACGAAGAGATCGAGATCGCGGCTGCACTCTCGCGTCTGGTCCTGCGCGAGCGCGGCGAAGATGCCGAGGCCATCGAGCGCGAAGTGACCCGTGTGCGGCAGGAACTCCGCCTCGCGACGGCATGACGATTTCGCGTGAGGACGCACCTTCTGGGTGCCGCACGTTGCGTACCCGCAATGTGCGCTGAGGCGATTCGGATCAGTTCACCGCACACGTTGGCGAGTACACCAAGGTGTGGCACCCGGCCAAGCCGAGTCTCACGCCATCGAATTCTTAGCCGCCGGCTCGGTCTAATGCGTGGCGGGTTATTCGGCGGCCGGTTGGCCGTGCCAGTCCGCGCCGCACTTGAAGCATTGCTTCGCCTTCGCTGTGCGCAAGGGCGTGCGGCACTTCGGGCATGGCGGGCCGTGGTTAAGCTCCTCAAGATCGTCGGGTATCGGCTTCTTAATCTTGACAGTGGTGCTCGTGAACGTCCCGAAGTTCTCCTCCGCCGACCACGCGACTTTTTGATCGATGTAGAGCGGGCCAAACTCTTCAGCAACAATCTCGTCCACTTTCATCGAAGTGATGAAACCAAAACTCTGAATGTGCGCCAGCAGTTTCGGGTGATGGTACAATGTTGGCTGTGCTTCAGAGAGCCGCAACAAGTGATCAGCCCATCGGCCCGGATGAATCTCTGATAGCCTTTGCGACCACAAGCGAAGGTAGCCTCGGGATTCTTCGATTGCTTCGTTAGTTGTGCCGAAGTCGCAAACTTCATTGAGACAAATCCGATAGAACCACGCAGGAAATGTAGGCGCAACCCTGTCGGCCAGCTCTTCGTCGTACCAACAACCCAACACATCATATTCTGATTCGCTGTTATTGACTTGAGTGTTCCAGCACCAGTGGTCTCCGCTCCCCGTGCGGCCAAACGGGATCAATCCCGGTATGACGCCGATCCGATTGAAGTCGTATTCCGGTATCTCGTCCGGCCGAAGCCACTTTTTGAGCTGGGGAAGCCAAAGGTATCGCTCCATGCTGCCACGATAGTCTGTGTACCCGTTGAGTGACCAGTCGCGATATCCCCGTGGCAAGGGGACTCCACACCGGGCTTCAAGTTTTGCCAGTTCGTCTCTCATGCCGGATAACGGAATCCCGTTGAGCGGCCGCGGCGGCGCACGCGCGACGTCCGACCGCAAGTGAAGTATACCGCCGCCGCGGTCCGCTCCAAAGAACCCATGCAATCCCGCTCGCGCCACCAGACGATGGTGGTTTTACGAAAGGATCGGCATGGACCCCTCTGTCACTCGCATTCTCGCGCTGGACCTCGGCAAGTTCAAGGCCGTGTTGTGCGCGATGGACGTCGCCA
>JANOBD010000150.1:0-3326 GCA_031411495.1 Phycisphaerae bacterium | reverse complement strand
GGCTGAAGTTGGTGAGGCCGAACAGCAGGTCTTGATTGGGCAGTTGGACGCGCGTCCAGTTCTGGCCGAAGTCCTTGGTGACATACAGGCCCTTGAAGGTGCCGTCTGCGCTTCCGACTGCCGCGTAAAGCCAGCCCTGGTAGCCGAGATTGTCGGCAGGATTGTCGGTCGGGAGCGGGCTGGCCAGCGGATGACTGCGTACCAGCGCCGGCTTGGCAAGAACGATGCGACCGGGCGCGCTGCTGGGTGTGGAAGGAGGCCCGTCCACGCTGATCGGAGGTGTCCCGATGATGTCGGCATGTTGGATCAGCGGGTTGCCCACGCCGCCAAGCAGTGCATTCCAGGTCTGGCCGCGGTTCGGGCTCTGATAGACGCCTTCGCCGCGGAAGCCTGCGTAGACGATCTGGAGGTTGTTCGACTGCGCACCCGCGGAGTTGTAGTCGAGTGTAATGTCGGTGGCGTTCCCTGCGCGCATCTGCTGCCAGGTCTTGCCGGTGTCCTGCGAGCGCCACACGCCACCGCCGCCAGTGGAAGTTCCATCGGAGAGGGCCGCATACACGATGACATCGCCGGTGGGGCTGAGATTTGGATCGACAGCGATCTTGAAGCTGGTCGTTCCGACAAAGTCGTGTTTACGGAGCGGCGAACTCATCGGAAGTTGCACGCCGTTAGCATCGAAGTTGGTCTTGCTGTCCAGCAGCACCCAGCTCTTGCCGCCGTCCATGGATCTGAGAACGCCGACGCCGGGAGCGGCGATGTTTCCATCGCCGGTGCTGGCGAAGATGATCGACTGATCAGGATCATTATTGCGAGCGAAGACCGCGATCGACCCAATGCTCAGGCCGTTGGTCGGGCCGAAGTCGGTGAGGGGCACATACGACGGGCCGCTGGCATCGTGGGTGAGGAAGTTGGTTGTCTTCCAGACACCGCCGCCGGAACCGGCGACGAATACAGTGTTGCCCGATGGGTCGGACGGATCCACGACGATGCTGCTCACGCGACCTGCGCCAGCGGTGCTGCTGGTTGATGTGCCGGTCGGTCCAAGCGGAGTCCAGGCACCCTGCGACTGGGTATCGCCCTTGGCGAAGCTAAAGATGCGGAACGGAATCATCGTTCGGTCTGCGACGTCCTCACCCAGACCCTGTGAACTGACAGGCTTGACCAGTGTCAAGCGCCAGCTGACGAGCTGTCCGCTGACGGTTCCGCTGCTGTTCTTGATTTCCAGTTTCCAGGTACCGCCGTTTGAGTTGGAGATGATTCCAGCGAGCTGCGAAAGTCCTTGTTGTGGCGCGAAAGTGCCGAAGAACGGCGCGCCGCCGCTGCGGATCGGAGTCGCTGCGTTATCGTCAAAGATGGTGTTGTTGAAGTTAGCCTTGGTGTTGTTATTGCCAACCTTGGTAAACAGCGGGATGCGCGTCACGCCATCTGGAGCAATGAGCGTTGCGGTGAGGTCGGGGTCGCTGTTGTGCAGGATGTTGACCTGCACCGTCGCGCCCTGAATCACAAACGAATCGGTTACCTGGATCGTCGAGGTAACAGTGCTGTTGACCGGAATGGCAGTGCTGCCCGACGCGTTGTAGGTGATCTGAGTCTTGCCGAGCGACGGCACGCTGCGGAACTGATCAAGTCCAGCGTTGAGGTTACGGTCCACCAGATCGCCCGCAGCCGAGGAGATATTCGGGCCCAGGTGGATGATGTATGAGCCGTTCAGTTTCTGCGCCGGGAAGCTGATGCGGAAGGTGCGCGGATGCGCCGGATCTGCGTTCAACGGGCTTAACCCGATCGTGAACGACCCAGTGAGTGCGCCGGTTGGACCGACGATTCCAAGGATATCGGAGTTGTTGACGGTTGACGGATTGATATCACGGTCAAACGTAATGTCGATCGAGCTGGCAACTCCGGTAACAAGGTTGTCCGGGGTCTTCGTCTGGTTTGGAACCAGTGTCAGATCTGAAATGATGTGCGGGCCCGGGATGATCAGCGGAATGTCTTTCACGTCGCTTGGATCGCTGGGGATGCCGAAGACATCATCGGTTTGGCCCGTGACGCCATCAGGCGTCTGGTCCATCAGGTTGCCGTTGGTGGCCACGCCTGCGGTATAGGTGATCATGTTGTCGGTCGCATTCGGGCCGACGATGTACGAATAAGTTCCGATCGCGGACTGACCGGGAATGACAACCTTCCATTGCGTTGCACCGACCGCCAGGCCAGTGGTCGTGGAAAGAATGCTGTCCAATGCGACAACCGAAATCGGGTTGATGGTTGTATCGGCCGGAAGCGTCCCGGCAGTGGTGATCTTTCGATACTCAACGAGGACGTCAGCAGCCGTCAGCGTGACCGGCCGATCAAACGTGATGACGACGTTTTCGAGCAGCGGCGCACCGTCAGGGGCGCGGTTGGGATTCAGGGCATCGCCTGCTTCACCAACGACGCCCTGCGTCCCTTCAATGCCGCGCGGGCCAGCCGCGATGAAGGCACGGTTTGCACGGATGTTCATATTGCCGCGATTGGTCGCGTTTGGCAGGACTCCGCCGTTGGCATTGCTCGTCCAGACGGACTGGATCACGCCACCATACACGGCCAGGCCTTCCTGACGACCCAGACCGATGCTGCCGTCACGATCGCTGTTGCCGGAGCTTGCGTTATCCGGAACCGGGCCGATCGTTACGACATCGCCGGTAATTGCGTCGGTCGCGACCTGGCTGGCATTGAGGTAGGTTCCCTTGCTGAAACTCGCTCCACCATCCAGGCTGGTCACCACGTTATTCGTGACGCGCGCTTCCGCAGCATCGTTACGGGTATCGTAAAACTGAACGACGAGGGTCCCGGTGGCCTGGTCCACTGCGACCTTCGGCAGGAACTGCGCACGGAGCCCTTGCGAGAAACCATCTTCAAACTGTGTGTCCCTGGCGACGGGAGTTGGAGCACTCCAGGTCGTTCCGAAGTCATCGGAATGAATCATGTACACCTTGGTCGCGTCGGGCTTCGCGCCATTTTGCAAGTTAAGATCGTGATCGAGGTAGGTGAGGTAGAGTCGTCCCTGATATTGGCTGAAGCCGCCCAGCGTGTTGTCGGATGCGATGCTGGCGCTGGCACCCACGCCATTGGGAAGTGCGGAATTGCCGCGAGGGAAGGTGTCATTGAGGCTTCCGCGAACCAGGGTAGAAGCGGCGACAGTGTCCGCCCGCTGATCCACTTCCTGAGCCAGGCGAGAACTGAGCGTCAGTCGCGCAAGGCGGAGCGAGCCGGTGGAGCCGACCTTGTTGTCGGTGATCGTGATCGTCCAGTCGCCCGCAGCTTCAGCAGCGAAGAGGCCCGAGGTGAGC
>JANOBD010000149.1:0-2039 GCA_031411495.1 Phycisphaerae bacterium | reverse complement strand
CCGACGTCTCCTTATGCGTTGCAGTGTTTCTGCCCGGAGTGCAAAGCCGATGGTCAAGTCTATGACGGCCGCTATTTCGCCGCCCCGACTCAAGCGGACGTGAATCGCCTAACAGGCGCTATGCGGGAATGGGAGTCGTTGAAGTCAACTACTCTCGCCGGGTTCTGGCCAACGGAGGAAATCCCGTACGGATGGCAAACCCACTACTGGAGTATTCCGGACCACGGGTACACCCATTGGTATCGGATGTTCAACCCACGCCAACTTCTTGTCCATGCCCATCTGCTTCGGGCCGCGACGCGAGAGGGCGCGGCCGCCCAGTCGGTCCAAGAGCAGACGCTTGGAGCAATCCAGCAATACCTGCGCAACCAATGCATGTTCGCGTTCTGGAACATCCAGGCTGACAAGCTGGAGCCATTCTTTTCGAGCAACAATTACGTCGCAAAGCAGAATGTAGTTGAGAACTGCGTGTTCGCGGCTCTCGGCCGCGGCAATTGGTATTCATGTGTTGAGGGCGTACTTGAGGGAATTGAATGGAGTGCAAAGCCTTGGGAGCCTCTGCTGACAGAAGGGCAGACTACCGGCAGTCAGAAGGTATTCACCGGCGACCCTATTGCTGGAACGCGGACGACGATCGAATGCCATTCGTCCACATCACTTTCCGAGCACAGTGATGCGTCGATTGACCTCGTGATGACCGATCCGCCTTTCGGTGACAACTTCATTTATTCCGAGTTGGCGAACTTTTTCTACGCATGGCTGCGGCTTCCGCTTACGCGATGGTACAACCTCGCGGCCATGCAAGGTGCGAAGGGGCAGCCACTCGGCTTCGTCATGACGATCTTTCAGAAGATCGCGTCTTCCAGCTTCGCGGCGGTTGCTTCGACGCTTCGCCGACGCCTGCTGATGCTCACAATTCACGAAGCCATCGTGTGCGACGAGAATCTCGACACTGATGGTCGAGATCGCGCGTTCACGGAGGCTCGTGCTCTGTTGCGATCGATGTACGGCATAGGCGATGACATGATGGGCCGGGCGGAAGTCGATCGGTTGCTTGCCGACGGCAAGCTGCAACTCCTGAAGAAATTGAATGACAAGGCGCTCCCTGAGGCCGTCGAAACCGAATTGATGTCCAAGGGCGAGGAAGAGTCTGCCGCGGCGTTGGTGGCCGTCGCATTGCCCGAAGAACGGTAACGCATCCGCGCATTGCTTGATGAATTGCCGAGCGGCATCGAGAGCAAGACAGAGGAGCTTCTGCGCGGGCTTGGCGATCTTTGGAGATCGAACGCGCAGGAGAAGATCGTCATCTTCACCACGTATCTGGGCAGCGTGGACACCCTGAGAAGTGCGATCGACCGTCGCTTTCCGGGCAAGGGTGTGGAAGTTCTCAAAGGTGGCGATCACGGAGCGAAGCTGGCGGCCGAAAAGCGGTTTCGCCGAATCGATGGTCCTCGCGTCCTCATCTGCACGGCCGCCGGCCGCGAGGGAATCAATCTTCAGTTCGCTCGGGTGCTGTTCAATCACGATTTGCCGTGGAACCCGATGGACATGGAGCAGCGAATCGGCCGCATTCACCGATACGGCCAGAAGGACACGGCACAGGTTTACAACATCGTTTCAGCCGACACGATCGAGGGTCAGATCTTCTTGCTACTTGAGCAGAAGCTGCTCGCGATCGCGCAGACGCTCGGCAAGGTGGACGAGTACGGTCAGGTGACAGAAGACCTCCGCGGTCAGGTGCTGGGCCAGTTGGCTGAACGCATTTCGTACGACCAGCTATACCAAGACGCTGTACGCGATCCGACACTGCGGCGGACGAAGCAAGAGCTTGAGGTCGCGATTACAAACGCTGACTTAGCGCGCAATGTCGTCTTCGAGTTGTTCCAGGATCTCGATTCCTTCAACGTCGATGAATACCGGAAGTTTGACGATGGCGGCGTCGGCATGAATCGGCTTCTTGCCTTTGTGCGTGATTGGGCGACCGATGAGACCTGCACTCTTCACGAGATCGGGACGGGCCTTTATGAGGCGGTCACACC
>JANOBD010000148.1:0-203194 GCA_031411495.1 Phycisphaerae bacterium | reverse complement strand
CGTCATTGTTATTCGGGCCGCCCGATCGCATCTTGATTTGGTACATGTAGCCCCAGCCAAGAAACCGACTGTTGTACTCTTTGCTGTAGCCCGGACGAGCCCTGTCTGGCAGTCCCAGCGCGTCGCGGACTTCCTCGCGAGATTGACCAATCTTCAGCTTTGGAAATCCACTCACGATCTGCTTTTCGCGTTCTGCGTTTGCGACGTACTCATATTCCAATCCGTCAATGGTCGTCGCACCCGCGCCCGTGGTCGAAGTGTAAGTCGGCCCGACATCCGTCGGCTTCGTCGTGGGCGAGGAGGCGGACGACTTCGAGCAGCCAACCGCGAAGGCGAGGAACAGCGGGATGAGCAGTCGAGGAATGTTCATCGGAGGCCCATAACGGATCAGCATTGAACGGCCGGCCGGGCGTTCGACCGTCTCTCGAATCACAAGGACCGTTCCGCCCGGCCGGTCCGTTCCAGTGCGTGGTTATCCGAACATCGCCCACCGCCATCCTTCGGGAACTTCCGCGGTGCTGGTGACCTCAGTCATATTCCACTCGGTCGCCCCGCAGAACGGACAAACCGGCGGTTTCTCGGAGCGAGGGTCGTACAAGAGCGTGGCGGACTTACTCAAGTCGCTCGCATCGATGTACACGTCTTGCAACTCGGTATCTTCAACGGCGAACGACCCGCAACACGTTGTCCGCTGTAAGCGATAGTCCGAATTGCTGCAGCCATGGCCGCCTCGGGCTTCGAACTTCCACTTGTCGAGGAGGCTTCTCATGTGCGGATAACGGACCATCGTTCACTGGCCGGGGCCGACGACCAACGTTCGAAGTACAAGGACCGTCGTGGCCCCGGTCCAGTGCAGCGAATGGTTATCCGGCGTCCATGCCGGCGGCCGTTTCCATCCACACGATCTGATCGGGGTGGTGCAATTGCACTGTGCCGATTTCCGTCGTCAGATCCGCCGAAGGGTTCGACCACTTCGTCAGGTTCCAACCAGCCTCGCGCAACTCGCTGACTTCCGACTCAGAAAGGACGCCGGCGTTCACCCACAGAGCATCCCGGTCCTTGACGAGGCGCGGGAACAACTCGTCGAAACCCGACCGTGTAAGGATCATGAAGACCATAGCCGGATAACCATTGTTTATCTTGACCGGCAGCCCTCTGCTCCCGGTGATGAAGGAATAGAATAGTCGTTTTTGATGCGGAAACACGCCATTCTCGGCGTCTCGCCAGATTATTGTTGATCAATCCGAACAAAATACTAACTTAATGTCATGCGGCTCATGGAACGGCTAGACCGGACCGCCCGGCGGGCGCACCTCGCCGACTCGACCCGCGAGCAGTACGCCCGCTGGGTCGAGCAGTTTTTGTGCTTTCATCGTGACGTTGCCGGCGATTGGGTCGCCCCGGCAAACCTGCGCGGGGAAGACGTCGCGGCCTTTCTCACGCACATGGCCGTGGAGCGAAAACTCTCCGAGTCCAGCCAGAACCAGGCGCTGTGCGCGATCGTTTTTCTCTATGGACAGGTTCTCGCTGAAGAACTGGGTGCCGATCACCTCGGCGACATTCGCGGGCTGCGGTCCACCCGTCCCAAGACACTTCCGACCGTGCTAAGCGTGGACGAAGTCCGCCGATTGCTGGCGGCCATTCCCGCTGATGGGGAGACGGGGTTGATTGTCCGTCTGCTCTACGGCACGGGTATGCGGATCATGGAATGTTGCACGCTTCGAGTCCGCGATCTGGATTTCGATCGTTGTCAGCTTTACGTCCGTCAGGCCAAGGGGAAGAAGGATCGGGTCTTGATGCTTCCGGATTCGCTGCGTGCCGACCTGACTGAACACATCGCACGAAGAAGGGTGCTGCACGAACGCGACCTGCAGCGTTCGGCAGGCTTTGTCCCGTTGCCGCAATCCGTCGCGAACAAATCGCCCGCCAGCGAGCGTGAATGGTGCTGGCAGTTCGTGTTCGCGAGTGCGACCGCGCGATACGACGGGGCGGGCCGCGGCACGCGCTGGCACACGACCCCCGCCCACATCAGCCGGACGATCACCGTTGCATCCCGCGCAGCGCGGATCGGGAAACGGGTGACCGCACACGCTTTTCGTCATAGCTTTGCAACGCATCTGCTCGAAAGCGGCTGGGATATCCGTCAGGTTCAAATGCTCCTCGGACATCAATCCGTCGAGACGACCATGATCTACACGCATGTCATGCAGCGCCCGGCGATCGCGGTGACGAGTCCGCTCGACAAGCTCGCGACGAGTCCGCTGGAGCGGCTCGCAAAATAGCCGGACTGCCCCGCGAAGAATTGTCACGCGTTTCCGAGCTGACGTGACATCGAAAGTCATCTCCTGCGCGCTGCGCGAAATCGCGCTTTTGCGCAGCGCGGATGGGTAAGGCGATGAGCGCGCTTGGGTTGTCAGGTTCGCACGCGATCGGCCGTGAGAGTGTGTCTCTCCGGATGAGCGGCTCTGATTCCGTGCGAAATGGGCGCCGTTACCCTCAACCCATCGTTGGGAAAACACTTACGGCGAAACAGGCGATTTCCGAGCGAGAGCGAGTGAGAGGGAATGAGAGGGTTTTGGAAACCCCCGGCGGACGCCCCACCCGCGAAAACCGAGCAGCAAGCCGGGCGGCCGCAAAGGGGTATTGCCCGAGCGCCGCACGATGTGGATCCGCAAAGTTGATGCTGACGTGCATTCGCAACAAAAAACTTTCCGGATGCCCCCGGGCGGGTTTCTCGCGATCCGCCGATCGCCGGCGACGGCTGGACGCTTCGGCGGCGATTCGTCGGCGCGCGTTCGGGCGGTACGCCGTTGGGCGAGGAATCGCGCGTTGTGCTGCCAAGGGCCAAACTTGTATCCTCAGGACCATGCCCGCGACGCCGACCTCTTCGCTTTCGATCAACCGGCCCGCCGATTCGCAGAATCGGCACGCCGATCTGACGAGTCGGCAAACCGACCCGGTGGAGCAACTCGTTCACGAAGTCGTCCGGACGATCAATGCCCAGCCGCCATCGCTCCTCTCCGGCACGGCGCCGACGCTCTCGCTCCATTCAGACGCGGAAGCGCCGCCCTTTTATCTCATCGGCCTGATCGGCGGGAAAGACGTCGGCAAGTCTTCGCTGGCCAACGCGATCGCCGGCGCGAAGCTCGGCACGCCGTCTCACATTGGCGAGGGCACGCGGGATGTCACCGCGTATGTCCACCGCTCGATCGAAGCGCCGGTGCGGGAATTGTTGAACCGCATCGCGGCGGGCCGGTTCAGCCTCGTGGTTCACGAGCACGAATCCCTGCGGCTGCAGGTGCTCGTCGACCTGCCGGACATCGACAGCAAATACCAGGACCACATCGACCTCACCCGCTCGATGCTGCGGCACCTGCTCTTCCCGATCTTCATCCAGAGCGTGGAGAAGTACGCAGACCAGCGGCCCCAGCAACTGCTCGCGCTCGTGGCGCAAGGGAACGATCCCGCCAACTTCGTGTTCTGCCTGAACAAGATCGACCAGCTCGCAGCGCGCGAAGGCGCCAATGCCGCGACGACGATCGCCGACGACTATTCATCTCGCCTGCAGAAGCTGCTTTCGCTCGACGCAAAGCCGAGGGTTCTGTGCATCAGCGCGACGAACCCCGACAAGTTCGACCTGCCGGACTTGCGAAGCGTGTTGAACAAGGATCGCGACCAGAAGCTCGTGCAGCGTTCGCTGGAACTTGCGCGTGGCCGGCGACAGCTCACCCTCGTGCAGTGGCTGGAGGACCAGCGGCTGGACGATCGCCTGGCGCGGGCCAACCGAACCATCGACGACGCCCGGCAGCTTGCCGAAGACAAGCTGCTCACGCCGATCCGAAGCCGGATCGAGCCGGCCTTGCTGGACGATCCCGCGCTCAAGTCGGACATCATCGAGCGCGCTTCGCGCCGGCGCATCGCGCGGTGGCCGATCGTGAACGTGATCGACGTCCTGCTCGCGCCGATCACGTCGGTGTTTCGCCGCAACGTGCTCGGCCTCACCTCCACGCGGCAGAGCGTGCGCGCGATCGTGCACGACCTCACGCCGCCGCTGGAAGTGAGTCTTCGCGCGACGTTCGCCGATATTCGTCGGCGCGATCCGACGATCGCCGATGCGTACGGCTCGTCGGCGCCCTGGAACGATCGCGAAAGCGAGCTTGCGGTCGAAGAACTCACGACTCGGCTCGCCGACACGATGGAGAAGCGCAAGGCGTACGCCGTCGACACTGCCGGCAACGGCCACGGCGGCGCGACCGCGCCGTTGCGGTGGCTGATGACGATCGGTGCGGTCCTGTGGTTCCCGATCGTGCAGCCGATCCTGCAGATCGTGCTCGAGCCCGGTGCCTCGTTCAGCAAACTCTCAGCCGAAGCGATCTGGCAGATCGTCAAACTGCTCGGCAGCGCGTACCTGCTGCAGAGCGTCGGGTTCCTCGCCGTCTATTTCGTGCTGCTGTGGGCGACGCTGCGTTACCTGACGGGGAAGCGCTGCGAGCGGCTGCTTCGCAACATCGACACGTCACTCGAAGCAGATTCGGCAAGTTCGATCCAGGACGAAGCCGATCAATGGATCGACCAGCTGCTCGAGCCACTGTCTTCGCAGACGAAGCAGCTTGAGCGGCTCGTCGGCGCGATCGATGCGTGTGCGAAGTCGACGCGGGCGGCGTAGTTCGATCGGCGCGGATCGCGGTCAGATTGCATCGCGCTGGAAGTCGTACACACTTCCAATTCGCAGCAATCCCGTCAGTTCGTCCAAGGCGGTACATGATTCTTCAAGCAACTTCGGATCACGCAGATCCGTCGTCGTCAGGCGATCTCGATAGTGTCGTTCGACCCACTGTTTCAGCAGGTGGTAGAGACGCTCATCGAAGATCACTCCGCTGTTCATGGCCCGGCGTTCCGGTTCGTTGAGCGTCACGCGCAGCCGAAGACACGCCGGCCCACCTCCGTTCTTCATACTTTGGCGCACGTCGACGTGATGGACCTGCGCGATGATGTCGCGCGGCAGCGTCTCGCACACCACTCGTGCTGCGTCGCTTTCCCGCGATTCCATCGGCGCGAGCAGGTGGAGTCCACCGCTTGGGCCCATCACGAGCTGGCTATTGAACAGGTAGCTGCTCACCGCATCACACAGCGGCAAGGCCGCATCGCTGATCTCGATGACTTTCAGGCTCGGCATCCGCTCGCGCAGGCGCAGAAGTACTCGAGACTGATCCTCCCAGGCCAGTTCATGGACGAGCAGCACGTGACGGTGACCGACCGCGACCACGTCGTTATGAAACGCGCCCGCGTCGATCGCGACCGGATTCTGCGAGACGATCAGCGCGTCGCGCACGCCATGCCGGCGAATGACGGCTTCGCACGCTTCGTACGTCTGCCGCGCGGGGAATGTGGTGCGATTCAAGCTCGCATCGAATCCGCGCCGGCCTGCGGTGAAGAGCTCGATCGATTCACCATCGCACACGAGCCGCGTATGGTTGGCCGCGCCTTCGTCGGCGAAGTGCGTGCTCGCGGGAAGTGGATCGTGCACCTTGAAATGCGCTTCATCGGAAAAGATCGCGCAGAGGACACGCCGCGTTGTCGGTGGTTCGATCGACCGATGGAACTGGGTCACGAGGTTGGCGGGCGTGAAATGGACCCGGCGATCCGCCGTGTCCGCGCTCGGCGATACCGTCGCCGCGTTGGCGGCCCACATGCTCGATGCGCTGCTGACGCCGGCGAGCAGAACCGGATTTTCGCTACCCACACGATCGAAAATCTTCGCGTCCGTGCCGGAATAACCGAGCGCTCTGAGCGTGGGAAGGTGCGGCCGTTCCTGCGGAGGCAATACCGCCTGCGGCACGCCCAGCGCAGCCAGCACGCGCATCTTCTCCAGGCCTTCGAGCGCCGCCAGCTTCGGGTTCGACGGCTGATTCACGTTTCGCATGGACGCGAGGTTGCCGACGCTGAGGCCGGCGTAATTGTGAGTCGGGCCGACAAGTCCGTCGAAGTTGATCTCGCTTTCGTCCATGCCTTTCCTCTACAGGTCGATTCCTGGCAACAGGTTCGCAGGAAGCGCGACGCGATCGCTCTCCGTGACCGCCACGGGATAGGAGCAGTACTCGGCGGCGGCCGCGGCGCCGGGTCGATGGTTTCCGCTGTCGCCTATTCCGCCGAAGGGAAGCGCGCTGCTCGCCCCGGTGGTCGGGCGATTCCAGTTGACGACGCCGGCGCGGATCTCTCGAAAGAAATGGTCCCACAGCGATCGATCATCGCTCAGCAACCCCGCGGCCAGGCCGAACCGTGTGTTGTTTGCCTCGGCGATCGCATCCTCGAACGATCCCACGCGAATCACCTGGAGCAACGGTGCGAATACTTCGTCGCACGAATATCGCCAGCCTCGATCCGTTTCCGTCATGTCGATGATGCCCGGCCGGAGGAAGTTCTCACGCGGCGAACACGGCGTCATTTCCAGGATCACTTGGCCGCCCCGCGTCTGGAACTCCGACTGGGACTGCAGCGCCCGCACCGCGGCGCCGGCCGTGATCACCGGGCCGATGAACGGCTCGGGCGAATCGGTGTACGCCCCCACACGAATCGACCGGGTCATCTTTGAGAGCGCGTCGAGCACTAACTTCGATTCGGACTCGAGGACGATCAGTCGCCGCGCACAACTGCAGCGCTGTCCCGCCGTGATGAACGCGCTTTGGACGATCGCATACGCTGCGCCAGCAATGTCGGCCACGCGATGAACGACCAGCGGACTGTTACCGCCCATTTCCAGCGCGAGAATTCGGCCGGTGCGCTCGACGTTGGCGCGGGCTATCTCGATGCCGACACGATGCGAGCCGGTAAAGAAGATGCCATCGACATCCGGATGGTCGCACAGTTGCCTCCCGACCGAGCCGTCTCCCTGCAGCAGATTGAACGCGCCGCGCGGCACGCCCGATTCGGCGAGCAGCTTCGTGTAGAGCTCTGCAACCAGCGGCGTAAGATCGCTCGGCTTGTAGAGGATCGCGTTGCCGGCCAGGAGCGCCGGCACGATGTGGCCGTTGGGCAGATGGCCGGGGAAGTTGAACGGCCCGAGGACCACGCACACGCCGTGCGGCTTGAACCGCGTCGCCGATCGGATGCCGGCGGATTCGGATGCGCTTGCTGCGTTTCGCTTCGTTTCGATATCGATCGAGATGCCGACCTTGTTCACCATCGCGTCGACTTCAGTCGCAGACTCCCACCGGGGTTTGCCGGTGCTGATCGCGATGGCGCTGGTCAGCGCTTCGCGACTGGACTTCAGCCGCTCGGCAAAGGAGCGGAGAATGTTTGCGCGGGCGGCAAGCCCGATAGTCGACCATTCGCGCAATGACGAACGTGCGGCTGCAATCGCGCAGTCGATCTGGGTGCGTGTCACCGAACGGCCTCTCCACGCGATCGCGCCGTCCGTCGGGCTTTGCGCGAGCATTTCCTCGCCAGCGCCATCAACCCATTGGCCATCGATCAGGTGTGATGCCACGTCACTCCCCCTTCGGCTGGCTGCTATGCAGCGCTGCGTAGCGCACGCTCTGGCCGATCTGAATACTCATTGCGTCAAGCACGTCCTTCGGCAGCCGGATTCTGTCCGGCGAGTCGGCGACAAGCCCGCTCACGCACGCGTGGAACCCCGGCTGCGTCGAGCAGATCATGAACAGTTCGCCGGGGACCGGCGAATCAAGTGTCCCGCCGACCACCGCGCGGCGACTTTCGCGAACGGTTCGAATCTCATCGCGCTTGCACGCAAGACATGGGCCGGCGTCGAAGATGTCTACATCGTTCGTCCGCGTGAACCCCTCCGCCTCCAGGTTCGCCACCGCCGACTTCGACTGCTCGTGCGGCTTGCCGATCACGGCGCGCGCGGCGTCGGGCAGCATCGTGATGTAAATCGGGTGGTCGGGCATCAGCTCGGCGATGAACTTCTTATTGACAACGCTCAGGTAGTCCGCGTGCTTGAAGTCGATCCCAAAGAAGTGTCGGCCGATCGCGTCCCAGAACGGGCTGTTGCCGTGCTCGTCGCTCACGCCGCGGATTTCGGTGATGATCGTGGGTTCGAACAAGTGCGGGTACTCTGCAACGAAGAGAAACCGCACGAGCTGCAGAAACCGCCCGTTGCCGCTGCGGCGAAAGTCCGGATGGAGGAAGAGCGAGCCGATCTCGCTCGGCCCGTTGTGGTCTTCGTTGAGCTTGAGGATCGGCACGGATTTGTCGATGTGGATCTGCTCGGACTTGAAATGCTCGGTTTCGATGCGATACGAGTAAAAGGGTTCGTAACCGCCGGTCTTGGAGACGAGTCCGCACACGCCGACGATCCGCTTCTCGACCGCGTCCTCCATCACGAACAGGTACGACTCGCCTCCTGGCGCATCCGGGTCTTCGGCGATTTTCTCGAAGCTGGCGAGCGAACTTTTGATGCGCTTGCGGAGGAACTTGCGATCAGGCGGCAGCGTCGTGAGGCCGACGCCGGTCTGGCTGGCGAGCGCTTCGAGCGCGTCAAGATCCTCTAGCGCAACCGGTCGAACGATGAGCATGCTGTCTCTCCGCAAGACTGATCATATCGGGCCGACTCTGAACCAACCACTGAGCTGCGAGCACGCAGAGTGCCAAAGCATTTCGAGAGCGGATAGACGTTGAACGCGGACAGCACTCCTTCAGTCCTTTCCGACCTCGGTGTTCATCGGGTTCATCCGTGGCCCTCTGCATTCTCCGCCAATTGCGCCAGGACAACGAACGAGAGTTTCGCGCGCTCCACCAGACTGTCGATCTCGACGAACTCGCGCTCGCTGTGCATCTCGCCGCCGCGGGGGCCGAGCGAGTCGATGTTCGGCAGTCCGGCCGCCGCCAGGCGGTTGCCGTCCGATGCGCCGCCGCTCGCGCCATGCGTGAGCTGGAGTCCGATCGATTTTCCCGCACTGAGAATGAGCTCGAGAAGTTCCTGCGATTTCGGATCGAGCATTTTCGGCTTCGAGGTGAATCTGCCGAAGGTCTGGACGGAATACCCTTCGCGCATCGCCACCGCCAACTGGGCATGGAAGATGGCATCTTCGATCCGCTTCACGTCTTCCGGGACACTCGCCCGTCCGTTGAGCATGAGCGTTGCCAGGTCGGGAACGATGTTTGCCGCGCCGCCGCCCGTGATCTTTCCCACGTTGATCGTCGCGCCGTCGAACCCGGCGTTTGCTTCGTGAATGCGCACCGCGATTTCACTCGCCGCGACGACGGCGTTGCGGCCGTTGGCGAAATCCCGGCCGGCGTGCGCTGCGCGGCCGCGGACGACGATCGTGTAGTTGCCTGAGCCCTTCCGCTGCGACACCAGCCCGCCGCTCGCGAGCGCCGGTTCGAAGAGCAACCCGTAATGATTCCGCTTCGCCGCTTCGTCGAGCAGGGCGCTCGAGCCCGGCGAGCCGACCTCCTCATCGGAATTGATGATGACTTCCCACCCGATCCGCTCCGCGAGGGGTGACTGTTCAAACGCTTCGAGGGCAGTAAGAAGTACGATGATGCCGCCCTTCGCATCGATCACACCCGGGCCGTTGAGCCGGTTCGCCCCGATTTCGCCGACCGACTGGAACGGCGACGTTGGCGGATAGACAGTGTCGGCATGAATGTTGAGCAGGATGCGGACCTTCGCATCTGCGCGCTTCGTCGCGAGCAGACACGTTGCGAGGGGCGACTCGATGGCTTGCCCACGGTCGTCGTAACTCTTCGCCGGCGGCACGGGGATTCGCTTCACTTCGTGCGCCAGCGGCGCCAGTCGTGCCTGAACGAGGTCCAGCACGCGCTCCACACCCGCCACGTTGTAGCTGTGTGAGTTGATGTTGCAGAGTTCGGTCAGCTGAATCCGCATGTCCGAGCCACGCGAATCGATCCATTGAAGTTGTCGGCCCAGATCGTTCATCGCGGCGCGGCCTTTCGCTTTGGGATTCGCTTGCGTGTCAGTACGACATCGGGACAGACCATTCCATAGGCATCGAGCAGGATTTCTGCCACCTCGTCCCAGTCGACGCCGGGCACATCCAGCCAGATGCCGATGTTGCCGAGCTTCCCGTGATAACTCGGCACGAAGTAGACAGCGGGGTTCTTGGCCACGAGCTCCTGCGAGCGGCCCTTCCGACCCTTGCAGTTGATCTCGATGCGGCCGTTGCCGTGGTGATCGTCCATGTACCAGCCGAACCGCTTCTTTCGCGCTTCGAGCTTGAGATGGGTGAGGACGGGCGTGGCGGATGCGCCGTCGAACGACTGGACGATCGCGATGACGCGGTCGCGCGGCGTGAGTCGCTGCGGATTGCGCTGCTGTTTGGCCATATCGTCCCGACCTTTCTCCACCACGCCGCGGCGAGTGTCTCTCCTGGACGCAGACCCGATACGTGTTCTCAGAGCCGACCTGTCGCCACGGCGTTACGAGCGCATCACGGACAGGAGTGCACGCATGGCAACGAGAAACACCGCGACCGCCCCGCCGAACGATGCAAACGCGAGCACGTACAGGATCGCGATCAGGATCAGAGATGCGGAAGACAGCGGCTGTGCCGCGGCGCTGTTATTGAATCCGTGGCTGGTGATCAGCATGACGCCGATCAGAAAGCAGCCGCCCAAGACGACCAGCCCGAGCCCGGCGAGCAGAATCGCCGCGCCGGCAAGAACCTTGTGTCCGTAGGAAGGCGACGGAACGGCATATTGGAGATCACTGGTTGGGCGAGGTTCCATGCAAGTTGAACTGCAAACACCCGGCTCTCACGTCAAACGCCGCGCGGACCTTACCTGTCATCGACAACCCGACAAATCAGTCACCCACCGGCTGATGCCGCGTGCCGACCTGGGTCGTGCCGGTACCGTGCGCGGGGACGTCGTGCGCGGGCTGCTCGGCCGCCCACTCGGTGTGGATGAAGGTGCCGGGCGCGTCGTTGCGCTCGTAGGTGTGGGCGCCGAAGTAGTCGCGCTGCGCCTGGATAAGGTTGCCGGGAAGGCGCTCGCGGCGGTAGCTGTCGTAGTACGCCAGACTCGCGCTGAACGCGGTTAGTCCGATGCCGTTCTCGACGCCGAGTTTGACGATGCGTCGCCACGCTTCCTGTCGCTCGGCGATCTTCTTGTTGAAGTTCTCGTCGACGAGCAGGTTGATCAAACCGGGGTTCTTCTTGAACGCCTGCGTGATGTCTTCGAGGAAGACCGCACGGATGATGCAGCCGGCACGCCAGATCATCGGCAGATCAGGCAGCGTCATCTTGTAGTCGAAGCCGCCGTCCTTCACCGTTTTATTCGCGGCTGCGAGAAGCGCCATGCCCTGCGCGTAGGAGCAGATTTTGGAGCAGTAGAGCGCATCCTTCACGTCCTTGACGAATGCTTTCACATCGCCCGCGAACTTCTTCGGGCCCGGGCCCTTGAGAATCTTGCTCGCGGCGACGCGCTGGTCCTTGAGCATCGAGAGTTGCCGCATGTCGACGGCGGCCGCCATCGTGGGAAGCGGGACGAGCAGGTCGAGCCCGGCCTTGATCGTCCAGGTGCCGGTGCCCTTCATGCCGACGACGTCACGAATCGCTTCGACGAGCGCTCCCGAGCCGTGGGGATCTTTGAAGTTGATCACCTTGCAGGTGATGTCGATGAGGAAGCTCTTGAGTTCGGAGCCGTTCCACTCGGTGAAGACGTCGAGGAGTTGCTTGTTGTCGAGGCCGCCGACGTTCTTAAGCAGGTCGTAGGCTTCGGCGATGAGTTCCATGTCGCCGTACTCGATGCCGTTGTGGACCATTTTGACAAAGTGGCCGGCCGAGCGCTCGCCGCAATAGGTGACGCACGGTACGCCGTCGCTCGGGGCCTTGGCGGCGATCTTGTCGAGGATGGGCTTGAGGTAGTCGTAGGAAGCGCGGTCGCCGCCGGGCATCAGCGACGGGCCGTGGCGGGCGCCTTCTTCGCCGCCGGAAACGCCCATTCCGAAGAACTTGATGCCGGTGGGCCTCAGCGCGTTCTCGCGGCGTTCAGTATCCGTGTAGAGCGCGTTGCCGCCGTCGATGAGGATATCGCCGGGTTCGAGCAGTGGCTTGAGCGAGTCGATGACGGCGTCGGTGCCGTAGCCGGCCTTGACCATCATGAGGATCTTGCGTGGCTTCTCGAGCAGCGCGACGAACTCGGCGGGCGTCCTGCCGATCTTGATGTTTTTGCCGGGATTGTCGGCGAGGAACTCGTCGGCCTTCGATGTCGTGCGGTTGTAGACCGCGATGGGGAAGCCCTTTTCTTCGATGTTCAGGGCAATGTTCTTGCCCATGACTTCCAGACCGACGACGCCGAAGGATTGCGTGCTCATAGGTCAGATTTCGTATGGGTTTGCCCAGGGGAAGTCAAATGCCAGCCGATCGCAGGATCGACTCGAGCACTATTTCAACGCACCTTCATCATGCACGAAGGCGCGATCTCACGAGCGGATCGCTCGCGGGCGCGGGAGAGACAAGCCCGTGTCGCTGAACCTTAAGATCGTGCGGCAGTTCCCCGCGCCGCGGGACTTGCGCCGCAGCGGCGCGGCAGCACGGTCCAAGAGACCAAGCCGAGCGACACATCGCTCGGCCTGGGCGGGGAATCAGAGGGTCACTTCGCTGCGACTACAGTTCGGCGGTCGCGTCGATCTCTACGTCACTGAAGCCGATCCTCGGTCGGAATCCCGTTGCGAGGCCGTCGAGACGACACTGGTCGCATAGCGCTGGGCAAGGACCAGGAGATCGTCAAAGTTGACGTTGCCGTCAAAGTTGAAGTCGCCATGACCCCAGGCGCGGCCAGCGGTTCCGTAGTTCTGTGCCTGGCGGAGCAGGTCGTCGAAGTCGACGTCGCGGTCGAGGTCGGTATCACCGTACGTGGAGTAGCCGATGAGTTGATCGCCGCTGTTGACGGGCACGCCTCCAAAGATGCTTAGGTTGGCAAGACCGGCGGTGGTAAGGCCGACGGCGTCGAACGGAGTCGCACTGGCGGCCGCGAAGTCCGAGCGGATGCTCGGGCCGGCGCCGTTCCAGGCGCCGTTGTTGTAGCCCGCCTTGAGCCGCAGTTGGAGCAGCGCGTTCACGCCGCCGCCGACCGCGCGGCGGATGACGCGGTTATCGTTGACGTCAAGCACGCCGATGATCGTCATGCTGTTTGAGACATCGAGCGTCGTCGTGCCGCCAGTGACCAACTCAAGTTCGCCAGCGCCGATATAGAGATCTTTGAGCTGTTCGATGCCTGACACCTTCGCGGACGCGGTCGAGATTCCGTCGCCGTTGATCGCGAGCGAGTCATCGCCGGTGCCGCTGTTGACCAGGACGTTGTCGCCTTCGATGTTGATGGTGTCATTGCCCGCGCCGGCGTTGACCGAGGGGATGGAGTACGTCGGTTTGACGAGGATCGTGTTCGCGCCGCCGTTGGCGATGAGGTTGGCATGTTCGGCACTGAAGCGGACGGTGTTGGTGTTGAGCTTGGAGAACTCGTCTGCAAATCCGACGGCGCCGAGGGTGTAGTAGTCGGGATCGGCCGTGTCAGCGGTGTCGACGAAATCGACGGAATCCACGCCGGCTCCGCCGATATAGATGACGCCGCTGCCAATCCCGCCTTCAATGTCGCCGGCACCGGCACCGACGAGGAGCTTGTCATCTCCGCCGCCGCCGCGGACGGTCACGAGCATGTCGGCAAGGACCGCCCGCAGTCCGATCTGGTTGTCATTCCCGTTCGCGTTGAGTTCGATGTTGTTGACCATGATCGCGCGCAGCACAGGCGTGAAGCTGGACTTGGTCAGGAATTGCGCGTTGATTTCATACGCGTCGTCACCGAAGCCGGTGGAGTCTTCGTAGACGACCGAGTTGTCGCCGGCGTCTCCCCACATCTCGATATTCGCCGAGATGCTCCCTTCGAGCGTGCCGTTTCCGATCACGAACTTGTCATTGCCATTGCCGCCGCGGAGCGTGACCGGATGAGCAGACGCGAGGGTGGGCACGTTGATGGTGTCGCTGTTACCGCTGGCGTAGAGCGTGGTCTTCTCGGCGTCGAAAGTGGTGACTTTTCCGAACGGTTTGCTGAACGTGTTGGCATTGATGTTGTAGACATCGTTGCCGGCGTTGTCGGTCGCGTCGTCGAAGATGAGTGAATCGACGCCGGCGCTGCTCACGACGGTGATGTTGTCGCCGATGTTCATGTCATAGTCGCCGCCGCCAATGGTGATCGAGTCGTCATCCGCCCCGCCGTTCACCACCGCCGACATGAGGAACCCCAGGCGGTTGATGTCGATGATGTCATTTCCCGCATCACCATTGACCTGGACGTCGCTGTTGCTGCCGGTGTAGATGACGCTGGTGTCGCCAATGACGATGCTGTCGTTTCCGTTGCCGGCGTTGATCGTAACCGGCATGCCGGTGCCGATGTCCTGCACGGTGATCGTGTCATTGCCGTTTCCGGTGTTGACGACGATTCCGGTAACGAGGCTCGGATCGAGGTAACTGAACCACATCGGCTGCGCCTGGTTGCCGGAGCCTGTGCCGGTGCCGGCAACATCGTTCGAGACATCGACGCCGATCAGCAGTCCGTTTTCGTTCTTGGTGATCTGTACGATGTCGATACTGTTGACCGCATTGGTGTGTGCTTCGCCGCCGCGGATCGTCAGCAGACCGGTGGAGAGATTCAGGATCGCGTAGCCGTTGGCGTGTGCGCCCTGGGTATTGATCGAGTACCCCAGGCCATCTTTCATGATGAGGGCGGCGGTCCGGGACGGGAGATAGCGGCGCGAGTTTTCGAAGAGCGCGTTCATGCCGTCTTCGGCGCCGATCCAGAGCTCGTTGGAGTAGATGAAATTTCCGCCCGAGGCGCCTGCACCGTGGAGTGGATACCCGCGATCCGACCCGCTCGGCCCGCCGTTGTTGGTCGACATGAGGTGGTGAATGCTCGGGCCGAAGAACGCGGCAAACTGACCTACGCCGCCGCCTTCGCTGTTGTCGGCGGTGTTGATGATGGAGTACTTGGGTGAGTCGTTGTACTTGCTGTCGCCGTCGGATGAGATCCCGAGCACGTGGATGATTTCGGAGTTGACGACGGTGAACAGGTCCGAGAGCCCGCTCGCCGGGCTTCCCGATTGGGTGTTGAGGGCGTAGCCATTGGTGAGGCTGCCCTGGAACTCGGCGTTATCAAGCGGCGTGGGATCGATGAACCAGCCGTTTCCGTCGCCAACGCCGTCGCCGTTCATATCGTTGCCGCGCTTGAGGGTAATAGCGCCCGCGGTTGGGATGCCGTTGCTGTCATACACGTAGCCACCCGCCCCGCCACCGACGCCTGTGCCCGAGGAGTCCATGCTGAGGGTGACATCGATCCGGTTGTTGCCCGAAGCTTGATGGATGTCGGTGATGATTTGTTCCCACTGGGTAAGCACGGCGTCGACGACCGACCGCGCGGCCGCGGCGTTCGCGCCGAAGACGCCGAAGCCGTCGCTGCCCCGGTTAGTCCACACGAGATTGAACGGCGCTACATCGCCACCCGCGGTGCGCAGCGTCGGATGCTGAGAGGCGTGAATGGCGGCGTCGAGTGCGAGCGCTTCGCTGGTGATCGGCACATTCTTGTACGAGAGTGCATCGATGCCGGGCGAGCACATCATCTGACGTTTTTCGACGATTTCGAACACGGTCGAAGATGCGGCCGTAAGTTGACGACGTGAAGAGGACGAATGCTTCATGTCCTGAGTAACACAAGCCGACTGCTAAACCCACAGACGCCGGTAAAATTTCGTGAGCCAACATCCGTAGCGTGCAGTTGCATGTTAATCTCCGTGAATGAGCAAAATTGACGCCTTTTTTCTCCACGCGTCCGCCTTCCTGACTTTCACGCTGGCTGCGCTGGGCACCCTCTCGGCGTTTGGCCAGACGACGCCATTGCCCGATCGAAAGGTGTCTATCGAGATCGATCTTGCCAAACCCCTGGGACCGTGGAATCCCACCCACCGTTTCTACGGCTGCGACGAGCCGAACTACGCGTACATGGCGCATGGCCAACGCCTGCTCCAGGAACTCGGCAAGACCTCGCCCGCCGCTCCCGTCTACTTCCGAACCCACAACCTCTTCACCACCGGGGATGGTACGCCGCACCTCAAGTGGGGCAGCACAAACGTCTACACCGAAGATGCTGCTGGCAATCCGGTTTACGATTTCACGATCCTCGACAAGATCATCGACGCGTACCACACCTCGAACGTCAGGCCGTACTTCCAACTCGGCTTCATGCCCAAAGCGCTCTCTGCGAACCCCGAACCCTACGAGCACCACTGGGATCCGAAGCAGAAGTACGACGCCATCTACACCGGCTGGGCCTATCCGCCGAAGGACTACGGCAAGTGGAGCGAGCTCTGCTATCAGGTGGCGAAGCACTACGTCGATAAGTACGGTCGCCAGGAAGTCGAGAGTTGGTACTTCGAGACGTGGAACGAGCCGAACATCGGCTACTGGAAAGGGACGCGCGAGGAGTTCTTCAAGCTGCATGACTACGCCATCGCCGGCGTGAAGCGGGCACTGCCGACCGCGCGCGTCGGCGGGCCGGACCTCGCGGGTCCTGGCGGCGACTGGATGAAGGCGTTCATCGAGCACTGCATCAATGGAACCAATTACGCCACCGGCGAGAAAGGCACGCCGCTCGATTTCATCTCGCACCACGCCAAGGGGATGCCGACGACCGTCGACGGACACGTCCGCATGGGCATCAACCGACAGCTCAAGAACATCGACGACGCCATGACAATCTTCGCGAGCTATCCGCAGACCAAGAACCTGCCGATCGTGATCGGCGAATCCGATCCCGAAGGCTGCGCCGCGTGCCAGGGGCCGGACCTGAAGTATCGCAACAGTACGATGTATTCGAGCTACACGGCTGCGAGCTTCGCGCGGAAGATTGAACTCAACGATCGGCACGGCACGAACCTGACCGGCGCGCTCACATGGGCGTTTCTCTTCGAAGACCAGCCGCTCTTCGCCGGCTTCCGGGTGCTGGCAAGTGATGACATCGACCACGCGGTACTGAACGTGTTCCGCTTCTTCGGAAAACTCTCGGGTGAGCGCCTGGCGGTGAAGAGCTCGGGCGCGATCGCCCTCGACGACGTCCTCGCCAACGGCGTGCGCGGCGAGGCCGATGTCTCGGCAATCGCCACGCGCGATGGGAATCGCATCGCTTTGCTCGTCTGGCATTACCACGACGACGATGTCGCCGGGCCGGATGCCAACGTCACGATCAAGCTCGATGGACTGCCGAAAGAAGCTCGAAACGTGACGCTTACCGAGCGGCGAATCGACGCGTCTCACGGCAACGCCTTTCCCTTGTTCTTGAAGATGGGATCGCCCGCGGGGCCGACACCGGAACAACTCAAAGAGTTGAAGTCCGCCGCCGCGAACACGACACTCCGCGAGGACATCGCCGTCGACCGATCGACGATTGTTCTCACGCTCCCACGGCAGGCGGTGTCACTCATCGAGGTTGGCTGGCAACAGTGATCGAAGGAGTTCCAGATGGTCGACTATGTCAAATCCGTTCTCACCGGTCAGTTCGAGGCCGCGCTCGCGATGCTGCGCTTCGGTATCGTTGCCTGCCCGGAGGATCACTGGGAGCGGAAGATCGCCTACGGCAGCATTCGCTGGGCGACATATCACACGCTTTTCATCGCAGATCTCTATCTATCGAAGAGTTTCGAGGCGTTCGTGATGCGTGACCTTCACGAAGAAGGTGGCGACGAACGTGGCGATGTCGCGTGTGTCGGCCTGCCGCGCGAGAAGGCGCTTGCCTATGTGCCGATCTGCATTCAGAAGGCCCGCGAGTCGATTGCGGCGGAGACCGAAGATTCACTCAAGGGTCCGTCCGGCATCCCGTGGTACGACAAGTACACGAGGCTGGAACTGCACATGGTCAACATCCGCCACATCCATCATCACGCGGCCCAGCTACACGCGTACTTGCGGCGCGAGCGGATTGTCGCCATGGATGACCGGAAGGTGCTGCCTTGGGTGGGTAAGGGCTGGCGGGAGTGAACTCCTGGCCGTTCAACGCAATGGAATGGTCACGGTCGGCCGGCTCGAGCCCGAGGTGAAGACGAGCGAGAGTTGTGACCCGGGCGCCTTGAAATCTTTACCCACACTGAAATAGGCAAACTTTGAGACGCTTCGGCCGGGCGCAACAATGGTGACTTCGCCCAGGCCTTTGTCGGACCAGTCGCGCTTCATTTCGTCGTTGAACTTGTTCGCGTTGTCGTAGCTGAAGATTCCAAAGAGAAAAACGGCCTCGCCGACCGCGTTGCGTCCGTGGCCGGTGGCGGCGGCGTCGGCTGGGACCGCGTCGCACACCGTTCCGCTCGGCGTACGCAGCTGAACCCGCGCGCGCAGCAACTCGACTTCACTCGAGCCATTGTTTTCGATCACCAGATAGACCGGCAGCACGCCTTTGGTGAGCAAATCGTAATTGAAGATGCCCTTGATCTCGCTCGATTGCGTGTAAGGTTTCGCGCCGACGTTGAGCCCTGCCGAAGTCCCGCGCGTGGGTGCCTGGCTTGATGTAATCGACGGCATCGCCCGAACCGGATAGGACGAGCAGCCGACAGTCACTGAAAACAGGATTACCGCACTAAGATAATGCACGATTGATCGCACGCCGGACCTCCCTTGTGTTCCCCTGTTCAGAGCGTAAGCGATTACCAGGACGACGTCGAAATCCGACGATCGACTGCGACAGTTAGTACTGCGGCCCGCCGGGATTCACGTCCTTGTTCCATAGCAGGATGCCGCCCGCCATGCTCTTCACATCGACGAAGCCGTTCTGCTTCAGGATGTTGGCAAATTGAAGGCTCCGTCCGCCGGAGCGGCAATAGACGATGACCTTCCGGTCGCGCCACTGCATGAGTCTGTCCGCGTGTTGCTGGATCTGTTGAAGCGGGATGTGCTCGGCACCCTCGATTTTGGTTAGCGCCAGTTCCTGCGGAAGGCGACAATCGATCAGCACGAAATCGGCCTTCTCGTCGAGGAACTTCTTCGTCTCGCGCGGCGTAGTTTCCATTGCGGGATTGAACGCGTGGCCGAGAGGCAGGCCGCGGTCGTCGAGCTTGAGATCGTGTTCTGCCATTGAGATTCTCCACGGGGGCAAGAGCGCCGCTCATGCTACGTGAATCAGTAAACCACGCCACCCTTGTTCACGTCCTGATTCCACAGCAGGATGCCGCCCGCCATGCTCCGCGCATCGCTGAAGCCGTGCTGTTTGAGGATCCGAGCAAACTGCTGGCTACGCGTGCCGATCCGGCAGACGATGACGAACTTCTCGTGTTCTCGTCCCTTGAGCGTCGCGATCTTGTGGCTGATTTCTTCCAGCGGAATGAACTCGCTGTTCTCGAGCCTGGTGATCTCGACCTCGTTCGGCAGCCGGCAGTCGATGATCGAAAACGGCGTGCCGTCCTCCTGAAGCTTCTTCACCGCGCGCGGCGTCGTTTCGAACTCGGCCACGAACGGATATCGCGGCGGCAGGCCTCGCTCATCAAGCGAGACGGTCTTCAGTTCTTCCTTGCCTTGCGCCGCCAGTTCCCGGTTCACTTCCGAGCGGGTCTCTTCGATCGAGTTCTGGTCGAGGATCGGCATGCCGCAGAATTGTTCGTAGTCGATCGGTTCGAAGATGGTCGGCTTGTTCCCGCAGACAGGACAGTTGGGATCGCGCCGAACCTTGAAGGTTCGGAACGCGGCATCCAGCGCATCGTAGGTCATCAGCTTGCCGATCGCAGGCTTGCCGATGCCGGTGATGAGCTTGACGACTTCCGCGGCCTGAATGGTTCCGATGACGCCCGGCAGGACGCCGATGACGCCGCCCTCGGCACAGCTCGGCACTGTTCCCGGATCCGGCGGCTCAGGATAGAGGCATCGATAGCAAGGGCCGGCTTCGCCGGTCTCCGGGTTCTTCAGGTGCGGCGCGAAGATCGTCACCATTCCGTCAAAACGGAAGATCGATCCATAGATGTTCGGCTTCCCCTGAAGCACGCAGGCGTCGCCGACACAGTATCGGGTCGGGAAGTTGTCGGTGCCGTCGATGATGTAGTCATAGTCGGCGATCAGGTCCATCACGTTGGCGGCGCTGACCAGTTCCATGTGCTGGATCACCTTCACGTCGGGATTGAGATCGTTCAGCCGCTTGGCGGCAGCCTGGACCTTTGGCACGCCGACATCGCTCATCCCGAAGAGGATTTGACGCTGCAGGTTGGAGGGGGAGACGACGTCGATATCGACAAGGCCGATCGTCCCGACGCCCGCCGCCGCGAGATACTGCGCGATCGGACAGCCCAGACCGCCGGCGCCGATGCAGAGCACCTTGGCGTTCAGGAGCTTCTTCTGCCCTTCGATGCCGACTTCCGGCAGGAGCAGGTGTCGCTTGTATCGGTTGATCTGGTCGGCGTTGAGTTGGTTCACCATGGCGATCGTTCCTGTAGCCGCTGCTGCGGGTACAACTCTGGTGCACCACGGTACAGCGACGGGAAAGCAAATGGTGCAACCGAGTTGCACCCCTGCCAAGCTTGTCAATCCAAACGAGTTATGCGGGGAGAAGAGACGATCTTGCCCGCGCTTTAGCTCGTTTGTTCCACTCGAAGCGTGGAACGGGCCGCAAGCTGCGTTCAAATCGCCCGTGGCGGATTTGTAGGAGAGTCGAAGGCAAGCGTCAAGCGCTGGGCGTCGGCGCCACTCCGGGCGTGCCTTTCGGATCCGTGAACCCAGTCGCCCGGGTCGACGAGGCCGAGCGTGCTCGGGCTCTCCATCACCATCGTCCCATCAATTGAAGATTGATACCCGCAGCCCGATAACGCCGCGGCGACATCGATCCCAGTTTCAACGGCCCGCCGTTGCATGGCGCGCCGACCCTCAATTCAAGCCTGTTTCTGGGTGAAACCTGGTCCTGACGCAAACGTCGTCCGTTGCTTCACGCATAGGCCGCATAGCCGGACGGTTAAAGGCGCATTGCCAATCACATTCTTTTTGCATTTGACGCGCAAATATCCAATGCGTGGCAGGTTGGTGCATGACACAAAGAAAACAACGCAGGACACGGGGTTGCTCGCTCGTCTGGGCAACGGTTTCACTGACCGCGTTCATAGGCATGGCGTCGATCGCGGTTGACGTCGGCCGAGTGCAGCTCGCCAAGACCGAGATGCGCCGCGCCGCCGACGCCGCCGCCCGTGCCGGCGCCAACGCACTTGACGTCAGCAACGCTCAAGCAGGCGCGGACGCGCTTGCCTGGGCGAAAAAGAACAACGTCCTGAACACGCCGATGGCCGATTCCGGCATCGCGGTCACCGTCGGCTACTGGAATACCGGAACGCGCGCGTTCAGCGCATCCATCCCCGCCGGCCAGATCGCCAACGCGGTGCGCGTCCAGCTCAATCGCCCCGCCACCGGTCCGCAGTCGATCGGCCTGATCTGGGGCAGCCTGCTCGGCATCGGCGGTTGCCAGGTCCGCGCCGAGGCGATCGCCATTCTCTCGACGGGCATCAACGTCGATCACCGTATCGAGGGGTCTGCGAACCCGTTCCTCGCCGGCATGCCTGCAGGCTCGGTCGCGAGCCTCAACAACCCGCACAACAGTCCCGACTACGCCGGCAACGCCGCGAGCACCGACCTCGCGGCGCGGCGCCAGAGCCCTCCGGTGGTCCCGATGACGGTCACCCCGGGTGATGTTCTGGAATTCGACAGCATCGCCGGCACCGTCCGCCATGACCCAAGCCTGCCCGACTTCTCGCCCGATGGCGAACTCGCCGACATCGGCTCAAACACCAATGGCAGCGAGAACGGCATCAGCGACACGACCGCGCCGATCAATGCGCTCGTCGGGCTGTTCCTCAGCGACGCGGCGCCGAACACGACTTCAACGCCCCCCGCGAATCGAAGCTTCGCGACCGAATCGGGCCGCAACTTCGATCAACTGAATCCGCAGCTCAAGCAGATCTTCTTCATCGGCGACGGGGTGACGTCGAGCGGAACGAAGCAACGGTTCATCGTCCCGCCGGGCGCAACGCGGCTCTTCCTTGCGACATGGGACTTCTACGAATGGAACAACAACTCGGGCTACCGCATCGTCAAGGTGAAGCGTCCGGGGAGAGTGATCCTTGTGAAGTGACCCAACGGCTGATCTGCCCAAACGAATCTCGGATGTGTCATACACGCTGCCTCGCGAGACGTTCTCGCGAGGCAGCGGTGTTTGATGCGCGCCCTGGAATCGAAATACCCTTTCCATGTTGGGTTTCTCCGCTCGCTGCGTTCGCGACGAACTTGGCGGGCACTTTCCGCCTTCTTCGGATGGATGGTAACGGGCCGCAAATCGCGCCGTGCTTAACGGTCCGGGCCTGCGAACCGCTTCTTATAACTCGGAACGAGTTGCCGCGACGAAACGATCAGACACACTATCGCATCTCCAACTCTTCGGGCGGTGTGCATGAATCGCAGGTCGTTACTCAGTCGTTTGGCACGTGGTTCGGTTTTCGATTCTCGCTGCTATCGCATCGAGAATCTCGAATCTCGCGTCCTTCTCGCATCGCTCGCCTCCACAGTGCCGTTCAACGGCCAACAGAATGTCTCGACCAGCGCGAATCTGAGCGTGACGTTCGGCAGCGCGATGGACGCGACGACGCTTAACAGCTCGACCGTCATCCTCTCGGACTTCAGCGGCAACACGCTGGCGACCGCGCTGAGCTACAACGCCACTTCGCGCGTGCTCACGATCGACCCGACAGCCAATCTCGCCAGCACCAACACGTACTTCAACCTGCGCATCGTCGGCGGATCGAGCGGGGTTCGAGGGTCGGATGCTTCCGCGCTCTCGGCCGACTACTTCGCGCGCTTCACCACGGGCGCGCCCGTCTTCAGCGAAGCGACCGCGTACTCTGGCCTGATCAATCCCACCGCCGTCGAGTTCGCGGCAGATGGCCGCGTCTTCGTCGCCGAGAAGCGCGGCGTCATCAAGGTCTTCGACAGCCTCACCGACTCCACGCCCGACATCTTCGCCGACTTCCGCACCAAGGTGCACAACTTCTGGGATCGCGGCCTGCTCGGCATGACGCTCGATCCACAATTCACCGCGGGCCGGCCTTACATCTACGTCCTCTACACCTACGACGGCGACGTGAACGGCACGGCGCCCAAATGGGGAACCGCCAACACGGATGACGACCCCGGCGCGAACGACGGCTCTACCACCGTCAGTGGCCGGCTCGCGCGACTCACCGCCAGCGGCAATTCCATGACCGGCTCGGAACTCGTCCTCGTCAACGATTGGCAACAGCAGTTCCCCAGCCACAGCATCGGCGATCTCAACTTCGGCCCGGACGGCTATCTTTATGGCTCCGGCGGCGACGGCGCGAGCTTTAACACCACCGACTACGGACAGTTCCCTAACGGGTTCGGCGATCCGGCGAACGAAGGCGGCGCGACCCGCTCGCAGGACATCCGCACCAACGGCGATGCGCAATCGCTCGACGGCTCGGTCATCCGCATCGATCCGAACACCGGCGCGGCCGCGCCGAACAATCCATTCGCCTCGATCTCGGACGCTAACGCCAAGCGGATCATCGCCCACGGCCTGCGCAATCCGTTCCGCTTTACGTTCCGCCCCGGCACGAGCGAAATCTGGATCGCCGAGACCGGCTGGAACACCTACGAAGAAATCAATCGCATCACGAACTCATCCGACACGGTCGGCGAGAACTTCGGCTGGCCCGCGTACGAAGGCGCGGGTCGTCAACCCGGCTACGACGGCCTGAACCTGCCAATCCTGGAGAATCTGTACGCCCAGGGCTCCAGCGCCGTCACTGCGCCGTACTTCTACTATGCACACAGCGAACAAGTCGTTCCAGGATCCGGCGAACCGACCGGCGGAAGCACGCCCACCGGCATCGCGTTCTACAACGCGTCCGCCTTCCCGGCCGCCTACACCGGCGCGATGTTCTTCACCGACTACGCCCGCAGGCAGGTCTACGTGATGTACCGAGGCGTTGACGGCCTGCCGAACCCGGCCACGCGGCAGGTGTTCCGCGCGCTCGGCGCGGGCGCGGTCGATCTGGTCGTCGGGCCCGACGGCGCGCTCTACTATGCCGACCTCACCGGCGGCCGTATCGGCAAGTTCGTCTTCGCCGACAGTTCAGCCAACGACGGCGCGCTCGCGGGCACCGTCATCGGCACGGCCGGCTCGTTTAACAACTCCGGCACCACGCGGGATAAGGCGTTCGACAACGATCTCACCACTTTCTTCGACGGACCGAGCGCGAATGACAACTGGGCCGGCCTCGATCTCGGCACCGCCCGCTGGGTGCGCACCATCAAGTTTTCGCCGCGCACCGGATACGCCTCCCGCATGGTCGGCGGCATCCTCCAAGGCTCAAACGATCCCACCTTCGCCAGCGGCGTGGTGAATCTCGCCACCATCTCCTCGGCTCCGCCGACCGGTACTTATACGACGGTGAACGTCAACGCGGGCGGGCAGAACTTCCGCTACGTGCGCTACCTAAGCCCGGCCGGCAGTTTCGGCGACGTGGCGGAGATCAAGTTCTACGCCGGCGACGGTCTCGCCGCGACGTACTACAACAACATGGACTTCACCGGCACGACAATCACCCGCGTCGATCCGGTGATCGACTTCAACTGGGGCAGCGGCTCGCCGGACACGGCCATCGCGCCCGACACATTCAGCGCCCGCTGGCTCGGCAAGATCCAGGCGATCGAGTCCGGCAGCTACACCTTCCGCACCACCAGCGATGACGGCACGCGGCTCTGGGTGAACAACCAGCTCATCATCGACCACTTCGTCGACCAGTCCGCCACCGCGTGGACGGGAACGATCAACCTCACCGCCGGCCAGCTCTACGACATCCGCCTCGACCACTACGAGAATACCGGCGACGCTCAGATGAAACTGGAATGGCAGCGGCCCGGCGGCGCGATGACGACGGTGCCGACCAACGCGCTCTTCTCGGTCGCCGCCAACAACAACCAGCCGCCGGTGCCGACCATCAGTTCACCCGGCGCTTCGCTCGGCTGGAAAGTGGGTGATACGATCAACTTCTCCGGCAGCGCTACCGATCCGGAAGATGGCGCGCTCGGCGCCGCGTCACTCAGTTGGCAACTCGTTTTGGTTCACGGCAATGAGATCGACCCGACAAACACCCACGAGCACGTCATCACCAACGTGGCAGGCGTCGCCAGCGGCAGCTTCGTCGCGCCAGATCACGAGTACCCGAGCTGGCTCATGATCCGTCTGACCGCGACCGACTCGCAGGGCCGCTCTACGACGCAGTCGCTGCGCGTCGACCCGCGCACGACAACGATCAACTTCACCTCGTCGCCGAGCGGAATGCGCATCGCTTTCAACGGCACCGAATATGTCACGCCGTTCTCACGAACGGTCATCACGAACTCCACGAGCGCGGTCGCCGCGATCTCGCCACAGACGATCGGCTCGACCAATTACGGCTTTGTCAGTTGGAGCCAGGGCGGCAACGCCAGCCAGGCGATCATCGCCCCGCTGACGAACCCGACCTACTCGGCCACCTACACAACTCCGCCGACCGCTCCGAGCGGGCTCGCTGGAGTCGCGCTCAGCACTTCGCAAATCTCACTCACCTGGCTCGACAATTCGAACAACGAAACGCAGTTCGCCATCGAGCGCCGCCTCGGCTCGGCCGGGACGTGGTCGCAGATCGGCCTGCGCGGCGCGAACACGACGAGCTACGTTGATGACGGACTCGGCGCAGGCACCGAATATCACTATCGGGCCTACGCGTCCAACTCGGCCGGCGCATCGAGCTATTCGAACATTGCAATCGCCACGACGACGGGAACGTCCACGCTCCCCGCCGCGCCGACCGCGCTTTCATCCACCGTTCTGGCGGGCCCGCAAGTGCGGCTCAATTGGACGGACAACGCGAGCAACGAAACGTCTTATGTGATCCAGCGCCGCTTCGCCGGCTGGGTGTGGGAAGACTTGCCCGCTCTGGGCGCGAATGCCGTGACGTTCCTGGATACGACGGCGATCGGCAACGTGGTGTACGAGTATCACGTCGCCGCCAAGAACGCGGTCGGCACCAGCGCGTGGAGTGACCCGGTGACGGTCAACACCGCCAACATTGGCCTGCAGGCGCCGACGCCGCCCTCGGCGCTCACCGCGACCGCGCCCAGCGGAACGCGCGTCGATCTCGCCTGGAGCGATAACAGCTCGAACGAAACCGGATTTTATGTCGAGCGCCGAATCGTCGGCGCAACATTTGCACGGATCGCGACGACGGCCGCTAATGCACGGGTCTTCGCCGATACGACGGTCGTCGCCGCGACGACCTACGAGTACCAGGTCATCGCAACAAATGCCGGCATCGATTCGGCGCCGACCAATACCGCCGTCGTCACCACGCCCGGCGGGACCGGCGTGCCCAACACGCCGGGCAATTTCGGGCTCACCGTGAACGCAAACAAGTCGGTCTCTTTGCGATGGACCGACAACTCGACCAACGAAACCGGCTTCCGCATCCAGCGCCGCTACCGCGGCTGGATCTGGGAAGACCTCGCCAGCGTCGGCCCGGGTATGCAGGCGTATTTCGATTCGAGCACCATCGCCGGCGTCGTGTACGAGTACCGAATCGTCGCGCTCGGCGGCGGGGGCAACTCGCTGCCGACCAACGCACTCGAAGCGGTGATCCCGTAACGATTGCAATGCGGAAAGTCGGATGCGGATCGATCACAGTTAGGGCAAGAACTCGCGTGGATCGATGCACCTTGCCGACCGAGTCGCAGCGCGATAGTCTTGATGCAACGTTCCCGTAGCTCAATTGGATAGAGCGTTGGCCTCCGAAGCCGAAGGTTGCAGGTTCGAGCCCCGCCGGGAACGCTTCGAAAGCACGGGCTCTTCGCCAAATGACGAATCGACAGATGCCTTTGGCTGCACGACTGTAGTCCGGGGTCGGTCTCTCTACTGACGCATCCGATGCCCTTCACTTCAGGAAGGTCGCGCGCGACGGGCACCATGTCGCGGACAGTTCATCGATCGAGCCGATTCCCAATCCATTCGCCGCCAGCATCGCCGCGCCACGGCACGTCGGTTCTTCGGTTGATGCGGCTTGGATCGGTACGCCCAAGTGATCGGCCTTCATCTGCAGCCACGCGTCGCTTCGAGCGCCGCCGCCCGCGGAACGAACGGGGCTCCCGGTCACCTTCAGTTCCTCAAGAAGCCGGCCCAGTTCCTCGCACACGCGGTGCATGATTCCGTTCACGATTTCCCCCGGCCGGTGTCGGAGAACATCTTCATCGAATGCGTCGCCGACGGATGATCGAATTGCGCCGAGCTTCGCACAGCCGGGCTCGCTCGCGGCAAGCCGAATCAGTTCGTCGAACGACGCTGAGGCTGCAAACTTCGTTCGATACCATTCCAGCAGGTTCGCCGATGTCGACGAAAAGGTCATGTGAAAGACACGATCTGTCGCGAACGAGGGACCGACATAGACGCTTGGCCCGGGAGGGGGCGTTCCAGAATGTCTGCACGCGACAGCCGCCAGCACAGTGCCGGTGGTTTCGCAAACGCTGCCTGGCAGGACGGCGC
The DNA here is from genome assembly GCA_031411495.1 of Phycisphaerae bacterium. GTDB lineage: Bacteria > Planctomycetota > Phycisphaerae > Tepidisphaerales > Tepidisphaeraceae > JANOBD01. The sequence continues at coordinate 175,624 of JANOBD010000148.1, read as the reverse complement.
CGGTGCCGATCGCGCCCGCGTATTGGTCGAGGCAACCCATGAAGAGCCGGGCGGACCGCGGGAGGCGCAGGCGATCCGCGACATCCGGCAAGATCGGCCCCACATCTGTCGCCGGCCGAACAAGCGATGGCCATTGCATCGACGGCAAGCCGAGAAGCCCGAGTCGGGCAGGATCCCAGCGACTTTCCGTGTGCGTCGCGAGCGCGGTGAGACAGGCAAGGCCCAGTTCAGAGGCGTGCCTGCCAGTCATCCACTCCACCAGCAGGTCGCTGATGAACGAAATCTTTCGCGCGCGCTGCGCCGTCGCCGGATCATGTGCCGCGATCCAGCGGAGCTTGGCCTGCGCGAACTCGTGATCGACATGCGGCACGCCGCTGGTGACATGAAGATCGGCGATGCGATTGAGCGGCTCATCGCCGCCGCGGGCGCGATCGTCCGTCCAGAGAATGATCGGCGTGATCGGCCGGTTCGCGCCGTCAAACAGTGCGAAGCTGTTCGCCTGCGAAGAGAAGGAGATTCCCCGGACGCTCGCAAGCTCGGCGCGGTTCGAAAGGTCGGCGATCAGGTCGACCAGCGCAGCGTGAAAGGCGTCAACTGGCATTTCCGCCCTTCCGTTTGATGCGACAACGGGCGACGCCGCGCGGGAGAGCGCAAGAAGCCGGCCGCGTTCGTCAAAGAGCGCGGCCTTGAAGTTGGTCGTGCCGAGATCGATCGCGAGGATGTGAGCCGCCGTGTTCATGGTACCCCGCGGTGGAGCAATGATTCAGTCAAAGCAAGTACCGCGTCGCGGGTCGACGGCGAATCGAACACGGCGTTGCCGGCCTCGTACCATCGCTTGCGCGCGGCCTCTTCCGTGACCACGTAGCCCTGCAACTCGCCGTTGGCCATCGTGATGATGTGGCAGTCCGGAAACCGCGATCGGATGGCTTTCTGAAATTCGACAAACCATTCGCCGGGCCAGGCGATGATTCGACGCGATCCGATGCGCATCACCATCACTTCTGCCAGCCGACTATCCTCGACACGCCGGCGAAGCTCCCCGGCCGCATCGAGCTTGGCGAGTTGCAGTGTCGATTGAGCACCGAACACATCGCACTCGGAGGTGCGGACGCTCGCGCGATCGGCACCGTCGGCCGATCGTTGGTTCAGCACGTTTGTCGCCTCCTCCAGCAATGCCGTGGCCGAAGCGACACTCGGCAGGTCGCGAATCTTCAACTCCACGACATCGCTCGCCGTGGCGATGCGCGGTGTGCTGCTCCACTCGACTCGATCTGTCGCCTCGCACACCGGCGCGCTCAGACAGGTCGCGATCCGTTCGGCCTCCGCAAAGGTGTTGGCGCGTACGACATGCCTCGGGCTCTGGTCGCCACAAGCGCCGACGTGAACCAGGACGGGCAGAGAGGCGCCGAGGCGCTCCCGAATCTGCTGTCGCGCGATGCCGAGGAAGTCGCCGCTGACCAGGAGCGAATCTTCATGCAGTACCGTGGGATGCATCGTGGCAATCAACGACAGCCCGATCAGGCGCCGATGTGCCGCGCCGCGAATCGCGAGGATTGGAACCTCCAGATCCGAAGGGCCATCGATGTGATGACGGTTGGTTCCGATTCCGGGCGCGGCCGCGAGCGTCCAACCCGCTTCGGCGGGAACGCGGCTCGCATAGGCCTCGGTCGCCGCAGCGACCATCGCGTCCTCCACGTCGCCGAGGTATTCGGCATCCGGCTCCGGGACTGCTCGATTGCGATCGTCCGCCACGCACTTCACCACCACCGGGCCCGAGTGCGTATGGGTCGCGCTGATGAGGATGCCATCCTTGTTGATCGGCAGCTTCGCACAGATTCGCTCGCGCACGCGCGCCACCAGTGCCCGGCCGACGTAGATCAGATCATTGGCCAGAAGCAGCGTCGCGTTGCCGCCTGATTCAATCCACAAGGCGTTGCATTCGAGCGGATCGTGCACGCCGGTGCTGTGGCGCGACACACTGGGATACCCATACAAGAACGAAGGAACGGGCGGGGTGATGTCGCGTACCGCGCCACCGGCCACCAACGATGGGCTCTCAGAATTCGTGCTTCCTGCTTGCGTCATGATCGAATGAGTTTACAATGAACAAAATCGAACACAACTCGAACATCGCTGCTTTTCCGACTCCCATGCAGACCGGCCGACAACGAAAAATCCTCGAATTGCTTCATCAAGGCGGCGAGCGGTCCGTCGACGCCCTCGCCGAACTGCTCCAGGTCAGCGATATGACGATCCGTCGCGATCTGCAGGCGCTGGCCGAAGAGGGGTTGCTCCTGCGGACGCACGGCGGCGCATCGCCGGTGGAGAATGTCCGCTTCGAGTTCCAGTTCCTGCAGCGAGCCCAGCACCGACGTCAGCAGAAGGAAGCGATCGGGCTGGCCGCCGCCGCCATCGTGAAGGAGGGTCAATCCGTCCTGTTCGACTCCGGCACGACGACACTCGCTGTCGCGCGGCAACTGCGCCGCGTGGCCCATTTCACCGTCATCACCACGTCGCTGCCGATCGCGTCGGTGATGCAGCGCTCCGGCAACGCCGACATCCTTTTGCTCGGCGGTTTCCTGCGTCGCGACTCGCCGGACCTCGAAGGCCCGATCACGGAATCGAATCTCAACACGCTGCACGCGGACGTCGCTTTCCTCGGCGCAGACGGTGTTGACGGCGAGGGAAACGTCTACAACGCGTCGCTCAGCATCGCTCGACTGCTGATGGTCGCCGTAAAGGCGGCGTCGAAGGTCTACGTCGTCGCCGACAGTTCCAAGCTCGATCGCAACGCGCTGACCAAGTTCGGGAACCTGCGCGATTGGGCGGGCCTGGTCACAGATGCCGAGATCAGCCACGCACAATTGACGCAGTATCGCCAGGCCGGCATCAACGTCATCGTCGCTCCGAAAGATCTGAACGGAGTGCGCTGATGGCAGACCTCGTGATCGCCAACGTCCGCATCGTCAGCCCCGGGCACTCGGTCGCTCCTGGCAGCCTGCTGCTCAGTGGCGGGCGGATCGCGCGGATCGATTCGTCTACCTCACCAGCGATCGCGCCCGGCGCTGCGGTCATCGACGGGCGCGGCGCGCTGCTCACGCCGGGACTGATCGACCTCCACACACACGGAATTGGCACGCATCTGTACGAACGCGGCGCGGAAGACCTGCATGCCGCGGCCAAACTCCTGCCGACATTTGGCACGACATGCGTGCTGCCGACGCTCTATCGGGTCATGACGCGATCGAGCTTGAAACTGCTGGAAGTGATGGCAGATGCGCTTCCGACAGTGCGCGGGGTATCGATGCCAGGGTTCCATCTCGAAGGACCGTTTCTCTCCTTACCGGGCGCTGGAGCCGACACGATTCCCGGCGACGTTGAACTCCTGAAGGACGTGCTATCCGCCTGCCGCGGCCGCGTCCTGGCGATGTCGATCAGCCCGGACACGCCGAACATCATTCCCGTGATCGAGCATCTGTGCGCAAGTGGGATCGTGCCGTTCATCACACACACGCACGCGAGCGTCGAACAGACCGAGGCCGCCATCGCCGCCGGCGCCGCGCACGCGACGCACTTCTATAACGTCTTTCCGATTCCCGAGGAATCCGAGCCCGGCTGCCGCGCGTGCGGCGCCGTCGAGGCGATTCTCGCCGACCCGCGGGTGACGGTCGATTTCATCTGCGACGGCGTGCATGTTCCGCCGGTCGCGATTCGTGCGGCGCTGGCGGCCAAGTCGTATCGCGGCGTCGTATTGATCACCGACTCCAACATCGGCGCGGGCCTGCCGCCGGGCGAACACGCGACGACATGGGGCTTCAGCGTCAAGGTCGCCGCCGGCGATGCAGCCCGCATCTCCACTCCGGGCCATCCCGGTTACGGCCTGCTCGCCGGCAGCGCGCTGACGATGGATCATGGGATTCGCAATCTCTCGCGCTGGCTCAAGCTTCCGCTGCACGAGTTGTGGGCCATCGGCAGCGCCAATCCCGCGCGCGTGGTCGGCCTGGAGAACAAGGGCGCGATTCGCGTTGGCGCCGACGCGGATCTTGTGCTCTGGAATGATTCACTTGACGTTCTCAAGACGTGGGTCGCCGGCGAGGTCGTATACGAACGAGTAGGAGCTGCGTGATGGCGAAGTTCAATTATTCCCCGGCCGAGTGCGTGCCATTCCGTGATCTCAAGGCCATCGAGAAGTGCCGGAAGATCAAGCGATCGGAGATCGAGAAACACAAGAACAAGGATCTGAAGATCCGCGTCGTGCCGGATGCGGATGTCGAGTTCATCTGGGTCACCGACATGATCACGCGCATCACGCGGGCCAGCGAAGAAGGCCGGCCACTGGTGCTCATCCTGCCCAATCCGTGCCCGACGTACCGCCACGTTGCGCGGCTGATCAACGCGATGAAGATCGATTGCTCGAAAGTGGTCCTGTTCGCGATGGATGAATACGCCAACGAGAAGGGCGAGGTCGCGCCCGACACGTGGGAGTTCGGCTTCGGTTACGCGATGAAGAAGTACCTGGTCGACGCGATCGAGCCGAAGCTGCGGATGCCGGCGAAAAACGTGAACGTCTTCACGACCAGAAACATCAAGGACTACGGCAAGATGATCGCCGACCTGGGTGGAGCCGATGCGTGTTACAGCGGCCCGGGCTGGACGGGGCACCTGGCATTCATCGAGCCGGATGCGCCCGAGTTCGACCTTCCGCTCAACGAGTGGATGAAGTGCGGCCCGCGGATCGTCACGCTCAGCCCGTTCACGCTGGCGCAGAACTCCCTTCACGGCAGCTTCGGCATGAGCGGCGACCTCAGCGCGGTCCCGCCCAAGGCCGCCACCATCGGCCCGGCAGAGGTGATCGGCTCGAAGTACCGCATGGACGTCTCGGCACTGCTCATTCACGGCACGCAGACCACCTGGCAACGCCTGACCGCGCGGCTGTGCTACCACGGCCCAGTGACGCCGAAGCTGCCGACCAGCATTCATCAACTGCTCAAATCCGACGTGTACATCTCCGAGTCGATCGCGCGAGACATCGAGCCCGACTGGAACAAGGGATACTAAGACCACAATCCGAATACTGAACCTGGAGGCCACATGCGTACTGCAACCCAGACCAAGCCCGCCAACTGGGCACACGTCGATCTTGACGAAGTTCCCAACCTGCGCACCGAGACACCAGGCCCCAAGTCCAAGGCGCTTCACGCCCGATGCACGAAATACTTCAAGGGACTCAGCGCCCAGGTGAAGCTGTTTCCCGTCGCCTTCGAAGAGGGCCTGGGGTGTGTGCTCGTTGACGTGGACGGTAACAAGTACCTCGACTTCTCGTCGGGTATCTACGTCACCACGCTGGGCCATTGTCACCCCAGGATCAGCGAGGCCGTCGCGCATTACGCCGGCAAGCTGATGAACGCCCACGACTTCACCACCGAGATCAAGACGCGGTTGTGCGAAAAGCTGGCGCAGGTACTGCCCGGCGACCTCAAGGGGTTTCAGTTCTACGACTGCGGCACTGCCGCCGTCGAGGCGGGAATCCGCGTCTGTCGCGCCGGGACGAAGAAGCACGAGATGATCTCCTGCTATTACGACTTCCACGGCAAGACCTACGCCGCGGTGTCGCTGGCCGAGATCCGCTCGCAGGTGTACGGCGCGGTCCGCGCGCCGGGCATGCACATGGTGCCCCGGCCCAACCCGTATCGGCCTCACTGGACGAAGCCCGACGGCACGATCGACACCGACCAGTACATCAAATTCTACGACGAGTACATCGAGCGCGCAACCGTCGGATCGGTCGCGGGGTTCTGCCTCGAGCCGATCCAGGGCTGGGGCGGGTCCGTCATGCCACCCGACGACTTCTTTCCCAAGCTGCGAAAACTCTGCGACCGGCGCGGCATCCTGCTGATGGCCGACGAAGTGCTCACCAGCTGGGCGCGCACCGGCAAGTGGCTGTGCATGGAACACTGGGGCGTCGTGCCCGATGTCGTCTCGATCGGCAAGGGATTCGGCAACGGGTTCCCGGTCACGTGCGTAGCCGTCCGCGAACATCTCAAGGAGTCGTTCGAAGCCATCAGCGCCTCGTCCAGCTACGGCGGCAACCCCATGGCGTGCGCTGCCGCACTGGCCAGCACCGAAGTCATCGAAGAGGAGAACCTCCTGCAGCGCGCGACCCACCTGGGCGAACTGGCGCTCAAGCGCATGCAGAAGATGATGGCGGAGCACAAGATCATCGGCGACGTCCGCGCCAAAGGCTGTCTCATGGGGATCGAACTGGTCAAGGACCGCGCGACCAAGGAGCCGTTCGACGAGGCCGGCAAGCGCGTCTACCAGAAGGCGTTCGCCAAGGGCCTGGCGTGGATCCCCGCCGGCCACATCCTGCGCATGAGCCCGCCGGTCATCATGGAGGATGAAGCCCTGATGAAGGGAATGGACATCATCGACGAATCGATCGGCGAGACCGCGAAAGAGCTGGGATACTGAATGAGTTCGCATCGAATTCGTTTCGGGATCATCGGCGGCGGCTTGATGGGGCGCGAGTTCGCCTCTGCCGTCGCGCGGTGGTGTCACCTGGTAGATCCACCGGCTGTTGCAGAAGTCGTCGCCGTCGCGAGCGCGCGAGACTCATCACTCGCGTGGTTCAAGACACTGCCACAGCCGGCCGCGCTCCTGACGACGGACTACCGACACCTCCTGACGCGCGGCGATGTCGATGCCGTCTACGTCGCCGTGCCGCACCTGTTGCACGAGTCGGTCTACACCGATGTTATTCGCGCCGGCAAGCACCTCCTGGGCGAGAAGCCGTTCGGCATCGACCTCGCGGCCAACACGGCCATCGTGTCGCTCGCGAAATCCCTGCCGAACCTCGTCGTCCGCTGCTCGTCAGAGTTCCCCTACTTCCCCGCCGTTCAGCGCATCGGCAGGCTCATCGAGCAGAACGCCTTGGGCCGGATCATCGAAGTCAACGCCGCGTTCCAGCACTCCAGCGATCTCGACCCCAGCAAGCCGATCAACTGGAAGCGACAAGTCGAATCCAACGGCGCGTACGGCGTGATGGGCGACCTCGGCATGCACATCTGCCACGTCCCGTTCCGCGCCGGCTGGGTTCCGTCCAACGTCCGCGCGATCCTCAGTGACATCATCACGATGCGTCCCGACGCGAAGGGAACTCCCGTCCGCTGCTCCACGTGGGACAACGCCACCCTGCTTTGCGAAGTGCCGGTCGCAATCGATTCATATTCGTTCCCGATGACGTTGAAGGCCCAGCGGATCGCGCCCGGCGAGCGGAACAGCTGGTCGCTCGAGATCCTCGGCACGAAGCTCAGCGCCAAATGGTCGACGCTCTGCCCCAAACAGCTCGCCCTGCTCCCTTACACCGGCACCGATCAGGTCTGGCAATACCACCAGCTCGGGTACGAATCGGCGTTCAAAGCCATCACCGGCCCGATCTTCGAGTTCGGGTTCACCGACGCGATGCAGCAGATGATCGCGGCGTACGCATGCGAAGTCGCCGGCGAGACGCTGCCCGGCAAGTTCGCCGGCTGCGTCACGTGTGATGAGGTCGCCCTCAGCCACCGCCTCTTCACGGCCGCCCTGCGTTCGCACGCGAATCGCTCGGTGGAGACGGTCTGATCAGGGCGCCGCGCTGCCGGCGTCACGACCGCGGATCGAGCCGACAATTCTCGGAAGTTTTCGGCGATTGATCCACAACGATTTGAGATGGCCGGCGGATTGAGTCTGCCGAGTCGTATCGTCAAGTTGCCAAAGAGCCGGCGGAGTCGGCGCGCACCGCTTCCGCAAACAGATCACCATGGCAGCGCCGAGGGTTCGACGTCAACCCCGCCCCGCGGGGATGCGAGCAATCCCCCGCGGGGTTGCAGCCTCGGGCTCCAGCGGGGACGCTGCACGAGATGGACCTGGTCCCGACAGACGCCGTGACGTGGGTAGACTCGCTCCTCGCGGACGCGGTGGCGCGACACGCATCGGACATTCACCTGGCATCAACCGCAATTGAGTCGCATGCTCGGCTCCGTGTCGACGGGATGCTCGAAGGGCCGATCGCGGTAACACCCGCGCTGTGTCGGTCAGCGATCACGCGGCTGATGGTGCTGGCGAAGCTTCTCACCTATCGACTCGATGTGCCCCAGGAGGGTCGGGCGACGATCGACGTGCGCGGGATATCGATCGAGGCGCGCGTGTCGGTCATCCCAATCGCTGGCGGGTTGCGTTGTGCCGTCCGGCTTCCGACGCACGATCGGGCACTGCTCTCGCTGGACCGGTTGCAGTTATCGTCGGCGGCGATCGCAGCGCTCGAGTCGTTTTGCCGGAACGACGCGGGCATGTTGATCGTCACCGGGCCGGCGGGTTCTGGAAAGACGACCACGATCCACGCGCTGCTGCGGCACTTCGTTCTCACACGGCCGGAACTGTCGATCGTCAGCCTGGAAGATCCGGTGGAGCGGCTCGTGCCGGGAGTGGCGCAGGTGGAAGTCTCGAGCTTCGGCGAGCTCACCTATGAGCGGGCACTGCGATCGATCCTCAGGCAGGATCCGCAAGTGCTCGCGCTGGGTGAAGTGCGCGACGCCGCGACCGCTTCGCTGGCAGTGCAGGCGGCGCTCTCTGGACATCGGCTCATCTGCACGATGCACGCGGCGACCGCGTCTGGCGCGATCGCCCGGCTGCTGGAGATGGGCGTCGAACCGTTCCAGATCAGCGGCACATTGTTCGGGATCCTCAGTCAGCGCCTGCTTCGACGAAAGACGGATTCCGGCTACGACGGCCGATTGCCGATCGCGGCATGGACGCCGCTGTCGCCGGCACTGCGTCAGGCGATTCTCCGGCGCGACCACGACGCGCTCGATTCGAGCTGTGCCGCAGCGAGCACGACGACGCTCCAGCAAGAGGCAGGCGAGCTCGTCGTCGGGGGGCTCACCGATCCCGGCGAGGTGGCGCGGGTGCTCGGAACGACCTAAGGATTGGCTGAATTCGTACGCGTTCGGTTACACTCGTCGGTCACGGGGAAGGACCGAATGACTGCTCCCATTACATTCCGATATGAAGCGCTGGACTCCAACGGTCGGAGCGTGAACGGGACGATCGACGCGGCATCCGAAGCGGCGGGCCGCGAGACGCTCGGGGCGCTGGCGCTTTCCATTCGGCGATTCGAGGCCGTGCCGTCCCCACGCGTCGGGCCGCTCGGAGCAGATGACCTGGCCGCATTCAACGAGCAGTTGGCGCAGCTCGCCCGCGCCGGCCTGCCCGTGGAGGAAGGGCTCAAGCTCCTCGCGGCCGATATGTCGAGCGGAAAGCTAAAGCGGGCCGTGGAAGCGGTAAATGCCGAGCTGGCACAAGGCAAATCACTCGCTGAGGCAATCGCGCGCCAGCGCAGCACCTTTCCGCCACTCTACGCAAACCTTGTCGATGCCGGCGTGCGCTGCAACGACTTGCCCGGCGTCCTCTTCGGGTTGAGCCGGCACCTCGACCTGACGCAGCATATTCGCAACGCGATTTCGCGAGCCGTGGCGTATCCGGTCGTGGTGTTGATCGCAGTCCTGTGCATCTCGGCGCTGCTGAGCGCATACGTGATGCCGCAACTGCTGGCGATGTTCGATCAGCGCTCTTCGATGGATTGGAGCTTTTCCTGGAGTCGACGGCGCGCCGCGCCGCCGGGCGTGCCGATGGTTACGGTGGCCGCGTACTATTTCGGCCTGATCGCGCCCTATCTCGCCGGGGGCGCTGTCGGGCTGGCGTTGCTCGCCACCGCTCTCTGGCCGTTTGTTCGATCGACGCCATTCGGGCGCTGGGTGACGGATCAGTTTCTCACGCGGCTTCCGCTTGTCGGTCGCCCGCTCCGCTACGGCCTCGTCGGCCGATGGTGCGATATCGCGAGCATCTGCGTCGGCACCGGCCTCGACCTGCCCAGCGCGCTGCGCACTGCGGCCGATGCGATCGGCTCGGCGCGGCTCGATCACGATACCGCTCAACTGATCACAGCCCACGCCTCGGGACACAGCTTCGATTCTGTTCACGGGCTCCGCCTGCTTCCGGCGAGCATTCCGGGCGCGATGCAGCTTGCGCTCAACACTCACCAACTCGCTCCGACACTCGCCACGTTGCGCGACATGTACCTTCGCCAGGCGCAGACGCGCGCCCGGATGATCCCGCTCACGCTGATGCCGATCCTGATCCTGCTGATGGCGGTGCTCATCGGTGGGATCTTGATGGCGATTTTCATGCCCATGCTGCGCCTGCTCGATTCGATGCTGAAGTGATTTTGCATGCAAAGCCAACCGCCCATCCTCCACTACGTCAGTCGGCACGACGATCGGCTCAATAGCCGCAGGCGTCGCGTCATGCGCTTCGGTACGGAGCGGCTGCTGACGCTGGGCGGCGCCGTGCTGCTGATCGCAGGTTTCGTCGGGTTGTTTCTGCTGTTCCACCGTTCCGGGACCAGCGCGATCATCGGCGCGTTCGTCGGGGTTCTGCTGATCCCGCTCATGGCCGCGTTTGTTCGGCTCCGTCAGCGGCTGGGCGGGCTGCGGATTCTGAATTATCTGGATCAGAGCATGCGCCTGCACCTGCCGCTGCCTGAGTTTCTCCGCGCCGCCGCCACGAGCGAGACGAAGCGGCCGGCGCAGCAGCTGCGCGCGGTTTCCGAATCGCTCGCGAATGGTCTCTCCGTGGGCGATGCCCTGCGCGCGGACGTGCCTGAACTTCCTGAGCGGATCGGCTGGTTACTCCGCGCCGCCGACGTCAATGACGCCCTTCCCGCGACACTCGCTCGACTCACGAGCGAGACGGACGCCAAGGCCAAGGAAGCCGCGGAGCGACCTTCGAGCATCCCGCTCACGTACGTCGGCGTCCTCGTCGTTTTCATGGTCAGCGCGGTCGGATTCGTAGCCGTTTTCGTTTCGCCGAAGATCGAGCAGATCGCGCGCGACTTTGGCTTGAAATCGACGCCGTTGTCTCGACTGTGGCACTGGATCGACTCGCCGGCCGTCGGAATCATCGTCGCCGTCGTGTTTGTGCTTGCGCTGCTGACCTTGTGCGGATCGATCGTCTCGAGCGCCGATGTGCTGATGGGCCGATTCGGGAAGCGTTTCGATCCGCTGCGACCGCTGCGTGACCGCGTCGTCTGGTACCTTCCGTGGGTTGGCGGCCTGGCACGCGACAGCAATCTCGGCGACGTCTGCCAGACGATTGCCGATGCCCTACGCGCACATCGCACGTTCGATCACGCACTTCGGGAAGCGGCGCAGCCGCACCTGAACCGGGTTCTGATGGACCGGGTCGATCGCTGGCAACTGCTGCACTTGGCCGGCCAAACGATCGGCCACGCGGCGCAGTCGGCGGGCATGCCGAGCTTGATCAGCGGCATGCTTCTCGAGCACGCGTCGGCAGACAGCGGCGCGGCGGCGCTCGAGTTTCTCGCGAGACATTATCGATCCCGCGCGGCACGCACGCGACTTTGGATCCTCTCGATCCTCCCCACCGCGCTCACGTTCGTCTTTGGCGCAATCGTCTTGACGTTTTCTTACCTGCTTTACACCTCCGTCTGGCAACTCATTGACGTGACTGGCCCTTACAAGGTGGGTCTGTGAACCGGATCTATCCAAACACTCGACGGCGCGGCCTGATCTCGATCGAGTTCATCTCTGCACTGCTGCTGATCCTGGCGACGCTGGTGCTGTTTCTCGATGTGACCGCAAAGCGGATCCGTGTCGCCAACACGCTCGCGAATGACCGCGCCGCGACGCGGATGGCGGAGCGAACGCTGTTGTCGATGCGAAGGGGCGGCGTCACACAGGGCGGCGCAGCGGATGGCGTCACCATTCGAAAACTATCTGATCCGGCACCCGTGGACCACGCGTGGATCGAGATCGAAGCGCGAATCGGGCCGCGATCGGCCACGCTCGTCGGCCTCGTGCCCGTGAAGGAGGCGCCGTGAAAACCCACTCCAGCCGGCTTCGGGTTCGAGGGTTCGCACTGATCGAGATGCTCTTTTGCATCTTTGCGATGTCGATGATCGTGGTGGTCTGCGGCCGGCTCTTTCACCAGATTGGTCGCGTGTTTCGCGAAGTGCCGGAGGCGATGAACGCGATTCAATCCGACCAGCAGTGGCTTGCACAACTGCGCGCCGATGCCTGGGCTGCCGCGGAGATTCGTGTGGATGAAAATGGCGGGCTCACGCTTCGCGATGGCGACACGTCCGTGCGCTGGTCGAGTTCGTCCGGTTCGCTCCGCCGGGAAGTAGCCGGCCGGATCACGGGCTGGCCGGTCGTCGAAACGATCACGTTTGGGCTCGACGGCGATCTCTGCGTGATTGGATTGAAGGAGACGTCCATCGCGCTCGCGCAGGCACGAGGGGGTCTGAAGTGAATGCTATCGCCCTGCCCGCCCGTCAGCGCCGCGGCGCGGCCATGATCATTGCCATCACCATGATCAGCCTGGTTGCAGTCGCTCTGGTGATGATCGGCCGGCTCACCACGCTGGATGCGCAGCGCACGTTCGACGAACGGACCGGCACCCAACTCCGCATGATGCTCCTCGCCGGGCAGGACTGGCTGGCGTCGAACATGGACGCGGCGACTCCGGGCGAGAACGCCATCCCGTTGCCGGCGGCGCTTGCCGACGGAACGCTCGTCGCGGAGGTCGCGCCCGCCGATTTTTCGGATCGTCGGCGAATCGTCGTCCGCGCGGTGTTGTTCGACCGCTCGGAATCGCAGTCGATCATTTTCGCCCGCACCGAGTCGGGCTGGTCGCAGGTCACGGCGGAACTTGAGCCGATGCGCCGGAAATGATCGTTCGGGAATGATCTCGGCGCTGGGCGTGGACCGTCTGGAAGTCCTGCCCCGACACAAAACGAAAACGGGCACCACCGTCGTGGTGCCCGTCAGTCATTTTTCTGAATGCGAGTGACGCCGGTCACTTCGCCGAAGAGGTCGTAGGACGGGGCGCCGCCGCCGCCGGAGCGGGCCGAGGTGTGACTGCGGTGGACGGGATATTCAAGACCGCGCCGGTGCGGGCGGCCGTCACGCTCTTGGGGGCGTTGGCCGGGTCTTTGAGCTTGTTCGGATCTTTGTGATCCGGCATCAGCACCAGGTTGATGCGCTTGCCCATCATCCGCGCATCCTGTTCCACTTTGCTCACCAGGTAGAGCGCTTCCTTGATCTTCTTGAAGATCTGGTAACCGAGTTCCGAGTGCGCAATCTCACGGCCCTTGAACTGGAGCGTGAACTGAACCTTGTTGCCCTCTTCAAGGAACGCCTTGGCGTGATTGATCTTGATCTGAAGATCGTGGTCGCCGATGCGGACCGTCTTGATCTTCACTTCCTTGAGCTGGCCACCCTTGCTGTGCGAGCGCGCTTTGTCTTCCTTCTTCGACTGCTGGTACATGAACTTACCGTAGTCGAGGATTTTGCAGACGGGCGGGCGGGCGGTGGGAGCGACTTCGACGAGGTCGAGGCCGGCGTCCATGTCCATGCGGAGCGCCTCGGCGGTCGGAACGATTCCGACCATTTCGTCGTTGGCGTCGACGAGACGAACCGGAGAGATGCGGATCAGGTGGTTGCGGCGGAAATTGGTAGCGATGGCTTACACTCCTTACGTACACGAGCCACGAAACGGCGCGAGGACTTGAGTCCTCCACGAACGCCTCATCGTGTCTGCCGGGCAACACACCCGCCAGATAGTCTCGGAAAATGTAGCGAATCTTACCGGCAGTTGGCAAGCGAAAGTCCCCTCACATCCCGCACTTGCAATGTTTTTGCCATCCGGAATGCCCGTTTCGCTGGGATCGAGGAGCCATTTGCCTACAATGACCGGCCTCACAACCCAAACAGGAGCCTCCGTGAAATCTGCCCAAATCGCGATGCTGACCCTTTCCGCGCTCGTCGGCTTTTCGTTCGCTGGCGAACCGGCCACCAAGCCCGCAAGCGTCTACCCGCTCAACACCTGCATTATGAGCGGTGAAACGCTTCCCACCGATGGCACCGTCCAGATCGAACAGATCGGCGGGCGAGAGGTTCGCTTCTGCTGCAAGGACTGCGTCGGATCGTTTAAGAAGGATGTCGAAGCCAATCAAAAGAAGCTCGACGCGAAGATCGTCGAAACGCTGAAGGCCACCTATCCCGTCAAGAACTGCGTCGTCTCCGACGAAGCGCTAGGCGGCATGGGCGAGCCGATTCTGTACGTCCATCGCGCCACGAATCAACTGGTGGAGTTCTGCTGCAAGGACTGCGTGAAACAGTTCGAGAAGAATCCCGGCAAATACCTCGCCAAGATCGACGAGGCCGCCGCAACTCAGCCGTCGAAGTAGGCAGATCCACCCTGTCGGGCGTCATGATCGACGGCGAATCGTTGCTAGAAAACGCGCGAGCGATTTGCTACGCTCGCGATCTCGGCCTCCTGGCGGAATTGGCAGACGCGACGGACTCAAAATCCGTTTCCCGCAAGGGAGTGTGGGTTCAAGTCCCACGGGGGCCATTCGATCACGTCTGCGCTCATCGCGAGTCCTTTCGGCCGGCCCGTTTCGGCTGCTTCGCCTCCCACGGCGTTTTGCATACAAACCGCGGGCGCTTCCGTAACTGACGGCCAACGTCAACGTCATTCGTGTCTGAGCGATGGAGGAATCATCGCGCTGCAACCGGGCGGGTTCGACTTCGCCAGTTGCTTCGGCAAGAATGAAAGCATGACCTACGGCAAACGGACAGTACTCGCCGCCGCGGCGGCCGCGTGTTTGATCACGCTGTCGATGCTTCGCGCCCAGGACGCCGCGCCGGCCACCGCGCCTTCCACGTCGCCGGCAGCGACACAGCCGCTTCCCAGCGCACAGGCCGTGATCGATCGCTACATCGAAGCCACCGGAGGCAAAGAGGCGTACGCCAGCATCAAGTCGCGCCACCTCGAAGCCGAGTATCAACTGGCCGATCTCGGCATCCACGGCAAACTCGTCGCCGACATCCGCAGTGACGGGAAGGCGCGGATCTGGACCGAAATCCCGAATGTCGACAAGTTCACCATCGGCGTCACCGACGGCATCGTCTGGAAGAACGATCAGACCGGCGGCCCGCGCATCCTGAGCGGCGTGATGGCGCAGTCGACACTCGAATCGATGCAACTCACGCCGGAGATCTCTCTCGAGCCGTACAAGTCGGCCGAGGTCACCGAGATGACCGATCTCAACGACGTAAACGTTTACAAGATGGTGCTGAAGTACAAATCGATCGATGCGGTCGAGACGCGCTACTACGAGGTCAAGACCGGTCTGCTCCTTCGCACCGATGGCGTCGTGCCCACCGATATGGGGAACATCGTCGTCACCACCCGGTACATGGATTATGAGGATGCGGTGCCGATCCGCATGGCGATGAAAACGCGCCAATCGATGAGCGGACTTTCGCCGGAGCAGGTAAACACAAAGGTGGAACACAACGTCGAGATTCCCGATGAGGTCTTTGCGCTGCCGCCTGAGGTTCAGGAACTGCTTAAGCATCAGGCCGCGACGCAGCCGGCGAAGTGACCTGCGGGGTTGGGATGGTGCGTTCCATTCGGTTAGGATGAGCGGCGGATGGATGAAAGTATCCGTGATTTCGCCCGCCAGGTCATCGAGGTTGAAGCCGCCGCTGTGGCTCGGATGCGCGAAGCGGTCGACGACGACTTCGAACGCGCCCTCGATCTGATCCTCGAATGCCGCGGTTCCCTCCTGCTCAGCGGAATGGGCAAGGCGGGCCACGTGGCGCGCAAGCTCTCGGCGACGTTCGCGAGCACCGGCACGCCCTCCCACTTTCTCTCGGCCGGCGACGCCGTTCACGGCGACGTGGGCGCCGTCCGCGACGGCGATCTGGTCATGCTCCTCAGCGCCTCCGGAGAGACCGACGAGATCCTGCGACTGCTGAGCATCGTGAAGAAACTCAACCACCCGGTCATTGCCGTCTGCGCGACGCGCACGAGTTCGCTCGGCAAGTACGCGGATGTGACGATCGCAACCGGGAAGATCGAAGAGGCCTGCCCGCTCAAACTCGCGCCCAGCGCCTCGACCACGGCCATGCTCGCACTCGGCGATGCGCTTGCGCTCTCGGTGATGAAGGCGCGCGACTTCAACGCCGACCAGTTCGCGGTCTTTCACCCCGCGGGCCAACTGGGTCGCAAGCTCATCCGCGTGAGCGAGGCGATGACGTTCAAAGCCGGCGAAAATCTCCCGCTGGCGAGCGAGCAGTTGACCGTCGGCCAGGTGCTCGCGGACGTGTCGCGGATCAAGCGTCGCAGCGGCGCGGTGATCCTCATCGACGACCGCGGCAAGATCAGCGGCATCTTCAGCGACGGCGACCTGCGCCGGCTCGTGCTGCGCGATCCGCGCGGCGCGATGGAAACGCCGGTGGCGAGCGTGATGACTCGAAATCCCAAGCGAGTCCGCGCCGATGCGCTGGCGAGCGAGGCGATCGCGATCATGCGCCCTCTGCGAATCGACGAATTGCCGGTTGTCGACCCGGACGATCGCCCGATCGGCATGATCGACGTCCAGGACCTGGTCGTGTTGAAAATGTTCGACGTGAACGACGAAGAGACGTGAGTGGAGAACTGGCCGTGAGTGGAGAACTGGCCGTGCGTAGCGAAGTGGACGGCGTAAGCGTTTGAAAGGAATCCGATGCGCGCTGCAATCATTGTCTGCCTGCTGGCGTTGACGCTGGGCGGGATTTTTTACTTCTTCGTGATGCGCGGCGGACCAGAGTTCACGGCCGCGGAGTTGGCGCCCCCATCGGCGACGACCAAAGTCGTGCCGACGACGATCCCGTCGCTCGATCCGAACGTCCCGGTTGGCAAGAGCGCCGGCGTCTGGGTGCAGTCGATGGACCCCAAGTCGCTGCGCGTGGTCAACGAGTTCCGCAGCGAAGACGTCGTCCCGCGCCCCGACGGTTCGGTCGATGTCGTCAAGCCGCAGGCGCGCTTCTATGGCAAGGGCGATTCCATGATCAGCCTTGATGGCGTCGACGGTCACGTCTTCTACACCCAGGCGGGTGCGCGGACCGATTCCAAAGCGCTCGCAACGTCCACGCCCACCAACGGCGAACTGCACGACGTCAAGCTGTGCTTCTTCGAACACAAGACCGATGCCGAGCCTGTCATTACGGTAACCGTGCCGGCGGTGAAGTTCGATTCGAACTCCAATCGCATCTCGACGATCGATTGCGTCGTCAACGGCCAGGGTTACGCCGCCGAACAAGTGCCCGTCACCATGCGCGGCCGGGATTTCGACTTCGACGGCCAGGGTCTTAACCTCGCGTGGAACGATCGCGAAGGTATGCTCGACCAGCTGGAAATCCTCCGCGGCAATCGGCTGCTGGTGCATGATGTCTCGAAGTTTGTCGGCGAAGCGGTGGTGACACGTGTTCCGGCACCGAACCGCCACACCTCCTCCTCTGCTTTGGAATCGCTGATCGGCATCGTCGCGGTCGAAACGCCTGCTCCGACCGATCGTGGCAACGACCTGTATCACGCCACGTTTGACAAGGACGTTCACGTCATCAAGGACGGCAAGGAGATCGCCAGCGGCGATGTGATGCGCTGCGTCATCCCTCTCGAACAGTCGTCTAAGAAACCGGAACCGAAGGCGCCCGCCAAGCGGGCACGGCCGCGATCCGAAGCGGCAGGCCACAGGACGCAAACCTCGCCGGCCACCGCGCCGACGACTCAACCCCAGCCGCTGGAAATCCACTGGACGGGCAAGCTCATCGTCCGCCCGGTACGACTCGTCCCCGATGCGCCGCATACGCAGATGGTGGAACTGGTCGGTTCGCCGGCGCGGATCGACGAGAACGGCGCCGTCGCCGTCGGCCGGGTGATTCACGTCGAGCCCGATGCGGGGAAGGTCCGCGTCGAGCCGGGCGGAACCGTCCGCGCGATTGAATTGACCGACCTCAACGGCGCTCAGCTCCGCTCGCGGAGCCCGCTGACCATCGATCAGAATGCCGGCCTCGCCACCATCGAAGGCGGCGGCGCGCTGAACATTCCGGCCAGCGAAAAACAGAAATCGCCGCTGGCCATGTCGTGGGCCAGGAAGTTGACGCTCACGCTCGGGTCCGGCCCCGGCGCGGCATTGGAGAAGATTAACGTCGATGGCGACGCGAAGGTCGATTCCGATCGGCTGTCGCTCAACTGCGCGACGCTCGAACTCGGTTTCGATGCGCCGCCGGAGGATGCGCCGGAACCGGCGACGGGTTCGCGCTTCGCCATGCCCAGCCCCGACCTGTCGCTGCTGCGCCGGGTCCACGCGCGCGGCGATGCCGTCTGCAAGGTCGGCGCGGATGCGACCCAGCGAACGCTTTCGGCACAGGATATCCAACTCGGCTTTGTCGGCGCGGAACACGATGCCCTCCTTAACTCGATCCTCTGCGACGGCGAGGTCCGGCTCCTCGATGCCAGGGGAATGAATCTCGCCGCGGGATCCATGAGCGTACAAACCAAGCCCATCTCGCTGGCAAATGATCAGGATGCGGACGCCGACTTCTTCACGCTGGTGACCGGATTCAGCGCGGAGAAAGCGGTTCACATCACCCGCCCGGACGGGTCGTCCGTCGACGGGCAGGAAGTTGAACTCGCCGGCATCGCAGAAGCACAGCGATTGAAAGTGCGCGGCGCTCCCGCCCTGCTTTCGAGTCCCAAGGGATCGCTCCAGGGAAGCGAAATCGAACTCGATCCTGCCACCGGCGACATCCGTGTGCCCGGCGAAGGGAGCTTCGTCGGCGCGAATCCGAAACGGTCGGGCACGGATGTCGGCGTCAACTGGGCCGAGTCCATGAACCTCGACGGCAAAACCGGCGTGTGCCAGTTCGTCGGCGCGGTCGGCATCAACGGCCACGACGACAAGGGTTCCCAGTTGTACGCACAAGCCAGACACGGAACGATGCAATTCCAGAGCAAGCCGGCCAGCGCGACGAAACCTGCCGCCACTGGCCTCGGCGGGCTCGAGTTCGAATCCATCCGATCGCTCACGCTCGACACCGACGTCACGCTTAACGTCACGACCACGGACGGTCGCAGTTCGTCGCTCGACAGTTCGCGGCTCGAGATCGACCTCGCCGCCGGCACCATGCACGTCCCCGCGCCCGGCCGGATGCTCATGATCGACCACCGCGCCAAGCCCGCCGACGACAAGGGCAAGTTCGGCCCCGGCGAACTCGCCATGCTGTGGCGCGAGCGCCTGGACTGGGACATGCGCGGCGGCCTGCTGGTGCTCAACGGCGGCGTTCGCGTCGGCTTCCAGCGTGAAGGCGCGAACGAACCCGTCCGCATCATCTGCAACCAGATCACCGGCACCCTTACGCCGATCGACACGACCACCGGCTTCGACCAGATGACCCCGCGGATCGATCTGAAAACCCTGCGCGCCGTCGGCGAGGTCGCCGTCCGCTCGAAGGAGACCTCCTTCGACGCCGCCGAGCTTCTCTACGACCTCCAGACCCAGCTCGCCCACGCCCACGGGACCGACGCCCAGCCGGTCGAGGTCTTCGATTCCCAGGGCACGTCGCGGATCGGCTTTTCCACGATCACCTGGAACCTCGAGACCGGGCTGATCGAGGATTTCCGCGACATCACCGGCGCGATCCGGCGATGAAGCTGGCCGCGTCGACGCGGATCGTTACGATGCGGGTTATCAAGGATGGTGCGATGGATTGGCGAGTCGAACTCGATGTCTTCAACGGTCCGATGGACCTCCTGCTCTATCTCATCAAGCGCGATGAGCTGGACGTGTTCGACATCCCCATCGCGCGGATCACCGAAAGCTATATCCACTACATCGACCTCCTGCGCTCGGCCAAGGACGAGCACGGTATCGACATCGACACCATCGGCGACTTCCTGGTGATGGCGGCGACGCTGATGGAGATCAAGAGCGCCATGCTCCTCCCAACGCCGCCGGCTGTGAGCGAAGACGGCTCGCCCACCGCCGCCGACCAGCTCGCCGATCCGCGGGCCGAGCTCATCAAGCAGCTGCTCGAGTACAAGCGCTTCAAAGACCACGCCAGCGCGCTCGAGCGACAACAGAAGACCTTCCAAAGCCGCTTCCCAAGGCAGCCCGCGCTCCGCGAAGAAAAGTCCGACGAGCCGCCGCCGCTGGACCTCGACGAAGTGCAGATCTGGGATCTGCTGGGCGCGTTCACCAAGCTGATGGGCGAGATCGGCGTCCGGAAGAAGGTCCACGAGGTCGTCGACGACGACACGCCGATCGACCTCCACGCCGCCGACATCGAGGACCGGCTCCAGCGCGACGGCGCACAAACCCTCAAGCAGCTGTTCGTCGCGCGGCGATCGCGCAGCGAGATGATCGGCGTCTTCCTCGCGCTGCTGGAACTGATCCGCGAGAAGCGGGTCATCGCCCGATTCAGCGACGAGACGGACGACATCGCCCTCGAGATCGCACCCGAAGAGCACCGCAAGACCTTCCGCGGCGCCAGCCTGCACCTGGCCGATGAAGAGCCCGCCGAGCCGCTCGACGACGATGCGAATCCGGAGTAAACACCGCAGGAGAGCCATCGCCCCCGCCCTGGAGTCGGTCCCGGCACGACGCATTGATCCGGCAGCCTGCGTGGAAAGATGGGCATCCGAAACTGCTCCGAAATGGGTCATTGTGGGTCACCGCGGGTCATCGAATGCGCCCGTCGATCGGTGCCGCGTATTTCCTTTTCAATGAGCGCTTCCAATATCCGCGCGCGCTGCGCGAAAACGCGTTTGCGCGCAGCGCACAAGGCGGGACGACGATCGGTAACGGCCTGAGGCGAAGACGCTTGAATGCACGCCGATCGATGCTCAATTGTGAGCGGCGATCCAAAACGCGTTCGCAGTCGCGTTTACTTTACGGGAATGAATCGTGTGCACGCTCGACGTTCGACAACGAGTTCCCAGTCCTTTGATTGTCCCTGTGTCTCTGAGCATTGCCGATTTGGCGAGAGCTGCCGACGTTTCGCGCGAGCGTCGGACATTCTGCGGAAAGGGACCGCAAGTCGCCGGCCCGCGTTTGCCGATGCACAAACACGATTCGCGCCTCGTTGGAGGGAACGCATTCTTCGCAATTTGAATTGACCCACCTCTGCCGGCACTTAGAGTTGCGTCAATGCCAAGGGGGCTATTGCGGTTGGCGCTAACCGGACCCAATGGCTCGTTAATGGATGTTACCCCGCACGGAAAGAGTTCTATGAATGATCGGCTTTCGCATCGTCTGGCCTTGCTGCTCGTGGTGGCCGTTGCCGGTTCGATCGGCTGTGACGGCTCATCCAGCACCGCCGCGGCCCCGCCCGGCGGGAAGACGGATGCCGCCGCCAACGCGCCCGCCGAGCCCGGCCATTTCACCGGCCGCATCACCCGCGCGGATGGATCGCCGATCACGACGGCCGGCGTCGAGTACGAAGTCAGCATCAGCGGCGTCACCGAGGTCGGCGAGAACAACACCTTCAAGCCCCCGGTCGGCGCGGACGGCACGTTCAACCTCAAGCTCCCGCAGGGCCTGTTCAAGCCGCCCTACGGCACGATCACCGTCCCGTTCGAGGGCAAGAAGTACAGCCTCTGGCTCGAACCGGTCGACCCCGCGAAGGGCACGCGCGAAAGCACGCCGGGCATCGCGCAGAACTTCGTCTGGCGCCTGACCGGAGCCCGGCCGGGCACGCCAAATCCGGATGCCAACAATGCGACGCACTGGTTCGGCAGCACGATCCGCCTGATCGCCTCGACGTTTCGGGACGACATCGGGCAGAACGTGAAACCGCTGCCCGACGGCAGCAAGGTCACCTGGACGTTGAAGCCGACCTCGAAGCTGATCGACGGCTCCGAGGGCAAGCAGTTGACCGTCGAGCGAACGTGGCGGGCGGACGGGAGCGGGTTCGACAACTTGAACGACCTGCCCGCCGCAAACTACGAGGTCTCGGCCGTCGCGACGCTCCCCGACGGCTCGACCAAACCGGTGCTGCTCACCGACATGGAGGACCGTCGCTACAAGCCGACGGCCAAAGTGATCCTCCAGCCCGAGGAGAGCCTCTACCACTACGTCTATCTGCCCCGACAGATCAGCTGGGCCGTGGAGTGAACGCCGGTGGGCGAGCCCGATGAGTCGCGATGGCCGTGTGGCGTGGCGACCGCGACGCCGAACCGGCCGACACTGCGGCGGGCCAGGCCGCGGGCGGCATTACGTTATGTCCTTTGCGCGCACGCAGACGACTTGGACTTACCGTCCCTGCCCACACCACTCGCCGAGCAGTTTCCGATAGACCGCCGCATCGCCTGGCGAGTGATCGCTCGCTTCCCACGCGATCTCGAAATCGGATTGGTGATCGGCTCGCTCGGTGATGCGAATGACGAATCGGCTCACCTCCTGATCCAGCGACCAGCGGCACTTGGCCGTCGCGACGAAGCAGCGCATGCCGTTCTGCGACGCATACAGCACGTCCTTCACGCTCAGGTCGCTGGCGCGCATCAACCAGCGCGGCGAAGCGGACAGGCGCTCGGTGAGCGCGAAGCGATCTAGCGGCGAATAGTTCATCTTGAACTCGGCGCCGATCCCGGCGATCAGCGACGCGCGGCGGCGGCGGTAGCCATGGTCGATCGTCAGGATCGCCACGAACGCGCCCACGAGGATGGTCAGCAAATAGATCGGCGACATCGTGATCTCAATCGGCGGATTTCGTGGCAGGATCGGTCGTGGGCGTTTCTTCGGTCGCTTGCGCTGCCGCGGTCGTCGGCTCGGTGGCAGGCTGGGTCGTGGGAAGCAGCGAGAAGTCGAATCCGTACTGCGGCGCGACCGGCGCGAGTTCCTTGTTCATCCACGTCTCGATGTCGGTCGCGAGTCGGTCCGTCTCGTTGGTCACGATGCCGTCCCAGCGGCGGACCTCGGGGTGTTTCACCGTCGCCCGCGCACGCGGCAGCGCGAACTGATAGAGCAGCGACTCGCGCGCGTGGCCGCGATCGACCATCTGACTCTCATCCGGCGCGAACACCGACCCATCGACATTCTTGTTCCTCTGGCGGTACTGCATGAGCAGGTAGAAGTTCGTGACGAGCGTCGACCCGTCCGGCGTGCCGCTGAGGAGCTTGAAATTGCCGGCCGCGTTCCCACCGTGACACTGGCTGGTCGCGCAGCCCTGCAGGACGGCGGTCTGCAGCCGTCGCCCGAAACTCTGGATCGACGTCGGGTCCGAGAGGATCATCACATCGCGCTTCTGGTCATCGGTTCCGCGCTGAAGGATCTGCAGCGCCTGCGCGGTGTCGGTGAGGGTGCTGAAGTCGCGGAAGGTCATGCCCGGCTGCGCGTCGACGAACGCCTTCTTGACGTTGTTGCGGAACTGAACGCGCACGTTGTCTCCGGTCTGGAGTTCCTTTTGCCGGACGATGTTGATCTGGTCGGGATTCATGCCGCGAAAATGGCGCTTGTCGGGCGTGAACTCCCGGTTCGGCGCGGTGGTGGCGGGATCGGTCGTGCTTGGAGATGCCGGGGTTGGCGCGCTGGCGGGCTTTTTCTTCTGCGCATCCAATGTGATCTGGCTGGTGATGGAATGGCTCAGTTCCATTGCCGCACGGCTCAAGGGGTTGATGTTGATCGCTTCGTCGACGGCGCGCTGAGCGAGAACGTATTCACGCTGGTCAAACGCCTCCCGCGCGAGCGTGAGCCGGCCATCCACATCGTCGGCGGCGAGCGCCTTGAGGGCGATTTCGAACCGCTCGGCATAGGTGGAGTAATCGATATTCACGATCTCGTCGCGCGGAAAGACCGTCGTGACCCCCTTGCGGACGATGGTGATGGTTTCACGGGTTTCAGTAATGTCGCCGGTGATGCGGTCGCCGCCGACGGTGACGACGCTCCCCTGCTTTCCGGCGAGGACGAATGCCGTCGTCGTGAGCAGCATCAGTGCGGCGGCGACGGTGCGACGTTTCATGCCTGGCTCCTGGTGTCAAAAAGTGCGAAACGGTGTCGCTCGGAGGAGAGCCTAAGGCACCGGCGGGAATCTGCAAGACATTCCGCCGGCGGCTTTCAGTTGCGCCCGTTGGCCCGCTACGATCGGATCCTGGAGTTGACACCATGAAGAGCGAAACGCGGGCGAACTGGATCTTTCTCGCAGTGTTTATGGCCGTGATGGCGCCGGGGCTGACCATCATGACCATGAAGGCATACAAGAAGGGCGCGGCGGGCATGAATCCGCCGGCGCCGCAGTCGGCGGTTGTGTACAACGATCCGAACCCCGCGAACCCGGCGCTGCCGCGCATCGTGCCGCCGGCAACGAGCGAGTTCGTCGATTCGATCGCGACGCAATTCCTCCACCTTCAATCGGGCCTGGTTCGAATCGGCAGCGGACCCGACGCAAAGCCGGTGATGTCGGAGAAGCGCTCACTGCAGTGCATCGCCACGGGCGCGGACGGCGGCGCCTTTCATGTCGCGCTCATCGGATGGAACTCGAAGTTCGCCCCGCTGCCG
The DNA here is from genome assembly GCA_031411495.1 of Phycisphaerae bacterium. Classification (GTDB taxonomy): domain Bacteria; phylum Planctomycetota; class Phycisphaerae; order Tepidisphaerales; family Tepidisphaeraceae; genus JANOBD01. The sequence continues at coordinate 151,182 of JANOBD010000148.1, read as the reverse complement.
TCGCTCTTCCAATTCACCGCGCACCGCGGCGCAAAGGAATGGCCCGCGAAGCTGAATGCGTATGAGCAGAAGATGTTAACGCTCGACGTGCGTGCAGAGCTGCAGCGCTATGGGTACATGCTGCCCCCCGACAGCGTCATCTGGATGATCCTGGAAGTTCCGGGCACGGATCCGATCGATTCGCTGGAGATGCGATATTCGATCGACGGAAAGACGCTGGATGACCGGATAAACGTCGCTTTCGCCGCGACAACTCAGCCGGCCAAGCCGTGACGAATCGTCGCAGGTGACAGAATCTCGCACGACCACTTGCCTTCAAGGATAAAAAGACAATTATATCCGATATGCGTACGCCGTCCGCAGAAGCCCCGCAGATCGTCGTGAACTGGCTCACGCGGATTCGCTGGCTGGCCGTGTTCGGACAGCTTGCCGCAACCGCGGTCGCGGTGATTGTGCTGGGGATCAAATTACCGCTGGTGGCGATCGGCTGCGTGATCGCGGCGACGCTGGTCACCAACCTCTTCCTGCAGTTTTCGTCCCTTCGCCGCTCGCCGCCGCCGTGGCTGCTGCCGGGCGTGATGCTCGTCGATGTCCTGCTCCTCAGTGCGATTCTGGCGCTGACCGGCGGCCCGACTAATCCGTTTTGCACGCTCTACGTCGTCCATATCGTCCTTGCCGTGCTCCTGCTGAGCCCGGCGTGGTCGTGGACGGTCGTCGCGCTCTCGGCCGCATGCTTCGGGCTGCAATTCGCCTGGCACGTCACGCTCTCCACGGAGGGGCAAAGCCTGCCCAGTTGGGCGACGAATGTCGGGGCATGGGTGTCGCTGGTTCTGATCGCTTTCCTGATCGCCTACTTTGTCGGACAGCTTCACCGATCGCTGCTCACGCGGGATTTCCAACTGGCACAGATGCGCGAGCGCAGCGAGCGAAGCGCCCGATTTGCCGCGGTGACGGCCCTCGCCGCCGGCGCCGCCCACGAGCTCGGCTCGCCATTGGGAACGATCGCCATCGTCTCGAAGGAACTCGAAATCGCCGCGATCAAGGCCGGCGTGGATGAAGGTATCGTCGAAGACGCGAAGCTGATCCGTACCGAGGTCGATCGCTGCCGCGGCATTCTCAATCGGATGCGACTTGAAGTGGGCGACGACCTGCGCTACGAGGCGCGCGTGGTCAGCGCCGCCGAGTTCATCGAAGGCGCGATCGCCGATCTCACCGAAGATCGCAAGTGCCATGTGCTGCCGGAGGTTTTCCCCGGCGCCGAGTCGTTCGTCCTCTCTTCGCGGGCGATTCTCCGCGCCGTGGGCGTGTTGCTGCGCAACGGATTCGAAGCCTCGCCACCCGATTCGACGATCGCCCTGCGGCTCAAGAAAACCGAAACGGAAATCCTGGTGGAAGTCGAAGACCAGGGCAGCGGAATGCCGCCGGAAGTGCTCAAGCGCGCCGGCGAGCCGTTCTTCACCACCAAGGAAATGGGCCGCGGCATGGGGATGGGCCTCTTCCTGGTGAAGCTGGTGATTGAAAACAACGATGGTCGACTCGAGCTCCACAGCCACACCGGCAAGGGGACGCTCGCCCGACTGTATTTCCCGATCCGAAGTTCGCCGAACAAGGCGGACCCGAGCTTGAAAGGAGCTCTCCTATGACTCAGGTTTCTCCCAACGCGGGCGTAGCGCCCGTCAAGTCCACTCTCCCCCGCATCCTGCTGGTGGACGACGATCAGATCTTCCGCACCCGGCTCGTGCGCGCCCTCAACCAGCGCGGCTATGAGGTCTATCAGGCGACGAACGCCGAGGAAGGCGTCGTGCTCGCCAAGCGACACTCGCCGGAACGCGCGATCGTCGACATGCGCATGCCGGGCATGAGCGGGCTCGACCTGATCAACGAACTGGCAAAGATCGATCCGGACATCGACATCATCGTGCTGACCGGATACGGCAGCATTGCGACGGCGGTCGAAGCGGTTCGGCGCGGCGCGCGCGACTACCTCACCAAGCCGGTCGACACCGATCAGATCCTGCAGACCTTCGAGCGCGACCCCGACGCCGGCGCCCAGGTGCCCGATACCACGCCGAGCCTCGCGCGCGTCGAATGGGAACACATTCAGCGCATTCTGGCCGACTGTGGTGGAAACATCTCGCAGGCGGCGCGAAAGCTCGGCATCCATCGCCGCAGCCTGCAGCGCAAGCTCGGGAAGTTGCCGCCGCTGGAATGAAATGCGGCTCCGGTTCATCGACTCGGCGGGTTAAGCGACGAAGTCGTAGATCTGGATCCGGTCAAAGTGCGGCTTGTTCCGCGCGATGAACGTCTGATGCATCTCGTGCGCCTGGTACGCGTCGTGCCCCGCGCGATCGGCGAAGACGGTCAACAGGCCGACGTCGTAGGAATTGTCCACGACGTCGCGCGGCGTCATCGCGGGTTTGCCGGCATCGAAAAACTTGAGCGTCGGAATCGGCGCAAGGTATTTGCGGCAATCGTCGAGCAGTTGCTGCTTCGCGCTTGCCGGCGCATCCTTCTTCAGCCAGAACATGACGACGTGAGTGAACACGATGGCCTCCTGAGAGTCGAGCAAGGGCTCAACCGACGCGACGGAACCGATTCGCCGCCGCCAGACCCGAGAGATCTGCCGGCTTGTAGGCGGCGAACGAACGCATCTGGCGGCACCAGATCTCCAGGCTCAGCGCCAGCAGCCCTGCCGCCCGCGGCGCAGCGCCGCGTCGAAGGATGCCGGCGCGGACCAGTTCCCCGTCCTCGACCATGTGTCCGTAGCGATCCAGCATTGCCGGGATCCATCGCCGCCAGGGCGCGTTGAACCCGGTCTTGGGCCGATTCATCACGAACTCCGGAACCAGATCGCTGACAGCATCTCGGAACCACTTCTTCGGCGCCGGCCGAACCGTGTTGTTCGCCTTCATCAGGCCGACCGCAGTTTCGACCAGTCGATAATCGACCAGCGGCGTACGCAACTCAACCGATGCCGCCATGCTCAGGCGATCGCCTTGCGCCAATCCATTCTCGAGCAGGTACGTGTTGCAGGTGTGCCTGGCGATCTCGACGTTTAAGTGCGACCAGGGCAACGGCGACGCGTACCGCGCCAGCAAGTCGGTGCCGGTCATCGCTTCCAGATAGCTGCGCGTGGCGATCCTGGGCAACAGCCGCGCTGCGCGATCGAACTCGAAGGAGTGCTCGTAGTGAACCAATCGATCCGGCGAAGACGTCAGATCGCGACGATAGTTGCACCGGCCCGAGATCAGCCCGCCGCCGTTCTGCAGCCAGCGCAGTCCCATCGGGATACTGCGCGGCGGCTTGGAGACGTGCATGTAGTCGCGCATCGTCGTTGTCGGCGGCGAGGCGTGCAGGCCGGCCTTGAGGTGCGAGCGCCACAGCGCCTCGCGCACCCACCAGTACCCCCAGAACAGCTCATCGCCGCCGTGGCCCATGAGCATGACGCGCAGTCCCTTATCGCGTGCGGCGCGCATCACGTTGAGATAGCCCGAGCCGGAGATGTCCGAGATCGGATCATCGCGCACGAGCACCATCTCGGGGAACCCGTCGATCACATCCGCGTCACGCAGTTCGATGCGATGCAGCGGCAGCTTAATGTAGTCGGCGAACTGCTTGGCGGCGGAGCGCTCGTCCTGGCGCGGCGCACCTTCGTAGCCGATCGTGATCCCGGTGAGCAGCCCGGGGAAGCGCTTCTGTGCCATCGCGGCGAGCGCGCTCGAATCGACGCCGCTGCTAAGCGCGATGCCGACCGGCACATCCGAGCGCACGATCAACTCGTTAATGTTCTCGAGTTCGGCGCGAATCGCCTTGGCGGGATCGCCTTCGATGGGCGGCGCATCTTCCATTCGCCAGTAGCAGCGTTCCTGCACCTTGAACGATTGCAGATCCACGGTCAGCAGGTGCCCCGCCGGCAGCTTGCGGACGCCTTTGATCGCGCAGCGCGGCTCTGGGACGTAGTTGTAATGAAAGTATTCGTAGACGGCGACCGGGTCGATCTCGAAGGGGATGATCCCGGCGCGGACCATCGATCGCATTTCCGACGAAAAATAGATCCGTCCATCCTGTTCGGCCAGGTAGAGCGGCTTTTCGCCCATGCGATCGCGGACGATCAGCGCACGCTGCTTGCGGGTGTCGTACAGCGCGAAGGCGTACATGCCGCGAATCTTGTTGACGACTTCGTCGCCGATCTCTTCGTAGAGATGGATGATCGTTTCGCAGTCGCTCTTGGTGTTGAAACGGTGGCCGCGCGATTCGAGCTCGGCGCGGAGTTCGACGAAGTTGTAGACTTCGCCGTTGGCGACCAGCGCGATCGACTTGTCTTCGTTGTAGAGGGGCTGCCAGCCGCCGCCGAGGTCGATGATCGACAGGCGGCGCATCGCCATCATGAATTGGGGCGCGCTGAAGCTGCCATCGCCGTCCGGTCCGCGGTGGATCAGCGCATCGCAAAGCAACTGAACGTTGCAGCGTTCCTTAAACTCAAGAGGCGATCTACCGATCAGCCCCACGATTCCACACATGAATGATCCCGGAAAAGAGTTCGATTTGACTCAAGCAGAGGTTACCGCAAGAGTAACGAGCGTCAAGCTGCGATTACCAGCGTCATGCTGCAACGTTTCATAGCCGATCTTCATGATAAGGAAGGGTGTTGTCAGACGTTGACGCGGTGTCATGCGTCCGGCAACCTTCCGCGACTCATGCGACTGGCGATCGGCTATCACTTCTTCGCGCATTATCGGGCCGCCGTCATGGAGTCCCTGGCGCGCGACCCGTCGCTTTCCGTTACCTTCCTCGGCGACGAAACCGAGTCCGGCGGCACGATCGAGCCGTGGCACCGTTCCGCGAACGTCCGTTTTGTGCGGGCACGCTGCTTCAACCTCGGGCCGATCATGTTCCAGCCGCGTCTCGCGTGGCATCTCCTCTTTAATCGCTACGACCATGTCATCCTGCTCGGCAACGCCGCGTGGCCGGCGATGTGGCTCGGCGCGATGGCCGCTCGACTGCGCGGCGCGCGTGTTCACTTCTGGTCTCATGGATGGGTGAAGCCTGAATCGGGCTTTGGCGGCAAGGTGCGTAACGTGTTCTATCGCCTCGCCGACGATCTGCTGCTCTACGGCCATTACGCCAAGTGCATCGGCTACGGCAACGGATTCGCCGCCGAGCGACTCCATGTGATCTACAATAGCTTGGATGCGGATGCGCAACGGGTCATTCGACAGCAAGTGGTGCCCGACGAATTACAGGCGCTGCGCACGAAACTGTTCGCCGATCGCGCGGATCGGCCGCTGCTCATCTGTTCATCGAGGCTCATGAACGTTCGCCGACTCGACATGCTGCTCGACGCGATGCACACCCTGCGCGGCCGGGGGCTGGAGTTGAATCTCCTTCTGGTCGGCGACGGGCCGGAGCGCGCGAATCTTCAAAAGCAGGCGAGTGACCTGAACCTGGCCGTGCACTTCTACGGCGCCTGTTACGACGAGCCGACGCTCGCGCGTCTCACGATGGCGTCGGATCTCACCGTTGCACCCGGCAAAGTCGGACTCACGGCGATGCAGAGCCTCGGCTACGGCACGCCGGTGTTAACCCACAGCGACTTCGCCAACCAGATGCCGGAGTGGGAGGCGATCATCCCCGGCAAGACCGGTGATCTCTTCATCAACGGCGACGTGAACGATCTGGGGAAGACGATCGAGCGCTGGTTCACCTCCGCGCCGGATCGAGAACGCGTTCGAGCCGAGTGTTTCAAGATGATCGATCGCTTCTGGAATGCGGAGAACCAGCATCGGCTCATCCGGCGCGCACTCGACGGCCTGCCCGCAAACGATCTCGAAGCCGCCCTGCCGTCGGCGACTCACGCGGAGGAACGATGAGCCTGCGCCAATTCGCCCAGAAACATTTCGGCGGCCTCTACTGGAAACTGCGCGCCGCGCGATCGAAGTACCGCCACTGGCGGATGGGGCTGAAACATGTCGACCCGACGTTCTATGTCGGCGCCGGCTCCAAGATCGCCAAGGACCTCGTGGCCGGCCCATACAGCTTCATCAACCTCAACTGCGAAGTCGGCGCGGGTGTGACGATCGGCAAATACGTCATGCTCGCCCCGGAGGTCTGGGTGATCGGTAACGATCACAAGTTCGACGTCCCTGGCACACCGATCATCTTTTCCGGCCGGCCGGAGACGAAGCGAACGTACATCGAAGACGACGTGTGGGTGGGAAATGGCGCCATGATCCTGGCCGGCGTGCGCATCGGCCGCGGGTCGATCATCGCCGCGCGCGCCGTGGTGACGAAGGACGTTCCGCCGTACGAGATCTGGGGTGGGGTGCCTGCCAAGAAGATCGGGGAGCGCTTTGCGGACCCCGATGATCGCGCCAAACACGACGCGATGCTCGCCCAGCCGGCACATCAGGGCGAGTACTGCGAATCGACGTGGTAGGTGCGGCCTTTCATGAAAGAACCTGCAAGTCATTGCAACGGGTGTTCCCCTCACGGGGTTGAAACAGTCGATTGTTCGGGCCGAATCAGGCGCTTTTGACAAAGAAATCCGATTAAATGGACTTGCGAGGATGGTAATTTCTGGTATTTCAATGAATGTTCCATGCGATGCATGGCGTAATTCATTTCGCGTTGCGGAGGCACTATGGGTGCGCGTCATTCGGATTCGTCTCGTACCGACGGTTTCACGCTGGTCGAGCTGCTGGTGGTCATTGGAATTATCGCGGTTCTGATCTCGATCCTGTTGCCCGCGCTTCAGTCCTCTCGAAAACAGGCATTGGTCGTCGCATGCATGGCCAACTTGCGCTCGATCGGGCAAGCCACCGTCATGTACGCGACCGAGCAGAAAGGCTGGCTGCCGCCTCGTATGCGTGAACTGGCGCCCGGGTCGACTGCGGACTATTACAGTCCACATCTTTCTTACTTCGCGCTCGACGGAAGGGCTTACAACGGAAGCACCGCCGAGACTTGCGGCCCCGCCTACATGTTCGAGCGGAAATACATCCGCGATGCCCGCGTGCTCTTCTGCCCGGGCTTCCCGAATCCGGCCTTCGCACTGGAAAACCAGATCGATAATTCCGCGCCCGGCAGCTGGCCGCGCAAGACCGCCGACGGCGGCAACCCGCGCATGAGCTACATGTGGATGCCGCAATGGATCAAGGTCCGACCGGCGATTGTCACGCCGGGATCGACCGGTTCACAGCGAGCCTGGCGGCGTTTGAAAGACGTCCCCAAAAACCGGACGCTCTGCATGGATATGCTCTTTGGTGCCGACCTGCTCTCCCATGACGACAAGAAAAAGGGCCCGACATGGAACATGCTTTTCCGTGACGGGAGCGTTCAGACGGCGAGCTCGAAGCTGCCGCTCATCCCGCTGGCACGTCGGCCCACGGCCGTGATTGGCGACCCGAACAGCCCGAGCACACCTTGGGACGACACCGCGAGCAATTCCTGGTTCGACGATGCCCGGGACATCCTGGAGACGATCATCGAGGGTGGCGATCCGAAGGCCCGGCCCATGGTCCAGCGGGTGACGCATCCGTTTGTGTCAGGGTATTGAACGAACTCACATTTGCATGCCGAACCTGCCGGACGAATCGATCGTCCGGCTTTCTTTTATTGGGCTGAGTGTTCTTCGTGAAAGTGGACGTTGTCTGGTGGAACTTATCCAGTCCGCCGATCGATGAAGGGAGCTCGCAGTTTTCAGTTAGCTTGGCTGCAAGAGAATCGCAATCCGGACCCCCAGGTATGCGATCATTCACGGCCACCCAGGGAACCGTGGACCCATAATCACCCTTCTGTGGCGGATTTCTGACGGAAACACAGGATATTTTCACGGCGATCCATTTTGGGTAAATCAGCGATTCAATCATGAAAATTGCATGGCAATCGCCCCAATAATGCCTTGCAACAACCGACTACTGTGTTACTTTTGCATACTGCACCCCGTCGATCCGGCGATTCGACATGAGACCATTCCATTTCGGAGGAGACAAATGAGCTTTCGTACGATTCTTTCGCGGCGCCAGGCGGCGTCCATTGTGGCAATTGCCGTTACTTCCGTCGTTTCGCTCTCCGCCTATGGCGCAGATGTGATCAAGGCCGACACCACCGATCCGCTTGAACTTGGCGCGGCATGGGGCGGAAGTGTCCCAACCGTCGCCGACGTCGCCGTCTTTAACTCTACGCTCGCAACCAACAGCGCCTGGACCCTCGGCGCCGCCCAGACCTGGGGCGGCATCCGCGTCGCCGATCCACTGGTCGGCCCGCTGACGATCAACGGCACCGCCGCACTCACGATCGGCCGGTTCGGCATCGACATGTCGGCCGCCACCCAGAACCTCACCATCAACACGCCGGTGACGATCCGCGGCGCGGCAGGCATCTATGACTGGAACGTCGCTGCCGGTCGTACACTGACGCTCGCCACGCTTCCCACCAAAAACAGTCGCACCTCGCCGACGGCCTACAACTTCCTCACCGCAAATCACATGGGCATCGTGCGGATGAGCACGACCGGCACCATCAAGCTCGGTGCCGCCGCAACAAACGTTCTCACCGATGACCAGGGCAACGCCTACGCGACCTACGGCAACAACGACTGGGCCGCGACCGATGCCACCGGCACGGTCGTCGCCGCGACCTACACCAACAGCAGCACCGCGTTGACCGGTGGCACGAACCTGAATGTCGACAGCGACATCGCCGGCCCGGTTGCTTTAGACTTCGCATCGGTCCGCTTCAACGACCCGACCGCCCGCACGATGGCGATCAGCACCTCGGCGACCAGCCGCACGGCGACGCTTCGCGGCATTCTCGTCACCGCCAACAGCGGCGGCGGCGGGATCGTCAACACCGGCGCCGGCCTTACCGCCAACAACGGCTTCATCCGTCCGAATCGCACCAGCACCGGCGCGGGTCAGATCACGACCTTCCCGATCATTCAGAACAGCGCCAGCGATTTCACGATCAGCGCACAGATCGGTAACGCCTCGTCGAGCACGCCAGTCAACCTCGTCAAGTACGGTTCCGGCAAGCTGATCCTTCTCGCCGCAAACAGCAACAGCGGCGGCACGACCATCGTCGGCGGTACTGTCGAAATCGGCGGTGCCACCGGCACGATCGGTGGCGGTGCTGTTCTGAACAACAGCGCGCTCATCTTCAACCGCACCGGCGGCACCTATGCGATCGGCAATGTCCTCGCCGGTTCCGGCTCGATCGAGTTCAAAGGCGCGGGCACCTATCAGCTCACCGCGACGAACACCTACACCGCCGCCACCAACATCAACGGCGGTCTGGTTGAACCCACCAGCGCCGCGGGGCTGGGCACGAGCAACACGCTCAACTTCAACGGCGGCGGCTATCGCTACAACGCCGCCTACCTCCCCGACCTGAGCACCTACACCCACACGATCGGCGCCAGCGGCGTGACGATCGATACCAACGGGCAGACCGCAACCTTCGCCGGAAACTTCGGCTCCGGCAGCGCCGGGGGCCTGACCAAGATCGGGACCGGCACCCTCACCCTCAACGGCGCCAGCAACTACGGCGGAGCGACCGCCGTCAATGGCGGCCGCCTGAATGTCAACGGCGCGCTTGCCGGCGGCGTCAGCGTCGCGTCCACCGCAACGCTCGGCGGCACGGGCACCATCGGCGGCACGACCAGTATCGCCTCGGGCGGGACGCTTTCCCCGGGCAACAGTGTCGGAACCCTTACCACCGCCGGACTTACCCTCGACAGCGGCTCGTTCCTCAACGTCGAGTTCGCTTCTCCCACCAGTTACGACAAAGTCATCGTCACCGGCTCCAACGGCCTGACGATCAACGGCGGCGGCGTCAGCCTCTTCAACGACGGCACCACCGACCCGTATTCAACCGCAGGCACCTACCAGCTCATCCAGTTCGCCGGCGGCGTACAGGGCACCGGCGCCAGCGCCCTTTCGGTCCTCAACCCGGCACCCGGTAAGGCTTACGCCTTCAGCACGGTCGGCAACAACGTCCAGCTTCTGATCAGCACTCTCGGCGTCAGCGCTCAGTGGAATGTCGACGCCGGCGGATCGTGGAACACCGCTTCCAACTGGACTGGCGGCGTCCCCAACGGCGGTGGCGACACCGCTTCCTTCACGACCGCATTGACTGCCAACCGAAACATCACGCTGGACGGCAACAAGACTATCGGCGGTGCGACCTTCAACAGCGCCGTCGGCAGTTACAGCATCTCCTCGGGCAGCGGTGGAACCCTCACGCTCGGCAACGGCACCAACAACGCGCTCGTCTTCGTACTTGCCGGCAGCCACTCGGTCACTGCTCCAGTCACCCTGGCTTCCTCACTCGTCGTCAACACGAGCAACGCAAACGCCGCACTGGCGCTGAATGGCGTTGTCGGCGGCGCGGGCGGAGTAACCCAGGTGGGTGATGGCACCCTGACGCTCGGCAACACCGCGAACAACTATGGCGGTGCGACCACCGTCAATGGTGGCACGCTCGCCGTCGGCGGCATCGGCTCGCTCGGTACCAATGCAAACCTCACCCTCTCCGGCGGCGGCGTCATCAAGTATGCCGCCGGCATGACCGACGACCTCACCACCGCGAAGACGGTCACCCTCGGCGCCGGCGGCGGCGGGATCGACACCAACGGCAACGATGTCGCGTTCAACAATCCGCTGCCCGGAACCGGCGGACTCGTGAAGGCGGGCGCTGGCAAGCTCACCCTGAACGTCGCTAACACCTATTCGGGCGCTACCACCGTCCGCGGTGGAACACTCAGCATCGCCTCGAACGATCGCCTGGGCGATCCGGCAGTCGGTGCGGGCCTTACCCTCAACGGCGGAACGCTCGAAGCAACGGCTTCGCTCAGCACCGCCGACGGCGGACCGGCTCGTCAGCTCACCGTCGGCGCCAACGGCGGCACCCTGCTTGTCGGCTCCGGAAACACGCTCACCCTCGCGGGCGCGACCGGCGGCACCGGACTCCTCACCATCGATGGCGGCGGCACCACGGTCGCGCTCGTTGCCAGCACCTTCTCCGGAGGGACCAAGATCACCGGCAACTCGTTCGTCACTCACAGCGTCGCCGGCGCACTCGGCTCCGGCCCGGTCGAACTGGTCAGCGGCGCCCTCACCATCGGACAGTCTCGCCTGAACAACATCCTGAACGTCACCGGTACCGGCGGCCTGAACGGCGGCAGTGGCGGCGGCCTGACCGACCTTACGACGCTCACCGGCAACGGTGACCTCACCGTCAACAATCTCGGCGGGGTCTTCGACTTCGAAGGCGATATGACCGCCTTCACCGGCACCGTCCACCTCGTTGCCGCAGGCGGCGGCGGATGGCGCCTCAACGGCACCACCCTCGGTGCGAATCTCACGCTCGATCTCGGCGCCGGCACCAGCATCGCCCGCCGTAACACCACGACCACGTACCAGATCGGCGCGCTCACCGGCACCGGCGGCGTCTACGCCGTCACGGCAATCACCGGCGCAACGACCTACGTCATCGGCGGCAAGAACATCGACGCCACCTTCGACGGCCTCATCGGCGACTCCATCAACGGAACCACCGGCGCCATCGACGGCTCCACGGTCATCACCAAGGTCGGAACCGGCAAGCAGGTCCTCAACGGTGAGAACTACTACACCGGTGCGACGACCATCCAGGCCGGCACGCTCCAACTCGGTGTGAACGCACAGACGCCCGTATTCGGCGGCAACACGCCGATCACCGGCTTCCCGGTGGCGGCCGGCGGCGCCGACATCCAGGGCGGCAAGCTCGTGCTCGACTACGCCGGCGGCACCTCACGCGGTTCGGAAGTCAACACGATCCTCACCGCCGGCTATGCCGAGCCGACCAAGTTCCTCACCGGAAACATCCGGGCCACGGTCCTTGCCGCCAACCACCTGCTGGGCTGGAAGGATGACACGACCGCGCAGAAGATCACCATCGCACAGACCATCGCCGGCGATGCGAACGTCGATCTCATCGTGAACTTCGATGACCTTCTCTCCCTGGCTCAGAACTACAACCCGGCGGGCTCGGGCAAGGTCTGGGGCGAAGGCGACTTCGACTACAACGGCGTCGTCAACTTCGACGACCTGCTCGGCCTGGCGCAGAACTACAACGCCAGCGCTCTCAATGGCGAACAGATAAGCGCCCTGGGCAGCAGCTTCGCGGCCGACTGGTCGATGGCCCTTTCGATGGTGCCGGAACCCACAAGCCTCGGCCTCCTCGCCGGCGGCCTGCTGATCGGCCGTCGCCGCCGCTGATCCGTGCTGGATGAGGATTCGTTCCTCATCGGCGAGCCAATACCTCCTCCGCTTCCGCCGCCACGAGAGTTCGCGTGGCGGCGGTTCTTTTACACACCGGTGACATTCCGTGCCGACGCTGGTCAATTGCGATTGGAGGCCTATACTTAGGTTGTTCTTTGACAATCGATCGAGAGATGTGGACGCGAAGCAACTCGCGTTCACAATTCACGATCACCATGTTTCGGAAGAAATACCGGGGGCGACCGGTTTCGACCGGATGGCATCGGTGGTAGTGGCATGCCCAGGACGCTCGCTAGGCCTGGTTAAAAATGTGAGCAAACCCTAACTGCAGACAACACGTCTTCAGTCGCTGGTCGCGTTGGTTTCAACGCGCCAGTAGCCATGGCAGCCTAATTTAGGTTGCTCGTATCCCGCCCGACGCCTCGGCTGGTGGGATCGTACTAAGAGGCTGGTCCGCTGATTCGGCCGTTGGTCAGCAGATGAGAAACAGACGACTGGTCCCGCTGCGAGAGTGTCGATCTTCGCGTGGCGGGACGAGATCAAAAGATCGACTACGCATGTAGAGGCTATCATTGCAGTCGTCTCGGGACGGGGGTTCAATTCCCCCCGCCTCCACGTTCACGAAGCCCGCACCGACTCGCAAGAGTTTGTGCGGGCTTCTTTTTTTTGCCGGGATTCCGGGCGTTGTCGACGAAAGCGTCTGATTACCGGGGAATGGCGACGCTCGACGAACCTGCGGAGGCGTGAAATTCAGAACAGCTCCGGCTGTTTCGGGTCGGCGGCGCGGGAGTCGACGGTGCCGTCAGCGAGATGGGTCTCGAGCAGTTCGCCGCCTTTGACTTGCGTCGCGCTGCGGAGGGTTTCACCGGTCTTCTTGAGTCGCGTGATCGAGTAGCCGCGTTTGAGGACGTTCTCGGGCGAGAGCGCGCGAAGCTGCGCGCCGAGCGAGTCGATCTTCGCCGTTCGCAGTTGGAGCATCGACTTGCCGAGTCGCGGGAGCGCCTTCTCGAGGCGCGTCACCTGCTGCTGGCCACGCGTCGCGATGCGCCGGGCGAGTGCCGGTGAGAGCGCGCCGGCGACGCGCTCGAGCCGTGCGAGCGCGGTCGAGCGCCTTGCAGCCAGTTCGCGCGTCAGTTCCGATTCGAGGTCGTCCAGCCGCTGCCGGTGCGGCTCGATCAGCACGGCCGGGCGACGGAACACTTCATGGCGTTCGATCGATGTGAGCTGGTTCATCGACTCGGCGATTCGGCGGCGCATCTCACGGCGCATTCGCGACCCGAACCCGTCGACCGTTTCGGGAACATGGATCCACTCACGGATTGCGAACGTGGCGGCTTCCGTGGGCGTATGCGCGTGGTGGTCGGCGACGAGGTCGGCGATGGAGACGTCGATGTCGTGGCCGATGCCGGTGATCACGGGGATCGGGCAAGCCGCCACCGCGCGGGCGACGGCCTCTTCGTTGAAGGCCCACAGATCCTCCAGGCTGCCGCCGCCGCGGGTGAGGATGATCAGGTCGACGCCGCCGACGTCGCGATGATTCGAGCCGAGCTTTTTCAGCGCCGCGGCCACCGCTGGCGCGGCATCTCTTCCCTGCACGGGCACTGGATAAATCAGCAACCGAACCCATGGACAACGACGAAGCACCTTGAGCACATCCGCGAAGCCCGCCGCCTGCGGGCTGGTGATGATCGCGATCGTCCGCGGGAACGGCGGGATCGGCCGCTTCCGCTCGGCACTGAATAGTCCTTCGGCGCGCAGTTTTTCTTCGAGTTGTCGCTTGGCGAGCTCCAGCGCGCCTTCGCCGATCGGGTCGAGCGAGTTCACAACGATCTGGTAGCGGCCGCGCGGCACGTAGACACCCACGGAACCGCTGGCGAGCAGTTCCATGCCGTCTTTCGGCTCGAAGCGCAGTCGCTCGGCGCGGCTGGCCCACATGACGGCATCGATCGCGCCGCCCGAGTCTTTCAAGTTGAAATAGAGATGGCCAGAGTTTCGGTTGCGGGTGAAGTTGCTGATTTCGCCGCGGACCAGCACGGTGGAAGGCAGATGGGTCTTGAGCGTCTGCTCGATGAGGCGATTGAGTTGGCTGGGGGACATGGCCGCCGCGGCGGCGGAGGCAGAATCGAGCCTGGGGACGGCGCGTTTGCCGCGCGTCAGTTTTGCATGGAAGTTGAAAAAGCCTTCTTCGCTCATTTTTGCGGCAGAACCTCGCCAACCGATTTGGCCGGAGATACCGGCCGATTCGGTTAATTCCCAGCCATCTGCCCTGTCTTGACAGGAAGTTGGCTTATAGGAGCCGAATTCAAATCAAAATGTGGTTCTCTAACCCAATATATCGCACGACATGGCGTATATCTAAGTGAGCCTCAACCGGCTTCGTCGCCATTGCCATCACGCGGATTCTCTATGAGTACTTTGGCCAGCCACCTAGAGAGCACATTTGTGAAACCCCAGAAGCTGTACGGCTACGACGTGATCCGTCCGCTGGGCGAAGGCGCGGGCAGCGCGATTTATGTCGTTCGCGACCCCGTGACCGGCAAGAACGTCGCCCTCAAGCAGGTCACGCGCAAGGCCGAGAAAGACATCCGCTTTGTCGACCAGCTTCTGAACGAATACGACGTCGGCAGCAAGGTCGCGCACCCGAACCTGCGAAAGATGATCGATCTGAAGGTCGAACGCACCCTTCTCCGCAAAGTGCTGAGTGCCGCGGTTGTGATGGAACTCGTCGACGGCCTTCCGCTGGATCAGCGGCTGCCTTCGAACTACGCCGGCCTGGCCTCCTGCTTCGTCAAGGTTGCCGAAGCGCTGAGCGCCATGCACAAGGCCGGGTTCATCCACTGCGATCTGAAGCCCGCGAATATCCTCTTCAATCCGAACACCAGCGACGTCCGCGTGATCGATCTAGGTCAGGCCTGTGCGATCGGCACGCGGAAGGAACGCATCCAGGGAACGCCCGACTACATCAGCCCGGAACAGGTGAAGCGTCAGCCCGTGGACGAACGGACCGACGTCTACAACTTCGGCGCGACGCTGTACTGGTGTCTCTCCGGGCAGACGATGCCGACGCTGTATACGCTCGAAAAAGGCGAAAACAGCTTTCTGGTGGATGAGTTCATCAAATCGCCGCGTGACCTGAACCCACAGGTTCCCGAATCGCTGAGCGGTTTCGCGATGGAGTGCGCACGAACCAATCCGACACGCCGCCCACAGACGATGCAGAGCGCCATCGAACGCCTTGAAGTCATCCTCATCGGCCTCACCCGAATGCGCTGAGCGGGCCGGGCGGATCGCGGACGTTGGCGGCTATGCCGGCTTTTTCTCGACGAGCAGCAGATGATCGCATACGAGGACGGCCTCGCCGCGCTGGTTCTTGATTTCCAGGTGTTCGGTAACGATTCCGTGCGTGGCGCGCTTGGGATGATCCTTCTTTTCCGAGATCGTCACGACGGTGTGAATCGTGTCGCCGATGAACACGGGTTTGAGAAACCGCAGCCGATCGTAGCCGTAGGTCATGGCGACCGGGTTCACCACGCCGGCGGTGAGCCCGACGCCGACCGAAAACGTGAGCGTTCCGTGGACGATCCGCTGCTTGAAATCCTGGGTTTTGCACCACTCGGCATCCATGTGGTGCGGGAAGAAGTCGCCGGTCTGGCCGGCATGCAGGACGATATCGGCTTCGGTGATCGTCCGGCCGAGCGTCGTGCGCTGGCTGTTGAGTTCGTACGCTTCGAAGTGGGTCGTCTGGAACATCCCGGCGATTCTAGCGGACGATGACACGCTTGCAGAGATCCAGCAGTTTCCTGATCTGATCGTTGCTCTCCTGGAGCGACATGGTCGCGTCGAGGCTGCGCATCGCTTCCTTTGCCGATTCCGAGAGGATTGCGAATCCGTAGCTGCTTCCACTGCCCTTGAGCGAATTGCAGATCTGGCGGATGCGATCGAGCTGGTTTTCCTTTGCCGCGGTCTCGATTTCGAGCGCCAGTTGCCTGACGCTGGTGACATAGCGCTCGATGAGCGACTGCATCGACGGCTCGGCCGCAAGGGTGGACGCGACGACATCATCTGCGGCCACCCGGCTGAGGAACGGGCTGATGAGTTTCTTGAGTTTCGCCAGGTCGTACGGCTTGGAAAGCATGCCGATCGCGCCGGCGCCGCGGATGGCGCGGAAGCGCTCGGCCGATGTCTCCGAGGTTACGACGATGAAGCGGCCGTCGTAGCCCGCTTCCCGGAGCTTGGCGATGATGACCTCGCCGGTTGTCGTCTTGAAGTTCAGCTCGCACAGCACAAGTCCGAACTTCGTGGCTTTTACTGCTTCGACGGCGGCCTCCAGGCCGGCGACGGAGGTGAGCAAGACCTTGGTCGACTTGAGATAGTGGGCCATCAGCTTGCGGTCCACCTCGCTGTCGTCGATATGGAGAACGCTTCCGCCGATCGTCAGCGGCGGCAGGCCCGCGCCTTCGATCTTCTCCATGCTTTCGCGGTCGACATAGCTCGCCGGAACGATCTTCTGTTCAAAGCGGACGCCGATCTGGTGGAATGACCCGGTGACGTGAGCGCAGAAGATCACTTTCCCCGTGATGACGTCTTCGCCGCCGGCGCGGCGCGGGAGCGTGAGCTCGATGCGGGTGCCGATGTGCAGGAAGCCGGTGTAGAGAAACCCGGCGCCGGTCGCCGAGAGATTGCGCATCGCCACGGCTTTGAACGCGACGCTTCCGCCGGGGTGGAAGATGCGAATGGGGATGTCGATCGGGCGATAGGTCGCACGGATGGCCTGGCGACGATTTCGGAACTTCGAGTTGTCTGCTGCGTCGAGCTTGTCGAGTATCGCGGTGATTGTCGATTGTTGTTTGGCGAGGTTCGATCCGTCCTTCGATACATCGCGATTGGATGAAGAGTTCGACGCCATCGTATTAGGCATCGACTCGCAGATCGCCTGGCGTGAGCGTTACTGTCAGATCGGCGAGGAAACGACCCCGGCCAACGTGGCGCGGCTGGCAAACTCTAGGGTCTGAGACGGCTGTTGATGTTGTCCAGCACGTTCATGAAGTTGATGTAGCTGTCGTAAGGCGACTCATACGGACTGAAATACCGGTGCACGTCCCCGTCCGAGAAATACTTCGTGCACATGTAGTAAAAATGGTCCGAAGCCTGCAGCGCCCGCCAGTCGGCCAACAGTTCCGGATCGCCGTTTTCTTTCAGCGGCTTTTCCATCTTGTAAAGCTCGTGCAGCGCGTTGCTCTGCATGGCGTTGCCGAGCCAGGCGGAAAGATCGCGCTCGGTGTCGGCCCAGCTGGTGGCGTTTTCCACCTCGAGTTTGTCCATCGCCTCATACTTGTCGATCAGGCCCGAAGGCGTCTGGAACTCGTGCCCGTCTTCAAGGATGGCTGCGGGCAGGTGTTCGATGAAATCGAAGATGCCCGTCTCGGCCCACTGGTGCTCGCCGATCGTTTCATAGTCCATGAACAGGTTGCAGCACACGCCGTTGCCGTCGATCTGCCCGACCCACTCGGAAAACTTCTTCGCGGTGAGCGGCCAATGTTCCCAGGCGCGGTTGCTGAACCGGAACGCGATGTCATCGCTGAGGCGGTAGTTCTTGAGCAGCAGCTTGAACTTCGGCGCGTGCGGCGGACGGTAGAGGTAGTTCGGCGTCCGGTAGCCCAGCACGTGATCGGCGCCCTCGGCCAGGCAGCCGTCAAAACCCATGTGGCTGACGAAGTGGCCGATGTCGTCGTTGTAGACGAGCTCGGTGTTGCGGAAGACGCGCGGGTCCTGCCCGAAGAGTTGCTTGACCTTTGCGCGCTGCAGCTCGACCTGTTCGCGGAACTCCTCGCGGCTGTAGAGAAACGCCAGCGAGTGAGCGGAGGTTTCGCAGAGGAACTCGACACATCCGGTCGCCGCGAGGGCTTTGAACGTATCGATCACTTCCGGGACGTACTGGCTGAACTGTTCGAGCGCCGTACCGCTGATCGAATATGCGAGCTTGAACTTTCCGCCGTGCTGCTCGATAAGCTTGAGCATCAGTCGGTTGCTCGGCAGATAGCATTTGTGAGCGACCTTGCGGCAGATCTCGGCGTTCTTGAGTTGATCGAAGTAGAACGGATCGGTGTCGAAAACGCTGTAACGCCGGAGGCGAAACGGCTGGTGAACCTGGAAGTAAATACAAACCGAAGCCATTGGTCATCCCGTCGCGTTCCGGCAGCACACTTTCGCACTGCCCTCTTGGGCACAGCGTATGCAGTGCATAGCGATTAACCAAATCGGGCTCGCGCTATCGGCAGTATCCGTTTTGAAGTGGCGGCGCATCCTTCGCGTAGACAATTAGCCGAAGCGACCCGTGACATAGTCTTCGGTCTGCTTGAGACGCGGCATCTGGAAGAGCGAACCTGTCGGGCCGTACTCGACGAGCTTCCCCATGTACATGAAGGCGGTGAAATCGCTGACGCGTGCCGCCTGTTGCATGTTGTGCGTGACGATCACGACCGTGTAGTTGGAGCGGAGCTGGTAGATCAGGTCTTCGACCTTGCCGGTGGCGATCGGATCGAGCGCGCTGGTGGGCTCGTCCATGAGCAGGACATCGGGCTTCACGGCAATGGCGCGGGCGATGCAGAGGCGCTGCTGCTGGCCGCCGGACAGTCCCAGCGCGCTGTCCTTAAGTCGATCCTTCACTTCGTTCCAGAGCGCTGCACCTTCGAGTGAGGCCTGGCACGCTTCCATGAGGACATCCCGGCGTCGCTCGCCGGCGACGCGCAGGCCGTAGACGACGTTGTCGTAGATGCTCATCGGAAACGGGTTGCTCTTCTGAAACACCATGCCCAGGCGCTTGCGCAGTGCGATGACATCGATTCCCGGCGCGTAAATCGGCTGCCCGTTGAGGTGGATTTCTCCGGTGGTTCGAACGCCGTCGATCAGGTCGTTGAGGCGATTGATGCTCCGCAGCAGGGTTGATTTGCCGCAGCCACTGGGGCCGATCATCGCCGTCACCTGGCCGCGCGGGATGTTCATGTTGACGCTGTGCAGCGCCTTGGTCTTTCCGTAGTACAGGCAGAAGTTTTCAATGACCAGAACCGGTGCGATCTGGTTGACTTCCTCGTGGATCTGTGTGGTTTGGTTCTCGCTGGCAATCATCTTGTGGCCGTGACTGACTGGCATCGTACGCGACGGCAGCACCTGCCGGCGAATCGGTTCTCTGGGGATGACGGTGCTTTCATCAAGTGACATGTGCATTGGCCTCCACAGAGCCTAGGTCGCCGTCCGGCGGGTGCGGGTGGCAAAATACCGGATCGACAGGTTCAAGACGAAAATCAGCGAGATCAGGACAAGTATCCCCGCCCAGGCGAGCCGCTTCTGCTCGGGGTATGGGCCGGTGGCGTAATCGAAAATCTGCTTGGTGAGCGACGGAAACGGGTGTTGCAGGTCGGTCGGATGGAAGTACGGCGACGGCTCACGGATGACGGGAAGGAATCGGCTTCCGAGCGCCGTGAAAATGAGCGGAGCGGTCTCGCCGGCCACGCGCGCGATCGCCAGCATGATCCCGGTGACGAGGCTTCCCGTCGCGGAAGGAATCACCACGCGCAGGATCGTACCCGCCTTGGTGGCGCCGAGTGCGACCGATGCTTCGCGATAGCTTTTAGGTACCAGCCGCAGCATTTCCTCCGTCGTTCGCGCCACGATCGGCACCATGATGAACGCCAGTGCGATCGCGCCTGCCCAGCCGTTGTAATCGCCCAGCGGAACCACCAGCAGTTCATATCCGAGAATGCCGACAACGATGCTCGGCACGCCTGCGAGGACGTCCGCAACAAAGCGGGTAGGCCCGGCGAGAACGGAGTTGCTGGCGTATTCGCTGAGGTAGACGCCGGTCAGCATCCCCAGCGGAATGCCGACGGTGCTGGCGATGGTAATGAGGATCGCCGTACCCATCAGCCCGTGCAGCATCCCGCCAGGGTTCTGAATATCGCCGCTGGGTGTCTGGGTGAAAAACGCGAGATTGATCGATGTGAAACCGTGATAAAGGAGGAACGCGGTGACGAGCGCCAACAGGACGAGGATGATCATCGCGAACGCAGTGCAGACGATCTGCATCGTGAAGCTGTGCGCCTTGGCGAGTCGGGCGTAATAGTTTGAAGCGATCGAGATCATTGTCGCGTCCCCTTAATGTGCAGACGACGTGTTGGCGCTCTTGCCCACGACCAGGTACCGCGCCACCACGTTGAACAGCAGCGACATCAGCAGCAGCACGAGCGCCACCTCGATCAGTGCAGATCGGTGCATCTCGCCACTGGCTTCGGCGAACTCGTTGGCGAGCAGGCTCGACATCGTCTGTGCCGGCGCGAACGGCGACGCTTTGATCTGGAAGTTGTTGCCGATCACCATCGTGATCGCCATCGTTTCGCCGGCCGCCCGAGCAAGCCCGAGCATGACCGCGCCGAACAACCCGCTGCGGCTGTAGCGAAGCATCTCTCGACAGCTTTGCCACCACGTCGCCCCCAGCGCCAGCGTGCCTTCGATCTGCGTGCGCGGCACAGCCCGGAGCACGTCGCGACTCACCGCGGTGATGATCGGCAGGATCATGACCCCCAGGATCAATCCGCCGCAGAGCATGTCGCGGCCGACAAGCGGCAACTCGCGGTTGCCGTCGAAAAAGAGCCAGCGCAACCCCGGAATCATCCCGAACGATTTTTTGATCGCCGGCTCCACTGTCGACTGCAGGAACGGCGCCATCACGAACAGCCCCCACAGGCCGAACGCGATGCTCGGGATGGCCGCGAGGAACTCGATCAGGAACGAAACGGGCGCGATGAGAAACTTCGGCGCGAGGCGAACGAGGAAGAGCGCGCTTCCCAGTCCGATCGGCACGGCGACGGCAAGGGCGATCGCCGAGCTGATCGCGGTCCCGTAGATGACAGGCAGCGCGCCGAACGTCGGCGCGAGCGTTTCCATCACCATCTCGCCATCGACGAAAAGGATCTTGCCCGCGGCATCGTGCTTTGGTTGCTCGAGTTCGTTGGGCCGCCAATCGCTTCGAACCAGGAATGCCGGACCGAACTCGCGCATCGCCGGCCAGGCCGACTTGGTCAGCACGATCAGCAACGCCGCGAGCATGCCGAGCACGATGAAGACGCTGAGCCGGCACGCGAGCACGAGCCAGAAGTCGGCGTTGTTCAGACGCACGCGTCCGACGCGATCGAGCGGCGCCGGCGCGGGCCTTTCAGTCTGTGACGACGAAATCGCGGTCATTCTTCCACCTCGGGCCTGATGCTCATTTCCTAGCCGCTTCGGACGCGATCTTCAACATGACGCAGACAGGACGCGCGCGTTGCCGCGGGCGTCCTGCGATGCAGTTCATGCATTCTGACGATCGTATCGATCACTTCACCGCCGAGCCGTTATGCGTCAGTCCGTCAACAGCGGCGACGGCCTTGGCCCCGACGGATTCGGCCAGCGGGGCATAGGTCATCTCCGTGGCAAGCTTTTCGCCGTCGGTCACCGCCCACCGGAGGAACTCCACGAGCGCCTTGGCTTTCTCGGGTTCCTTGATGTTGTCGAGGTTCTTATAGACGATGATGTAGGTGAACGCCGCGATCGGATATGCGTCCGCGCCCGGCTGATCCCAGATATTGACGGCGAGTGAATCGCCCATCTGGGAAACCGCGCCCGCGCCCGCCGCCGACACCGACGCCGGCGAAGCCTTTACGAACGCGCCCGACTTGTTCTGCATCAGCGCGAACTTGATGTGGTTCGCCTCGGCGTAGTTCATCTCGATGTAGCCGATCGAACCGACCGACTGCTGTACGCCTGCGGCAACTCCTTCACTCCCCTTGCCGCCCTGCCCGATCGGCCACTTCACCTGCTTGCCCATGCCCACGGTGGTCTTGAACTCTTCGCTTTGCGTGGCGAGGTAGTTGGTGAAGACGTACGAGGTCCCGCTGCCGTCGGTCCGGTAAACCGGGACGATCGGCTGATCCGGAAGCTGCACGCCGCTGTTGAGCGACGCAATCTTCGGGTCGTTCCACTTGGTGATCTTGCCCATGAAGATCTCGGCGACGACCGGCCCGGAAAGATTCAGATCGCCGCGGATGCCCGGCAGGTTGTACGCCAGCACCACCGCACCCGCGACAGTCGGGATGTGGATGACCGGAGCGCCGGTCTTTTCCATTTCGCTCTTGCTCATCGGCGCATCCGAGCCGGCGAAGTCGACCGTCTTCTCCGTGATCCCCTTGATGCCGCCGCCGGAGCCGATCGATTGGTAGTCGATCTTCACATCCGGATGGAGCTTCTGATACTCGGTGACCCAGCGTTGATAGATTGGGTTCGGAAAGGTCGCGCCGCTCCCCTGGAGTCGTACCTCGGCGCTGGCAAGCGTGGCGGTGAAAGCGATGACGCCGACGGCGGCGGTCTTGAGAAGGCTCAGCATGCATTCCTCTGCTCACAGGGAGCGGTTGGGTCCGGCTTCGGCACGAATCACTCCTGCCACGCGGTTTCGAGCGGCAGGAGCACGGTCTCGTGCGACAACGAGGCGCCCGCTCAAACGGCGGCGGTCTCGATGGCCTGTAAGGTCGCGATCTTTGTTAGCGTTCCATTAACGACGCGCTAACGCGGCAGCAATTGTGCGGAAATCACTGAATGCATGGGGTTTACGCGCAAAGGCCTGGGGATCGAAGGGCCGCGCTGCGCGACAGGTTATCCACCCGCGCCGTTCGCCCGGTTCCTCGGCAAAGGAAATGATCTAGAGGAGGACGTAATTCACCAGCAGGTACACCGCGCCGCCGACGACGAGCAACCCTCCCGCGACGATCGATTTCTTCTTTCCCGGGCTCATCGAGCCTGTGGTCTTTCCGCTGGCGGCGCACTGCTCACACACGTAGCGGCCGTCCTTGCGGACGAGATTCGCCGCGTGCACCGGCGCATTGCACACCGGGCACGGGTTGACCAGGTTGGCGGCCTTGGCGGCCTCTTCCTTGGCGCCACAGTCCATGCACCAATACTCACCCTTGCCATTCTTCATGCGCTGATGGCCGGTGACGTCGGCGCCACACTTGATGCATCGCTTGATTTGGATCGTCGTGCTGGACATGTCGGCTCCGAGACCGAGTTCGCGTGTACTAGAACAGAATTTCTGCCGTCTGCAACGATTTCCCTCTGAACTTTCTGACGCATTTTCGTCTCCCCGCGTGCTGGCGGTCGGGATTGGCATCTTTGAGCGTCATCGAACGCGCTTTTCATCCGCTGTCATGCGTTTCACGCGATGGCGGCAAGCGCGAACGCCTGACGCAGGCCCGTTTCTGCATCCCCCCGGGGGAGAAACTCGTGGCCGATCCAACCGGCGTAGCCCGCCCGGCGAAGCGCTACGAATACCGCCGGGTAGTGAATCTCCTGCTCCGGGTCGAGTTCGTGCCGGCCTGGAACGCCGGCGGTGTGGATATGGCCAATGTTCTCGATTGACGAGCGGATCGTCGAAACCAGGTCGCCTTCCATCCGCTGCATGTGGTAGACGTCGTACAGGAGCTTCACGTGCGGCGACCCGACCCGCCGGCACACCTCCACGCCCCACTGCGTCCGGTCGCACATGTAACTCTTATGGTCCTTGCTGTTGAGCAGCTCGAGGCAAAGTGTCACGCCCTTCGACTCCGCGTGTGGCGCGAGCCGCGCGAGCGCCATTGCGCAATTCTCCGCACCCTCGTCATCGCCGATGACGCCGCGATTGCCGCTGAAGCAGACGACGTTCGGACAACCGGACTCGGCGCTGCGATCGATCGCTTCGCGGATCAGCCTTTCGCACTCGGGATGGTTCGCGGGGTCGTTCAGGCCGCTGTTGATGGGATGAGAGGGCGCCAGCGAGCAGATGAGCCCGTGTTCGCGCAGGAGGGTCCAGTCGCCCGGCTCGACGAGATCGATTCCGTCAAACCCGATGCGCTTCGCGATGGCGCAAAGGTCCCGGATCGACGTCTTGGCAAAACACCACCGCGCGAACGACTGTTTGAACGGCATCGCCGGCATTCTCCGCGGCGCGGGCGGAGATGTCGAACGTTCAGCCGGATAGTCTTTGGGTCTCGCGACCGCGAATGTCTGCCACCCAGAGGAGGCTGGCCGACGAAGGGTCTACCGAGCGGCAGTCAAGTGCCCGTCTCGCTCGCGCGCCAGTCGATAGTAGATGCTTCGTCGCTGAAGCTCATCTGCATGACAAAGGGTCTAGGCGCTACTTGGGTTTGAATCGCCTATTGATTCTTCAGGAGTTCCCGATCGGCCTTGCTCGCCGCGATCCGCGCATTCACGGGCGACGTGTCATCCACATCGAGCGAAACGCCGGCGAGCACCTGGTTCGCCATGAAGCGAACCTGTGCCAGGCTCATGTTCTTGCCCGGGCAGAGCGTGGACTTGGTGTCGTCGTGGCCGATGACGTTGCTCGCCGGGATGTCGTATCGCTGCATCAGCCACGCGACCAGATGCGCAGCGCTCTGGAGCTGTTTCGTGGTCGGCCGGCTGTTTTGGAAATTCCCGACGAAGCAGATGCCGATGCCCTGCTCGTTGTAGCGATTGTCGGGCGTCTTGGCGTGAGCGCCCCACTTCTGTTTCGGCCAGCGCGGGCCGACTTCGACCCGTCCGTCCGGCCCGCCGTTTCCGTTATCGATCACGAAGTGATACCCGAGCTCATCCCACCCCTTGGCCTTGTGTTCACGATCAAACTTGGCCGCGTTGCCGTCCGGCGTTGCGCTGTGGTGGATGACGATATACCGCCAGGCGCGCGGCTGCGCGAACGGAACCCATGCCGACTCGCCCCTGGCTTTGGCGACCGCCACCTGCGAGGGCGGCGCGGGCGCTGGATCGGTCGGGATCGGTTTGACGCTCAGCTCCGGACGGATCTCGGAAGGCGCGCGAAACGTCTGCGGCGGCTCGGCGGCGGCCTTCGATTGCGGCGCGGCGCAGCCGACCGTCATCGCGGCACAGCCGACGGCGAGAAAAGCCAATGATCGAGTCAAAAACGAAGAAAGCTGCTTCGCCATCCCTGCGACCTCAAAGATCCAAATCGCGCTTCGCGAATAAGCTCGCGCTTCGCGAATCATTTCGCTGCATCCCTGCCGCGGCAAAAACTCGCGAACCTCGGCAGACGCCGACCGCGCAGATTTCGCATGTGCGGGAAATCTACCGTGCTTCGGTGCCGGTTTCCAGCACCTGAAGTATGGATCGGCGGAGACGGGGGAGATTCTTCAAGATCGGCAGGTCCGCAACCTCAGAACTTCACCTTCGGCGCTTCGCGCTCGGTGGGGTTGACGATCTCGAAGTACGGCTCGGGGCGGAAGCCGAAGATGCCGGCGATCAGGTTGGCGGGGAAACTCATCAGCTTCGTGTTGTATTCGCGGACGGTGTTGTTGAATCCGCCGCCGGCGCCCGCGATCTGGTTCTCGGTGTTCACGAGTTCGCCCTGCAGCTGGAGGAAGTTCTGGTTCGCCTTCAGATCCGGATACGCCTCGGCCACCGCGAAGAGTTGCCGGACCGCGCCGGTAAGCTGGCCCTCGGCAGCGCTCATCTTGGCCGGATCGCCGGTGGCGGAAGCCGACACGGCCGCGTTGCGGGCGTTGATGACCGCCTCCAGCGTGCCCTTTTCGTGGGCGGCGTAACCCTTCACGGTTTCGACCAGGTTCGGGATCAGATCGTAGCGCCGCTTGAGCAGCACATCGATCTGTGCCTTGGCGGTTTTCACGCCCTGCCCGAGCGCGACCAGGCCGTTGTACGCGCCGATCGCCCAAAGAAAGAAAATCACCGCGACGACCGCGACAGCGAGAAGCAGATAGATCGTGTTATTCATAGACAGCTCTCCAACCTGCAGTTTGTAACGGATCGCGACGAATTGCGAATTTATGAAGCGTTGTCGATTTTCAACACGCAGGGATTGGTGGCCTCAACCGCGGAAAACGGCCGCCGAATCGGTTCCGAATCGAACCTCGCAGGCTGTACCAACCAGATCGAGCTGCGACGCGAAGTCGATGTCGGCCACGAGCCCGACGCGGCGAAGATTCGCGCCGCCGGGCGCGCCGAGCAGGCGGGTGTTTCGGTCGATCGACGGAAGGAGCCAACTTGCGA
Organism: Phycisphaerae bacterium; assembly: GCA_031411495.1. Classification (GTDB taxonomy): domain Bacteria; phylum Planctomycetota; class Phycisphaerae; order Tepidisphaerales; family Tepidisphaeraceae; genus JANOBD01. Next base: position 124,843 of record JANOBD010000148.1, on the reverse strand, counting down.
CGGCGACCTCGCGCTGCAGGTTCTCAGAGAACGAAGTAGCGGGTTCGAGCCGGAGCACCATCTCGGCGATCGTGGCCGCGCCGTCGACATCTTCGCCGCCGGGCGCGCCGTCGACGCCGGCACAGACGAAGATCACGTCGAGATTGAGCGCGCGGATCATTCGCGCCGTGGCGCTCGCGTTGAGGAGCGCGCCGACGAGCGTATGCCGGGCAGATCGGCAGGCGTGGATCGCCCGCGTACCGTTGGTGGTCGACATGAAGATTGTCCGCCCTTCCACGCGGTCGCGCCCAAACGCGCCCGGCGAGTTGCCCAGGTCAAATCCCTCCGGCGGCAGGCAGCCGCGCTCGCCGGCGAGAAGTTTCGGGCCGTCGAAGCGCGCGTGCGCTTCGCGCGCCTCTTCCAGCTCCGCAAATACGCGAATCTCGGCCGCGCCGTTAGCGAGCGCGTTGGCCATCGTCGTCGTGGCGCGCAGGACATCGAGCACGACGCAGCAGGTCCCGGACAGATCTCGGCCCTCAAGTTCGCGCGGGTGATAGACGAGGTCGAGGTGCATTCGGGAATCGTAAAGGCAGAAATCGAATGACCAAGGTCCAATCACCAACAAAACTCCAGGGACCAAAAACCAATAGACGCGCAATTGGTCTTTGGTCCTTGGTCATTGGTCCTTGGTCATTTATTGGTGATTGGTTCTTGGTCATTCCATGCTCGCTCGTACACTCGGGACCCGATGCACAAGACCGTGGTCATCAACGCCGTCGGCCTGACGCGCTCGCTCATCGGCGACGCCACGCCGACGATCCGCAAGCTCGTCGAAGCCGGGAGGCTCGCGACGGTCCGCGAAGTGATCCCGGCCGTCACGTGCACGGCGCAGACGACGTATCTCACCGGAAAAACGCCGCGCGAGCACGGCATCGTCGGGAACGGGTGGTACTTCAAGGACACGTGCGAGGTGCGTTTCTGGCACCAGAGCAACCGGCTCGTGCGGACGCCCTTCATCTGGGACGCGGCACGCAAGCTCGACCCGAAATTCACCGTCGCCAACATCTGCTGGTGGTACGCGATGTATAGCGGCTGCGACTACGCCGTGACGCCGAGGCCGACGTACCCCGCGGATGGACGCAAGATTCCCGACTGCTGGACGAAGCCGGAAGAACTGCGCCACCAGTTTCAGACAAATCACGGCCCGTTCCCGCTCTTCAAGTTCTGGGGGCCGATGACGTCGATCGAATCGACGAAGTGGATCGTCGATGCCGCGATCGATGTCGATCGGCGATTCGGTCCGACGCTGTCGCTGATCTATCTGCCCCATCTCGATTACGGCCTTCAGAAGCTCGGACCGGATGCGCCGCAGATCCAATCCGACCTGCGCGAACTTGACGCGCAGATCGGCAGGCTGGTCGAGCATTTCGGAAATGAGTCCCGCGTCGTGCTGCTGAGCGAGTACGGAATTCGGCCCGTCAGCAAGCCGATCCACATCAACGGCATCCTCCGCGATCTGAACCTTCTGGCAATCCGAAACGAGATGGGCCGGGAATTGCTCGACGCCGGAGCATCGCAGGCGTTCGCCTTGGCGGACCACCAGATCGCACATGTCTACGTGAACGAGCCCGCCGTGCTGAAGTTGATCGTCGACAAGCTCAAATCGACGCCCGGCATCGCGCACGTGTACGTGGGCGAAAATCGAAACATGATCGATCTCGATCACGACCGCGCCGGCGACATCGTCGCGCTCGCCGAGCCCGACGCGTGGTTCACCTACTACTACTGGCTGAACGACGAAGTCGCACCGGACTTCGCCCGCACTGTCGACATCCACCGCAAGCCGGGCTACGACCCATGCGAACTGTTCATCGATCCGGCCATTCGATTTCCGAAACTGAAGATCGCCTCGAAGCTGCTGGCGCGCAAGCTCGGCTTCCGCATTCTGCTGGATGTGACGCCGCTGGATGCGACGCTCGTCAAAGGCTCACACGGCGTGCCCGCAGCATCGCCGGAGCATCGGCCGGTCATCATCGGCGACGCAGACTGCATCGAACAGGAAGATGTGGATGCGACGGATGTCTACTCAATTCTTCTCGCCCATCTGACGCGGTAAGTTTTTCTTCAACGTCGAACCTTCCAGGTTCAACGTCCAATGCCCAAAGCGCATTTTGAAAGTTGAACGTTGAGCGGTGGATGTGGAACGTTGAATGGGCGTTTCCAAGCCAAACCCGTACAATCCCGCGCCATGCGGATCCGATGGCGGCCGGCGAAGATGTCGCTGGCCACCAAATCTCGACTGCTCTTTGGCGCGTCCGCCGTGCTCATCATCGGCGCGGCGCTCTTCGTCCAGTTCCAGCGGATGGAACAGCTCACCAAGCAACTCAACGAGAGCGCCGGCCGCGCCGTCGCCACCGACGCGATCGCCCGCCACGTGGTGAGCATGAAGAAGATTTCAGAGAGTCCCGCAGGCACGCGGCCCTCGACGCAGCCGCTCCGGTACGACTACGGCACGGTCTCGCTGGACGCGCCGCGACTGCTCGGCGCCGAGACGGTTCGCGAACTCGACGACTCCAGCTTCGAACGCACCGCCTTCGAGCGCTTCGTGCGCCGGCCCGACCGCGAGTTCTACTCTCAGCTTCTCGACACGTCGCAGGGACACGTCTTCTATTACGCGCGACCGCTGCGACTCGACCTCAACTGCGTCCGCTGCCATGTCGGCCCCCACGCCGACGCCAACAATCCGCTCGGCACGAGCGCCCCGACCACGCGGCCGGTCGAGCCCGTTTTCGGCGTGGTCACGGTGCAGATCCCAAACCAGATCAAGACCGTCGACGTGATCCTCAACCGGGTCTTCCTCGTTGCCGCGGGACTGCTTTCCGGATTGATGGCGATCGTCGTCCTCTCGTTCGTCATCTCCCGGCTGATCCTGCGCCCGGTGCGCGTGCTTCAGGAAACGGCCGAGAAGGTCAGCGAGGGCGATCTCAACATCCGCGCCACGATTTCCAGCGGGGACGAGTTCCAGCGACTCAGTGAAACCTTCAACACGATGCTGATCAACCTCAAGCGCGGCGCCGATCAGCTTCAGGCCGCCAACCGCACGCTGGACATGAAGCTTGTGAAACTCGCCGAGACCAACGTCGGGTTGAACGAGGCCAACATCATGAAGAACGAGTTCCTGGCGAATGTGAGCCACGAGCTGCGCACGCCGCTGAACTCGATCCTGGGTTTTGCCGACCTGCTGCGCAGCGCCGCGCCGGTGGCGAGCGACCCAAAGGCGACCCGCTACATCGCCAACATCGTCAACAGCGGCACGAGCCTGCTGGAATTGATCAACGACCTGCTCGACATCGCCAAAATCGAGTCCGGCCGGATGGAAGCCAAGCCCGCCGACCTCGTCGTCAGCGACCTGTTCGAAGGACTGGTGTCGCTGCTCAAGCCGCTGGCGGAAAAGCGGAAGCTCAACATCGTCGCGCAGACCTCGCCGGACGTGCCGATCATTCACACCGACCCGGCGCGCCTCCAGCAGGTGCTCTACAACCTGCTCAGCAACGCGATCAAGTTCAGCCCCGAAGGCGGCACGATTGACCTCGTCGCCGCTCGCTTGGACGAAACACAGATCAAGATCTGCGTCATCGACCGCGGCCCGGGCATCGATCCGGTCCATCAGAAACTCATTTTCGAAAAGTTCCGGCAGGTCGATTCCGGCGTGACCCGTCAGCACGGCGGCACGGGGCTCGGCTTATCCATTTCGCGCGAACTGATGCGCCTGCTCGGCGGGTCGATCGGCGTCGACTCCGTCATCGGACACGGATCGACGTTCTGGTGTGTGCTGCCGATCAGGCTCGAAGTACAAACGGAATCGCGCGAGTAACACGACCGGGACAACCCCATGCGGTGAACGCCTGCAACCACCCTTAAGGAACTTCCGGGCAAGGCGCGGCCGCCGCGGCAGATGACTCGATTCAACGATTGAAGTTCGCCGCGGCCGCTCGGCCCTTCGGAGATCCAAAGGGTGACAGCCGATGGAGCAGTCCTCGCGGCTCCGCGCCCAATTCGCCGATCAGTACCACAGGTTGAGTACCAGCGCAGGTTCGCGGATCTTGCCTTCGAACTCGTGCACGGTCTGGGAGACGAACTTCACCTCCACCTCCGGATGCGCATCGAGCCAGGTGTTGATCGAGTTATCGAGGTAACGCAGCCCTTCATCCGAGTACTTGCAGTGGAAGCTCTTCACGCGGCAAGCGCCCGTGTGATTGATGTTGGCAGGGCGCTTCCAGTTTTCGGAAAACATCCGCGCCTCGTTGCCGAAGGCCACGATCTTCTTGGCGACCGAGTCGCCCGGCTTCACGCCTGGGATCGGGGCGGCGTTGTCATCGTCCGATGCGAGTTCGATCGGATCGTCCTCCAGGCGGACCTTGTCCGCCAGCGGTTTCGGCTTCGGCGGCCCGCCGAGTTGCGTGTTGGCAACGAGCGGATCGACCAGCCCGGTCTTGGCGGCCGTGGGCATGGGTTTGTGGGGCTGCGGATGGCGAGAATCGTGCATGTGCGTTCCTCCGACATCGAGTTTGCGGTCTAAGACGTGACGACGCCGACACTATAACGCGCCGCCCCCGCACAACCACTCGAATTCAGAAGAGAAGCGAGGTCATCAACAGAACGAGGACGTCGCCTGCATCAGTTCGCTGATGCGTTGGCGGGTCGATTCGATCTGTGCGGGGGTGATGCCGATCGCCTCGACCGCCTGCGGCGACGGGCTGTGGTGCAGCCGCGTAAGCGTAAAGCCCTGCCCGGCGAGCGCGGCCATGCTGTCTGCCAGCGCGACCAGCGTCACCAGCGTGCGCGCGCTGGCGGCCGGCAGTTCCGGCTCGTGGTGGAAGCCTGCGACAAGCTGGCACGATTTCGGAAAACTCCACTTCTCGCAGAGCGCCATGCCGAGCTGCTCATGATCGACACCGATCACCTCGCGCTCGATCTCGCAGAATGGCCGGGACGACGCCTGCGCCTCGGCACACACCAGCTTCAGCTTTTCCGGGTACACCTGCAGCGAAACGAGCAGGCCGATGTCGTGAATGATGCCCGCGAGAAACGCCTCCTCGGCGATGGGCAGCTTCGCCTGCTTCGCCAGATCACGTGCGATGCACGCGACGGCGACGCAGTGAGTCCACAGGTCCTTTGCTGAAAAACCTTCGCACAACTTCGTACCGCGAAACATCTGGCCCAGGCTCGCCGCCACCGCGATATTCTTGATCGCGTTCAGGCCGAGCATGACGATGGCCCGCTCGATCGACCCGATCTGTCCGGGCAATCCGTAAAAGGCGCTGTTGACGACCTTGAGGATGCGCGCCACCAGCGACGGATCATGGGATACGATCTTGTGAAGCTGCTGCGCATTGCTCTTGGGATCTTCCACGGTCGAAAGAATCTTCGCCGTCACTTCAGGGAGCGCCGCGATGCTGGTAATGCTGTTGATGGCGGTGGCGATCTGCGTGTGCGGGTCGACGGCTGCGGTCGGCATGGTTTACTTCCGGTGAAGATCGCGGGTGAACGCATGACGATGCGCTCCCATTGATCGAATCGCTGTTCTTCCTGTCTATCGAGCCGGATGATCGACGACTTAATACCGGATCAGTTTCCTGCGGAACTCGGAGGTGAGCGGCACGCGAAGCAGTGTCGAGATGATTCTCCCGGCGGCCCCACCGAGATCGTAGGGATTATCGGTCACCCGCGAGCGGGACTCTCGCTCCGCACGCTTCACGGCGCGGAGAATCGACGAACCCGACCATGTCGCCGAGATGACGTTTTTGCCGTGCTCGCGCCCCCTTTGTCGCGGACCGATATCCACCACCGGCGTGGCGAAGCTGCCCGCTTCGATGATCCCCGCCGAACTGTTGCCGACCATGAGCCGGCAATCGCGCATCAGCCCCAGGAACAGGCGTCGGCTCGCGTGCGTGAGCAGATGGATCTGCCCTTTCGCCACCGCGTCGTGCAGCGCATCGGCGATGCCCCGCGCGCCCGGATCGGTGTTCGGCAGCAGCGCGACGATCGTCCGATCGCTCTGTCGCGCGAGCGATTCGATCAAGACGTTCGTTCGGCGGCGCTCGGCAGCGTCCGAATCGTCGGTCGGGTGCAGGAGCAACAGGTTGAACGTTAGCGCGGCGTAGTCGAGGCCCGCGGCTACGAGCTCTGCCCGGCTCGCAGCATCCTTGCGGATTCCGTCGATCCCGGGTGCGCCGACGATAACGACGCGCGAGCGATCTTCGCCGAGCCGCAAGATCCGTTTGGCGCTTTGCGGCGTCGCCGGGAGGTGTACGTGGGCGAGCTTGGTGATCGCGTGGCGCAGCGCATCATCGACCTGGCCCATCGCCCGATCGCCGCCATGCACGTGCGCCACGATCCTGCCGCTCAGATGACCGGCGCTGGCGGCGGCGAAGGCTTCGACGCGGTCGCCGACGATAAGAACGATGTCCGTCTCGAGTTGCTCGAACGCGTCGACCAGCTTTGCCGACACGCGGCCGGTTTCGCGCGCGATCGTCACCGCGTCGGACTCATCCTTCCATCGAATGACGCGATCGACACGAATGCCTGCGCGCGGGATGTCCACTGCGGTGTTGCCGCGCGATGGATGCGTGTGCGTGCCGGTGACAATGGTCTGCAGCTCGAGCGATCCGTGTTCCGCGATGGCGGCGAGCGTCCGGCGCATTAGCCCGAACTCCGCGCGCGTTCCCGTGACAAAGCAGACCCGCCGACGATGTTTTTCACGCCGCATCGATCAGCATTTCCCACTCGAGGATGGTTCCGGCGGCGAGGTGTTTGCGGGCGATTCGGCCGGCGACGGCATCGATGTCGCGCGCCAGGATTCCCGTGCCGGGACGCTGGATGGTCAGCCGGTCCATCGCGATCCGCTCACCGGCTTCGATCGACCGCGCCACCACCAGCGACTGTCGACTGAGCCGCCGGACGTCCTGCTCGATCGGCAGCACCTGTCGCGATCCTCCGCCGCAAAGCGTCTGCGCCATCCGGATCGATTTCACGTACAGCTCGAACTGGTGCGGGTCGGCGCTTGAGGTGTGGTCCGGTCCTTCCGCAAAGCGCGACCAGGTGAGGTGTTTCTCGATGAGGCACGCGCCGCTCGCCACGGCAAGCGCGCCGGCGAAGAGTTCCGTCGTGTGGTCCGAGTAGCCGATCGGGACGTCAAACCGCTTGCGCAGGTCGTCGATCCAGCCGATCTGCGCATCGCCGGGCGGCGTGGGATAGGAACTCACGCAGTGCAGCAGCGCGAACTCGCATTTCCACGCCTTGAGCCACTCCACGCACAGCTCGATTTCCTCCATCGTCGCGGCGCCGGTCGAGATCAGCATCGGCCGCTTCGAGGCGGCGCATCGCTCCAGAAGGGGCTTGTTCACGAGGTCCGGCGAGGCGATCTTGATCGCGGGCAGACCGAGATGTTCGATCACGAACACGTCCTCGCGAGAGAACGGCGTCGCGATCGGGGTGATGCCCGCAACCCGCGACGCGTCGATGATTCGCTCGACATCCTCCACCGTCAGCTGGTACTGCCTGAGCAGTTCCGTCTGGTCGGTCGCACCGCAGTTGGTCGCCTGGTAGCTGGCTGTCGGCGTGTTGCGGTGGACGAGCCGGCTGGCCTCGAACAGTTGGAGCTTGATGGCGTTGGCGCCACTGCGCCGCGCATGTTGAACCAGTTCCAGCGCGCGGGTGACCGAGCCGTCGTGATTCACGCCGATCTCGGCGACGACAAACGTGTCCTGCCCCGGGCCGATGAGATGATGTGCGATTTGGAATGGTTTCATGCCACCCGTGCCTCGTTGTAAATCGGTTCGGTGCCGAAAAGATCGCGGAGAATGGCTTCGGCCAGCAGCAGTTCTCGCCGCGTGTCGACCTCGACGGTGTCGGTGTTCTGGGTGATGACCGCGCGGCGATCGGACCCGAAAAACGCGTGCGGATCGGACCGGTTGCGGCGTCCGATCTCCATCGTCGCGCGGGACGAGACGACGATCGCGCCGTCATGCAGAAAGAGCGGCTCAAGGTCCTGTCGGCGATGAACGCTTCCGGGCAGGTATGCGGTGGCGCGATCGGCTTCGATTTTCGCCATCCACGCCGGGTTCCACTTCCCGACCGGGCAAAACGAGCGGACGCTGTCGCAGCGGGTTCGCTCGAGAAGCGCGATGGCTTCATCGATAACGCCCGCCGCGCGGATCGGCACATTGCCATACAGTGTCGCCACCGCGTCGATGTGTACGCCGTGTGATGCCTCGACCGCGTCCATCGCGTGCAGCAGGACGTCCTGCACGCTCGCATCGGCGGTCGCGAGTTCCGCCGGCCGGGTCAGCGTGGCAAAGCCTTCTTCATTCGCGAGCGAAAGGATGCGTGGGCAATCACTCGAGACGATCACCTGCGAAAGCCTTTTCGACTCCGCGACGCGATCGAACGTGTATTGAATCATGGGTCGGCCGAGCAACGGCAGCAGATGTTTGTTTCGCAGTCCATTGCTTCCGGCCCGCGCGAGAATGACGCCGAGTGTGAACATAACTTTCTCCTTTAAGGCCGATCCCACATCCGGCAGCGCGAGCAGACGCTGCCTTCGATTCTCATCCGCAGCGACCGCATCGCCTCGGTCCACGCGGATTCAATGGTCGACCGATCGATCGCCCCGACCGCCTGCCGCGCGAAGACGTCTTCCTCGCAGGATGCGAACGTGCCGTCGCTGAGGATCGTCATCCGCGAGCGCAGGCGCCGACACGGCCTGCGGACGGGCGGCAGCATGTCGCTCACGCCGATGTAGGGGATCGCGCCGCCGAAATCGCTCGGACCGCGGATCACTGCCGCGCCGACCGCGCGGATCCACTGGTCGTACCACGCTTCCATCTCGCCGAGGTTCCGCTCGCACTTGGTAAAGATCGGGACGACGATCGGCACGCCGCGACCGATCCGCGCGCGCGTCGTGACCAGTTGCCTGAGTTGTTCGAGCACATCCTGTACGCGATCGACGCCCATCATCTCGCGATACGTGTCGCGATGGACGGCCGGAAGATGAACCGAAACGACATCGACGGTCCCGTCGGCGATCAGTTCAACGTACTCGCGGCGCTCGGCGAGCAGATCGGTCTCGACATGGATCGCGCAGAGGCCGGCGTCCTTGGCGCACTTGAGGATCTGGTCAAACGAGCCGTGCAGCAACGGGTCGCCGACGCCGGCGAAGGTGAGGCGGATGTCGTCGATGCTCGCGAGCTGTCCGAAGATCTGTTTCGCGCGCTCGACGGTCATCTCCGGTCGCTCGACCGGCTGAGTTGAAAGAATGGAAAACGTCGGCCTGGTGGCGCGGCGGGTCGTCAGTTCGACAATCACCTCGCGCGGCGTCGCATCCACCGTCGTGTCGTTCTGGATCCGCTCGATGAGCGAGTCGACGGAGAGGGAATCGATTTGCGCGAGCGAGAGCCGGGCGAGCTGGCGATCCGAATCGACGGCAAGCCGGGTGAGTGACCGCGCGACACGCGGCGAAACGGGGACGGCCTGCTCCTTGGCGAGCGGGTCATGAATCGGCCGATCCGGGTGATACGCCAACAGCTGGCCCGGCGAGCGCGACGCCTTGTTCAACTCGCGAATCGTGTCGATCCGCAGCAGCATCGCCCCGCTGCCCGGCGTGCCCGGCAGGAACGCGTACTCCAGGAGCGGCCGGTCGGCGAGGTGGCCGATGAGCGCATCGATCGCGCCGGGCTCGATCAGCGCAGCGCTCGCGTCGACGAGCAATGCCGCGTCGCAATTGTGCGTTGCCAGACTTCCCAGGATGGCTTGCGCGTCAAAGCCGCGGTCGAACGCGCACACGCCGAGCAATCCGCCGCGCCAGCCGTCCGCCCAGCGGAGCGATGCGTTCGTGATATTGAGCTGCGGGCTGATTCGTCTCGGCCCGGCGCTTTGAATGGCGGGATCATCGCCGAGTCTGGATCGGAGTTCCTTCAGCTGGTCGTCCCACGCGAGGATGGCCAGCATCGGGTCGCTCTCGGCGGCGCGAATTCGTTCGATCGTCCGCGCCAGCACCGGCCTGCCACGATACTCGCGGGTGAGCGTGTCGGGGGAAGGCCCGTCGCCCAGCAGCGAAAGGATGGCCAGCGGCCTGAGCCGGATGTCGATGGCGGTCGTGGTCATGCCGCGGCCTCCAGCTTCTGCTCCATAAGCTTTGTCACGCGCCGGACCGAGTCGCCCATCAGTTCGGAAAACGCCTCGGCAGCGGCGACGATGCTCGAGGCGTTTTCGATGTCGCGTTGCACCTGTTGACGCTGCAACTCGGACGGGTCCAGCGCTCGGCCTTGCATGGCCATGTCCTTCTTGAACCGGTCGAACTCGCTCTTCTGAGCGAGGTACATCACCAGGTCGTAGGTCTTGCCGCACCTGTTCATGCGCTCGCGCAGGGGATCGATGCGGGCGATGGCGCGGTTCACGCGGGCCTGGTCGGCGTTGTGGTCGCGAATCTCTTCCAGCAGCGGGATCACTTCCGCCGCGATGGCGCACATCTGCCTGGCTTCATCGGCCCGTCGTTCGATCGCGGCCACGGCGACGCTCAGCGCCTCGAAGCTGCGGCCGGGATGCGGACGCATCGGGTGCCGTCGCGGCTTCTTGCAGTAGAGCGCCATCGCGTCGGCGAGCGACAGTGTTCGCGTGCCGGCCTTGTGCGCGCCACCTTCGGTCGCATCGACGATCCGTGCCTTGGACTGCGCGAAGTCGCGCTCGAATTGTTGGAGGTAGGTGAAGAGCCGCTGCTCGGTATACATCGGCCGGCCGAGGTAGTCGGGGATCTTCCGCAGGATCGGCCTCTCGCGGACGATCTGCTCCCACTGCTTCATCTCCATCGTGCAGAAGCGATCCAGTTCCGGCCGCCAGACGTCGTCGTAGCTCGTGCCGGGCGTGTAGCAGAGCCCGTCGGAAAAGCCCAGGTCCTGACCGACGAAGATGATCGGCTCACACCCCATGTATTCGGCGAGGTAGAACGCCTGGTGCGCCACCGTCGCGCCCGACCGCAGCCGCGTGCGCGGCTTGAGCGCATCGCGCAGCAGGTCGTCGGCCATGTCGTTACCCAGCAGCGTGATCGGGCCGGGGTAGAGGTCGAAGATCACATCCGTCGCCTTCGCGTCGGCGACGAGCTCGGTCTTGAGGTCGCGCGGCAGATCCTGGAAGAACCGCGCCGAGATCTCCGAGTAGTCCAGCGACATCACATAGTCCGGCTCGACGCCCATCTCCAGCAGCGGCTTGAGCGTCGTCTGCACGGCGATGATCACCGCCTTGCCCCTGGCTTCGAGCAGCAGGTGCCTGTTCTTCCGCAGGCTCGGACCCGCCGAGACGATGATCGCCGTCTCCTGCCGGTGCAGATCTTCCAGCCGCGCCGGGCCGGGCGTGGTGAGATACCACGGCAGGTTGCGGGCGATGTTCGTCAGCGTCTTTTTCGAATTGAGCACCAGCGTATTGATCGACGTCCTGCTGAAGCTGCAGACATCGTCGATCCACTGCTTCGCCGCCGCGTAGAACTCCGGCGAGCGCTGCAGGCTCGGCGAATGCTCGATGCTCGTCACGCCGGCGGTGAGAATCGGACCGGCGGATTGGAACTGCGCCATCAGCTTCGGGCGGTCGATCGCGGTGATCCACCCCACCCGGCCATTGGACAGGATCGGCGTGAGGTCGACCGATTCGCACGCGGCGCGGATCAACTCGACATCCGGCTCGATGATCCACACCCGCGCCGTCTTGGAAATCTTCTGCAGCAGCTCCTGCACGTGATAGCCCAGCCCGAAGCCGAGCACGAAATACGCCAGCCCGTCGACATTGGTCACGCGGTCGATCAGCTTCGCGGCCTCTTCACGCGGCGCGTAGCGCGAATGGAGCTGCAGCGGCCGGCCATCGGCATGCTTCGCCGCTGCGGTCGGTTCGCCGCTTTTGGATTGGGTGATTTCGATCGAAGCCGTCGACGTGACGGCTTCGACTTTTTCTGCCAGCGCCGGGTCGGCGCCCCACAGCGCGGCGAGATTCTCCACCAGCATCGAACCCGCGGGCGCGACAAAGCGTAATGATTTACAGTGTGGCTGCGAAGTTGTGACGGCCGTTTGCGACATCGACTTTCGACCCGAAACGCGGCTAGACTTCGCGCGCATCGCATCGATGCATCTGTTATCGGACAGGCCCGCCCGAAACGTTCAATCATGGTGCAAATCGCGTCAACCAGGACGCGAATCGCGCAAATCCTCGCTGGAAAGGCGAACTCATGCAGGAAACCCTCTTTCACCCCGCCTTCTGGATGCCGCTGGCGCTCGCCGTCTTCGGCATCGCAGTCTTCGTCTATGGCAACGCTCGCGTGAAAGCAGGCATCCGCTGGGCGGGCGCTGGCATCGTCGCGCTTTCGGTCGCGTGGATGGCGATCGCCTATTTCATCGACACGTTCACCGAGACGTGCGTGAAGCGAACGGACGCGATCGTGGCGGCCGTCGAAGATGCGAAGTGGGACGAGCTTGCGAAGCTGCTGGACAAGAACACCCGCCTGGCCGCGCTGCGCGGGCCGGAAGAGATCTCCAAGACGGCCGAGCACTACGCCGGCATGGCCCAGCTCAAGGTGGTCCGCATCCTCAGCCACGATGTTCAATCGATTCCCAATGGCGTCGACGTCAGCATCACCGCCTACGTCGAGGCCCAGACCCCCTCGACTTCGACCTGGACGTTCTCATACGAGCAGCGCTCGGATGGCATCCTGCTTCGCCAGATCACGCCGGTGCGATTGAACAATCAGTCGCTCGATCAGGTGGAGAAGGTGATCGGGCAACTGGCGAAGTGATCCATTCGCTACGTGAATACGACCGTATTTGCGTGCCGCTCTGAGTTTGCAGAAACTGACATTCCGAGGAGTTTCACCGACGACGAATCGATTGGCCACGGCACGCTGCTTCGGTTCGGCCCGGGCGTTGTGACGCTGCAACCAGATCCTTCGTCGGCAAACCTCCTCTGGATGACATACTGTCGCATTCAGATCAGCTGTCATCACTTCATCCGATCTTCCAGCTTCCGCAGCGTGTCGTAACACGTCAGGTCGAACTTCAGCGGCGTGATCGACACGTAGCCGTCTCGCACGGCCGCCACGTCGCTGTCTTCCTCCGTCGTCTTCAGCACGAACTTCGCCGTGTTCCAGAAGTACGGTTTTCCGTACGGCGTGAGGCGCTTTTCGTACAGGTCGTCCCACGGCCGGGTGCACTGGCGGACGATCTTGGTCCCGCGCGGCTGCTGCGGCGGGCGCAGCGCGGGCAGGTTGACGCTCATCACCTGTCCCGGCGCGATTCCCACCTTGAGCAGATCCTGAATCGTCTTCAAACAGATGTCGGCAGCGTGCGCGTAGTCGGGCATCTGCCCGTCCATGTAGAGCGACAGCGCGATCGACGGCAGCCCGAGAAACGCGCCTTCGATGGCGGCCGCCACGGTGCCGGAGTAGATCACGTTGATGCCGACGTTCGCCCCGGAATTGATGCCCGAGACGACCAGGTCCGGCTTGCGCGGCAGCAGCGCGTTCACGGCGAGCTTCACGCAGTCGGCAGGCCGGCCTTCGACGGCGATGCCGACGGTTTCCTCATCCACGCGAACTTCCTGCGTCATGAGCGGCCCGTGAATGGTGATGCCGTGGCCGGTGGCGGATTGGACCGTCTCGGGCGCGACGACGTGGACGTCGCCGAGCTGGCGGAGGACTTTCAGAGCGGCCGCAAGGCCGGGAGCGCGAATGCCGTCGTCGTTGGTGAGGAGGATGAGCATTCCGCCATCATGGGGGAGTGGGAGCGATTTTCAATCGAAGCCAATGCACGGGTGCCCCGGGGCAATGTACTCATTGACCCGCGATCACGCTGACTAGGTCAACCCATCGTGATCGAATCTGGGTAGCAGATCGAGTGCGATGGTCGGTCCCTTGGTTGGCAGATTCTCATACGCGCGGGCCGACGAAAACGGGTAATCGATTGAGCTTGCGGCGAGTCCACGCGTGATCGGGTTGCGGTGCGTGTATCGGATCTTTTCCAACAACTCGTCTCCCATGACGACGCGGTCATACCCCCCTCCTGCCTGCCAGAATCGCGGACCGTCCGCGTGATCGATTCTCTCTAGTACCATCGCATTGAGTTCTCGCCATCGGCTGATGACTTTTTGAGAGAACGGCGACTTCAAATCTACCAAAAAGTTCCCGATCACCGGTTCTTCAGGAAACGCGATCAAGTGAACATGCTCGGGCATCACCACCCATGCGAGTATATGCACGTGATGACGAAGACTGACCTGGTCGAGTCGCTCGACAAACATTTCTGCGATTCGTGCATTCGAAAAGAACGGTAATCGCTTCTCACATGAAAAAGTAAGGAAACGAGCCGCACCTTCAACGTTATGTCGCTGGAAACGACGAGGCCCCATATGTAGAAATTATCAGATCGATTAGGGCGCGGGTCAACGAGTACGTTGCCCCGGGGCACCCGTCAGTGAACAATGCCTTCCATGATTCGCCTCTCCCGCGAACAAGTCCGCGCCGTCGATCGCATCGCGATCGAAGAGTACGGCATCCCCGGAATTGTGCTGATGGAAAACGCGGCGCGGTCGGCAGTCGAGACGATCGTGCACCGATACGGATCACCGGACGGGAAAGAGATCGCCATCGTCTGCGGCAACGGCAATAACGGCGGCGATGGATATGCGATCGCGAGGCACCTACACAATCGCGGTGGCAAAGTCATGATCTACCGTGTCTGGCCGAGCAAACCTCTCTCGGCTGACGCAAAGTTTAACGCAGACATCGCCGCTAAGATGGAGATTCCGGTCTCGGACTCTATTCACGGCGACCTTTTTGAGCCGTGGATCACGGTTGATGCCGTCTTTGGCACGGGCCTCACCACGCCGCCTCGCGACTCGATAAATCAATACATGAACGAGATGAATATTTTCGGCAAGCGTGTCGTGGCGATCGATATCCCCAGCGGTTTGGATTGCGACACCGGCAATCCGGTGGGCGCAATTGAGCATGGGTGGTCGGATCAGGCACAAGTCGTCGTGGCCGACCTCACCGTCACCTTCGTCGCCGAGAAACTCGGCTTCGCCAATCCGCTGTCGAAGCAATACACCGGCGAGATCGTCGTCGGCGACATCGGCTGCCCGCGCGAGATCATCGACCGGGTCCTGCGCGAGATTCCCACGCCCGGCACCGATCCCTCAACGCCATACAAGTAGTCCAAGACCCACCAGCTAATGGTTTCGTACGACCCGGACAAGTGCACTCGTGTACAGAGCCAGGTTTTTGCCCTCGACGATGACCTCACACGCCGGTTAAGGCACTCTCGGCTTGCCGCCTCGGGCGCCCGAGGTGCGCGCCGGCGGAACGTGAGCGAGCGGAAATGGTTCTTGCGGTACGGCAATCAAATAATCCCATCGCTCCATTCGGTCAGGCTCTCATCCGGCCGGAGAATGAGAGTGTGCCTCTCACCCGCAATCCCCGTTTCGACGCCGAAAACGCCGTTGTGGGAATCCGAGCGAGCGGAAATGAGAGGGTTTGAGACGGTTTTCAAGTACGACCCGTCGCTCACCGGTCCCGACCCGTGTTCTGTGGCGGGGCCGGCGCAAACCGTTTTCGAATCTCGACACAAGCCACGTGCAGTTTTGACGTTATCGGCACCGGCAAATATCTTCCCAGCCCGGCGAAGGGAACCCTTTGCTGAAACGCGAAGGGAAACCTTCGCCACATCCGCCGCAGCAGTTGCGGCGTTTGGGAAGGAGTCCCACTTGTCGCGTGTCCGATCTCGCTCACGAAAACCGGGCAGGATGCCCGTTCTCGTCCGTGCCGCCCTTGCCAGCCTGATTCGAGGCGCCCATTCCCTCACCGCGCCCGCTGTCGTCGGCGCCGTCGCGCTGGGCGCGCTGTCCGGCACCGCATTCGCCCGGCAGGCCGACAATCCGCAGGTGAGCGACCGCATCAAGATCGTCGGCGACGACGCGAGCGCCTGGACGCAGGACGGCGTGCGGACGGTCATGATCGAGAAGAACGTCCAGATCAGCACCGACGACACCGTCATGACTGCCGACCGCGCCGTCGTCTGGCTCGCGCCGGCGGACGCGAAAGGCAACTACTCCGTCCAGATCGCCCTGCTCGGCAACGCGAAGCTCGTCCGCGGGGACATCACCCGCGAAGCCCCGGAACTGCTCGTCACCAGCGACGTGAAGCCCGATGTGAAGCTCGAAGTCGTCAACCTCTCGCCCGTGAGCAAGGAGACGGACGTCCACTACCTCGCGGCCACGCAGCTCCGTCGCCGCGCGAGCCAGAATCCCGGCGAAAGCGTACCCGGGCTGCCGAACACGCAGGCACCCACCACGCCGGCCTCACAACCCGATCCATCTGCCGATCGCGCGGGCACCCTCACTCGTGATTCCGGCGCTGCGACTTCCCAGCCTGCCACGCAGCCGACCACCCGGCCGATCCGGATCAAGTCCACGGTCAATTTCCGCTACGACCGCGCCCGGATGGAAACGTCCGACGACGGAAACATCGCCATGGTTCTCAGCGGCAAGGTGGGCATGTTCGAAACGAAAGAGGACGGGAGCCGCACCGAACTGCAGGCCGACAATGTCGTCGTCTTCACGCGGTGGAAAAACATCAAGGAACTTTTCGAGGGCGACAAGCTCCGCAGCGTCGACACCAATCGAGATATCGACTCGGTCTATCTCGAGAACGACGTGCAGATCGACATAATCCCGGCCCAGAAGACCAAGCCCGAGCAGGTGCTCAAAGCCAACCGCGCCATCTACGACTTCGGGAACGAACGCGCCCTGCTGACCGACGCACTGCTGCACAGCTATGACCCGAAAATGCCAGCGCCGCTGGTCGTCCGCGCCGAAGCGATGCGCAAGCTCAACGCCACCGAGTACGACGCGAGCCACGCGTCGGTGTCGACCAGTTCCTTCGCGACGCCGGCAATTAAGCTGTCGGCGAAGAAGGTAATCGTCCGCGAAGAATCGCCGACCGCGAAGGACGCGCCGTCGCGGACGACATTCAAAGCCATCGACGTCACGCCGCGGCTCTACAACGTCCCGGTCTTTTTCTTTCCGCGGCTTTGGGGATCGGTGGACGACGGACAATCGGCACTGCGAAGCGCCGTCCTCACCAACTCCACCGGCTTCGGTGCCGGCATCGAGAGCCAGTGGGGTCTGTTTCAGACGCTGGGCACGAAGCCTCCCGATGGGCTGGATGCGGCTTATCGCCTGGACTATTACAGCGAGCGCGGCCCCGGACTGGGCTTGGACGCGAGCTACACCGGCGGGTTCGTCAACGAGTCGACGCTGCAGCCCTGGAATTACTTCGGCGACTTCACCGCCTATGGAACGATCGACGACGGCGCCGACCGGCTCGGCAAGCAGCGCCTTCGCATCCTGCACGACGGCGACTTCCGCGGCCGCGTGAAGTGGAACCACCAGCAGTTCCTTTCCGACAACTGGCAGGTGCAGGCGCGCCTCGGCTACACGAGCGACGCATCGTTCCTCGAAGAGTGGTTCCGCAACGAGTTCCGCAACGGCACAGAGCAGGATGCATCGCTTTACCTCAAACATTCGCAGGGCAGCGAAGTGTTCTCCGCGCTCCTGAGCTACGACCTGAGCAAGACCGCCACCGTGGCCGACCAGCTTCAGGAAACGACCGGCGGGGGCGGGCCCAATACGCGCTATCCGGTCACCGTCGAGCGGTTGCCGGAGATTCAATATCACCGCATCGGCGACAGCGTCTTCGACGACCGGATGACGTTCCTGAGCAACAACTCACTCGCCGGGCTGCACTTCAGCAAGTCCTACGAGCCGCTGGGACGGCGAGCCGACGGGACCGGTTTCGGGCTCGTCAACCGGGGCCGCACGCCGACCGTGAACGACGCCGATGTCGGAATCCCCAGTTACGCCTACACCGGAGTGACCGACGACTACATCCTCCGCGGCGACTTCCGTCAGGAACTCGATTATCCGATGGGCGACGACCAGTACCGCGTCGTCCCCTACGGCGTCCTCCGCTACACCGCCTACAGCGACTCGCCAGACGGCGACCGGCGCGACCGCGTGCTCGGCGGCGTCGGCCTGCGCGCCTCGACGCAGTTCTACAAGGTCTACGACGGTGTCTCGTCCGACCTGCTCGACATCCACCGTCTTCGCCACATTGTCGAACCTCAGCTCAACCTCTTCGCCAGCGCGCAGGGAACTGATCGCACCGAAGTGTTTCAATACGATGAGGGCGTCGACGGCGTCTCGGATATTCTCGCAGCCAACTTCAACATCCGGCAGCGGTTCCAGACCAAGCGCGGCGCGCCGGGCCGCCAGCGCAGCGTCGATTTCCTCACCATCAACACCGGCGTGTCGCTCTTTGCCAACGAGCCGGACGAAATCAGCGACCCCAACGTGCAGCCGAACTTCGTCACCGCAGACGGCTTCCGCGGCCTCTTCTACAGCACGATGCCTGAAGCCTCGATCCCGCGTTCGACCGCGTACGCGGACGCCAGGTGGCGCGTGACCGACACCACGGCCGTCCTCAGTGACATCTCGTGGAATACCGACAAAGGCGAGCTGGCGACCTCCGCCGTCGGACTGGCCGTCTCGCGCGACCCGCGCGCCCGCTACTACGTAGGGGTCCGCTACATCGGCGAAATGAACTCCGCAATCGGCACCTTCAGCTTCGACTACGACATCAGCGAGCGCTACTCGCTCTCACTCAACCAGACGTTCAACTTCAACCAGGAGACGAGCCAGAGCACGAACATGCAGCTGATCCGCCGGTTCGAGCAGTTCATCTTCACCTTCACGGTCTATTTCGACCACATCGACGACGAAGGCGGCATCTCGTTTTCAGTTACGCCGAGGAATCTGCCCTTTGCGATGGGCGTGAGTGATGGCAACGGCGGGCGGCGGTGATGAGTCGCCAGCGTGAGTCGCAGAAAGCGAAAAGTCACCGATTACACCGATAGGCACCGATAATACGTGCCGCTGTTTTTCATCGGTGACATTCGGTGTAAATCGGTGACCGGTATTCTCGTTTCAGTTCATCAGTTCGAGTTCGCCGTCGACGATTCTGCTTCCGGATAGACGACGCGGTCGTAGCGGATTTCGATCCAGGGCTTGCCGGCGTCGAGACGCTGGTAGTCGTGCCAGAGGCGTTCCAGGGTCGCGAGTTTTTGTGCCGAGGAAACCTCGACGCTGAAGCCGTTCTGCCGGATCGGCGATCCCCAGCGGATCTGCGTGTTGTATCGGGTGTGGAGCACGACCTCATTCTTCGCGCCTGCGACATCGGGATGCAGCGGGTCAACACTGCTGACGTCGATGGCGGCCACGTCGTTCATGTAGGGCTTGTCGAAGAAGAGTTTGGCAAGTTCGATGCCCGCTTCGAGGTCGCGGCCGGTCCACTTTTCACCCGCCTGGGGCGCTGCGCTGTGTACGCCGGTCACGACACGCAGCTGAATCTTTTCCAGTCCGCGACCGATGGCGACCTTTGACAGTTCCTCTTTCGCAAACCGCTCGGGCAACTTCACGCCCTCGGCATCGACCATCCAGAACCAGCCGTCATCCTGGACCAGCGCGACCGGCGCGCGAAAATCGCAATCGACTTCCAGCGTATCGCCCGGCGCTTTGCCAAACGTCCGGCGGACGCGGTTCACCTTCTTCACCCACGGCTCGGCCGCGAGGATCTCGGCGATCTCCTTGACCTGGTCGTGGTCGAGGCTGGACTTGGCAGTGACCGGCGTCGCGATCTGGATGATCCGTTGCCGCAGCTCATCATTCATCCACGCCGGCGGATTCACGAGCGTGATGTTGGCGGGCGTTGCCGGGCGAAGAACCGTTCGGTCGGCGAAGTCGCGGCTCATCCGCACGCCCAACGCGAGCGCGGTGAGAAACAGCACCGTCGCCGCGGCATGGAGGAAGTACTTCCATCGCGGTCGGCCGGTCGGTTTCGTGATTTCGACGGATTTGACCTTCTTCGCCATCCACGTCCTTTATCGGATCGTCGCACGTCGAACCGTGAGAAGGAGTCAGGTGTGGATCGAGTGTTGAAAACCAAACGATTTCGGCTCTAGGAATGCGCGGGATTCGTCCGATAAACCCCGAGATGGAGAAGTTCTCGACGACGCGCGCCGCCCTTTTCCTGGGCGGGGTCGCCACACTCCTGATCACGCTTCTGGGCCGGGTTTACTGGCTGCAGACGGTCGGCCGCGCACCCATCCTGGAACGCGCGCAGCGCCAGCAGCATGCCGTCGAGCGTCTCCCCGCACGCCGAGGCAGCATCTTTGATTCCACCGGCCAGCTCCTTGCCGGCTCGATTCAGGTCCAGACCGTCTTCGTCGACACGAAGGAAATCATCGACACCTACCAGTCGATGAAAGGCGGCGTCACTCAGCTCGAAACCGATCTCGCCAAGCTCGGCAAGCTGATCGACCGCGAGGGATTCGAACTCCTGCAGACGATCGGCGAGAAGTATCCGGCGCGATATATCGAACTCGCCCACGACGTCGACCCGACCATCCTCGCCGAGATCCAGAAGCTCGACATCAGCGGCATCGGCGCGATGCCAGCCAACCGCCGCGTCTATCCCATGGGCTCGCTCGCCGCCCACGTGCTCGGCACAGTCGGTTCCGACGGCAAAGGTCTTGACGGCATCGAACTGCAGTGCAACAAGCTGCTCAGCGGCGTGGACGGCGAGAAGCGCTCGCTCAAAGACTCCCGTCGTCGCTCCATCAGTACCGACGAGGCCGACTATCGCCCTGCCACGCATGGCGAACACATTGTCCTCACCATCGACGCGAACATCCAGACGATCGTCGAACAGGAACTGGAAGCCACCTGTAAACAGTACAACGCCGCCGCCGGCGAAGCGGTGGTGCTCGATCCGTTAACTGGCGCGGTGATCGCGTTGGCGAATTATCCGACGTTTTCGCCCGGCGCCATCGAGGATTCGACGCCTGATCAGCGGACCAACCGCGCCCTGGTCTCGCCGTACGAGCCCGGTTCGACCATCAAGCCGTACATCGTCAGCCGCGCGCTGGACAAGAAGGAAGCGACGCTGGCCGACTACTTCGACGTACACGGTCCCCACTGGACGACTCCCTATGGCCGCAAGATCACCGATGTGCACGGGTACGACCGGCTGGCGCTTTGGGACGTGCTGGTGAAGTCGAGCAACATCGGCATGTGCCAGCTCAGCGAGAAGCTCGGGAACGGCGAGTTGTACCGAGCCATCTCTTCATTCGGCTTTGGCAATCGCTCGGGGATCGACCTGCCCGGTGAAGATGACGGCCTGGTTCGTCCGCTGGAGAAGTGGAGCAAGCACTCGACCGACTCGATCGCACAGGGTTACGAGCTGATGGTAACGCCGATCCAGATGGCGCGGGCGATGAGTACGATCGCCAACGGTGGCCGACTGGTGACGCCATACCTCGTGAGCGGCACGGTGGACGCGGAAGACCAGGTCCATCCGCTTCCCGAAGCGATGCAGAACCGAATGTTCGCGAAGGTGATCGAACCCGAGACGGCCGCGAGCGTGCGGCGCGTATTGGCCGACGTTCCCTTCCGAGGCACGGCGACGAAGGCTCGCAACGAGCGCTACAACCTCTTCGGCAAGACCGGAACCGCCCATCGCGCGGTGAACGGCGCGTATGACACGAGCCACTACACGTCGAGCTTCGTCGGCGGCGCGCCGTACGAAAACCCGCGGCTCGTCGTCGCATTCGTCATCCATGATCCGGATCGCGAAAAGGCGCACTACGGCGGCATCGTCGCCGCCCCAGGCGCGAGCCGCCTCCTCGAACGTGCCCTCACTTACTTGCAGGTACCCCCCAGCCCCGTCCTGGCTCCGCCGCCGGCGTACCTGATCGATCGGCTCTATCAGTTCGATCCGAAGGTCTATGAGAAGAAGGCCGTCATGGTTAAGGCCGAATGAAGCCGGTCAGATGTCCATCTGCACGTCGACTGGCTTCCGCTCGTTGATCGATCGGAAGATCGCTTCCATCACGATCATGTCTTTTAAGCCCTCTTCGCCAGGCGTTTTTGGTGCCTTGTTCTGCTGCACGCACTCGGCAAAGTGATCCATCTCCGCAGCGAAATGGTCGACCGGGCCGATCGCATACTTGGTGAGCTGGCCCTTCTGCTTGGTGAACAGCTCCTGGCCCTCGTAGCCAAACGCATTCTCCATCTCGAGATAGCCATCGGTGCCCGTGACACGGTAGAACCGCGATGATTCTGTGCCGAAACTCGCGGAACAGGTCGCCAGAGCGCCGTCGGGAAACTTCATCATCCAGGTGACGCTTTCGTACACTTCTGCGAAGCGCGGATCGTCGACGGGCTGGTGTGCCTCGGCCCAAACTTTTGCGGGTTCGACCCCGGTCAGATAGCGGGCCGCATTGACGCAGTAGACACCGACGTCGCCCAACGGTCCGCCGGCGGTTTCGCGGCTCAAGCGGATGTTGGGCGGCTTGACGTTTTGTGCGTTTTGCGCCGCGATCAGTTTGATCTTCCCGAGCGCGCCGCCCCGAAGAATCTCGATTGCCTTCAGGTGGAACGGCTCGTATTGCAGTCGATATGCGATCATCAGCAACTTGCCGGCCGTCTTCGCCGCCGCGCACATCTGTCGCGCTTCATCCGGCGTCGCGGCCATCGGCTTCTCGCATAGCACGTGCTTGCCCGCCTTGAGCGCGCGGATTGTGAACTCTGCGTGCATATGATTGGGCAAAACGATGTACACTGCCTCGATGGCGGGATCGTTCGCGATTTTGTCAAAGTCTTCGTAGTTAAAAACGTGTTTCGCTTCGACCCCGTACACGCTGGCAAGTTGATTCGCTTTGTCCGGGTGCCCGCTCACCAATGCGGCGGGATACGCGAGCTTGCTGTTTCCAAACGCCGGCAGAATCTGCTCGATCGCGAGTTGTCCTAACCCGACGATCGCAAAGCCGACTTTTCCAATCGGTTTGGGAAGCTTGAGATCCGGAGGTTGCCTGTCGGGCGGCGCGAGTTGCGAGGTTGGCAGTGTCGCGGCGAAAAGGCCACTGCTCGCGGCGAGCATGAAGGTGCGCCTCGAGACATTCCCGCCTGATAGAATTTCGTTAGACATCGTGGCGCGACCATAGGTGCGGCAAGATCGCTGGCGCATCAGGCAGAATCCGATTTACTTCCCCAGTTTGCATGCGAACATTTTCTAACTTCAAGGAGCAACCCATGGTTCACAGCACAATGCGCAATACGCTCGAAACGCTCCTCAACGAGTTGTATGAGGGTCCAGCCAACCCAAACAAAACCTGGGTCGTGAGCAGCCAACCCGGCAGCGGGATCCTCGGGACGCTGCGCGGCATCTCCGCGGAGCAGGCCAAGCTCGTGCCACAAGGCCTCTCGCATTCCATCGCCGAGCACATCGCACACCTCCATTACAGCATCGATCATGCGCTCGCCGCCATCCGAGGCGACACGCCCATCAGCGACTGGAAGTCGAGCTGGAACGCCGGCGATTTCGACGAATGCGCCTGGCAGCGCATGCAGCGCAACTTGCGCGAAGCGCAGCTCCGTTTACGCATGGACATCCACGACCGGCAGAACTTCGAGCACTTCGAAATGACGGCCGGTTTCATCGCGGCCGTGGCACACGCGGCCTATCACCTGGGGTGCGTCCGGCAGCTCGCAGCCATCGTCCGCAGCCAGACCGCCCCCGCGAGTGCGGACGTTTCGTCACCGCGGGCGTCGGGATCGCGCGCCCATGCCGCGAGTGCTGCAAACTGATCCGTCGCAAATCCGCACGATTCACCGCTTTCCAACTCGTGCCGCGTTCGTTTACAATCACCTTCCCGGCTGCCGTCGGCATGACGGCTCTGACCGTTTTTTGGTGCACGAGAACGTGAGTGATTCGAATGAGCGAGCAATCCAGCGATAAGGAACGTTTCACGCCCCCGACCGACCCGGCCGTCCAGGCACAAGTCGAAAAGGCTCTTGAAGGTGTGAACATCGACAGCCTCTATGGCTTCGACAACCCCGGCGGCGAGCCCGCGCAGGCGAAAAAAATCCGCGGCATGCAGAGCGGCGCGGTCCTGCAGATCGACGTGCCCAAGGACGAAGTCCTCGTCGAGCTCACCGGCAAGATGCAGGGCATCGCCCGCTTCAGCCAGTTCCTCACCGAACCCAAGCTCCGCGACGTGGTCGAAGTGATGGTGGAACGCTTCGACCCCCGCGAAGGCATCTACATCTGCACGCCCAAAGGCGCCGCCAGCCAGAACACCGACTGGGATTCGCTCGAAGTCGGCAGCGTCGTCGAAGGCGTCGTCAACGGCATGAACAAGGGTGGTCTGGAAGTAAAGGTCGGAAACCTTCGCGCCTTCATGCCTTCCGGCCAGATCGACCTGGAGTTCCACAAGGACATCAGCGTCTTCCTCAGCCAGAAGGTGACGGTCGAAGTTACGCAGATCGATAAGGCCGATCACAAGCTCGTCGTCTCGCGCCGCCGCATCCTCGAGAAGCAGCGCGCCGAGAACCGCGGCAAGATGCTCCTGGAAATCGCCGAGGGCCAGACCCGCACCGGCGTCGTCCGCAGCGTTGCCGACTTCGGCGCATTCGTCGATCTCGGCGGCCTCGACGGCCTGATCCACATTTCTGAGATGACCTACAACCGTCAGCTCAAGCCCGCGGACATCGTCAAGGTCGGCGATCAGGTCGAGGTCAAGGTCATCAAGTTCGACAAGGAGTCCGGCAAGGTCGGACTTTCGCTCAAGCAATCGATGTCCGATCCCTGGAAGGACATCGAAACCAAATATCCCGTCGGCACCAAGGTGACGGCCCGCGTGGTGAAGATCGAAAGCTTCGGCGCATTCATCGAAGTCGAAGATGGCGTACAGGGACTGCTGCCGCTTTCGGAAATGAGCTGGCAGCGCATCCGCAACCCGAACCAGGTGGTACAGGTCGGCCAGACCATTCCGCTCGGCGTGATCGCCGTCGATGCCGCCAATCGCCGGATGACGTTCAGCATCAAGGCCGCCGCCCCCGATCCTTGGGCGGATGCTGCGACGACGTACCCGAAGCACTCGGTACATGAGGCGAAGGTTGCCCGGCTCGCAGAGTTCGGCGCATTTGTCGAGCTCGCCCCAAATGTCGATGGCCTGGTTCACATCAGCGAGATGAGCGACAAGCGCATCCGCACGCCCGCCGACGCGGCGAAAGTTGGCGACTTGGTGAAAGTCCGCGTGCTCGACATCGACCCCGCCAACCGCCGCATCAGCCTGTCGATGAAGAACGTCGACGGCACCTTCACGCCGCCACCGGAAATCGTGAAGAAGCCGGAAAAGAAGCGAAAGATTCCGCTCCGCGGCGGTCTGGATTTCTGATCCGGGAAAATTGAACCACGAAGTCACGAAGCCACGAAGCTGTCACTTCGCGGCTTCTTCTTTTTCTGGCTTGTCTCAACAGAACAGATAGGAAGAGCAGGACGAACATGGTCCCGATAATCTCACTTCCTTTCTTGTTCAAAGTGATGAGAGCCGTCAACCGAACTCACCTCCAAGTTGCAGCTTCGTGACTTCGTGACTTCGTGACTTCGTGACTTCGTGACTTCGTGACTTCGTGGTTAACCTCTCATCGAATGCAAGACCTGAAGCCGCATCGACTCGAACTCGCCATCTTCCAGCCGCAGATCGCGCCCAACGTCGGCAACATCGGGCGGCTGTGCGTGGCGAGCGGGACGCGGTTGCACCTGGTCCGGCCTCTGGGCTTCGTGCTCAGCGACGCCAACCTCAGGCGCGCCGGCCTCGACTACTGGCCGCGACTCCGGCTCACGCTGCACGACGACACCGACGCGTTCCTCGCCGCGATGAACGGCCGATCTTGCTGGTACTTCGACTCGGTCGGCGAACGCTCGCTTTTCGAAACGCCGTTTGCCGATGGTGATGTGCTCTGCCTGGGAAGCGAAACGCGCGGCGTCGATCCTGCAATCCTTGCCGGCAATCCAGAACGGGTCGTTCGCATCCCGCAACTCGCCGGCGAGCGTTGCCTGAACCTGTCGACGAGCGCTGGGATCGCGCTCTATCACGCGCTTTCGCGGCTTTCGCTTTGAATTGTTACTGCGGCCGGGGAGGCATGACGGCTGCCACGAGCGGCATCGGCTCGCTGGGATTCCCGTAGTTGGCGATTTCCGTTGCCTGAAGTTCCATCACGCGGCGGATATAGAAAATCAGGATGGCGTTGGAGATGATGGTGAGAATCGCGCCGAGCACGGCCGAATCCGTTCGGCGGATCAACATCTCGATTTGATCGCTCGAGCCGCCGCTCACCGTGTAAAAGATCGGAATCAGAAATCCGAAAAACCAGGAGCACCACCAGATGCCTCCGAGCGTCCCCTTTTCAGCAAACTTCCGGCCATTCAAGACGAGCATTTCGGTGAGGATCTGGAAACTGCGAAACAGGTTCAGGATGGGAATGAACCAATATCCGACCGCCCAGCCGGCAGTGAACCTCGGATACATGCGCATGGTGATCATGTTCCGGTACGCTCGATACAGCCAGCAGAGCATGACGATGAACATCGACATGCCCACGATCGATTCCAGACCCTGAACCAGATTCACGCGGAGGTCGTTGGCATTTGCGGCCGAAGGCGACGCTTTGATCCCGTGAAGGAAATCATCCAGGAGCTGGTGTTGCATCACCAGAACCGCGATCAACGCGAGCAACAGGACCATGTGCACGACACACAGGATGATTGTCGCCGACGCCCGCTTGGATGGGGCGAACAGGTCGTACGCGCCGGGCGCTGCGTAGCCCAGCATGACCGGTGCGGCTGGTGGCGATATCGGATCAGACACTCAAATCCCTCCGGCGTCGCATTGTGCAGCTGGACCGCCTGAGGACAATTGTCGACGGTTTCATCAACAGGCCAACTTCGCGATCGCGCACTCGTCATTCTGCCTCTCAGGATTTGCCCGTCGACCTTCCACACCGATAATCGAAAGCTGAACCATGAGTCGACCCGCCGTTTTCTTTGATCGTGACAATACCCTGATCGTCAACAGCGATTACCTGGGCGATCCGGACCAGGTCGCGCTGCTCGGCGGCGCGGCCGCTGCGGTCGCGCGCGTTCGCAAGCTCGGCTTCGCGACCGTCGTGGTGAGCAATCAATCCGGCGTGGCGCGCGGCATGTTTGGCGAGGACCAAGTTCGCGCCGTCAACGCCCGCATGGACCAGATGCTGATCGACGAAGACCCAGAAGCCGTCATCGATCATCACGAGTTCTGCCCCTTCCATCCCGAGGCGAGCGTGCCGGAATACGCCGGCGATCACGAGCGAAGAAAGCCCAAGCCGGGGATGCTTTTCGATGCGGCCAAGGCGCTGGACCTGAACCTGAAGCAGAGCTGGCTGATCGGCGACGCCCCGCGCGACATCGAAGCAGGCCGCCGTGCGGGATGCCGGACCGTCCTTGTGAAAGAGAAACTGGAGTCCGAATCGCCCGCCGCCAGCGAAAACATGCGCCATCGGCCGGACTACGTCGCGACGTCGCTTCAGGACGCCGTGGATTTCATCGAGATGCAGTTGGACCCGCACAACGATCCTTCGGACATAGCGACGAATGCGACGCTCTCCGTGGCCGACACGATTCGCAACGAGTCGAGCGCGATTGCACAGACGGTGGCCTCGGCACCCACGCCGCCCGTGGCTTCGTTACCTGCTTCGACCTCGGATCGAGATCAGGTCCTGCTGCTGGAGCGGGTGGTCGAGGAACTCCGAAGGGCCAATGATCCGCCTCAGGATTTTTCCATCGCGCGGATGCTCGCGGGCATCATGCAGGGATTCGCGTTGGCGGCATTCTTCGCGGCAATGCTCTACCGCGACACGCCGCCGACTTTCAGCATGATCATCCTCGTCGCCATCTTCCTTCAGACGCTGGTTTGCGGGCTGGTGCTGCTGGGACGGTGACGGCGTGCCCATCGAGCGAGCGTCGATCACCCTGATTTGAACGTCGAGATCGATACCTCTAACCGATTGCTATGAATGATTTTAACTCAGAAAGGAGGTCGAGAAGAGAGTCGGTCAACGGTATAGACCTCCGAGCCAGTGCAAGACGTTGGAGGCGTTCGGATAACTCGCATTGGCGTCCACCACTGGCGAGAGTGATCCCGATCTGTAATCCGGAAACTGTTTGCACTTTCGATTTTGGTCGATACCATCTGCACACAGATGAAGAACGCCTCCGCGATCGCCAGCATTATTACCCCGCGAAAACTCGGGTAAGGGCGACGCGTACGCAGACTTTCAAAGTTAGCACCGCACAATGGCCCTGCCCGAGGTTGGCAGGGTTTTTTCGTTTGTGGGTTTGGCCCATTCGGAAGACCGAGAGATTCAAGCCATGAGCACACGCCGGATCGAAATCTACGACACCACGCTCCGCGACGGCACGCAGGGCGAAGGATTCAACCTGTCGCTCCAGGACAAGCTGCAGATCGCCGTCAAGCTTGACGAACTCGGTGTCGACTACATCGAGGGCGGCTTCCCGATCTCCAACCCCAAGGACGAGGCATTCTTTCGCGAAGTCAAGTCGATCCGCTTCAAGCACGCGAAGCTCAGTGCCTTCGGCATGACCCGCCGCCGCGGCGTGAAGGCGAGCGAAGACCCCGGCCCGCTCGCCCTGCTCAATGCCGAGACGCCGGTCGTGACGATCGTCGGCAAGACCTCGCCCTTCCAGGTGGAGAAAGTGCTCGGCGTGTCGCTGGAAGAAAACCTCTCGATGATCACCGACACCGTAAAGCTGATGCGCGACGCAGGCCGACAGGTCGTGTACGACGCCGAGCATTTCTTTGACGCGTTCAGATCGCACCGTGACTACGCGCTGCGGACCCTCCTGGCGGCGCAGGAAGCCGGCGCGAGCGTGCTGGCGCTGTGTGACACCAATGGCGGCAACCTGCCGGAGCAGATTGAAGAAGCAGTCAAATACGTGAAAGCCAATACCTCCGTCACGGTTGGCATTCACACACACAACGATACTGCCGTCGCGGTCGCGAACGCGATGGCGGCCATCCGTGCCGGTGCGAATCACGCACAGGGCACGATTAACGGAGTGGGCGAACGATGCGGGAACATGGACCTGATCCCGCTGATCGCGAACCTGCGGCTCAAGTACCAGCTTGATTGTCTGCAGGCCGACACCCTCAAGAAACTGACCGAAACCTCTCGGTTCGTTTACGAGCTAGCCAACATGAACCTCGTGTCTGGCCAGCCTTACGTCGGCGCGAGCGCGTTCGCTCACAAGGGCGGCATGCACGTGCATGCCGTTCAGAAGGATGCGAGCACCTATGAGCACATCGATCCGGAACTCGTCGGCAATAGCCGGAAGATCCTGGTGAGCGAACTCAGCGGCGCGAGTAACATCGCCGCCAAGGCGGGTAAGAAGTTCAACATTGAAAACGACAAGGAGGCGCAACGAAAGGTGCTTTTGCGCGTGCAGGATCTGGAGAACCAGGGCTTTCAGTACGAAGCCGCCGAAGCGAGCTTCGAACTGCTGGTTCGCAAGGAGATCGGGCGACACCAGTCATTCTGGAAGCTCCAGCACTACCGGGTGTCGATCCAGCGTTTCAACGGCGACGCGGCCGTCGCGGAAGCGACCTTGAAACTCGATGTCGACGGCGAAACGGAGCATGTCGTAAAAGAATCGACCGGCCCGGTAGATGCCCTCGATCAAGCACTTCGGACGGCGCTTAAGCCGCATTACCCCGCGGTGGAGGATGTCCACCTGGTGGACTACAAGGTGCGAGTCATCAGCTCGAAGGATGAAACGGCGTCTCCCGTGCGCGTCATCGTCGAGTTCCGTCGAACGCTTCACGACGGATCGAGCGAATACTTCGGCACCATCGGCGTAGACAGCAATATCATCGACGCAAGCTGGCAGGCGATTGCGGATGCGTATGAGTACCACCTGCTGCACGTGGCGGAGTAATCGTGCGATTCAGGGATCGCCGTTCGACAACCATGCAGGCTGGATGATAATGGACCCTCGTATGCACCCGCTCTCCGACATCCCACGCGAAAAGTTCCCATGCCATATCGCCATCATCATGGACGGCAACGGCCGTTGGGCGGTGAAACGCGGAGAGCAGCGCGTTTTCGGCCACCAGAACGGCGCGAAGAACGTTCGAGAGGTCGTGACCGAGTGCGCCCGCATACGCGACGAGTTCGGCGGGCTGGACTATCTCACGCTCTATTCCTTCTCCATCGAAAACTGGCGCCGCCCGGCCGACGAGGTCGGCTTCCTCATGCAGATGTATGTGGACTATCTCCGCCAGGAACGCGCGACCATGATGGAGAACAACATCCGCTTCAGGCAGATCGGTCGGCTCGACAATCTGCCCGAAGCCGTGCTCGAGGAAGTGAACCTGACGCTCGATGCGACCTCGAAAAATACGGGCCTTACGCTGAACCTCGCGCTCAACTATGGCTCGCGCGCCGAGATTACCGATGCCGTCCGCGCGATCGCGGCAAAAGTCCGCGCCGGCGATCTTGACCCGTCCGACATCGACGAATCGACAATCGACAACCATCTCTACACCGCCGGCATGCACGATGTAGACCTCCTGATCCGTACCGCCGGCGAGATGCGCATCAGCAACTACCTCCTGTGGCAGATCAGCTATGCAGAGCTGGTGGTGACGGACGTTCTTTGGCCGGATTTCCACGAGCCCGAGCTACACGATTGCATCAGGCAGTTCAGCCGGCGTAACCGACGATTCGGCGCGCTCGATCACACCAATCAGCTTCTCAAGCGTTAGGATGCCGGACGCATGACTGAAGCGACGACGCAGAAGGTCGACCTCGAAGGCTCGGGACTGAACGTACGTCCGGGTTCAGATGACGACGGCTGGGTCGCGCCGCCTCCGATTCAACTCAACGACGGCACGCAGGTCCGGCTCTATAAAGACGGCGAAGGATTGCGCGCCGCACTCGAGGCGATTCGCACCGCCACCCGTCGGATCTGTCTTGAAATCTACATTTTCCAAAACGACGCGACGGGCAGAATTTTCGCAGAAGCACTCTGTGAGCGCGCCCGCGCCGGCGTAAAAGTGTTCCTGATCTACGATTCGCTCGGCTCAGGTAAAGCCAAGGCGCTGATCGCCCAGATGAAGGCCGCCGGCGTGAAGACCGCCGAGTTCCATCCGATGTTGCCGTGGCGCTGCAAGTTCAGCTGGCGGCCCTGGAACCGGAACCACCGAAAACTCCTGGTGATCGACGACGAGATCGCCGGCCTCGGAGGTCTGAACATCGGCGACGAGTACGCGGGTATGTGGGTCGCCGGCCCAGAGGCGAACCTCAGTCACCTCATGCGCGATCAGGCAATCGGACTCCGTGGCCCGTGCGCACGCCCGCTCATGCGCGCCTTCGCCACCACCTGGCACTACGTTAAGAACGGCGGGCGGATCAACCGCGCCCTCTACATTCACAACCTTTCGATCGGCCCGCTGAACAAGGGTCGACGCGTCGGCAAACAGCGGGCGTATCGAAAATCGACAATTCGATCGGTGCAGAACGAGTTCGCGCTGCTCGCGAGCGCGCCGACCCTTGCCTCGCCGCTGCGTCCTTTGCTCAATGACCTCCTGAAGCACGCGAACAAATCGATCACGATCATCATGGCCTATTTCGGTCCGGACGATGAGCTGATCGTGAACCTCTGCGACGCCGCGGCGCGGGGCGTGCGCGTCCGCCTGATTCTGCCCGCGCGCAGCGACATTCACCTGATGGTGATCGTCGCCCGAAGCTTTTACGGCCGACTGCTCGATGCCGGCGTCGAGATTTACGAACGTCGCGAAGCGGTCCTGCACGCCAAGGGCCTGATCGTCGATCATCGCTATGCGATGATCGGCTCGGCCAATCTCGACTACCGCAGCATTGAATCGAATCTCGAGCTCTCCTCGATCATCGACTCAAAGCCGTTCGCGCAGGAGTTTGATCGACTGCTCGACCACGACATCCGATTCAGCACGCGGATCAACGCCAAGGAATGGAGACGTCGCCCGTTTCTGGACCGGTTTGTGCAGTGGGTTGTGAACCGCGTGCGATACATTTTGTGAGTCCGCTGTGCCTGAACTCCGGCACGCTTGACGCTACGATAGCCCTGCGATGGGGACTCTCCGTTTCATTCTCGGCCGCGCCGGCAGCGGCAAGACGACGACGATCGTCAACGAGATTTCTGAACTCCTGCGCGATGATCCGCTGGGCAATCCGATCCTCCTGCTCGTCCCCGATCAGGCGACGCTTCTCTACGAGCGCTTGCTTGCCTGCGCTCCGGGTAGCGCCGGCTACCTTCGGCTCCGCGTAACGACGTTCCGACACCTCGTAGAGCGATTGCTGTGCGAGGGTGGCGGATCGTCGATTCCAGAAGTCACGCCGATCGGCCGCAGGATCCTCATCGGCCGGCTGCTGCGGCGGCTGCAGCCGCAGCTTTCATTTTACAAATCGACCGCGCGTCAGCCGGGTCTTGCCGCAAAGCTGGACGAAGCCTTCGCCGAGATCGAACGCAGCGGCCGCAATCTCGACGACCTGCCGTTCATCGCCAGCGATATCGAAGCGCAGGACCCGCAATCGTCGCTGCCGGCCAAGCTACGCGACCTGCACGTACTCATCCGCGAATACGATTCGATCCTCGGTAAAGAACGGCTGGACCAGCATCGTCGATTCGCTCATGCACTCTCGGCCGCCGGCAGATCGTCGACGTTGCCCGAGACGCGGCTGTACGTCGACGATTTCTACGACTTCAACTCCACCGAGCGGGCCCTTCTCGTTCAAATCGCCCGCCACGCATTGCAGGCGACCGTTGCACTTGCGGTCGATCCAGCGCGCGTGGCGTCGCTCATCGGCAATCAGCCGATCGAGGATGATCAGCTGCTTCGCGGCTCATCGATGGCGTTTCGGCGTCTGCATCGGCTTGCCGAAGAGTCGAAGATCGCCGTCGAACAGATTTCGCTGAAGTCGTCGCCGCGCTTCGAGTCCACGGACCTGCTTCACATCGATCGTCAGTTCGAGGCCACGCGTCCGGGGCGCGTGAGCGGCAATGGCAGCGTGCAGTTTGTCGAAGCTGCCACGCGGCTCGATGAAGTTGATGCCGCCGCGCGACAGATACAGAGCTGGACAAGGCAAGGACTCCGCCTGCGCGATATCCTCGTCGTCGCCCGCGATATCGGCGAGTACGAGCGCGAGGTCGACTCGTCCTTCCGCGAACACGGGATCCCTTTTTTCATCGATCGGCAGCGACCCGCATCGCATCATCCGCTCATTCGCTCGGTGCGGGCCCTACTGCAATTGCCGCTTACCGACTTCCGGCATGACGTCGTGATCGACCTGATCAAGTCCAGCCTCTGCGGAATCCATTCGGAGGCGGCAGACGCGCTGGAGAACTATCTGCTCGCACATCGGGTTCGCGGCGCAGCAACCTGGGCCACCGATTGGCTTTACGCCTTTCGCAAGCGCGAAGACGATGAAGCCGCTAAGCTTCGCCGCGAGCAACTTGCGGCGATCAACAAATCGCGCCAATGGGTCTATTTCGGCGTCGAGCCGCTTCTGAAGGACGATCGCCCGCTGCCCGCGAGTGAGTGGTGCGCATCCTATTGCCAGGCGATGGATCGGCTTCAACTTCCGAAGGCGCTCGCCACGCAGATCGCCGCCCGTCACCAGGCAGGCGAACTCGAATGGGCCGCTTCCGATCAGGCCGTTTGGACGGAGTTCACGGAATTGCTGGATCAACTCTGTTCGGTTCTAGGCGACGAACCGTTGACGCTGCGCGAATATGCGGAAGTGGTCGACGTCGCGCTTGAGCGCTTCACCCTCGCGATCGCGCCGCCCACGGTCGACCAGGTGCTCGTCGGCAGCGTCGACCGAACGCGATCGGCAAACGTCAAAGCGTGCATCGTGCTCGGGCTTTCAGAGGGCAACTTTCCGCGTCGGAGCGAGGAGGTTGCCGCGCTCAGCGATGAAGACCGCCAGCAACTCGACGTCCGGCATTTCGAACTCGCGAGCGACACGCGCCGAAAGCTGATGGACGAGCAGACGCTCGCCTACCTCGCATTCACGCGACCATCTCAGCGGCTCACATTGATCCGCAACCTCGTCGACAGCGATGGTCGTCCGCTCGGGCCATCGATATTCTGGACGCAATTGCTCCGGCTGTTCAAGGATCCTTCCGTTGCAGCACCGGCGGTGGAATCGTCGATCGAGTCGATCGCCACGGCGACACAACTCGCCAACAGTATCGTAAGGTGGGCGGCGCGCGAGCAGGCCGACCCGCCGCCGGACGAGCTCGCGCTCACCCGATGGTTAATGACAACGGACGATCTCCGCATCGCCCCCATCCACGCTGCGATCACGGCCGCGATGAAGTACCGGAACGATGCCGCACTTTCCCCGGCACTTGCGGCAGAACTCTTTTCTCAGCCATTCGCGCTCAGCGCCACCCGCCTGGAAACGTTCGCGGCGTGTCCGTTCAAACACTTTGCCCAATACACGCTCGCGCTGCGCCCGCGCGACGCGGCCGACCTGACCCGGCTCGACCTTGGAACCGTTTATCATCAGGTGCTCGAACAACTGATCGGCGAGGCAATCCGCTCGAAGACCGATCTCGCCAAGCCGATTCCCGACCTGCCTGAAAAAATCAGGCGGCACAGCGAAACGGCAGCCGCAGAACTTCGCAGCGAGTTCATGCTCACCCCCGGCCGCAATCAATACCTGCTGGAAAGCGTCCGCAGCACGGTGGAGCACATCGCCGAGACGCAGCGACACACCATCGCGTCCGGGGCGTTCCGCCCGCGGCTTACCGAGTTCGCGTTCGGATTCTCCGGCAGGGCGCCGGCGCTGCAATTGACCACGACCAAGGGTCGGAGTGTGGAATTGCGCGGAAAGATCGATCGAATCGACGTCTGGCCGATGGGCGACCAGGTGGCCGCGAGCGTGGTCGATTACAAACTCACCGAGCATCGGCCGAACTTCGCGATGATTCGCCGGGGGCTCAATCTCCAGCTCCTGACGTACCTCCTCGTGTTGGACGCGATGGGCGAGCGGCTGATCGGCGCCCCGGTGCAGCCGGCAGCGGCGTTTTATGTCCGGCTCCTCCGGCAGATTGAGAGTATCGATCACCCCGATGAATGCCCCGAGCCCGCCGAGCCGAGGACGTATCTCAAGAACTATCGCCCGCGCGGCGTCGTGGACGAACGATTCCTGGAGGCGATCGATTTCCAGAAGAGCCTCGCGTTGAAGCCCATCGCGAAGCCCGGAGCGCATCGCAATGGCGACCTGCTGCGGACCGAGAGCTTCGAAGCGCTGCTTAGCTGGACGCGCGGAAAGCTGGCTGACCTTGCCGATCAGATCATGGACGGCGCCGCCCCCGTCACTCCCTACAAACTGCGCACGCAGACGCCCTGCTCGACCTGCAATTATCGATCGGTCTGTCGTCTGGATCTGGCGTTCAACCGCTACCTGCCTGTCACGTTAACATCCGATGAAGCGCTAGGCGCGATCGTCAAGGAGGCGACGTGAGCGGCGACGCGAAGTGGACGCCGGCGCAGCAGGCGGCGATCGAACACGAAGAGGGCGCGCTGCTGGTGAGCGCAGCGGCCGGTTCTGGTAAGACGGCAGTGCTCGCCGCCCGGTGCGTTCACCTGGTGTGCGATGCGCAGAATCGGTGCGATGTGGACGAGTTGCTCGTTCTCACCTTCACCCGCGCCGCAGCCGGCGAGATGCGCGAGCGGATCGAACGCCAACTGCGCAAGCGAGTCGAGTCGGACGACGATTCGCGGCTGCAGCGTCAGCTCCGGCTCATCGATCGCGCCACCATCACCACGCTCGATGGTTTCTGCGCCTCGCTCGTTCGCGAGAACTTTCATCTGCTCGGCATCGACCCGGGATTCTCGATCCTCGCGCCTGAGGATGCCGCCCTTCTTAAGGCCGAGGTCGTGGATCGTTTACTCGACGTCGAGTACGACTCGCCGCGGGCATTCGAACTCAAGTCGCTGCTGGACGGATATTTTGGCGGTGATGATTCGCGGCTGCGCAGCCACCTGATCGCGGCCAACTCGCTGCTGCAGAGCGTGGTCGATCCGCAGGTCTGGCGAGATCGTGCGCTCTACCGTTTGAAAGGCGGAGCCGATGGCAGCGACACCGAACTGATCGATCTGTTCCGGGAGATGCAGCTTCGGGCGCTTCGGTCCACGCGTTCAAAGCTCGCCGCCGCTCGGCGCTTCATCGCACCGCGTGATTTGCTCGCCAGCTACCTGCCGCACGTTGACGAGCTGCTCGTCGAATCCCAGGACTGGATGGAACTGGCCGAGCGTTCCGCATTTGATGCGCTTGCCGCACGGGTCGCCGCTTTCAAGGCGCCGCGCCTGCCGACCATCCGAACCGACGATCCGAGCAAGGAGACGGCCAAAGTTCTGATCGACGCGGGCAAGGAGGACCTGAAGGATTGCGGCGCGGCGCACGCGGTTTGCCGTTGGAGCCTGGCGCAGCTACGTAGCGATCTGGCGCAGATCGCGCCACATGCCCAATACTTCCTGAACCTGACCGACCAATTCACGGACGCGTACAACCAGGCCAAGCGTGACCTGCGTTCGCTCGATTTCGCCGACACCGAGCGGCTCGCGCTCGTCGTCTTGCGCGATCACGCGGTCGCTCTTGCACCATCGACAACGGCGCGCCGGCTGCACCACAAGTTCCGGCACGTTCTGGTCGACGAGTTTCAGGATATCAACCCGCTTCAGAACTCGATCCTCCGCCTGGCCAGCCGCGACCTTGCCGCGGAGGCCGATGTGACCATCCGGTCCAATTTTTTCACCGTCGGCGACGTGAAACAGAGCATCTATCGATTCCGGCTCGCCGAGCCGCAGCAATTCATTCAGCGCCAAGCGGGCCTGCGCGCGGCCAATTCGCTCGGCCGCGTAATCGACCTGCAGGAGAACTTCCGCAGCCGCGGCCCTTTGCTCGAGGCGGTAAACGACATCTTCCGTCTCCTGATGACCGGCGAATCTACCGGGATTCATTACGACCAGACGCAGGAATTGAAGTCGATCACACCCTATCCGGACTTCGGTGCTCACGCCTTTACGGGCAAGCCCATCGAGCTGCACCTGCTGCCACGCGAAATCGATCGTGACCCGTCCGGCGAAGTGGACGAGGAACCGCTCGATTCGTTCGAGCGCGAGATCGCGCTGGTGGCCACACGAATCGGCGACCTGATCCGCGAGCGCCGAGTCGTCGCCGTGAAAGAAGGCTCGACCCTGGTTTCGCGCGCCCTGCAGTACGGCGACATCGCGGTGCTGCTGCGATCGGCACGGTTCAAGTCGTCACAGGTCGCCGATGAGCTGCGCAGCAAAGGCATTCCCGTTCATGCCGACGACTCGACCGGCTTCTTCAACGTGACCGAGGTGCAGGACGTCCTTTCGATTCTTCGTCTGATTGCCAATCAGCAGCAGGACATTCCAATGGCGGCGTTCCTGCGCTCGCCGATCGCCGATCTGCCGTCACCGGAGGATTCGCTGGCGAGAATCAGACTCGCGTACGCCGATGAGCCGTTCCACCGCGCGGCGGTGCTGTATGCCAACGAGCACTCCGACGATCTGGCCCGCCGGCTTTCGAGGTTATTGCAGGCGCTCGGAAACTGGCGAACGCGATTTCAGGAGCAGCCGATCGCTGAGTCCCTTTCGCAGTTCCTTGACGACACGAATTACCTCACGTTCTGCCGCGCGCTGCCGGATGGAGCTCAGCGCGTCGCCAACCTCGGCGAACTGCGGGAGCGGGCGATCGCGTTCGATTCGTTCGAACGGCAAGGTCTGGATCGATTCCTGAAGTTTCTGGAAGAGCTGGAAGCGGACGACCAGCTCGGTCGGCCGTCGATCGCGGCGGCGACGCAGGATCACGTTCGCGTGATGACAGTTCACAAGAGCAAGGGGCTGGAGTTTCCGGTCGTCATCGTTCCCGACCTCGGGAAGCGGTTCAATGAGCAGTCGCTCGCTGCGCCGATCCTGCTCGATCGTGATCTGGGCATCGGCATGGGCGCGGTCGATCTGCCGATGCGGGTCCGGTATCCCTCGGTCGCTTCGATGGTCATCAAGGCGCACGCACGCCGACAGGCGGTCGCCGAGGAGATTCGCGTTCTTTACGTGGCACTCACGCGGGCCCGCGAGCACCTGATCCTGATCGGTTCGGACGATTCAGACTTCGCTCAGGTTGCCGAGCAATGGGCCGTCCACCAAGGCCCGCTGCCGGACGAATTGATCCAGCGCGCCCGGACGCCGCTCGACTGGATCGCGCCGATCGCAGCGATCGCGGCGCATCAGAACCTCGGGACGTTTACCGTTACCGATTGGAAGCAGCAGCCGCTGCCGAGTTCCGACAACGACGAACCCGACAATCAATCATCAAGACAACTGCAGCGATGGTTCAGCGGGGCGCGGTCCGCGGCGTCCACCGAAGCGGCACAAGCGGCCATCGAGCGGATTACGTTCCGCTATCCTCATCTGGCGGCAACGGCCGAAGCTTCTACGCGTCGGATCAGCGAGCTCGGGTTGGTGGTTGATGCCCCGGTGGTCAATGCGAGGATCGAACTGGAATGGCCCGACACGTATCGCCCGCGAAAACGCGCCGGTGCCATGGAGATTGGCACGGCCATCCATCGCTTCATGGAGTTAATCGATCGTGACGCGCTCGAATCGAAGGAGGCGATCGGCCAGCAGATCCAGGCGCTGGTGGCGCGACAGCTCATCAGCGCAGAAGATGCGAAACTGATCGACCTCGACACCGTCGAATGGTTCGCGAACACCGAACTCGGGATGATCCTTCGCGATCAGCGCAATCGCCTCCTCCGCGAGCAGGCGATCGCCTATTCGATCCGACCGCCGGCGCTGGATGAATCGGATTGCGTCCTCGTGCGCGGGCGACTCGATTCGCTCATTGTCACTCCGGAAGGGCTCGTGCTGCTGGATTACAAGACCGATCGTGTGGATGCTACGAACATCCTGCCGCGCGCCGAATCCTACTGGCCGCAGATGGTCGGCTACGCGACCGCCGCTTCCAAGGTCGCTCGTCTGCCGGTGGTTCGCGCGAGCCTTGTCTTTTTGCGCGCCCGGCAGATCATCGACCTGCCGGCGTCGATGCTGGCGACCGATGGAAACTAAACCCTCAGTGCGAATGCTGGTACTCGATATCGACGGAACGCTGCTGCGCCCGGATCGAACGATCTCTCCACGGGTCCGCGATGCGGTACGACGCGCTGCCGGCATGATCCCAACGGTTCTCGCGACGGCCAGGCCGCCGCGTAGCGTGCGCGCGATCGCGGAGGAGCTCGGGCTCGATGCGCCCCAGGTGAACTACAACGGCGCGCTCCTCTGGAATCCGCGCTCGCGCGAAGCGATCCAGCACACGCCGCTGCCCGCGGAGACATGCTCCACGCTCATGACGCGTGCGCGGTCACTGCTCGCCCATTCGGTGATCAGCATCGAGCACCTGGATCGCTGGTACACCGACAGGATCGAGGAGCGCTTCACCACGGAGACCGGCAAGCTGTTCGCACCCGACTTCATTCAACCGATCGAATTGCTCTCGACGCTCGCGGCGACCAAGCTGATGTTTCACGCCGATCCGTTCGAGATCGATGCGCTGCGGGCGGCGCTGGAACATGATTTTCGAACTGGCGTCACATTCATCCGAACCGATCCCGACCTCCTGCAGATGATGAACGCCTCCACCAGCAAGTGGCTGGGCGTGCGCGCACTCGCGACGCACCTTGGCATCGACTCGACCGGCATCATGGCAATCGGCGATAACGAGAACGACATCGAAATGATTCGCGAATCGAGCCTCGGCATCGCGATGGAGAACGCGTGCGCGCCCGCAAAGGCGGCCGCGAAATGGATTGCGCCATCGAATGCCGACGATGGGGTTGCCGTCGCGATCGAGCGTTTCGTCCTCGACGGCGATTAGCGCTTTCACTTACTCGCGAATGAAGAACGGCGCGGAGGCAACCAGCGAGCTGACGATCGTGAGCGACAGCACGCCGGGCAGCACGCACGGCAGGATCATCAGCGCGATGCCGCTGCCGATCGGCACGATCCGCCCGGCACGCTTGCCGAACATGAACAGTCCGGTGCCGATCATTCCGAAGAAGAGTGATGCCGTGAGCGATAGCGGATCCATTGACAGAGCGTCGAATTCAACGACACGTTTTCCTAACGGTTTGGATTCGCGACCGATAATCGGGCTCACCTCGTCGCAACACGTGCCTCGTCCGATGTGAGGCCGTCCGATTCGACGCGAACCACCACTTCGCCCGGCGCGCGGCCGGCTCGGATAATCGCCAGCGCGCGGCCGCCACGCGTGGTCCGCGTCGGCCCCAGGTACGACTCGCCGCATGCCATATCCCCGTTGTCGACGCCAATGAGATCGACGGGCCCGTCGACGCGAAACGTGAGCGGGCGAATGTCATCAGGCACGGTTATTCCCCGCTCATCGATCACCGTCGCGATCGCATGCACGCAATCCTGTCCATCCGCCGCGAGCGATGCGCGATCGAGTTCGATTCGAAGTCGAGCTGAAGCACCGCTGGTGACCAGTTCGTGCCGCGCAACGATCTCTTCGCCATTGCGCCCGAAGGCTTCGACCTTGCCGGGTTCGTACGGAACGTACCACGCGATTGCGCGATTGGCGTAGTCGCACGCCTGTCGCCGGCCGAACGGAGTGCCATTGACGATCAGCTCGACCGACTCGCAGTTGGTCTGCGTCTGCAGATGGAGCAACTTTCCTTCGAATTGCGAAAAGTTCCAGTGTTCCTCCATCGCCGGCGCGCTCCACGACCACGCATGCCCGCCTGCT
The DNA here is from genome assembly GCA_031411495.1 of Phycisphaerae bacterium. GTDB lineage: Bacteria > Planctomycetota > Phycisphaerae > Tepidisphaerales > Tepidisphaeraceae > JANOBD01. Next base: position 83,980 of record JANOBD010000148.1, on the reverse strand, counting down.
CCGCCGGTGTGAACCGCGATCCGCACGACCGGCTCGCGCGCATTCCACACGGATTTCTGGAACCACCCCTCGGGCTTGAGAAAGCCACAGGTATCGATGATGCCGCTGCTCCAGCCGCGCATCGGAAACGTGTTCGATTCTCCGAGATAGTCGATGCCCGGCCAGAGGAATCCGCCAACGACGCAGTCGTCCTTGTCCACATCCCACCACGGATTCACCGGCTCGAATGCGTGAACGTGCATTTCGCTGCCGCGCCAGTACTTGAACGTTTCGCTGCCGACGACGACGAGATCCGGATTGGCGGCGCGGTAGTGGCGATACATCGGCTCCTGGTAGTTCACACAGAGCACATCGACCAGGCTCGCGCTCTGCAGGACGCGGGCGACGCGCTCATCACGCGTCGGCGCGTTGGAATTCACAAATGCCGCCGTGATCGGCCGCGACGATTCGTGCGCCCGCGCGAACGCGACAAGCCGCCTGAGCGTCGGATCGACCTCGTCCGTGCCCGGTTGCCCGGTCTCATTGCCGACGCTCCAGAGGACAACCGACGGGTGATTGATATCGCGGTCGAGCATCGCACGCAGGTCGGTCTCCCAGTTCTTCGCGAAGTTCGACTGCTTCATCCACCAGTGCGGCGAAAACTCTCCGTCCCACTTGTCGAACGCCTCGTCGATGACCAGGAATCCCATCCGGTCGCACATCTCCAGCAGTTCCGGTGCCGGCGGGTTGTGACTCGTGCGAATGGCGTTGCAGCCGACGGATTTGAGGATCTCCAGCCGGCGTTCCAAAACGCGATCCGGCACCGCTGCGCCGACGCAACCGGCATCGTGATGCAGACAGACGCCCTTCATCTTCGTCGACACACCGTTGAGGAGGAAGCCGCGGTCTTTGTCAAAGACCGCCGTGCGGATTCCCACTGGCGAGAGGAAGTCGTCCACAATCTCGCCGTTGACGATCACCTCGCTGAGCACTCGATAGACGCACGGATCCTCGAGCGACCAGCGGCGTGGCCGATCGAGCGTGAACGTCTGCGTAAACTCTCCCTCGTGGTGATTCATCGATTCCATCTGCGCGACCGTCTGCCCGGAGTGGTCGACGATCGACGTCCGCAGCGACGTCGCCGGGGCGACACCGCGAACCCGCGTCCTGACCAGCACATCGGCCGACCCTTCGTCCACGCGCGGCGTCGTGATGCGCACGCCCCAGTGATCCACATGGGTCGGGTGAACCGCGGTCAGCCACACATGTCGATAAACGCCCGAGCCGCTGTACCACCGACAGTTGGGCACATCGGAGTTGTCGACGCGAACTTCGATCAGGTTGTCGCCGTCGAGATCGAGGCGCGGCGTGAGATCGAGTTCGAAGCCGATGTAGCCATACTCCTGTCGGCCCACGTGATAACCGTTGAGGTAGATGTCCGTGTTGTGATAAACGCCGTCGAACTCAAGAAAATGTCTGCGGTCGCGGTGGGCCGGATCGACCTTGAAAGATTTCCGATACCAGCCGATGCCATGTTGAGAGAAGCCATGCGATCCGCCGCCGGGCGCGTCCGCAGTGCTAGCGCCCTCGATGCTCCAGTCGTGTGGCAGGTTCAGCGCTCGCCACGAGGTGAGGTCGGCGTGCCGGTCGTCGCCTAAACGAAAGAGCCAGTCGAAATCGAAAGCAATGCGAGAGCGAAGGCGCGTCGGCATCGCCCGAGTACACGATTTCCTCGCTCGATTTTCAAGAACGCCATTCGAATGCGATCAGATGTGGATCGCCTTGCCGTCGGCCGCGCCGGCCGCTTCCATGATCGCTTCGCTCAATGTCGGGTGCGGGTGCATGAGTTCTAGGATCGTCTCTTCGGTCGCTTCGAGCTTCTGCGCCAAACCGAGTTCAGCGAGCATCTCGGTGACGTGCTCGCCGATCAGGTGCGCGCCGAGCAGCTCACCGTACTTGGCGTCGAAGATGAGCTTGACGAAGCCATCGGTGTTCCCGCTCGCCATCGCCCGGCCGCTGGCGCTGAAGGGGAACTTGCCGATCTTGATCTGCTTGCCGAGCTCCCGCGCCTTCTTTTCGGTCAGGCCGATGCTCGCGACCTGCGGGTGGGTGTAGGTGCAGCCGGGGATCTGGGCGTAGTTGATCGGGTGCGGCTTCATGCCGAAGATCGTCTCGACCGCGATCACCGCTTCGTGATGCGCCACGTGCGCCAGCCACGGCGGCCCGATGACATCGCCGGCGGCCCAGATGCCCTCGACGCTCGTTCGGTAGCCGTTCACTTTGATGTGATTTTTCTCGATCGTCACCGGCACGTCCTTACCGAAAAGGTTCTCGACGTTCCCTGTCACGCCGACGGCCATCAGCAGCTTGTCGCCCTCGAGTGTCTGCGGGTCTTTCCCGTCGGACGTGGTGATGGTCACCTTCACGCCGCTCGCCGTCTTTTCAACTTTCTCGGCCTTGTGCCTGGTGAGGATGTTGATGTTGTGCTTCTTGTAGACCCGCTCGAGCAGGATCGAGCAGTCTTCGTCTTCGTTAGGCAGCAGGTGATCGAGGAACTCGACGATGGTCACCTCGCTCCCAAGCGCGCTGTAGACATCGGCGAACTCGCAACCGATCGCGCCGGCGCCGAGAATGATGAGCTTCTTCGGCACTTCGGTCAGCACCATCGCCTCGCGCGAACTGATGACGAGCTTGCCGTCGAACTCGATTCCCGGCAGCGACTTTGCGCGGGCGCCGGTGCAGACGAGGATGTTGGCGGCGGTCGCTTCGACCTTGGTGCCATCGGCCTTGGTGATGAGCACCTTGTTCTTCGCGGGGATCGTCGCGACGCCTGCCTCATGCTTCACCTGGTACTTGCTGAAGAGGAAGGCGATTCCCTTGCTGAGCTTGCTCGCGATATCGCGCGAGCGCTTGACGACCTTGGTGAAATCGACCTTCAGGTTGTCGAAAGTCAGGCCGAACGCATCGGAGTCCTTCTTGAGCTTGCGATAGAGGTTCGTGTTGTCGAGCAGCGCCTTGGTGGGAATGCAGCCCCAATTGAGGCAGGTTCCGCCGAGCGCTTCCTTCTCGACGCAGAGGACGCGTTTTTTGAGCTGTCCGGCACGGATCGCGGCTGCATACCCGGCGGGGCCGCCGCCGATAACGATGAGATCGTAATTAAAACCTGCCATAGGGACGCGGAATCATACGCGCCACGGTCGGCGTGTCTAAAAACCGGGAAGCGGCCGCGTCGATCCCGGCATGACCCACGCACCTCCCGCACCGTTTTCGCGCAAGTCCTTACGCGGCCGTGTGGTTCGCGCTGCGCGAAAAGATGGGCACCCGAAAACGCTCCGAAGTGAGACATTTTGGGAAACAACGAGCAACGCGCACCGGATTTGGCAACCGTCGATTATTCGGCTTTCAAAGAACGCTTTCAATTCGGTCCGTTGCTGCGCGAAAATACGATTTCGCGCAGCGCGCTCCAGGCCCAAACTTTGCGCAACAACCTTCGCCTCAACGAGTTAAAACGGCTCCGACGAAGTCGGTTTTAAGCGCCGTCCGCCAACGATCGAAGGATAGACGGATCGGATATCGACGCTTCGAGAACGTCTTCCTGTCGACTCGTCCAGCACCGCGCCGCATCGATCGGCCGACCGAGCGGGTCGAAGTACAACCGGATCGCCTTACTGATGCGCGTCACGGCCTCGACGCGCTGCGCGACGATCGGAACGATCCACTTTTCCTCAAGGAACGCGGCCGACCACTCCGAAGTCGCCACGTCCATCTTGTTCGCGACGACGACTCGGTCGAGGTCGATTACGTCAAGCAGATGCGCCTGCGACTCGAAATCACGCGAGGCATCCAACAGGATGATCGCGAGCGATGCGGCCTGAATCATCGAGTCACTCTGCGCGATCGCCTGCCGTTCGATCGGATCGCTTGTCTCGTGTCGGCCGGGCGTGTCGAGCAGCTTGATGATCAGGCCGTCGAGGTTCGCCTCTTCGCCCACCCAGTCGCGCGTGGTGCCGGCGATCGGTGAGACGATCGATCGATCGGTGCCGAAGAGCTGGTTGGCCAGAGTCGATTTGCCCGCGTTCGGCAGGCCGATGATGACGACGGTCGGCGGATGAAGCAGGTGGCGAAGGAACGGGTCGTTGAGCACTTCACGAATCGCACCTTCGCCGGGCGTAGATTCGATCCACTCGCGCCACGCTTGCGGTTGTGAGAGAAGGCACCGTGCCGCCAGTTCGGTGCGGACCAGCGGCAGCGCCAGCTGAAGCTCGGCATCGAGCAGGTCGACCGAATCGGGGAATGCGGATCGCGGCGACAGCGAATCCCGTCGCACAAAGCCCGCCCGCTGCGCGCATTCGATCGCCGCCTCCACCACCCACGCGCCGCCGTGGAGCGTGATGTCGGCATAGCTCGAATCGGCGGCGAGCGCGACGACCGGATCGTCGATCACGCCGGCCTCGTCGCGCAATGTGCCGTGGACGATCGCGCCGGGAGCGACCGACTTAGAGAAGTGTTCGGCCAGAAACGACTTCACGCGTGGACCAGCAAGTCGGATCGTCGCCAGCGCCGACGTTCCGGTTCCAGTCAGGAGGATGACTTGATCCAATTCATTCAAAAGACTTCACGCGCCTGAGCGGTAGGCGACGCTCCGCGGGCCCGTGCCACGATCTCACGGCCGGGCGAGCACACCCCAGCGCATCAGGAGAATCCACAGCGCGCCCAGCACGGGCAGCGCGAACACACACGAAAAAATCAGGATCATCGCGAAACGAAAGTGCGCCTTCTCTTTCGGCGACATGCCGGGTTCAGGATTGTGCGGTTGCATTGACATAGCAGATAATAGGTCATGGAGAGCGAGCCATGCGAAGGGCAAGCACTCCGCATGGCTCCTTCTGGATGACATCGCCTACGCCTTTTACTTCTTGATATATCCCTTCATCTTAAAGTGCTCGATCGCCTCATCCAGTGAGCGGAAGACCTTGGTCGCCGTCTCGGTGATGAACGGGCTCGGATAGCCGCGGCACGCCCAGACGACGTAGACCTCTTTGCCGCCTTCGTAGGCGTGGTGGAGTTCGCGCTCCACGCCGCTCGAGAGCGCCGGCTTGCCGTTGGGCAATTCGGGGACGAGGCTGACGATCATGTCGCTCTGGTCGACCATCTTGAAATCGCGGGCGTAGATCTGGCCCATGATGTCGCCGGAGATGTCGAGGATCTCATCGGTCTTGAACATGGTCTTGCCGAGCGCGGTTTCGATTTCGACTTCCTCCTTGCCCTCTTCCTTGGCCTTGGTGGCGCGAAGGTGAAGTACGAACTCGTCGACATCGCCGGGATCGAAAGTGATGAAGTGTTCGGCAAGCTGAGCACGGAACTTGTCGATTTCCTTGAGCGTATCCGGCAGGTCCATCACGTGGCTCATGGGGAAGCTCGGATAGACCTTCATTCGCTTGTTGCGCTCGAAGATCAGGCGGTACATCGTCATCGTCGTCAGGTTCTGGCGCCCGCGCGAGACGATGAAGAAATTGCCATGCCCGCGGAGGATGTTGCCGAGCATTTCCGTGGCGAGGGTTTCTTCCTCGCGCCACATCATGATGTCCTTGAGCGTGTGGTCGATGTCGTGATCTTTGGCGAGCCGATGGTGAACACTCTCGGCGTTGTCCATCAGGCTGATATAGACGTCGGCGTTAAACTCCTTCATCTGGTCGTAGTCGAACGCGGCGAACAGCCCGTGCCGCCAGCGGAAGGTGGCGTGGGTGTTCACGATCACGTGCTCGTGCTTCTCGGCGATCTGCAGGACTTCCTTGAACACCGCCCGTCGGAGCGTGTTGAGCCGCGAAATGGGCAGGTTCAGGATCCGGCCGGCGGGGACGTCGGGCGCCTCCTGGTACATCATCTTGCCGATGTTGCACACCTTCACATCGATGCCGTGATCGCGCGCGTGCTTCTCGACCGCCTCCAGATAAGGGCCCTTATCGATGCCGACCTGACCGGTGACCATTGCTCTCATTCAAGCTCCTTTGGAACATGGCGATCCTACCGAATTGAAGACGTTTTCACCACGAAGCTACGAAGTCACGAAGATGTCTTCTGACGTCCGAATGCCTGTCGGCTTACTGGCGGCTTCTCAAAGACGAAACCACAATCCAGCGCAGATCAGAAACGAAGCGCGGCTAATCGTCCGTCACAATTCCGCATAGTATCTGTGTTGATCTGTGTTTATCCGTGGTTACAGACAGAACAGGCCCGACAGCCGACCGACTTGCGAATCCCAGGAGACAACTTCGTGCCTTAGTGTCTTCGTGGTTCAATCAATGCCGTTGACGAGCGATCCCGCGTTTCGTACCTTCCGGGGCTCGATTTCGCTCGTGGCGCCGCTTTGTCGCCTGGCGGGTCTCAAAGTCTGAATTTGAAAGGTCTACGATGCGCGCCAGTGAAATTCGCAAGGGTACCGCAGTCATCATCGATTCGAAGCTCTACGTGGTGACCGGCGCCGACCACAACACGCCGGGCAACCTGCGGGCGAAGGTGCAGTTCAAGCTGCGCGACGTGACGAAGAACACGATCATCGATCGCCGCGTTGGCGCCACCGACGACATCGAAACCACCAGCCTCGACAGCCGCAAGGTCGAGTACCTCTACAGCGACAACGAAGGTCACTGGCTGATGGATCTGGAAAACTACGAGCAGAACTGCATCGCCCCGAGCGTTTTCGGCGACGACATCAAGTTCCTCAAGCCCAACACGCAGCTCACGGCGATGTACCACGAAGGCAAGCTCATCAGCTACGAACTGCCCAAGACGGTCGACCTCAAAGTCACCGACACCTCGCCGCAAGTGAAGGGCGCGACCGCAACGAATCAACAGAAGGACGCAACGCTCGAGACCGGCCTGCAGACGCGCGTGCCGCCCTTCATCGAAATCGGCGAAGTCATCCGCATCAGCACCGAAACCGGCGGATATCAGTCGCGTGCCTGATGTTCCCATGCAATGAATTGAGCAGGCAGTGGAACTTCCGTTCCACTGCCTTTGCATTTCCACATTCACTGCGGCATCACGTAATACGCGTGATACGCGTAGCCGCATTGATTCAGCACGACCGACGTGATCAGCCAGAACCCGGCGGCGGCGCTCTCGCCGACGAGCAGCCCGATGCACGCCGGCCGACACGCGCGATAGAGACCCGAAGAGCCGAACTGGACGAGCACGATCTTGAGCAGCCACCCGAGAAAAATGCTGAACCAGAACGTGGAACTGGGGAACGTTTCGAGCATCAGATAGCCGACCGGATGCAGCGGCCACCACGCAAAGCGCAGCCGTAGAAATGAGAGAAGCGTCGTCGCGCCGAAACCGAACGCAAGGTGTTTCGCGGGACTGTACGTCGGCTGAAGGTCGCGCGCGTAGTTGAGGTTCGGTTCCATCACCCCCCACTTCACGTTGTCCTGCTGGCCCCATGTATCGATCGGCGACATCGCTGCGACATCCATCGACACCGCGTAGTTGTAATGGACGTAGAGCGCGCTGAAGAAGCTCACCGCGTATCCGATCGCGAGCGAGAGGCAGAGCCAGGCGATGAGCTTGCGGCCGATCTGGCGCTCGCGCGACGGCGCCATCCGTTCGCTCTTGGCCTTGTCGATGGTGAACGCCCCGTGCGAAAAATACACGGGCACCACTTCGCGGTAGTCGTAGACCGTGGCCTGCACGAGTGAGGCGAGATAGAACGTGTCCGGCGGAACGTGATGCCCCGCGTAGTGCGAAACCAGCGTAAACGGTCGCAGCGCGTTCAGACGCAGGCCGCCGTGGACGAGTCCCGTCTCGGCGACGATGCGCGTGATGAGCGTGAAGGCGATGAGGAGGGTGGCGACGACGACACACGCACCGCCGAGGGATGCGCCCGCGAGCGTCAGCCAGGCACACATCAGGATAAAACCGCCGACGACTCCCCAGAAGGCTGTTTGATAGGAGAGGTAGGTTCCAACCGCCTCTCCGGCTCGCTCGCCCCGAAATGCCTGTGCGACGACGAGGCGCCAGTGATTCCGGCCAACCCAGATCAACGCAAGGAAGTAAGCGATCGAGACGCCCTGCGTCTGGTCCGCGAGTCCTGGAAGATTGGTGTCCTGGCCCTGAAGACCCAGCACCATTTTCGTCAGCTCCATCAGCACGTAGAAAAACCAGAGGCTGAACGCGACCGAACTCTTGAGGAAGTAGGTCACACCGATGACCGAGAAGTAGATGACCGCCTTGCGGCAACCTTCGTCGGTGAAGTTCCACGGTTTTTCCGACAGCACCAGCCGGAGATCGAATCCGCGGGAAATCTCGACGAAGTATTTCGGGAAGTACTCGTGCAGGCCGTTATTCACGTGCAGCAGAAAGACCGCAAAAAAGGCGATCCAGAATCCGCGTGCGCTCAGCAGATCGTTAAACCACTTCCCTTCGCGTGGAGTCGCGATGATTGATGATTGAACTTCCGCGAGGGGAAAGGGAAGGTGCTCGATATCCCGCCACTGCCGCAGGACGATGCAGACGACGCAGATCAGCGCCCAGAACAACGCGCCGAAAAAGATGCCCCAGGAAAGAAACGGCGTGATCCATCGCCCGTATGGCGAGGTGTCGGCATCGAGCCATCGCGCGTTGTAGCCGCTCGCGAGCACGTCGCCGACCCATTCGATCGGGCGGTTGCCGTTGAAACCGGGAAACATCCACTTCTTCACGTGAAGCGTTTCGATGAAATCCCGGTATCCCTGGTTGTCCAGCGCCATCTGGAACGGCATGACGATGTTGGGCAGCAGGTACCGGATCAGCCCGCTCGTTGGCAGCGCGCACATCGTGAGCATGACCATGAACGCGACGGCCGCCTCGAAACTCGTCAGCGCCTTGGATGGCCAGTAGCGGGAAAGCGGCCCGTTCACCAGCACCACGAACAGGAAGGTCAGCATGATCGCCCCCAGCGGCATGTTGTTGCCGATGAGGAAGGTGTTATTCATGGCCCAGTCGTTGTAGGGCGCGAATGCGCACAGCGCGATGCCGCCGAGGAGTCCGAGCAGGAGGCTGCGAAAGGTGATTCGCGTCGTTGGGTCGGTGCGGCTGGCCATCGACATGCCCGGATGTTGCAGCAATCGCGCTGGGTTCGCCAATTGGTGGCGATGAACCAACCGTGTCGGAGTCCGATCAGAGTTTCAGCGGCGTCGGGTCTTCGTCGGTATCGCGGGCTTCCTTTAGCGGCACGAGCACCTGGACGATTTCCGAGAGCACGCGGATTTGCGACTGCGTCGCATCGACGCGCACGATTTTCTCCGGCGGATAAAAATCCAGCACGGGTCGCGTGTCGCGCTCGTACACTTCAAGCCGTCGTGTAATCACGTCATCGTTCGCATCGTCAAAGCGATTCTCGCGCAGGGCGCGTCGGCGGAGGCGCTCCACCATCTTTGACAGGTCGGCGCACTTGAGGTGGATGACACGCAGGACGTCGATCGATTCCTCGAGCAGCCGCGCCTGGCCCACGTTGCGCGGGATGCCGTCGAGGATCAGGATCTCGGTCTCCGGGTGGTACTGGTTCACCATTTCCATGCCGGTGATGTACTGCTTCCACACGCGCACGGTCACGTCATCCGGCACGAGCTTGCCCTTGCCGGCGTATTCCCAGAACAGGCGACCGGTTTCCGACTGCAGATCGAGCGAGCGAAAGATGTCGCCGGTGGCCGAGTGGAAGAAGCCCGGGATCGAGCCCAGGATCTTCCCCTGCGTGCCTTTGCAGCTGCCGGGAGCGCCGAAGAGGAGGATGGATTTCAGCCGCATGATTTGAATCCTAACATGAACCGCTTCCGGGGCACGCGCCGACGGGCGGTGAACATTCGCTTGTTCATCCGATAACATCTGCTGGCGATTTGAACATCGCGGCTGCAGCGATCATTCCGCCGGATGGCTGATTACCCTTCGTCACTCGCCTGCAATTTCGCGATCACCGCGAAATCCTCAAGCGTCGTCACGTCGCCCTTGACCGCGCCGCCGCCGGCGACTTCCTTGAGCAGCCGCCGCATGATCTTTCCGCTGCGGGTCTTGGGAAGCCCGTCGGCGAAGCGGATCTGGTCGGGTCGTGCGAAGCTGCCGATTTCCTTGGCGACCTGATCGCTGAGTTCTTTTTTCAGCTGATCGCTCGCCTTGAACCCCGATTTGAGGATGACGAACGCCGCGAGGCCCTGTCCTTTCATCTCGTGCGGGATGCCCACGACCGCGCTCTCGGCGACGGCCGGGTGAGCCACGAGCGCGCTCTCGATTTCCGCCGTGCCCAGTCGATGGCCCGAGACGTTCACGACGTCGTCGATCCGTCCCATGATCCAGAAGTAGCCGTCGTTATCCCGACGCGCGCCGTCGCCGGTGAAATACATCCCGGGAACGTCGCTCCAGTAGGTCTTCACGTAGCGTTCGTGATCGCCGTAGATTCCGCGGAGCATGCTCGGCCACGGCTTGCGGACCACGAGCAGACCGCCCTCATTGTGGCCCAGTTCCTTTCCTTCGCGATCCACGATGGCCGCGTCGATCCCGAAGAACGGCAGCGTCGCGGTGCCCGGCTTGGTGGGCGTCGCGCCCGGGAGGGGCGAGATCATGATCGCGCCCGTTTCCGTCTGCCACCACGTATCCACGATGGGACACTTCGAGCCGCCGATGTGCTCGTGATACCACATCCACGCCTCGGGGTTGATGGGCTCGCCAACGCTCCCGAGGAGCCGCAGCGAAGACAGATCGTGCTTCGTGACGAACTCCACGCCCGCCTTCATGAAGGCGCGAATGGCCGTCGGCGCGGTGTAGAAGATCGTGACCTTGTGCCGCTGGATGATGTCCCACAGCCGGCTGAAGTCGGGATAGTTCGGCGCGCCTTCGTACATCAGCACGGTCGCGCCGTTGTTGAGCAGGCCGTACACGACATAGCTATGCCCGGTGATCCAGCCGATGTCGGCGGTGCACCAGTAGATGTCGCCGTCGCGGAGATCGAAAACGTACTTGCTCGTCAGGTAGGTGCCGACCATGTACCCGCCGATGGTGTGGCGGATGCCCTTGGGTTTTCCGGTCGAGCCGCTGGTGTAGAGGATGAAGCTGGTGTCTTCGCTGTCCATCGGCTCTGCGGGGCAGTCGGTGGACTGTTTCGCAAGCAGGTCGTGCCACCACAGGTCGCGATTGTTGTCCCAGTCGACCTGTTGTGCCGTCCGCTTCAGAACGATGACCTTCTTGATGAGGTTCGTGGCCTTGAGCGCTTCGTCGACGGTCTTTTTCAGCGCTACCGTCGTCCCGCGCCGATAGCCGCCATCCGCGGTGATGAGGAAGTGAGATTCGGCATCGTTCACGCGGTCGACGATCGCCTGGGACGAGAACCCGCCGAAAATCACGCTGTGGGCCGCGCCGATCCGCGCGCACGCGAGCATCGCGATGGCGGCCTCCGGAACCATCGGCAGGTAGATCGTGACGCGGTCTCCCTTTTTTACGCCGATCGATTTCAGTCCGTTCGCCAGCTTGCAGACTTCGTCCTTGAGCTGGTTGTAGGTGTACTTGCGGACTTCACCCGGCTTGCCATCCGCGTACGGCTCGCCTTCGAAGAGGATTGCCGTCTGGTCGCCCTTGCCGGCATCGATCTGGCGCTCGAGGCAGTTGTGGGCAAGGTTGGTCTTGCCGCCGACGAACCACTTCGCGTCCGGCGCCTTCCACTCCAGCACCGCGTTCCACTTCTGGAACCAGTGGAGCTGGTTCGCGACCTCTCCCCAGAACGCCTCGGGCTGATCGATCGACTTCTTCCACATCGTTGAGTACTCGGACATCGACTTGATGTGCGCACGCTTTGAAAACTCCGCGCTCGGTGGGAACAACCGGTTTTCCTGCATCGTCGACTGGATCGCTTTCTCTGACACGCTTCCTCCTCGGTGATCGTATTCGAACATGGACCCGCCCGATTCCTCAACGCCGCGGACGGGTTCTGCATCATACAAATGCTCCGAGTTCCGGTACATTTGCCATCGATGGGAAACCCGATTCCAAAAGTCCTCGTCAGCGGCTCCTACGACCTGCTCCACGGCGGCCACGTCGTATTCTTTGAAACGGCGGCGCAGTACGGCCTGCTCCACGTCTGCGTCGGCACGGATGCCAACATCCTGGCCCTCAAGGGCAAGCCCACCCGTTTTACCGAATCTGAGCGACTTTACATGGTGCGTTCGATCAAACACGTCCACCATGCGGGTTTGAGCACCGGCACCGGCATGCTCGATTTCGAGCCCGACCTGCGCGAGCTCCGGCCCGATGTCTTCGTCGTCAACGAAGACGGGCACACCGAAGGCAAACGCGCGCTCTGCGAATCGGTCGGCGTCAAATATGTCGTCCTGCCGCGTGTTCCCAAACCCGGCTTGCCGCCGCGTTCCAGTTCAGGCCTGAAGAAGGCGATCGCCGAGGAAGCCCGACTCGAAAACCAGAAACTCGACGCGACGCCGCCCTACCGCATCTGCCTCGCCGGCGGCTGGATGGACCAGCCGTTCGTCAGCAAGTTCGCTCCCGGAAGTTGTGTCGTCTTTCAGATCGAGCCCGATCGCACCTTCAATGATCGCTCCGGCATGGCGACTTCCACGCGGAAACTCTGGCAGCGAATCTACGCTCAAAAGCTCTTCGACACGCAGCCACTCGAACTGGCCAGACTCCTCTTCGGCTGGGAGAACCCACCCGGCACGAAGTACGTCAGCGGCAGCCAGGACGCCATCGGCCTGACGATGCCCGGCATCAATCGACTCTGGTACGACGGCGACTACTGGCCGACACGGATCGATTCGTGCCTTGATGAAGACACCATCCGCTGGCTCGAAAGGTCCTTGAAGCTCGTCGAGCTTTTCGAGCGTCCGACCGGTTACGACCCGCTGCTCGACCAGCGGATGAACCAGGAAAACGTCGCCCGCCTCGGAGACGCGGGAACGCGCTGCTGGGAAGCGATCCTCGCGCGTGACATCCGCGCCCTTGGCAAGTCGCTGACGGATACGCACCGCGCCTGGGCCGAGATCCTGCCGCTGACGACCAACGCCGCGATCGATAAGGAACTCGACAGCTACAGCGACCGCTCACACGGCCGAATTACCAGCGGCTGCGGCGGCGGGTACATCATCCTCGCGACGGAAGACGAAATCCCGAACGGGTTCTCGGTGCGGATCAGGCGGTAACGCGTTGCCGCGATGGCAGCAATCGAGATCCTTCTCTCGTGCATCCTGAACATCTCGCTCGCGCTTCGAGTTCCTGTGCACGAAATGAAATGTTCGGGGTTCCAGGCGACACATGCTCATGCGCAGCCTGACTTGAATGAAAACGGGGTCATTTCTCGTTTTGAAAGAGAAATGACCCCTTTTTGGTTTCAATCAGCCGACCGACGTCATTGTCGTTCTTTCCAGACCGCGACGCCGGCTTCGGGCGTCCGCTTTTCGCCGATGACAAAGGTGGCGCCCTCGGCCGCGGGCGCGGTGACGGGTTTGGCGGCGAAGTTGAGGAAGACGTTCACGCCGCCCTGCATCCGATGCAGTCGCGTCTTCTGAGGCAACACGCGCACCGGCATCGCCAGCTGCTTCGCGACGTGTTCGACCACCGCATCGCTAAGCGAGCCCTGGTCCACCGCACCGACGTGCGTTACCCGGCCACTTCCAAGCGCGTTCTGAATGACCGCTACCGTGCCGGCGTAAAACTGGTCGACGTACTTGCCGAGCACCTCGACGTCTTCGCCGGGCTCGATCAGGTCGCCCCAGATGCCCCAGCGGTGCTTCTTGCCGAGAAACTCGACGTTGCCGAACGTTTCTTCGGGCAATGAGTCGTAGCCGACGATCTTCGAACCGAGCAGTTCGAAGAGCACGTGTTCGTACAAGCCGTCGCGGGCCTGGCCGTCTTTGTCGAGCACCAGCGTGCGGCCGGTGGTGATGAGGTGGCCGCCGCCTTTCACGTAGTCGTACAACTTCGCAATCGTCGATTCGCTCGCCATCTGCAGGCCCGGCGCGATAAGGATCGGCAGCTTGCTCCAGTCGGAATCGAGCTGACACACCTGCGCGTGCAGCGCCAGTCGCTCGATCGCGGCGTGATACTGCGCGATCAGCTTGGGCTGGTTCCAGCGCTTGGCTTGCGGGAGCGTAGCGTAGTAGTACATCTGGTCGTGATCGTGGATCAGGCCGATCGTCGGGATCGATTCATCGCGCTTGAGCGGGACGTAATCGCTCGATGAGACCGTGCCGGTTGCCGCTTCGAGGATCTTGATCTCGCTGGCGACTTGCTCGAACTGCTTGCCGCCTTCACTGGGCGTGACGCCGTCCCACTGCACGAGTCCGTCGTGCCACATCTCCATGCCGAAGCGTGGCTGGCGGAAGCGGTAGACGGTGATCAGTTCGGTCTGGTGCGCGATCGCCTGCCAGAGCAGAAGGCGAATCGCGCCCGGCGCCGGACGCACGGGCACGCCGGACCAGTTGATCTGTCCGGGCTGAACCTCCATCAATCCCCAGCGGCCCTTGAAGCTGTGCATCTGGTCGTGGATGAAGCCGACGGTGTTCGGGTCGGCGATGCGGAAGCTCTCGTCCTTGAAATCCTTGCCGAGCCCGGAGATCGGATACGTGTCCCACGAATAGAAGCTGAGCGATTCGGTGCAGTCGCTCGGATCGATGTCGTGGAAGAACGGCATGAAGTTGGTGGTGATCCAACGGTTGCCGACTTTCGGCTTGAGCACATCCGCCTGCAGCTTGACGTATTGGCCGTAGCTCCAGGAGAGGAATCGCTGGGCGTCGAGCGTCTCGTGCTGGTTGCGATAGTGGTGATCCTTGCTGCCGGGAAACTTCACCTGTTCGAAGGAGGTGTAGAAGGTGTTCCAGAACGCGCACCCCCACGCGTCGTTGAGTTTCTGGACGGTCTGGTACTTCGACCTGAGCCAGTTTCGGAACGCGGCGTGCGTGTGTTCGGACTGGTCGCTGAGACCGCCGCCGAGCTCGTTGTCGATCTGCCAGCCGATGACGGACGGATGATTGCCGAAGCGGTCGGCCAGGGCCTGGACGACCTTGCGCGATTCACTTTGGACGACGGGATGGAGATGGTTCGCGTGCCGTCGCCCGCCGAAGCGGTTGCCGGTGAAAAAGACATCGGGATGCTTCTCGGCCATCCAGACGGGGATGATCGCGGTGGGCGTGCAGAGGATGACGTCGAGGCCGCGTTCCTGGCAGAGATGCAGGACTTCGTCGAGCCAGTCGAGTTCGAACTTGTCCTCGGCCGGCTCGATGGTGCCCCACGCGAACTCGCCGACGTGAACGAGTTGCAGGCCCATCTTCTTGATGTTGTCGAGATCGCGCGCCCATTGGTCGCGCGGCCACTGGTCGGGGTAGTAATAGGTTCCGATTTTCATTGGAAGCGGTTTTCGGGGCGGGCAGACGTTCTGTCAATCGCCAGCGGCAGGCGATTCGATTTGTCCGCGGCGCTGGAGAAACCGCGCGAGAAGATAGCAGAGCACCGCCCAGATCGAGCCCGCCGTCCAGCCGGCCAGGACGTCCGTCGGCCAGTGCACGCCGAGCCACACGCGCGAAACGCCGACGACGAAGCTGATGAAGAGCGCAAGCAGGATGAAATAGGCCTTGAGATAAGGCGATTTTTCCAGCCGCGCCAGCATCACGCCCAGCGTGAGCCACACCGCGGTCGACAGCATCGCGTGGCCGCTGGGAAAACTGCTCGTGAGGACCATCGAGCGATGCTGAAGAATCGTCGGCCTGTCGCGATGGAAAAACCCTTTGAGCACCAGACTCAGCAGGATCGCGCCGAGGACGGCGACCAGCACGAGCTTCACCGCATGAAACTGCCGACGTGCCAAGAGGTAGATGATGACCGCGAGCGAGACGAAGCTGAGCACGAAGATGCCGCCGAGCGCTGTGCAGTCGCGCATCACCTCTTCGAGCCACGGCGGCGCGTGGACCGAAGCGATCCAGTTGACGATGCGATGGTCAAGTTGCTCGCTCTCCCCGTCGACGACATTGTCGATCGTCTTGACCAGGACGAACACCGCGACGAGCAGCGCGCTCGCCGCGATCATCATCGCGCCATCAAGACGGTCCAGGAGGTCGCCAATTCGTGTCCAGAGTCGCCGCATGAGAGAGCGAAGCTTACCACGAGGAAGCGAAGCTTACGCGGGATCGTAGAGCCGGGAAAACACGTGCGTGTCGCGCGGCTTGCCTTCGCAATCGAGCGCATCATGTCGCATGGTGCCGTCCAGCGCGTAGTAGCACCGCCGGGCGACGGCCGCGCTGCGGGTGTTTCGCGGGTCGCAGCGGATGCGGATGCGATGAAACTTCAGCGTCTTCGAAGCGAGTTCACCCAGCGCGAGCACAGCCTCGGACATGTACCCGTTGCCGACGCAGTCGGTCCGAAGCCAATAGCCGATCTCGCAGGAGCGGGCGGCGAAATCGAAATCGAAGGCGCCAAGCGTGCCGACGTGCTCGTCGTCACAAAGCATCAAGAGCTGAATGCTCTTACGCGCGTGGAATTCGAAAAATGACTTGCGGCACCAGAGCTCGGCATCCGCCTCGGCGTAATCGGTTTTGGCCCAGGGCATCCACTGTTTCAATTCGGCCATCGACGCGCGTACGCCGGGACAAATTCGCGCGCCGTCGCCGGCTCGCGGCACGCGCAGGTGCAACCGTTCGGTCCGAATCTCATCCGGCACATCGTACATCAATGGATCCATCGAAAACTCCTTCGCCTGAATGGATGGTGCAGGGATCGAACCTGCTTCGTATGTTCTTCAAACATCCGCATTGACCACAGTTGCTTACCATCCGTCTTGTTTTTCAACAGGTGCTGCAGGAATCGAACCCACGACGACTGGTTTGAAGCCGCGATTGGCGGAGCCTTCGCACGTCATGATGCCACTTCACCAAACACCCATGCTTTTTCGAGTCGACAGCGCTCCGAGCGCGCCCCGCAAGCGGGGCGGCTTCATGAACCTCCATAGCTGGCGCTCCGAATTTTTACGCGTCGCGATCCACCGCGAGCGCGATCCGCTTGATGCTCGCCATGATCGATTCGAGTTGCGGCGGCGTGATCGACTGGGCGCCGTCGGTCATCGCGTGCTCCGGATCGCAATGCACTTCGAGGATCAGCCCATCCGCGCCGCACGCGACGGAGGCCTTGCTCATGCTCTCCACCAGGTAGCTCTTGCCCGTGCCGTGGCTCGGATCGACGACGACGGGCAGATGGCTCACGCGGTGCAGTTCGGGGACGATCGCCAGCGGAAGCGTGTTGCGAACGTAATCCTCGAACGTGCGGATGCCGCGTTCGCAGAGGATGACGTTGGTGTTGCCGCGGGCCATGATGTACTCGGCCGCGAGAAGGAACTCTTCGAGCGTCGAACTCATGCCGCGCTTGAGTAACACAGGCTTGGTGCACTCGCCGACGGCGGAAAGCAGGTTGAAGTTTTGCATGTTCCGCGCGCCGATCTGCATGACGTCGGCGTATTCACACACGGGCTCGATCTGCTCGATGCTCATTACCTCGGTGACGATGGCCAGGCCGGTTTCGTCCCGCGCCTGGGCGAGCAGTTTCAAACCGTCGACGCCCATGCCCTGGAACGAGTAAGGCGAGGTACGCGGCTTGAACGCGCCGCCGCGAAGTGCGATGGCGCCGGCTTCCTTCACCGCGTGGGCCACCTCGAGGATCTGGCTCTTGCCCTCGACCGAGCACGGCCCGGCGATCACGCCGACGCGCGTGCCGCCGATGATCGTCCGCGGATTGTTCGGGAGGAGCGCGATCTGGCTGCGATCCTTCTTCACTTCCTTACTCGCCATCTTGTAAGGCGCAAGGATCGGCACGACTTTCTCGACGCCGGCGCACAGCTCCATCACGTTGCGATCCTTGAACCGATCGTTGCCCACGCACGCGACGACCGTCCGCTCGGTGCCGACGATGACCTGATCTTTGAGTCCCATTTCGCGCACCAGACCGCACACGTGTGAGATCTGCTCCTGAGTAGCACCCGGCTTCATGACGACGATCACGCGACACCTCCACATTCAAAAGATGGCCAACGCCAACCACATACGGATTTAACCACGGAGACACGAAGCCACGGAGCTGTCTCTGCGCGTCGGACTGCGATCAGAGAATCGTTTTGAATCCACATCATGAGTTGTTTCCTGCCTATCACCACATTCTCGCGCCCCGTTTTTGATTCCGGTTCGCTAAGCCGCTTCCATGCCGGCAACATGCAACTTCGTGTCTTCGTGTCTTCCTGACTTCGTGGTTCAATTCTCTTTCTTCAATTCCCGATTTCCGCAAACGAAACGAGCCCCAGGACCAGGGTCCTGAGGCTCGGAAGTTGCGTCGATGAAAACGCGATTCACTCAGGACGAACAAGATTGGCGGGCAAAATAGTTGCCGCTAAACCACTGCCAAAACTTGTTCGCCGAAAGAATCACGTCTCGGAGAGTATCTCGGATTTCCGGGCTGTCAACGTGAGAAATTCTCGGATTTTTCGAGCGTTCGGGTCACTGGCTCCGCGGCACATCGTCCAAATGACACAGGCAGCGCCGTCGGTCTTCGGAGTTCACACGATGAGAACGACCTTCCCCTGGCTCCCGTCCTGCATCACTTCCTCGTGAGCGCGGGCGACCTCCGCCAGAGGAATCTCGCTGCCGACAATCGGCGTCAGCGCCTTGCGCGCCAAGAGCGCGGTGATGCCGGCGTAGACGCGTTTCAGTCCGGCCTCGCCGCCGCTCCAGAGCATCATGCCGGTGATGCTCGTTTCCTTGGCCATCGTCCGGCGCGGGTCGATCTCGATCCTTCCGCGGCTGCCGACGATCACCACCGTTCCGCTAGGTGCGAGCAGGTCGAGATCGTGATCGAGGTTCACATTGGCGAGCATCTCGATGATCAGGTCGACGCCCTTGCCGCCCGTGGCGGACCGGATCTGGTCGCGATAGGTCGCGTCCTTGTGATTGAAGACGTGTGCAGCGCCGAGATCGCGCACGAGTTTCTGACCGACGTCGCTCGATGCGGTGCCGATGACGATTGCGCCATGCGCTGCCGCGATCTGCACCGCCGCCGATCCGACGCCGCCGGATGCGCCGTGGATGAGCACGGTTTGCGCCGCCTGCAGATGTCCGCGATCAAAGAGCGCCCGCCACGCCGATCCGAACGCGATCGGGATCGCCGCGCCCTGCGCAAAGGTCAGGTGATCGGGCAGCGGATAAGCGGTTTCCTCGCGAACGACGGCGAACTCGGCGCACGCGCCTGTCTGCCGCGCGCCGACAGTTCCGACGGCGAAGACGCGCTGCCCGGCTCTCGGCCCGCCCACCACCTCGCCCGCAAGCTCGCCGCCCGGAATGTAAGGCAGTTCTGGCTTCACCGCGTAAGTGCCCGCCCGCACGTATGTATCGACCGGGTTGACCCCCACCGCGCGAACGCGGATGAGCAGTTCACCCTGCTTCGCAACGGGCTCGGGCACGTCCTCCAGCTTCAACACATCGGTGCCGCCGAACTGATGGATTCGAATCGCTTTCATTACCACTCCCAGATGCTCGGGACGAATCGGAAACCGGCGTTCTCAACCACAACGTGGCCGAACGCCGGAAATGGGATGTGCGCCCCGGCGATCAGCTTTCGCTCTTTCGCGGCGAGGTTCAACAGGGCCTTGCGCGCGACCACCGACTGATCCGGATCCGTATCGAACTGAATGTGCCAGTCCGGATGCGCCAACTGCACGGCCGGCACGTGAACGGCGTCGGTCACGTAGAGCATCGACTCGCCACCGGCGTCGATCGCGAGCCCGACATGGCCCGGGGTATGGCCGGCGGCGTCGACGATTCGAATCGCCGATCCGACCTTCTCATCCGGCCGGACCATCTCCAGCTTCGGCTTGGCCACACCCAGAATCTGCTTCGCCCCATCCACCATCTGTTTCGCACCATCCGGCGAAAGCTTGGACTTGGCAAACGATGGCGACTCGCCCGTCCAGAACGCGTGCTCTGCGCGGTTGATCAGGATGTGGGCGTTCGGAAACGCGAGCTTGTTGTCCGGGGTCACCAACCCGCCGATGTGGTCCGGATGCGCGTGCGTGATCACGACGTGGGTGATCTGTCCGGGATCAAATCCCGCGCGCTTGAGATTTCGAGGCAGGAAACCGGTCGTGGGCCCGAAAAGGTTTCCGCAGCCGGTGTCGATCAGGATCAGGTTCGATCCTTCTTTCACGAGCATCGCGTTCACGTGGCCGGGCACGGCAGGCGTGGTGACGAACATCGATTGCTTTGCCGTTTCCATGTCGGCGGCAGGCACTTCGCCAAAGAGCGTCGCGGTGTCCATCGGGAAGCCGCCGTCGGAGATCAGGAAGAGCTCGACGTCGCCGAGTTTCTCTTTGTAGTAGCTGGCGCCTTGCAGATCAGAGGACTCTTTTGTCGCTGGTGCATCATCAGCACGAAGCGTCGCAGCCGAGCCGAACATGGCGCTGATCCCGACCAGGCCGAACAGGCGGAATGAATCGCGACGCGAAACGACATTGCGAGAGAGAGTTTCTTCCTTCATCCAGTCACCTCTTTGAGAAGAACGATGTGTTTGACTGAGTCAAGCGAGACAAAGCTTAGGCCGACGCCCGCTTCTTCGTCGACTTTCGAAGCGGCCCGAGTCGGCGCGCCAGTTCCGCCTGATATGCGCGCATCACCGCGCGATCGACCGCAAAATGCATGCACTTCCCGTCTCTACGGCTGGTGATGAGACCCGCGTAGTGCAGTTCTTTCATATGATGTGAAATCGTCGCCTGCGTGACCGGGAACGCTTCAACCAGTTCCTGGCATGCCACTTCGCGCGATGCCGAGAGGCGTTCGAGTAGCGCAAACCGCTGCGGAACGGCGAGCGCCTTGGAGACGCGGTGGAACTGTTCCGGGGTCATGTGATTCCGATCATAACAGACCACCCGATGCACGCGAACGGTTCCGCTAGGCTCGCGTGGAAGCCGAGCGGCGCCCGCGAATCAGATGTTGCGCTCACGCATTGGAAGTCGACTCCGGGATCACCGTCAATTCGAGCTTTTCCTGATGACGGATGATGCCGACGCGCATTCGCTGGCCCGCCCGCTCTTCGGTGAACTCGCGCTGCAGATCGTCGATGCTCAGGATCCGCTGGTCGTCGAGTTCGACGATGACGTCTCCTTCCTCGATGCCGGCGCGATGCGCGGGCCCATCCGGCTCGGTGCCGGCAACCATCACACCGGTTTCGCCGAGCAGCTCGAAGTATCGCCGCATCTGCAGCGGCAGCGGGACGGTCTGGCCGGCGATGCCGATCCGGCTGCGGCTGATCTTGCCGTCGCGGATGAGTTTGCCGGCGATCCAGCTTGCGGTGTCGATCGGGATGGCGAAGCAGATGCCCTGTGCCGGCAGGACGACGGCCGTATTCACGCCGATCACTTTGCCAGCGGAATCGACGAGCGGGCCGCCGCTATTGCCGGGATTGAGCGCCGCATCGGTCTGGAGAATGTTGTCGATGAGCCGGCCGGTACGGGAGCGCATCGACCGACCGGTCGCGCTGATGACTCCGGTCGTCACCGTCGTGTTGAAGCCGTAGGGGTTGCCGATGGCGATGGCGATCTGTCCGACGCGCAGTCGCCGGCTCTCGCCGACCTGGGCATGCGGCAGCGGCTTGCGGGAGTCGATGCGGATGACGGCGAGATCGGTATCCGGGTCGTCTCCGATCAGCGATGCGCGAAGCCGCGTGCCGTCGGACAAACCCACATCGATTCGGGTCGCGCCGCTCACGACGTGGCTGTTGGTGATGGCAAATCCGTCCGGCGAGACGATGAACCCGCTGCCGCTCCCGCGGCGCTCGCCGACAGCATCCGGCCCGCGCCGGCTGCGGACGTCGATGTTGACCACGCTGGGCCCGACCTTGTCCACCGCGCCGACGATCGCGCTGGAGTACGCATCGAGCAACGGCCCTTCGCCCTTCTCGCCCGGCGCAGGAACCTGCGCGGGGCCGGTCGAATCAGAAACCAACTGTATGTGTGGTGTCACGTAGGGTCTTCCTTTCATCGCAACAACGATAGGAAGCCCGCGCGGGCAAAGTCCATTCGACACTTAGATGGCTATCGAAACGTCCGGATGGCAGTGCTGGATTGCGAGATGGCGATCAGGCCTTCGGAGAATCGATGTCGATCAGGTCGATGTTCGAATCGCCACCGCTGTCGTTGAGGATGTCGAGTTCGTCGATCTCGATCTCGTCGTCGACGGCGGCTGCGGGAGATTTGGAGGAGGATTTGGTCTTGGGCGTCGCTTCGGCGACGGCGGGCTGGCCGTCGACCTGGATGACGAAAACGACCGGCCCGATCTGGATGGTGTCGCCGGCGTTGACTGGCGAACGCTGGATCTTGGTTCCGTTGACGAAGGTGCCGTTGCTGGAGCCGAGATCCTCAATTTCCACGCTATCTGGACCGAGGATCAGTCGGCAATGTTTGCGCGACACGTCGCCGACGGCGATGCGCAGGTCGCAGTCTTCGCGCCGGCCGATGACCGTGGATTCTTTTCGCAAAACGAACGGCCGGTGATCGCCGCCGTCCCGGAACATGACCAGTTGAACTTGCATGGTTTCTCTTTTCACTTCGCCGGGATCGTCTTCTTCGCCCGCTCCGGTTCGCACCGCGATCGCTTTCTGCAATCGCTTCAACTGCCAATCTATCCATCGCTTACAAGGACGACAATTCGACTTTGCCCTGATGCCAGCGTTCCGGCCGAAGTTTCAAGGTACGACGTGCCTTGTGGCATGCAAACCGGTGCAGATTATCAGAACCGACGACCGCGGACTGATAAACCGCGTCACATTGGCTCAGGAGCAGCATGAATCGTAATTCACCCTGCGGGCCCTTACAGCCGCGCCAAATCGGCCTTCCGTAATCCGGCGCGGCGGTGTGTCGTCTTACTGGGACAAATGGACGTGATTTCTCGGTCTCCTGCGGCCGATTTTCAACTTGAACAGCACCATCGGTCAGACCCTGGGAGAATGCTTGTGAACGAAAACGCGACGCCAACTGGAATCCTGCTCGGCAAGGCCTGGAAGCCGATCCTCGAGGGGCTTGAGCACCGTCAGCACCTTTCAGCCAATGCCGTCCAATCCTTGCCGTTCCGGCTCGACTTCAACCGGTCGGTCTCGGATTCGATTCTCGACAAAGACGGCCAAGGCACCGGCCTGACGCGCGTCCAGACGAACAAGAACGGAAACGAGTACCAGCCGTCGAAGATCGACCTGGATACCTCAGCCGGCACCTTGAAGATCACAACTGTCGGTTCGAGCGTCGCCGGCTCCAACGGCGGCGTGGACAACTCCCAGGTCAACGCGCTCGAAACACAATTCGACGGCAACCAGTCCGGCTTCACCATCGAGACCCGCCTGATCGGGCCGCTCACCAATATCAATGACCGTTTCGAGCAGGCCGGCATCTACTTCGGCGCCGACCAGGACAACTACGTCAAGCTCGTCGCCTATCGCAACTGGAACGGGCAGTACCTTGGCTTTGAAGACGAGTTCAGCAACTCGACCGGTGGCGTGAGCTCGACCCGCAACGGCACCAACGCGCAGACCGGCATCGGCAGCTTCGCATCGATCAACACACTCGACCTGAAACTCGTCGGCGATGCCGCGACCGGCAAGGTGAACGCGTACTACCGTGTCAACAACGACAGCGGCGCGTTCACGAAGGTCTCGTTCGATATCACCATCGCGCCGGAGAAACGCTCGACATTCTTCAACGCGACCAGCCGCGCCGGATTGATCGCCGCACACAAGAACGATGTGGGGCCCATCACCGCGACGTTCGACTTTTTCGCGATCAATGCAGGCACGCCGATCGTTTCGCGGCCGTCGGTGAGCGGGCTGCAGAACATCCCGGTAAATGCGATTGGCGTGAGCCGGAACACGCAGGTCCGTGCCGCGATCAGCTGGCCGTCGAGCGGCCGCGCCGTAAACGCGTCGACACTCAACAGCTCGAGCGTCCGCCTGTACCAGTCGAGCATTAACTCCACGGTGAGCGCGACGCTTTCGATCGCCTCCAACGGCGACACGATCGTCCTGACGCCCAACGGGCAACTCGACGCCAATACGACCTACACCTTCGAAGTCACCAGCGCGCTTCAGGACACGAGCGGCGCGGCGTTCCAGCCGTACACGGCGTCATTCACCACGGGCGTGGACGCGCAGGTGCCGAATGTGTCGGCGAGCGTTTCATCGCTCTACTTCTCCGATATCTATGCGGGCGCATCCAACGGATGGGGCGCGAGCCCGGCACAGTCGGTTCGCATCACCAACACCGGCGTCGCTTCGCTCAGCATCACGAGCCTCGTGTTCGGCGGCGCCAACAGCAGCGAGTTCGCGCTCGGATCAACCATCACCACGCCAACGAGCATCGAGCCCGGCGCATTCCTCGACATCCCGATCGCCTTCACCGCGAACGCGATCGGCATCCGTACCGGCACGCTTACGATCAACAGCAACGACCCGGATTCACCGGCGACGGTCATCACCCTGCGTGGCCTGGGCACGGCCGGCGAAGGCGGGAGCCTCGAGCCGTCGCTGCAGCGCATCCTCGATCTCTACCAGATTCCGCTCAATGTCGGCGACCCGACGCCGGATACCACCGACATCCCCTCGCCGCCGACTTCGGCTGACGAAGTGATGATTCAGCAGCTCCGCGCCGCGGGCGCCGGGCCGGTGAGCATTGAAGTGCTCGCCAACTTCGCCAACAGCGTCAGCCCGAGTTCGCGCTTCGGCTACTACACGCCCGGAAACATCGCGGATCGCACGCAATTGTTCACCGTCGGTCAATCCTCCGCCCAGCGCATCCGCCCGACGACGACCGGATCACTCAGCTTCACGCCGAGCGGCGCGTTCGGGCTTTATGGCGAGTTCCCCGCATTCGCAGGCCGCGTGGTGGCGAGCGAAAAAGTGCTCAACACCTGGGACACCAACACGGCGCGACAGCAGAAGATCCGCTTCTATCCGCTCAAGAACCCGGACGGCAGCGTCGTCGCGAACGCGTATGTCTTCACGTTTGAAGAGTACGAGGTCGCGTTCGACCAGAACGACATCGTCGGCATCATCCGCAACGTGACGCCGGCCGCCGCGGGACCGGAACTCGGCATCATCAATAATGACGCCGTCCCATTCAGCGATCGGCTCGTCTTCAATCGCATCCGCGACATCCAGACATACGATGCGACCAACAACTACATCCCGAACACCGTCCACGAGCGCTCCACGCTGCGCATCATCAATACCGGCAGCCAGGATCTGGTGGTGTCGAACGTGGCAGTCAGCAATGCCGACTTCATCGTCGAGTCCGGCGGCGGCGCGTTCACGCTTACGCCGGGGCAGACGCGCGACATCGTCGTGAAGTTCGTCTACGACCGTACCGGGCTGGGCAACGAAATCCGCAGCGCCACGCTCACGCTCAGCACCAACGACTCCGACGAAGCGACCAAGACCGTGCAGCTTTCGGGCCTTTGGCAGAGCTACTCGGAAAACGCGCCCAACGGCACCAGCCAGGAACCAACCGCAGCGACCGTGTTGGCGGCGTTCGGGTACAGCGTGAATCTCGGCACCGTGAACACTGGCGGCCAGGCGATTCGCGCGGGGGAAGAGATTCTCAGCTCGGCGTGGTACAAGGCCGACCCGGGCAGGAACGTCGGCCAGCGCCAACTCGCCGCCTTTCACCAGCAGAAGAGCACGACCAATTCGCACACGCGCTGGCTCGAAGAAGGCGGAACGGCGATCGGCTACTTCATCATGCAGCACCTGGCTTCAGATGGGCAGTCGTTCCTCCCGCGCCTGAACAACACGACGTCAACGCCCGCGTACGGTGAGTTCAATCCGGGCAGCGGCGCGTTTATCTGGCGCGTCGACAGCCATTGGTCGGACGATTCGCGCAACACTACCGCCTACAACTCGGCCGCTTTCCCCGTCAACGACGGCGGCCACGCCATGCGCTTCTACGCGGCGAAGGATCGCAACGGCAACCTGATCCCCGACACGTACATCATGATCCATGATTACACCGGGCAGAGCTTCAGCAATTACGACTACCAGGACAACATCTACGTCCTGACCAACGTCCGCCCGAAGACCGGCCCGTCAGCGCCCGCGAACATCGGCCTGACCGCCAGCGGCACCGGCATCGCGCTCAGCTGGACCGCCAACACCGAGGGCAACCTCGCCGGCTACAATCTCTATCGCTCGACCAGCGCCGGCGGAACGTACACGAAGGTGAACAGCGCGCTGCTTACCACCACGAACTACAACGACACGTCTGCGCTCGCGGGCGTGACCTATTACTACCAGCTCCGCGCTGTCGATTATCACGGAACCGAGGGTGCGAGCGCGACGGCCAACGGCACTCGCGGCAGCGATATCGCCCCGCCGGCGTCGCCGAGCAATCCGACATCGGTCGGTTCGACCGGCTCCATTTCGCTTAACTGGTTGAACAACACCGAAGCCGATCTCGCCGGCTACAACGTCTACCGTTCCGCATCGCCGGATGGAACGTTCGTCAAGCTCAATAGCGGCCTGCTTACCAGCAGCGACTACATCGATCTTTCCGCACCGGTTGCCGCGACGAGCTACTACCGCATCACCGCGGTCGACACCACCGGCAACGAATCCGCGCCGG
This sequence comes from Phycisphaerae bacterium, assembly GCA_031411495.1. Lineage (GTDB taxonomy): Bacteria > Planctomycetota > Phycisphaerae > Tepidisphaerales > Tepidisphaeraceae > JANOBD01. The sequence continues at coordinate 57,348 of JANOBD010000148.1, read as the reverse complement.
CGGTGACGAATAACTATCGCCCCGCTTCTGGTTCGGTGCCGAGCGCGCCCACGAGCCTCACCAGCACGTCGATCACCGCGACCAGTGTGACCTTGAGCTGGAGCGACAATTCGAACAACGAAACCGGCTTCATCATCGAGCGGCAGAACTCGGATGGAACCTGGTCGCAGGTCGGTTCCACCGCTTCCAACGTCACGACGTTCAGCAACAGCGGCCTTACCTCCGGTACGACCTACGCGTACCGTGTCCGCGCCGAGAACGCGAGCGGGCCGAGCGCTTTCTCGAACACTTACAGCCTGACGACGACGCTCACCGTGCCGACCGCGGCCTCCGCGCTCGGGGCCATCGCGCTGGGCGCAACCTCCGTCAAGCTCTCCTGGACCGACAATGCCGGCAACGAATCCGGCTATCGCATCGAGCGTCAGACCGGTTCGGGCGCGTGGACACAGATCGACAGTGTGGGCACAAACATCACGCTCTATGTCGACTACTCCGTGGTCGCGTCGACGAGCTACAACTACCGCGTGATCGCGTACAACGCCGCCGGCCCATCGGGCGCGAGCAACGTCGCGAGTGTGACGACGCCTTCGGCACAGACGTACCAGAGCGCCGACATCGGCAACCCCGTTCCCGCCGGCTCGACGAATACGATCGTCGCCGGCCGCGACTACGACATCTCCGCCGGCGGAACCGACATCTGGGGCAATTCCGACCAGTTCCGCTTCGTCTATCGCCAGCTCACCGGGGATTTCGATTACTCGGCGCGCATCACCGATATCAGCCAGGTCGACGTCGGCGCCATGGCCGGCCTGATGGCGCGCGAATCGCTCAATGCCGACTCGCGCCACGTCTACATGCGCGCCCGCAGCAGCGGCATGCGTTTCAACTACCGTGATACCACCGGCGGCCTCAGCGCGGGACAAGGGAACGTCAACTTCACGTTCCCCAACGCGTGGGTGCGACTTCAGCGCGTTGGCAACCTCTTCACCGGCTTCGCGAGTACGGACGGGTCGAACTGGACACAGGTCTACCAGATGACCATGAACATTTCGTCGACCCTCTACTTCGGCATGGCCGTGAGCGCGCGGACGACAACCGGACAGGCGACACTCGCCAAGGTGCGCGACCTGATCGACCAGAAATCGACCGTCGCCCCCGCCGCGCCTTCAGCGCTCGTCGGTTCGGCAGACACCACCGGCGGACGCGTCCTGCTGTTCTGGAACAACAACTCACAAAACGACACCGGCTATCGCGTCGAACGCCGGCTCGTCGGTTCGGACGTGTGGAATGCCGTCGCAACCATCGCGGCCCACTCCACCTCCTATACCGACTCGACGGTTACGCTCGGGCAGGCGTACGTCTATCGCGTACTCGCGACGAACGCGGCGGGCGAGACGCCTTCGAACGAGCTGACCGTCAATTTCGCCAACGGCGTGCCGGCCGATCCGACCTCACTTGCCGCGTCGAACGGTGCGAACGGCGTCGTTCTCAACTGGCAGGACAACGCATCGAACGAGACGTTCTACCAGGTCGAGCGGAAGTCCGGCTCCGGTTCCTGGACATCGATCGCCGTGATCGCCGCCAACTCGGTGACCTATACCGACAGCGGCATCGGCGCCAACGCCAGCTATTCATATCGCGTTCGCGCGCTCGGCGACGCCGGCGACTCGAACTACAGCAACGAGACCGCCATCACCACGCCGGCCGCGCTGCCGTTCACCAGCGCCGACATCGGCACGACGGGCGGTGTTACCCAGACTGTCGAGACCGGCAGCGCCTACAACGTCAGCGCCTCGGGAACCGACATCTGGAACTCCAGCGACCAGTTCCGCTTCGTCTATCGCCAGGTGACCGGCGACTTCGACATTCGCGTCCGCATCAGTTCTCTCGGCTACGTGAACGACCAGACGATGGCCGGCCTGATGGCCCGCGCATCGCTCGATTCGAACGCGCGAAACGTCTTCGTGAAAGCGCGTGCGGATGGCAGCGATCGCATGTCCTATCGCTCCAGCACCGGCGGGACCAGCGTCGGCACGGGCAGTGGCAGTGTGACGTATCCGAACGCGTACCTTCGCCTCACCCGCGTCGGCAACACGTTCACCAGCTATTCATCCACCGATGGAACGAGCTGGACCTTCATCGGCGCCGTGACGCTCTCGCTGCCGGCGACGATGTACCTCGGCATGGCCGTCAGCAGCCGCCAGACGGGCGTGTCGACAACGGCGCAGTTCCGCGACCTCACGTTGACGACATCGTGAGCACCGAGCGCTGCATCCATCGATCGGCTACACTTGGAAGGAAATGCCACGACTGGATGTGATCGCTCCCGCTCCGCAAGAACAGACCCTCGATCCGCAGGCGCTCGCGCCTGCGGAGGTCGACGGGCTCTACGTGCACATCCCGTTCTGCTTTCACAAGTGCCACTACTGCGATTTCTACTCCATTACCCGGCAGACGCCGGAGCGGATGGATCGCTTTGTGGAATTGCTCGCTCGCGAGCTCGACTACTGGATGGCTACGACACAGATCATCCGCCCGAGAACGATTTTCTTCGGCGGAGGAACGCCGTCGCTGTTGCCGCCAACGTCGATGCGAAAGCTGCTCGAAGCCATACGCGCGCGGCTCGACCCGGGGCTTTTCACCGAATGGACGATCGAGGTCAACCCCGCCACCGCCGATCTCGACTACCTGCGCATGCTCCGCTCGTTCGGCGTCGATCGCATCAGCATGGGCGCCCAGAGCTTTCATCCCGCCGAACTCGCAACGCTGGAGCGGCATCATCAGCCCGAGCAGGTGGTGCGATCGGTTGCGCTTTGCCGGGAAGCCGGCTTCGAGCGGATCAACATCGACCTGATCTACGCGATTCCCGGCCAAACACTCGAGAGTTGGCGCGAAAGCCTGCGGCAAGCGATGGATCTAAAGCTCACGCACTACTCCTGCTACAACCTCACCTACGAGCCGAACACGCCGATGGCGGTGAAGCAGCGGCTCGGCCGGCTCGAAGTTATCGAGGAGAGTATCGAGCTGCAGATGCTGATGCTCGCACGGCGGATTCTCAGCGACATCGGGTGCCTGCCCTACGAGATTTCCAACTACGCCGCTTCGGGACAGGAATGCCTTCACAACCTCCTTTACTGGCGCGGCGGCAACTATCTCGGCATCGGCCCGAGCGCGGCATCGCATCTCGACGGCGTGCGGTTCAAGAATCGTCCTCACTTGGGCGAGTGGGAACGCGCGATCGAAGCCGGCGCCACGGGGATGACCGAGTTCGAGCGACTATCGGACCAGCAGCGCGAAGGCGAGTTCGTCATGCTCGGCCTGCGACTGGCAGAAGGCGTGGGACTCGACCGCTTCCAGTCAAGGTTCGGCAAGCCGCTCGGCGAACGGTTTGGCAAGACGCTGGACGAGCTTCTGGCCCTCGGGCTGATCCGCGTGGATGACAGCGTCCGGCTTACTGAACAGGGACTTCCTGTCGCGGACGCGGTGGCCGCGGAGTTCCTGTAAGAAACCTGCCAACGGATTTCGCTTCGCCGCGAAGGTGTTCCGGTTGTTCGCCCGCGGCTGATAATTGTTCGCTTAGCCGAGGTTGCCGATCCGGATCAACCGGCCAAATCGGCTGAATCACTTACATCTCCCCTGCTTTAATCCGATGTTTCCTCCAGCGCACGCGAACCGCGCGTGCCAGTGTCCGTCGACTGTGGGAGCGAGCCGATGCTTGGTTTTATTCGCCAGTTTGCCCCGTACCGGGGTCTGCCGATCGGGATCGATCTCGGCGAAAGCGCGATCCGAATGGCGCAGATCGAACTCGTCAACGACGAGTTTCGCCTGGTTCATGCCGAAGAGATCTCGATGGATCCGGCGCTCGCCGGAGACGCCCGTTCGCAATCGATTACGGAGGCGATCCGCAAGACGCTGCGCAGCGGCAAGTTCTGTGGCCGGAACGCCGCGATCGGCATCCGCGCCGGCGACGTCGTCGTCAAGCACCTTCGCATGCCGCGCACCGGCGCGACCGAGTTTGCGGCGAGCCTCGGCGAACAGGCGACGACCGCGCTCAACGCCCCTTCCTCCGACTACCTGATTCGCGGCGTTATCGCCGGTGAGATCTTCGGCGAGCAATCGCCGCAGCAGGAGGTCGTGCTCTTCGCCACACCGCAGAACCTGATCCAGCAGATCATCGACGACTCCGCCGCAGCCAGGCTGAATCTGGTCGGCGTGCACGTGCAGCAGCGCATTGCGGCCGACTTCTTCTCTCGCGTTTATCGACGCAAGACGGATGAGTCGGCGGTGAACCTGGTCGTCGATCTCGGGGCGGGCGGAACGCGCGCGTTCGTGGCTGCGCCGGCCGACATCCGCTTCGTGCGGACGATGCCACTCAGCGTCGCACAGATTCACGAACGAGTCGCACGGCAGGTGGGCGTCTCGACGGCAGATGCGATGTTGATACGACGATCCATCGCCGCGCTGCAGACGGCACCGCAGAACGAGATCGCCGCAAAGGAAACGCCGTTCAGCGCCCAGCAGCAGAAGCTCGTCGACGAGACCGCCGCAGCCGCCGCCAAGCTCTCCGACGAACTTGAGATGTGTCGGCGGTACTACGAGTCACTCTTCCCGAACCAGCCGGTGACACGGCTGTTGTTCATCGGCGGCGGTGCACGCGACCGGCTGCTCTGTTCGGCGATCGCCCAGGCGATGTCGCTGCCGGCGCAGATCGGCGATCCATTGGTGAGATTCAACCGTTCGACGTTGCCGAATCTCGCCTGCATCGACCGCCGCGAGGCGATGCCGCAATGGTGCACGGCGTTCGGCTTGTCGATCTGTGGCCAGACGATTGCACACGTTTGATCGGAGACGAAGTCCATGAGCATGCCCAATGATCTTTCGTTTCTACCCGACGACTACGTGGCACGCCGCGCCAAGGCGCGGGCCAATCGACTCTGCGGCTCGCTGCTGCTGGTGACGATCCTTAGCGTCGCGGGCGCTTTCACCTATGCGCAGAACTCGCTCGCCCAGTTGAAACAGGAACACGCGGCGGTCAACGAACAGTTCCGGCTCGAATCGGAACGGCTCAAGCGGCTCGACACGCTTCAGAAACAGCAGTCGGAACTGGCGCGGCGCGCCAGGCTGGCCGAATCGCTGATCGAGAAGAACCCGCGAACGGAGGTCCTTGCGTCGCTCAAAGAAGAGCTGCCGGCGGGCACTTCCCTGCTGGAGGTCGTCCTCGGTTCAAAGGTCCGCCCCGTGGTGAAAACGCCGGAGCAGATTCTCGCCGAGAAACAGGCGCGGAAGTCTGCAGTCAAGGACGCGACGACCGAAGAACCAGCCCCCAAACTCTACGACGTGAATCTCAAGCTCGCCGGACTGGCGTATACAGACATGCAGGTCGCCGACTACATCAACAGCCTCGGACGGTCGCGCTACTTCGAAGATGTGAACCTGCTCGTGAGCCGCGAGTTCCTCTATCAGAACCAGATGGTACGGCGATTCGAAGTCGAGATGCGCGTACGCGACGAGCCGAAAAAGAACGATGTCCAGACCGCGTCGGCCAGCACGGAGGAACAGGCCCATTAAGGGCCTCAACACACCATGAAACTCGGAATCCGTGAACTCTTCGTGTTCGTGCTGCTACTGGGCTTCCTGGGCGGCGCGTACTTCCTGGGCTTTAAGCGGCTGCAGGCACAGCGCGCCTTTTATTCCGACGACATCGCACGCAAGCAGCTGACGCTGCGTGCGCTGGCACAGAGTTCGGCAACACTGGTTCAGCTCGAGTCCGAGCTGACGGCGCTGCGGGACTCGGTCAAGCTCTTCGAGAAGAAGCTTCCCCGTGAAAAAGAGGTCGACCAGATCCTCTCAGACGTCTGGAAGCTCGCCGAGCAGAATACGCTCCGGGCAACCAGCGTTAAGCCGCTGAAGCAGGACAAGGCTGGCACGTCGAACGAGCAGCCGATCGAAATCACATTCGAAGGCGAGTTTTCGGGCTTCGAGACGTTCCTGAAGCAGCTCGAGAACTCGGACCGGATCATTCGCATCACGCAGCTGGAGTTGCGGAAGATCACCGACGCGCACAAGCCGATGCAGGTAAAGCTGGTGCTCAATATCTACTTCGAAGCCGATCAGACGGTCGCGACCATCAACTAAAGGCCGGGGAGGATTCATGCTGGAAAACGATGTCATCACCGATCCGCCGGCGACGCCAACGGCGCCGCGGCGTCGAAACAAACGCATTGACGCCGGCTCCGCGTTCGTCGCGGCGCTCGTCATCGCCGCCGGCGCAGGGTTGTACTACATGCACTGGCGGACAGCTGATGCGCTCAAGCTCGTCAGCCGCGCGGGTGCCGACGCCGCATCGGTCGATACGTTCCTGAGCGGCGGCCGGGCGAGCCTGGCGACACTCGGCAAGGCGATCCGCGACACGCGAACGACAGTCGCGCAGCTGACCCGGACGAGACCGCCGCAGGTGGTCTCGGCGATCTTCGAATCGCGCGATCCGTTCGAGTTCGAGTCGCTCGAGCCCAAGTCGACGAGCCTGAGCGCGCCCTCTGCGAGCAACGGGGCGCGAGAACAAACCAAGGCGCGATTGCTCACGCAGGCCAGGACGCTGCAGGTGCAGTCGATCATGTTCGGTTCGTCCAGGCGTTCATGCCTGATCAACGGCAAGCTCTATTTCGAGCGGCAGCCGTGCGGCGAGTTCACGCTCGATTCGATCACGCCAGACGCCGTGTTCATCATCAGTGGCGAGTTTCGATTCGAATTGCGCCTGCGCAAGTGAGGATCTGCAGTGGCACGTAACGACTTTCAGAACAGCTCGCGCACCCCTGCGGACGATGCGGTCGCGCTCATTGACGACACCGCCGAGCCGGCGCCGCTCTGGACGCCCAAGGCGAGCGTCAAGCGCAAGTCTGTGGACGAAGTCCTTCTCGAACGCGGCAAGGTCACCCAGGAGCAGATGCTCCAGGCGCGGACCGCGCAGAACAGTTCACCCGGCAAGACGGTCGCCCAGATCCTGCTTTCGATGAGCATCGTCACCGATGCAGATGTCGCCCGTGCGCTCGCCGAGACGATGGGCCTGGACTTCGTCGTTCCGGACCGAACCTCGATAGACGAGCGCCTCATCGAATCGCTCGGCGGCGCCTATTGCCGGGCGAAATCCGTTCTGCCCTTTCGTTCGAGCAACGGCACGCTGCTGCTGGCGATCGCGGATCCGAACAACGTCTTTCTGATCGACGAGGTCCGCCGCTCGCTCGGTAAGGACTTCCGGTTGGTCGTTACAACGGCCGCCGACATCGTACGGGTGCTCGAGCTGCTCAACGCGCCGACATCGGATTTGTCGATCTCCGACATTATGAAGGACATGGCCGAGGACGACGTCGAGGTGCTAAAGGATGAAGCGCCCGCCGACGACGCCAACGACCTCGAAAAGGCGGGCAACGAGTCGCCCGTCATTCGTTTCGTGAACTTCCTGATTGCCGATGCGATCAAGCAGGGAGCGAGCGACATCCACATCGAGCCGAAGGAAAAGAACCTCAAGATCCGCTACCGGATCGACGGCATCCTCTTCGAGGCGATGAACCCGCCCCACACGATGCAGGCCGCCATCACGTCGCGCCTGAAAATCATGGGCAACCTGGACATCTCCGAGCGTCGCCTGCCCCAGGACGGCCGCATCCGGGCGACAGTGCAGGGCCGCAAGGTCGATCTGCGCCTCAGCACCCTGCCCACCGCCAACGGCGAGAAAGCCGTCATTCGTATCCTCGACAACCGTTCGATCAGCGTCCCGCTCGAATCGCTCGGCTTCAGTGAGCAGGCACTCACCATCTGGAAGAATCAGATCGATCAGCCTCACGGCATCATTCTCGTCACCGGACCGACCGGCTCGGGAAAGACTACGACGCTCTACTCGTCGCTGCGCGTGATGGATGGCAACGAGCTGAACATCAGCACGGTCGAAGACCCGATCGAGTACAACCTGCCGGCCGCGAACCAGGTACAGGTCCACGACAAGATCGGAATGAGCTTCAGCGCCGCCCTGCGCTCGCTGCTGCGCCAAGACCCCGATGTAATCATGCTCGGCGAAATCCGCGATGCGGAAACGGCCCGCATCGCGGTACAGGCCGCGCTCACCGGCCACCTCGTGCTCAGCACGCTGCACACCAACGATGCGCCGAGTTCGGTCACGCGCCTGATCAATATCGGCGTCGAGCCGTACCTGATCAGTTCTGCCGTAAACGCGATCCTCGCGCAGCGGCTGGTACGCAAGGTCTGCCAGCACTGCAGGACACAGATCGATCCGACCGACGAGATGCGCGAGTTCCTGAACATGCAGGGCTTCAAGGACCCGCTCATCTGGAAGGGCGTCGGCTGCGACACGTGCCGGAAGACGGGTTACAAGGGACGGCTCGGCATCTACGAACTGCTGATCATGGACGACGGTCTGCGCGACATGGTGACGCGCAATCCCGATGTGAATCAGCTCCGCAAGCTCTGCCGTGAGCGCGGGCTGGTTTCGCTGCGCGAGGACGGCTTCGCGAAGGCGCAGCAAGGACTGACCACGGTCGATGAAGTGCTGCGAGTGACAGAAAGCTCCATGTAACTGCGAACGGTTGTTCTGCAGGAAAGGGATTCATGGCTTCGAAAATTGACGAGATCCTGACGGCCGCGATCAAAGCCAAGGCCAGCGACATCCACCTCAACGCCGGCCTGCCGCCGATGTTCCGGGTCAACACCGTCGTCGAAGTGGCACCAGGCTTTCCGATCATGGATGTCGCAACGCTCGAGCAGACCGCGCGCAAGCTGCTGCCGACCGAAGAGCGCTGGAACGGCTTCCAGAAGCTGCGCGACGCGGACTTCAGCTATGCGATCCCCGGGCTCGCCCGCTTTCGCGTCAACGCGCACTACATGCGGAACTCGATCGCGTTTTCGTTCCGAACGATCAACGACAAGGTTCGCGCCCTGACCGATCTCTACCTGCCCGAGATCGTCCACAAGCTTACCAACACGCCGCGCGGCATGATCCTGGTGACCGGACCGACCGGCTCGGGAAAATCGACGACGCTGGCGGGCATGATGCAGGCGATCAACGAGCGCGAGCAGCTCCACATGATCACGATCGAGGATCCGATCGAATACGCGTTCATCAACGCCAAGAGCGTGATCGAGCAGCGCGAAGTCGGCGACGACGTTCCGAACTTCGCCAGCGGCCTGCGGCATGTGCTGCGTCAGGACCCGGACGTGATTCTCGTCGGCGAAATGCGCGACCTGGAGACCACCAGCGCTGCCATCAGCGCCGCCGAAACCGGTCACCTGGTTTTCAGCACACTCCATACCGTCAACGCGCCGCTGACGATCGAACGCATTATCGATATCTACCCGAGCGACCAGCAGAACCAGATCCGCAGCATGCTCGCGAACACGCTGGCGGCCGTCATCAGCCAGACGCTGTTCAAGCGAAAAGACAAGCCGGGCATGATTCCCGCGGTGGAAATCATGATCTGCAACGCGGCCGTGCGCAACTGCATCCGCGAAAACCGGATTTTCGAAATCCCCAACATCATCGCGACCAGCCGGGCGCAGGGGATGCAGACGCTCGACGACTCGATCCGCCAGTTGGTGATGAACGGTTTCATCCACCGCGAAGACGCGATTTCACAGGCGGCGTATCCGGACAAACTGGAAAGAGCATTGGCAGCTTGAAGAGGGTCGACGGTCGACGGTGGGCGGTCTGCGGTCAATTCCATTTGACCGCAGACCGTAGACCGAAGACTGCCGACGACACCCATGAACTATCGATTCGAATCCCGAAACACCTCCGGCAAGACGACGACCGGCACCATCGCCGCCACCAACCTCAACGCCGCCAGTGAAATGCTTCGCGCCCGCGGCGAGACAATCATCGTGCTCCAGCCCGCCGAGAGCGGGAACAGGAAGGCGTGGTACCAGCAGTCGATCAGCTTCGGGCCGAGCGCCCACGATGTTCAGTGTTTCACGAATCAGCTCGCCGTCATGCTTCGCGCCGGCATTGCGCTGCGCTCGGCCGTCGAGGGCATCGCCGATCAGACCGTGAATCCCAAGTTCAAACAGATGCTCGAACAGATTCAGCGCGATCTCGAAAGCGGCAAGCAGTTCTCCGAAGCGCTTCAGCGGTATCCGAAATGCTTCGGGTCGCTCTACATCAACATGGTCCGCGCGAGCGAAATGTCGGGCGGTCTCTCGAAGATGCTCGACCGCATCTCCAACTACCTGCTTCAGCAGATCGAAACCCGCCGGATGGTCGTCGGCGCGATGATGTATCCGGGCATCATCGGCACGCTGGCGATCGGCGTGACGATCTTCCTGCTCACGTGGGTCCTTCCGCGGTTCATGGTCATCTTCAAGGGCAAGGAACAGTTTTTGCCGCTGCCGACGAAGTGCCTGCTCAACCTTTCGGGCTTCATGACGCAGTACTGGTACCTGGTCGTGGCCGGGCTGGTGGCGATCGTCGGGAGTATCGTCTACGCGAACAAGACCGTCGCGGGCCGGGCGTTTTTCGATACGCTTAAACTGAAGATCCCGCTCGTGAAAAAGCTCTTCCGCGCCCTCTACATCACACGCTCGCTGCACACGATGGGGCAGCTCATCAACGCCGGCGTCCCGATGCTCGACACGCTGGCCATCACCGGTGATATCAGCGGCAACTCCCACTACCGCAACATGTGGCGCAGCGTTCACACGAGCGTGAAGCAAGGCAAGAAGATCAGCCAGCCGCTTTCGACCTCCGCCCTGCTCCCCAAGAGCGTCATCCAGATGGTCAGCGCCGGCGAAGAGTCGGGCAAGCTCGGCGAAGTGCTGGACGAAGTGAGCGAGTTCTACAAACGCGAACTTTCGGCCGTCATCAAGAGCGTCACCAGCATGATCGAGCCGCTGATGATCGTGGTGATGGGCGGCCTGGTCGGGTTCATCGCGATGAGCATCATGCTGCCGATCTTCAAGATGAGCCAGTTGGTGAAGTAGTTGGGATGGCGAGCGTTCTCCGGTACTGTCGCAGCATGCGTTCAGCGGGAATTGTCCTGGTCATTGTCTCACTCGGTCTGGGCGCGTTCTGTTACTGGGGCATGTCGACCGAGACGGGTCGACGCCGGTTCGACGAGATGGCGGGAATGATCCCGATGGCCGCGGGCGCACTGGCCGGCCTGCTGCTGATCGTCGGCGCCGTCCTCGTATTCATCGCCCGCAGGTAGCTCAGGAGAGTCCGGCGCCCCGCTCCCACGGCCAATCGAGCGGCACTTCGTGTCGGCGCAGTTCCGACTGCAGTTCGCGCAGCAGCGGGACGGACTCGCGTACCTGGTGCGGCTCGACGCCGCTCCGCAGACACATCGCGATCAGCTCGCCGGCACTTTCGCCGATGTTCCATTCGATCGGATGCAGCCGATACGCGCCGTTGGCGACGTGCGAGACGCCGAGGCACTTGCCGGCCGCGACCAGATTGCGGACGCGCTTTGGCAGCAGCGCGCCCAGCGGGATGCGGAACGGCGCCGCCTGCGCGTAGACGCTGTTACGCAGGCCGGTGCTGGGGTGAAGATCGAGCCGGTAGTGGCCGATGCCCACCGAATCGGGGAAGCATTCGGCCATGCCGTAGGGGCTCGCGGTTTGGTTCGGGCGTTTCTCGGCGCGGCGCTGCTCGGTGCCGACGTGTCCCTCGTGGACCATCAACACCGCAGCGATCCGGCGGGATTCGCGAATGTAGGGCGCCTTTGCAAATCCGTCGGCCGTTCCGATCTCGTCCCCGCGGAGCTTCAGGCCCGGGTAGCCGTTTCCGCTGCCATCGGTGCGCGGCGCCTGCGTCTGCATCCAGTAGAAGAAGCTGAGGCTCTGTTGCCTGGCGTCTTCCAGCGCCGCCGAACGCGCTTCGCTCGAGACGTCCAGAATCGGCGCCAGGAAATAATCCATCTGCACCATGTTGATGAGTGATACGTCGGGCGGAATGTCTTTCCATTCGGGCTTGTAGATCGAGCGGTCGACGATCCGACGATACCGCCACATTTCCAGCTCGCCCTCTTCCGGCTCCTGCGGCCACGGCTTGAACTTGTAGGTGACGGCGGGCCCATTGTCGTGGCCGGCGACCGTCCAGCTGAACAGCTTGCCGGGCCAGCCGGTGTCGAGTTGCGGGACGAGTTCGTTGAAGAAATCGAATCGCGCCGGCTTGGCGATGGTGTGATCTTCGCCCGGCCGATGCTCGACCGCGAAACACCAGCTGATCGCCTGCTGGTCGCTCGAGTCGCCGGTCGGGTGGCCGTGAAGTTCGCCAAACTCGGTGTGCGCCTCGGCGCCGGTTCGATATTCTGTTCCGGTCAGCGGCAAGAGATCGCCGAGTTCGGTCGCGTCGAGAAAGTAAGGCGCGACGATCGTCGTCTTGCTGCCATCTTGACCGCGCAGCGTGACAGAGCGGACCAGGTCGCCATCGACTTCCGCCGAGACCGGTTCGTGCTCGAGGAGGATTGTGATGAGTCCTCGGGCAACAAAGGAACTGATCATCATGTCGAGCACGGCATGGGCGATTGTCGGCTCGACGCAGAGCCTGCTCACCCAGCCGCCGCCGGGATTGAGCGTGTGCGACTTTCGCGCCGCATCGGTCAGAGGCCGTTGATCGCGATAGATCTGGCGGACGCTGTCGCGGAAGTGAAGATACGTTCCGGTCGCGCCGGGCGCACCCATTTCGTATTCGATCCAGCGGTTTTCATCCGGCGGCACGGCCTGGCTGGTGAGTTGGCCGCCGATCCAGTCGGTGGGCTCAGTGATGATGCACTTTCGCCCCGCGCGCGCGACGGCGAGCGCCGCCGCAAATCCGCCAGTCCCGCCGCCGATGATGCAGACGTCCGTTTGCAGTTCGCGATGGTTCATTCACGTGGCTCCAACGAGTGATGATGAGACGACTCGGCTTGCGAGCGCGACACCGTTCGTCAATCAGTTGAAGTGAATCTTACTTCGCCTTGGCGGTGGACGCGCGGACAATCAACTCTGCCCACAGCGATCGCGTTCCCGGCTGCAGGTCATCCCGTCGCACCAGCTCGGTGAGTGTCGCGACGGCAACCTGCCCCAGCTGTACCAGCGGCTGGCGCATTGTGGTGAGCGGCGGCGAAAGGTGCTCGGCGCTCGGCGGGTCGTCCACGCAGATCACCGAGAGATCATCGGGGATTCGAAGCCCCGCCTGCTGGGCCGCCCCGTATACGTCGAGCGCCATGTAATATCCGGCCGCGAACACGGCCGTCGGCCTGTCGGGCGCGCCCAGGATCTGGATCAGTTGCTCGCGCTCGGCTTCACTCAAGCGCCAGCTGGCCGCAGTGAAAATCCAGTCGTCGCGAAAAGCGATCCGATTCTGTTCACAAGCGAGGACGAAACCGCGATGGCGGTCGCGGCTATTGCTGAGCTGGTCGGCGCCGCCGACGAACAGAATCTTCGTGTGGCCAAGTTCCTTCAGGTGGTTCACAGCCTGGCGGGCAAGATCGATGTTGTCCACATCGACGCTGGCGATGCGCATGTGCTCGGACCGCGCGCCCACAACGATCGTTGGCTGTCGGCGATTCATCTGCGAAAGCTCTTCGAGCTCGCTCGGCAATGGGTTGAGATAGAGAAAGCCGTTGCACTCGTTCCGCACATCTTCGCCGAACCGAAGCAGGATCAGGTCGACGTTGAGCTTGTCACTCTCGCGACGGACGCCTTCGAGGATCTGGCCGTGGTAATAGTCGGCAATGGAACTTTCGCGGTGCATGACCAGGCCGACGCGGCACTGGCTGATCTGGTTTTTGCGCTGCGGGTAGCGGTCGTGGATAAACGTGCCCTTGCCCTGCGAGCGCTGCAAAACGCCGCATGCGACGAGTTCCTGCAGGGCGCGGTGCGCGGTGACAAGCGAAACGGCCATCTGCTCGGAAAGCTCTTTCGTCGACGGCATCTGCTCGCCGGGTCGGAAAAAGGCCTGATCGATCGCAGAGCGCAGCGCGTCGCGCACGCTGAGGTAGAGCGGCCTGCCCGACTCGGCGACGACAGGAGGCAAGCGCTTCTTTGGCGTCTTTCCGGCGACGGTATCGGGAGCAATCGGAGGCTTCACACGAGTGAGCGTAACGTCGTTCTATAATTATGCCAAGAGCAATCTGAAACGGTGGGAAGGGCACGACATTCGCGGCCAAGATGTTCACGCTCCGCGTGATTATTGGACGGCGTTACTGGATCGTCTCCACCGCTACCCATTCACCGCCACGAAGTATCGATTCGTTTCCCGCAGACATGACTGCGACGTTTTCGACGATGTCGCGCAGTGAAGCCGGCGCCGGACCGCCTTGGAAAAACCCGACCATCCCTTCGACGAGCCGGTCGTACACGCCCGCGAAGTCGACGCGAAACGGATAGAGCGATTTCTCGCCGTGCACGAGCGCCGCGAAATCGTAGCTCCCGCCGCGCTCGAGGCGCAGGTGGGCGGCGCGGCCATCCGTGTATTCAAGATCGACAAGGTCGCGGGCCGGCGTGGAGATCGCGCGGACCCGCTGAACGCCAGGCGATCCGAAGAGCGCATCCACCATTTCGATCGTGTGCACCCCGTAGAAAAAGAGCCCTTCCATCGACGCGTTCAACTCCCCCGGGCCGACGGCATCAACCGCCAGAATCCGCCCGAGCGATTCCCGCGGCATTTGCGTCACTTCCCGGGCAAAGCGCAGACTGCTGGCGCTGTAGCAGCGCGCGCCATGCTTCCGGCACGCGGCGAGGAGCTTCTTTGCCTGTGCCAGGTCGCAGGTCAGCGGCTTGTCGATGTAGGTTGGCAGGCTGCGCTCGATGCACGGCAGGGCGAGATCGAAGTGCCTGTGTCCGTTCACTGCCAGAACCAGGATTCCGTCGACCGAAGAAAGCAACTCGTCGACGCTCGTCGCGCGCTTTGCGCCGAGTCCGATGGTAGACTTTTCCCACTTCTCCACGACGGCGGTCGGCATGTCGCGCCTGCCGTCGGACCAGAATCCGGTCACCCGACACGGTGTCGTGCCGGCATCGCTCATCGCGTTGATGCGGCGCGAGAACTCGAAGAGGTGTGAGCTGTCGGTGCCAAGGCAGCCGAGTCGGATTGGGTTAGGCATGTCGGTTTCCAGTGAAAGAGCCCCGCAACGACCGCCCATTTCCAGAGTGTCGTCCGGTTGACGCCTGCGTCGACCGCGAGGCGCGATTGTTCAACAACCGATATTCTCACCCAGATCTCGTCTGGCCAATCGAGCGAGTGCTCACTCCACGCCCTTCCACTGCACGAACCCCTCGATCGCTTCGTATTCGGCCAGACCCAGCGCGTCGTAGAGCTCGGCGGTGGCCTTGTTGCGGTCTTCGGCCCGCTGCCAGAACTCGCGGGCATCGCTGCCGGGGAACATGGCGCGGTCCTTCTGGCTCTCGTGTTTAAAAACCGCGAGCCGCTTGCGCTTCACTTCGTCCGGCGAGAGCGGGACGGCCATTTCGATCTCGTCGACGCCCCACTCCTGCCACGCGCCGCGATAGAGCCAGACGGTGCAGTCCTTGAGCCAGGTGGCGCCCTTGGCCTTAAGCCGTTTGAGCGATTCGAACACGACCGCCAGGCAGAGTCGGTGCGTGCCATGCGGATCCGACAAGTCGCCGGCGGCATAGATCTGGTGAGGTTTGACCTCGTCGAGCAGTTTCATGGTGATGTCGTAGTCCGCTTCGCCGGGAGGATTCTTGCGGACGCGACCGGTCTCGTAGAACGGAAGGTCGAGGAAATGGACGCGCGTTTCATCCTTCACGCCCGCGGCGAACGCGCCGGCCTTCGCCTCGGTGCGGCGAATCAGGCCCTTGATCTTCTGCAGTTCCGGCGGATCGACTTCGCCCGGACGTTTGCTCGAGATCGCACTCTTGATCTTATTTTCGATCAGCTGCGCCTGTTCCGCGCCGAACGCGAACGACTCGGTGAACTCCTGGACGAAATCGGCATGCCGGAGCGCCGTCGCGTCGAACACGGCAATGTTGCCGGAGGTTTGATACGCGACGTGAACATCGTGTCCCTGGTCGCACAGCCGAATGAACGTGCCGCCCATGCTGATGACGTCGTCATCCGGGTGGGGCGAAAAGAGGACGACGCGCTTGGGGAAAATGTCGCTGTTGGGATGGGCAAACCGCGGCGCCGAAGGTGGATCGATCGCGCGCGCGTCGCGTTCGGCGCTGCGCGAGTCGCCGTTGACCTTCGCCTTGCTCGATGCGGATGGCTTTCCGCCGGGCCAGCCGGTGATCGTCGCCTGAAGGCTGCGAAACACCTCGATGTTCAGGTCGTACGCGCCCTGCGGACGGCTGGCAACGAGGTCCTGAAGGTGATGCTCGTTGTAGTCTTCGTTGGTGAGCTTGAGCAGCGGCTTTTTCAGCGTCGTCGCAAGCCAGATGACGGCCCGGCGGGTCATGGCCTGATCCCACGTGAGTCCGAAGTCTTCGATCGAGCCCAGCATCCACGGGGCGTTGAAGCGGGTGAGGTCGGCGGCGGCGGCGGCGTCGATCACAAACCGCGCGTTCGCGTGCTGCTGGAGAAAGCTCGCGGCGACCTGCGTCGTCACTTCGCCTTCGACGGCGCGCTGCACGACGCGGGCCTTGCCTTCGCCCCACGCCATCAGGATCACTTTGCGCGCCGACAGGATCGTCGAGAGCCCCATTGTGATCGCCTTATGAGGCACGTTCTCTTCGCCAAAGAAATCGCTCGCCGCGTCGCGGCGGGTGACCTGGTCGAGGGTGATAAGGCGGGTCTTGGATTCGCGGGAGGAGCCGGGCTCGTTGAAACCGACGTGGCCTGTCCGGCCGATGCCGAGAATCTGCAGGTCGATTCCACCGGCGTCTTTGATCTTCTGTTCGTACGCGGCACACGCCTGCCAGACGGCGTCGCGGCCGACCGTTCCGTCCGGGATGTTGATATTGCCTTTATCGATATCGATGTGATCAAAGAGATGCTCGCGCATGAAGCGGACATAGCTCTGCAGCTCGTCGGGCTTCATCGGGTAATATTCATCGAGATTGAACGTGACGACGTTCTGGAACGAGAGGCCCTCTTCGCGATGCATGCGGACGAGTTCGCCGTACACGCCGGTCGGGGTCGAACCCGTCGCAAGCCCGAGCACGACGCGATGGCCCGCCTTGGCGCGGTTACGGATGAGGTCGGCGATTTCCGTCGCGACGGCGTGCGAGGCCTTGGATGAAGAGGCGAAAACCGTCACCGGCACCTTTTCAACCGAGGCTACAAACTCGAGGCTCGGGGGTGGCCGGACAATGTCAGACGCGAGCGACGCCATGGAAGAAACTCCCGGAAAGGTCGAAATTTCGAAAATCTTATATAATTATCCCGAATCCACCGCCACGGTCAACGGCGAAGTTCGGGTCAAATCGCGCTGCGATCCGCCTTGCTGCCAAATCCTTCGAGGCTTATTGCCTGATGTGCCCGATATTATATAATTCGGCCCGATGCGACTGTGCCTGTGTGCGATCCTCGCCCTTTCCGCCTCCACCGCGCTGGCGGCGAATCCCGAACTGCGCGGCACCTGGGTGACGACCACAGGGCTCACCGCTTCCACGAGCACCATCTTCAGCCCCGCCTCGACTACCACCAATTTCGGACGGCTGCGCGCGATCGGGCTCAACAGCGTTTACATGGATGCGTGGCGCAACGGCAATACCTACTTTCCATCCCGCGTCGCGCAGGCGATTACCGGCATCTCGCTCGCGCCCGATGCCGGCGGACGCGATATTTTCGGCGAGACCCTGATTCAATCGCACCGCAACGGCATGGCGCAGTTCGCGTGGATGCAATACGGCTTCGCGGCGCAGTTCCTCGACGTCGCCGGCTCGCCCAGCAATCCGCTCGCCACCTCCATGAAAAACCGGGGCTGGCTCCTCCAGGATTCGGCCGGGAAATACTCCAACAGTTCCAACAAATACGCGTGGATGAACCCGCTCGTGCCCGAGGTCCGCTCGTTCATCATCGACCTCGGCGTCGAACTCGTGAAGAACTACGACCTCGATGGCATCCAGTTCGACGATCGCCTCGCCTGGCCGGTGCAATTCGGCTATGACGCCTACACGCGGGCCCAATACCTGGCCGAGACCGGTCAAGCGCTGCCGACCAACCCGAGCGACGCGAACTTCCTCGCCTGGCGATCCCGGAAGATCACCGACTTCGCCAAGGATTTCTCCCGCGCGATCCGCGCCGCGAATCCGAACGTGATCGTCGCGGCAACGCCGGGGGTGTACGGATCGGTGTACAACAACTACGCGGTCAACTCGCCGCAGTGGAGTCGCGAAACGGTCGTCGTCGACGGCGTGACGTATCCGCTCTTTGATGAGATCACGCCGCAGATCTACAACAGCACGGTCAGCGGCTTCACGAACGACTGGAACTACCAGCTCAACCAGTTCGCAGCGAGTTATCGCGATTCGATCGGTGCGGGCATCAGCATCAACAACAGCGCGGGCGCGCCCTACAACTGGTCGACGATCAATCAGCCGCAGGTGAACTCGCAGCGCAGCTCGACCGGCACGAAGGGCCACATCTGGTGGTACAGCAGCGGCGTGCTCGACACCGATGAAGCCGCCCTCGCCGCGTATTACAACGTCGCCGCCAACGGCCAGGCATCGCGGCCGGATCAGCCCGCCAACTGGCGCTCCGCGCCGCGTGTCGCGACGACGAGCGGCGGCGGAACGTGGAACGCGACGACACTGGAAGCCAATCGCTATCAGGTCATCGCCCGCAGTGGCAGCACCTGGTCGATCTGGCTCGACACCGTCCTGCCGGCGGGCAGCCTGTCGTTCAACGTCGGCGGATCGTATTCGGCCGTCGAACTTCTCGTGCACCGACGCGGCTACATTCCCGGTGACGCAGATTTCAGCGGCATCGTCGACTTCGACGACCTGCTCACCCTCGCCCAGCACTACGAATCGGCCGGCACCTGGGCGCAGGGCGATTTCACGCTCGATGGCATCGTCGATTTCGATGACTTGCTCGTCGTCGCGCAGCACTACAGCGGCTCCGCATTGCTCGACCAGGGCCGACTCGGCGGTACGTTCGCCAGCGACTTCACACTCGCACGATCGCTCGTGCCCGAACCGTCGCCGGCTCTGCTCGGACTGGCCTGGATCTTGCGACGACGGCGCTGACGCAAACGGGCGTCGCCGAAGTCCACATGCTTCGGCGATGCAGACACTTCAATTAGGATCGGCCCCATGCTCAAGACCCTGTTCGCCGCGATGACACTGCTGACCGGTTCCACGTTCGCCGCCCCGCCCGAGGTTCGTGGCACCTGGCTCACCACGACTGCCAACGACGCCATCTCCACGCCCGCGAAAACCGAAGAGACGATGCGTCGGCTGCGCGAGATCGGGCTCAACACCGCGTATGTCGAATGCTGGAAGAACGGATACACCGAGTTCCCCAGCCCGATGATGAAGAAGCTCTTCAACGTCGAGATGAAGGTGAACGGCAGCAACGCCATCCAGCGCGACCTCCTGGCCGAGGCGTCGATCCAGGCGCATCGCAACGGCATGCTCTGCGTCGCGTGGTTTGAATACGGCTTCATGGCGGCGTTCAAGGACACGAACAACGAACTCCGTGCCAGGAAGGAATGGATGACCACCACGCGTGACGGCAAAGACGTCGGCGCGCTCAACAGCTTCGCGTGGCTCAACCCGTTCCATCCCGACGTGCAGGAGTTCCTGATCAATATCACGCTCGACGCGATCCGCACGCACGATCTTGACGGCGTTCAGCTCGACGACCGCATCGCCCTGCCGGTCGATCTCGGCTACGACGACTACACCCGCGAGCTCTACCGCAAAGAGACCGGCAGCTATCCCCCGGACGACTTCAAGGATCCTGCATGGATGAAGTGGCGCGCTAAAAAGATCAGCGACTTCGCGCTGCGCTTCGTCTCGGAAGTCCGCGCTGCCAATCCCGACCTGATCATCAGCGTCTCCCCCGCACCTTATCCGTGGAGTTACGACAACTATCTCTGCGACTGGATGGAGTGGTCGCGCTGGTGCTACTGCGGCGGAAAGCACTGGAGCGAATATATCCCGCAGTGCTATCGCATGGACGGACCCGCGACGATCAAGAGCATTCAGGAACAGGTCGATCAGCTCGCGCAGGAGAAGATCAACATGACGGCCGGCATCCGCGTCGTCGGCGACGGCCCGGACATGAAATGGGACGATCTGAAAGCCACGATCGACTATTGCCGCAAGCAGGAGATCGCCGGCCACTGTCTGTGGTTCAGCCGCGGCGTGCTCGATGTTTACCCGCAGCAGCTCAAGGACTACTACGACGTCGCGAACAAGGGCCCGTCGGCGAACCCGCTCCGGCCCGGCGACTGGCGGCCGCTGCCGATCGTCGCCGCCCGCGCCGACGGCAACGCCTGGAAGGCGACGGTGACGTCGAAAGGCCGCTACACCGTCATCGCCAAGAGAGATGGCGTCTGGAGCGAGGTCGCGAGCCTGGAACTGCCCGAAGGCGAACAGACGATCGTTCAGGAAGCCGACGCCGTCGAATTGCTCGTAGATCGCAGGCCCTGAGCCGACGATGCCCCTGGCGTGCATTCGAATTCCATCGATGGGCTGCGAGGTCTCGCGCCTCGTCGGAAATCCGTCGTCGGCCGACCCAAGGACCCATCACGCCGGGCTCGATGCGTTCCACCGCGGCGGCGGCAACGCGATTTATCTGCATGGCGAAGGCGAAGAGACACACTCGCGCATCGAGACTGGCCGGTGGCTCGCGGAAAACCGTCTGCGCGATCAATTCATGATCCAGACCGTCATCTGCCACGACGGTTGGGACGAGGCTAGGCAACTCCCGATCAATCGCTTTCATGCAGAGGGCGTCACCCAGGACATCGATCGCGACCTCCGACTCATCGGCATCGACACGATCGACCTGCTCTGCCTTGGCGACCATCCGCCGTCGCCAATCGCGCCAGTGATCGAGCAGATCGCGCGAGAGATCGAAGCAGGCCGAAGCCGCGGCTATACGCTCAGCAACTTCTCGGCCGATCGGCTCGCCGAAGTTCTCGACCTGTCGCAAACGAACGGCAGGCCGAAGCCGGTCGGCATCGTCACCACGGAACTCTCACACGCCGTCGCGGATGCGCCGCTCTGGCAGGAATACATCCCGTTCGACACCATCGAGCCGCTTGTTCAGCAGCACGGCCTCTGCGTCTTCGCACACATCGGTGATCTGACGCTCGGCCAATGTCTTTTCGGCGACGAGGACGAGTTCGCTCGTCTGCGGCCCAACTGGATTTCACGCTGGAACCTCGACCGAAACGCCGCGATAGTCTCCGGAGTCCGTCAGCTTGCTGTCGAACGAAATCTCACCACGCGCCAGATCAACCTAGCCGCGACTCTCACGCGGCCGTACCCGGTCGTCGGCATCGTCAATCTCTCGAACACCCCAAGTCAACGCGGCGCCGAGCTGTTCGAGGCGGCCGGGATCGCTTTCACGGACGACGAACTCGAAACACTTCGCATCGAACGCTGATTCAAAAAGAAGGCTCATCGCCCGCGGGCGAGCTCCTCAGATCACTCTCGCCGACGAGCTGAAAGCCTTTGCGGATCAGGATCTGAGCCGCCAGCGTACGGTCATCGACGTAGAGGATTACCGAAGGCCCGACCCGGCACTTGAGGATCGGATACGCGTAGTGGATGTTGATCTCCGCCGACAGGAGCGCGCGGCAGATCGAGATCAGCGGCATCTCGCGATGCAGCGGCAAAACCACCGCGAGCACGTCGCTCTCCGAAAAACTGAAGCCCGCATCCAGCAGGCAACGTCGGCCGGCGGTCGGATCGGCACAGATGAGGCGAACCAGCGCCGCATCGGCCGACTCTTCGATGTTGATCGCGTTGACGCCATCACAGCCGTCCTCCAGCGAGTGAAGCAACAGCGACAATCGCCCGACACGGTTCTCGAGGAACACGTTGAACTGGCGCAGCGTGGTCCGTTCGAATCCGGAGCCGGAGGCTGTTTCGGGCGGCAGGATGTCTTCCATCGTCTTTTACTCTATCGGATTCACTGAGAATCTGGGCAAAGGAAATGCGCCGGCGAACAAGTTCAAATCAACTTGACGCTCCATCGCTCCCGTTATGCCGCCGCCTCGGCGTAGGGCGCCAGGCCGTCTGGCGTCACCAGGAACAGCCTCTCAGTGATTTGCCTGGGCATGGTTCGATAATCCTGAGCGATCTGAGCCTTCACGCTGCCCAGGATCGATGAATCATTGCGGATGCAGATCAGGATGTCGCGGTTCGGAATCGCCGCAAGGAACGGGCTGCCCAGGTGCTCCTTCAATCGCTCGTGCAGCGTCGGCAACAACAGTCGACTCGCATCGTACCCGTCGCCGAGCGTGAA
Organism: Phycisphaerae bacterium; assembly: GCA_031411495.1. Classification (GTDB taxonomy): domain Bacteria; phylum Planctomycetota; class Phycisphaerae; order Tepidisphaerales; family Tepidisphaeraceae; genus JANOBD01. The sequence goes on along the minus strand of JANOBD010000148.1, from coordinate 34,976 downwards.
GAGGATCAGGTTCACGTTGCCGTCTTCGTCCTGCGCCGCATCCGCCGCCAGTGTTTCGCTCTTGCTCACCAGGTTCGCCAGGGCTTTGTCGTGAAGCTGGTCGAGATCGATATCCCACTTCTTGAACTGGGCGTTTGGAATATGCGTGATCGTCCGGTCGCCGTCGATGACGTAGGTGACGTAGATGCCTTCCACCAACGGCTGGCCGACGACGGCGCCCTTGGCGGCGTCGAAATACTCGGTCGTCATCAACACCGGCATGACGCGCTCCGCCAATTCATCGTAGGTCGCGGTCCGGTCCGGCGAACCCTCGGCCGCGCGCAGCAGTTCCACCGCCCAGCGCTCCACCGTGTGCACGATCGCATCCGGCTTCTGCATGACCGAGCGGTACAGGTTTTCCAGCCCGATGATCTTGCCGTTGAGTCGAAGTGAGAACGGCTCGCTCGCCCGCCCGATCTTCACGAGCGGAAACCGCTTGCGGATCAGCTCCACCACCTGCTCGACAAACTGTTCGCGGGACATTTCTGCCATAAGCACATTCTAGCGGCTTTGGAGCACTCGGAACACGCGAGAATCGGCCCGCGCGACAATTCGCGTCCAAACGGCCGCGGCAGAACCGGCGCTATCCTTCCGCCCCGCCCAGTTCGCGGTTGCGGAACAGAATCAGGCCCAGGCAAAGCGCAGCGGTCACGTAAAGCGCCGCATACACCGCCGCCGCGGCCGTGCCCGCCCACATCTGCGACGCATTGATCCCTTCGTACGCACCCTCAAAAATCGACCCCTTTAACTTGATGGTGCTGTAGACGGTGAGATGACGCAGATCGAATACCGACAGGAACGGCAGGACGGTCTCGGCGATCCACGCGAACCCCTTGGTGAGGGCGCTGCTGCGCTCGGTCGCGCTGTCGATGAACCGCGTCAGGTTGCCCGCGAGGTAGAGCAGGATGACCAGCGGCAGATTCACCACCAGCGACAGACGGGTGGACACTGCCACGCTCACCGCCGCCAGCACCGACACTTCCATCCAGATGAGCACGAGGCTCGGATAGATGCCCGCCATGTGCATCATCCGGTAGTCGTGTGCACGCTGCATTTCCGCAGCGAAAAGGCTCTTGGTGCTGATCATGTAATCGCCGGGCACGCGGAGGTAGGTGCCGATGAGGAGCACCACTCCCATCGCCGCCACCACAAGCGCCGCCGACAACACCAGGCCCAGGTACTTCCCGACCAGCACTTCCCACCGTGCGACGGGCTTGCTCATCAGGGTGAGCATGGTGCGGTCCTCGATTTCCTCGTAGATCGATTTGCTGGTCGCCAGCAGCGTGAGGACGAGCGAGAGCAGCAGGATGATGTCGAAGCAGACCGACTTATACATCCGCGTATCTTCGCCGAGCGTAAAGTACGGCAGGAACGTGAAGATGAAGATGATCGCCGATCCCACCAGCAGAATGAGCGGGTAGATCGGCTGAAGCACTGCTTCACGGAACGTGTGGAAGAGAATTACACTGAGTCGGTACATGGTTGGACCGGGGAGGTTAATCGCTGTCGGCAGGTGAATGCAACGCACGGTGCCCCATTTCGCCAACAAGCAAAACCGCCTTCCGTTTGAGAATCGCGCTGCGCGAGAAGCTGGGCACCCGGAATTGCTCCGAAATGGGTAATTGTGGGTATCCGCGGGTAAGCCGTTCCCGGCCGCTCGCGTCGGCGAATCGGGGCGCATCTTCGGCGGGGCGGCGTCCGCGGCGGACTGAAGCGGTGCGCGAAAGCCCCCTGGGTTTTCGTGTGGAACGGACATCGGTAACACTCCGCAGCGAATCGGCCACCCGCGGGGACCGTTCGACTCTCCGTGGAAGATGTGGAGCGTGCGACCTCCAGGTCAATCGCAACGCGCAGGCGCCGCGCGTCATGCCCTTTCCGGCTCCACGAAGTCGGGTTTCGCCCGGCTTGTGTTTCGCTACGCCATCCGCACACTTGGCCGATTCACATGGGTTTTTTCAGCAAAACGATCGACAAGCTCAAAACCGCGCTCAAGAAGACCGCGGACGTTCTCAACACCGACATCCGCACCCTCTTCGTGCCCGGCCGGCAAATCGATGATGCGTTTCTCGACGAGATCATGACCGGCTTCATCCGCGCCGACATGGGCGTGAACAACGCCGAGCGCATCGTCGGCGAAATCCGCGACCGCTGGCGACTGGGGAAGATCAAAAACGCCGAACAGGCCGGCGAGGTCGTCAAGGAACAGATGATCGCCGGCTGGGGCCCGACCGACGATCGCGAACTGGCCTTCAATCCGGATGGGCCGACCGTCATCATGGTGTGCGGCGTAAACGGCGCCGGCAAAACCACCTCCATCGCCAAGCTCGCCTGGATCCTCAAGAACGAAATGAAGATGTCGGTCATCGTCTGCGCCAGCGACACCTTCCGCGCCGCCGCCGTCGATCAGCTCTCGATCTGGGCGGAACGCATCGGCGTGGAGATTGTGAAGCACAAGACTGGCGCCGATCCGGCCGCCGTCGCCTACGACGCCTGCGAAGCCGCCAAGGCGCGAAAAATCGACGTGCTGATCGTCGACACCGCCGGCCGACTGCACACGCAGGACCACCTGATGCGCGAACTCGGCAAGATCCGCGATGTGGTGAGCAAACGGATCGACGGCGCGCCGCACGAAACGCTCCTGGTGCTCGACGCCACGACCGGACAGAACGCGATCCGCCAGGCGCTGGAGTTCGGCAAAGTCGTCCCGATCACCGGGGTCTTCCTCGCCAAGCTCGACGGCACCGCCAAGGGCGGCGTGGTCATGAGCATCCGCGACCAATTAAAATTGCCGGTAAAATTTATAGGCCTCGGCGAAACGCCTGCCGATATCGAATCGTTCGATCCGGAGCGGTTCGTGACGGCTTTGTTCGAAGTGAAGTGACATTCATCACAGCATGCTCACGCCGTTGACCGATGCTATGATGCGTCAGGCCGCAACTCCCCGTCGGGCGGCGCGTGCTGAGAGATGAAAGCAAAGGAGACTCCCGATGTCCATGTACCCGCAAGGTAACGTCCTCGATTACGGCTACGCCGAGACCGGCGAACGATCCAAGCTGCTGACCAAGTTTTTCCACAACGTCTATCTCTGGATGGGCATCGCGCTGGTGTGGACGGCGATCGTGTCGTTCATCGGCGCCACGAGCCCCGCGCTGCGGCCGATGATGATGAGCAAAGGCGTCATCTTCACCGCGATGATCGGCGCCTTCCTCGTCTCGCTCGCCACCCAGGCGGTCGCGCTGCGAATCAACGTCGTGGCCGGCCTGTTCATGTTCATGCTGTACTCAACCCTCATCGGCGTGATGATCGCGCCGATCTGGCTGATTTATCGCCAGTCGACCATCGGCGCCGCATTCGCGCTCACCGGCGGCACGTTCGTCGCCATGAGCTTCGTGGGAATGATCACGAAGATGGACCTTTCGAAACTCCATTCGATCCTGATCATGGGCGCGATCGGGCTGTTCATCGCCTCCCTGGTGAACATCTTTGTCGCCAGCAACGCGCTCTCGTGGCTCGTGACCTACGCCGTGGTGATCATCTTCACCGGCCTCATCGCGACCCAAACCCAGCGGCTCAAGGAGTTCGCGATCGAGAACGGCGACAACGCCACCATGGCCGGCCGCGTCGCGGTGATCGGCGCGCTCACGCTCTACATCGCGTTCATCAACCTGTTCCTGGCGATCCTGCGCATCCTCGGCGACCGGAAGTGATCGGTCCCCACTCTCGAATCTTCGGATTGCGACGAACATCGGGTCCGATCGCCAGCCGCCAACGCGGCCGATCGGACCGGATGTTTTCGAGTTTTAAGAAGACGAGCGGGCCGTGATGTCCTGGAGTTGCGGGCGGCGCCGCCCGTGAAAGTGGAAGTGTCGTTGAGGAGACGCCTTGGTGAGACCCCCTTTGGAAGCACTCGAATCCCGTCAGCTGTTCGCCGGCACCGTACTGATGCCGTTCGGTTCCGGAACGCCCATCGACACGCAAGCCGTCGGTGATCAGGTCGTCTTTCGTACCGGCAAGACGGCGAGCCAATCGGTAAGCGTTCACAACCTCTGGGTTACAGACGGGCGTTCCTCGCCGCGCTTGCTCGCATCGATTGAGACCGACGGAAAGGTGATTGACTACCTTGGAAGCAGCCTGGGCCGATTGTGGTATTCCCGGTACAAGGCGTCCGGGTTTCTGAGTGATTACCCTAAAGAACTCATCGCCGTCGAAGTCGCGACTGGCAGGGTTCGCGACCTCGGGGAGACATCCAGCGCGCTCGTGTATCTCGGCTCCACCGCGCGAAGCGCCATCTTCCGCGGACCCGACGGTTTCGGCGTCTACTTTCGCAGCGATGGCAAGTCGGTGAGTTCGCTGCCGGCGAATGAAGCCGCCCCTTTCGAGGCGCTCCCTGAAGATGCCATCGTCGGCGAGAAGTACGCATACTACGATACGCTGAAGAATCACGTACGCGAGGTCTGGCAGTCTGCGAAGGACGGGTCGAGCCGTACGCGCGTGCTTTCGACCACGGGGCCCGTGACGCTGGTGCCCCACGAGGGGAAGGTCCTCATCATCGATCAACGTCAGACCTATCTACTCAATGGTAAGCGGGGTGTGGCGAAAGCCTTTTCTTCTGCACTCAAGTTGACCGGCGTCTACGACGATCGTCGCAATTACGCTTCAATCGGCTCCCACGTCATCAAGCTGGGCGAGGGGCTTTGGTCGCTGAACCTCACGACCGGCAAATCGATTCAGATCCTCGACGCATCGGCGTTTACACAGACCGTGTCAGGCGTCGACATCGCCGTTGCCGATGGCAACGCGTACCTCGCGGCGCGCGGCAGGGTCGATGGCGAGACCATCGATGCGAGTTTTGCCGGCGTGCGCAGCGCCGTGGAAGTTGCCGGCCGCGCCGTCTTCATCGGCGACGACGGCGCGCTCCGTGTCTCGAGGCGCAGCGTCGTTGGAATCGTGTTCAATGACGAGAACCGAAACTCCGCGCAGGATGCCGACGAAACCGGCTCGGCCGGGCGACGGGTTTTTCTCGATCTGAATCGCGACGGCCGCTGGCAGAAACGCGAACCGAGCGACTTCGCCGATTCCCGTGGCCAATACGCGTTGTACGACATCGCCGGCTCCACGGTCGATGTCGGGGTGAGTCCCGACGCGGCGCACCTGAATCCCGGCACACGGACGGTAAAACTCGGCGAAGATGCGATCCGACGCGATTTCGCCCTGCCACCCGCCGGCCTCATTCGCGTCAACGTCTTCGCTGACCGTAATGAAGACGGCATGCGTGATGGCCAAGAGACGCCCTGGTCCCTTGTCGACTTCTGGCTGGACCTGGATCGCGACGGCATGGTGGATGCAGACGAACCGGCGGCGATCAACACATATGCCTACACGTTCGGCAACCTCGCCGCCGGGCGATATCAGCTTCGAGCGCGGCTCCGAACCCAAGACCTTGCCGGGTTCGTCTACCGCTTCACAACGCCGGCTGTATACGAGGTGAAAATCACCAGTGGATCGCGCACCCGCGACTTCGGCGTCGCGTTTGTCAGCGACGGCACGCCGAGTTGATCTCGGGTCACCGGAATCGTCCTTATCGCGACGTGAGAAGCCGCGCGGTTTCATCCCAACCGATGCATGCATCGGTGATCGACTTGCCGTAAACGAGTTGTGATCGGTCGGCGGGAACGGACTGGGCGCCGGGTTCGATGAAGCTCTCGATCATCACTCCCATGATCGGGCAATCGGACTGCTTTCGCTGTTCGAGAACGCTTTGAAAGACCGTGCCCTGGTTTTCGTGCTTCTTGTTCGAGTTGGCGTGGGAACAGTCGACCATGAGGCGCGTGGGGAGTCCGGAACTGGCTAGCAGGCTCGCGGCGACGCGGACGTTTTCGGGATCGTAGTTGGGACGATTGCTTCCGCCGCGCAGGATAACATGGCCGTCCTTATTGCCCTTGGTCTGCACGACGCAGGTGCGGCCGTCTTCGTCGATGCCCAGAAAATGGTGGCCGCTGCCGGCGCTCTTGAGCGCATCGATCGCGATCTGCAGGTTGCCATCGGTCGAGTTCTTGTAGCCGACCGGCATCGACAGGCCGCTGGCCATCTGGCGGTGCGTCTGGCTCTCGGTCGTCCGCGCGCCGATGGCGGCCCAGGCAATGAGGTCATCGATGTACTGCGGCACGATCGGGTCGAGCAGTTCCGTTGCACAGGGCAAACCCATCTCGTTCACATCGCGGAGCAGTTGCCGCGCCTTGCGCAGGCCGGTCTCCATGTCGAACGTGCCGTCGAGGTGCGGGTCGTTGATCAAGCCCTTCCAGCCGACGGTGGTGCGCGGCTTTTCGAAGTAGACGCGCATCACGACGAGCAGCCGATCCTCCACCTGCGGCAGGAGCTTGGCGAGCCGCTTCGCATAGTCGCGGGCGGCATCGATGTCGTGCACGGAGCACGGGCCGACGACGGTGAGCAGCCGCTTGTCCTTCCCGCAGAGCACATTGCGAATCGCCTCGCGGCCACAGACGACGGTGTCGATCGACCGCTGCGTGGACGGAATCTCGGCGGTGAGCTTGTGCGGCGTGATGATCGTCTTGGTTGAGACGACGTTGAGGTTCTGCGTCGAGACGGTCGGGGTTGGCGAGGCGATGTTCATCGGATCGGCGACTCTAACGCAAAGAATCGAACGCGTGAACCGGATCGGTCCGGTGAACCGGTTTGGTCCGCAAAGTGCCGCGAAGTGGACGCGAAGGAATCGGGCAAACGGTTTATCCGGTCGGTCCGGTCAAAGGATTGCCCACGAAGCCACACGAAAGACACGAAGGGGAAATAAAAGGCTGAAAATCGTCAGAGCTACCGACTTTATCGACGGGTACATTTCGCAAGGTACTTCTGACCTGCGTTTCAGAACTCTGCCGCGGGCCAAAGTGACATTTCTAATTGGAACGAATGTGAAACTCGCACTCTCTCAGAATCAAATCCCAATCTGCGGTAAGTCCAAGTTCTTTCTTTCTTCGTTCTTCTTCGTGACCCTTCGTGTCCTTCGTGGGTCATCCTTCGCGTTCACTTCGCGTGTCTTCGCGGATCACACCATCGACAACAGGATCTCGCACCCTTCCTGCAGCCTGGCATCGGTCGTCGCGTAGCTGATGCGGATGTGGGTGTCGCGGGCGCTGAAGACGTTGCCGGGGATGATCAGGACGTTTTTCTCGATCGCGCGGGTGCAGAAATCGGTCGCGGTTCCACTGGGCACCTTAGGGAAGATGTAAAACGCGCCGCCCGGCTTTTGCACCTCGAACTTGCGGCTGAGCATCGCGAAAGCGATGTCGCGCTTGTTGCGGTACGCCTCGATGTGGCCGGTCATGTCGATGTCGAGCGCGGCCAGCGCGGCATGTTGAAACGGGCTGGGGGCGCAGACGTAGGTGTACTGCTGGAGCTTGGTCATCTGCGAAACGACCGGCTCGTAGCCGAACGCGTAACCGAGGCGCCAGCCGGTCATCGCGTGACTCTTGCTGAAGCCGCGAAGGACGATGGTCTTCTCGTACTTGTGAAGTGCGGAAGGAAATCGGTCGACGGTCGACGGTCGGCGGTCGGCGGTGGGAACCGACCTCCGCGACGCAATCGCATCAATCTTCGCTTCTTCTGCGGCAAGTTTCTCGGCGAATGCTGTTTCTTCCGCCGACCGCTGACCGCCGACCGCCGACCCGTACAGAAATGGCTCATAAATCTCATCGCTCAAGATCAGCAGATCATGCTTCCGCGCGATCGCGACCGCCTGATCCACCTCGGCCTGGCTCATCACCACGCCGGTCGGGTTGCTCGGCGAGTTGAGGATGATCATCTTCGTGCGCGGCGTGATCGCGGCCTCGACGCGGTCGGCGTGGAAGCGGAAATCGGGATAGCTGTCCACCGGCACCGGCTTGCCGCCGGTGAGGGTCAGCAGGTGGCGATACATGACGAAGTACGGATCGAGAAAGATGACTTCATCGCCGGGATCGATGACGGACATCATCGCGAGCATCAACCCGCCAGAGACGCCCGAGGTGATCAGGACATCGCCCACGTCCCTGCCGAACTCGGTCGAAAGGTCCTTGCGCAAGCGATCGCGCAGCGGCGCGATGCCCTGTGTCTGCGTGTAGCGGTTGTTGCCCTTGGCGATCGCCTCGACGGCGGCGTTCTTGGCGAGGTCGGGCACGTCGAAATCGGGCAGTCCGATCGAGAAGTTGATCGGATCCTTCATCTTCGCCGCGAGGTCGAAGACTTTGCGGATACCGGAGGCGTCGACGCCGGCTGCTCGGGAGGCGATGAAGTTGCGATCCATGAGATTTGCTCCGAGCGTGAAGTTAGTTTTTCAAATGCACAACGTCCAACATTCAACGTTCAACATCCAACCTCAAAGCGCGCTTTGAACGTTGAACGTTGGATGTTGAAAGTTGGACGTTGAAATCGAGCCGCACGCAATCGCGGACGACAAGAATTACTTCTTCGCGCCCTTGGCTGCCGGGGCGGCTGCGCCCTTGGCACCCTTGGCACCCTTGGCGGCCGGTGCGGCGGCGCCCTTGGCGGCGGGTGCGCCCTTCGCTGCGGGTGCGCCCTTGGCGGCGGGTGCGCCAGGGGTTGCGGCCGCATCGTCCTTCTTCTCGGCCTTGCCGCCGACGATCATCTTGCGGTTGCCGACCTTGATCAGCCCGGTCACCGGCTTGGTCGGGTCCCACTTGCCGTCGCCTTGCAGGCGCTCAATGCGCTCGCCGCGGGTGAGAACGTTGCGATGTCGAACCAGGCCTGCGCCGGCCTTTAAACTGCGATCCATGCTCATTGCGATACCTCTGTCTTTTCGGAAATTCGAGTCGGCGAATGTAATGTGGATCACCGCTTCGGGCAAGAAAGCCGGTTTCGTAAATCCGATTTCCAGTCGCCCTTCGCCAGACGGCGCCGCGAAAACGCGCGACATGACGACGCCGTTGGGCGTCGAAATTTTGTTCATCCCCAAACAATTCCGTTTGCGGCCGGTGGATAACCGGTCGCCGGGGGCACGTGGGGATGACGAACCCAAAAAGTGCGATACGATTTCCCCAACCCCCTGATTCACAAGTTCTTGCCGATTCAACGCCCAATCACCACGGATAGGGGAAGATCGCATAGCCAACCACAACGGGTGGTGTATTAATCCTCTCAAGTTCTTTACCTTTCACGGACGATCGGTATAACGAGACGCATCAGGAACAGATCGCCAGACGGCTCAAAGGGATTGGGCCGTTGTACGTCCTTGAACAGGGACGGCTCGTCTCGGGAAGGATCGACGTCATGGGTATTCTCTGCGACACGCAGATTCGCGAACTCGTCGGCATCGAGCCGTTTGAAGACAACGTCAAACGCGCCGGCCACATCAGCTACGGCGTCAGCTCGTACGGCTACGACGTCCGCGTTGGCACCCTCTTCAAGATTTTCACCAACGTCGCCCTCGATGGCGGCGTCGCGATCGTCGACCCCAAGCATTTCGACGACCGCTCCTTCGTCACCGTCGACACCGCCAAGACCGGCAAAGACCACGTCATCATTCCGCCCAACAGCTTCGCGCTGTGTGAAACCGTCGAAGTCTTCTCCATCCCGCGCGACGTCCTGTGCATCTGCGTCGGCAAGTCCACCTACGCCCGCTGCGGCATTATCGTGAACGTCACCCCGCTCGAACCCGAGTGGCGCGGCAAGGTCACGATCGAGATCAGCAACACCACCCCGTTGCCCGCCAAGATCTACGCCAACGAAGGCATCGCACAGATGCTCTTCTTAAAGGCCGACCGCGTCTGTTCGGTCAGCTACGCGGACAAGCGCGGGAAGTACCAGGATCAGGTGGGACTCGTTTTGCCAAAGGTCGACTGAGTTCGCGTTCGGTGGCATGAGCGCCCCCGCTCATGTCGGAACCTAAATCACGAGCAACTCGCTCGTGCCACGAGAAGCCATGCGTCACCAACAAGCAATCTTCCTGCTCCTCGCCGCTTGCGGCTTCGCCGTCATCGGCGGTTGCACGATCGAAGACCAACCGGCAAAGCCGCACGCCGCTCCCGACGCCGGCGTGATCGCCACCGACATGGACTGGTCGCGCGTCGCCACCACCGACGGCTCGCGCATCGTCGCACGCGGCAAGCCGCCGCTCACCTTTATCTACCCGGGCACCGGTCGGCTTTCGGTCCGCGACCTGGAGGCCAACAGCATTCTTTTCTCGATCGAGTTGCCCGCTTCGACGCCGACCGAGAAGACGCAGATCATGATCGCCGCCGACGGCAAGTTCACCGGCAAGACCGCCGCGGGCGCGACCGAGCTCGGAACGGTCAACAACAAGCACACGTTCGTCATCACCTATCTGCCGGCCGAACAGCTGAAGTGATCGTCGATCTGGACGTGGGAACGGAAGGTCGTGAGTTGCAGAAGGAGGGTTCGTCCATGAAGAGACACATTCCTAGAACAATCCTTCTGCTCGGCGGCGCGCTGCTGCTGGTGACCCAGCCGGGTGCGAGTTGTGTGAGCGACACATCCTCGGGCGGCGGCTCGACGGGCTCGTCTTATCCACGGGAGGATCGCGCCCCGTACCCGAACGACAACCGTGACGAGGATCCGAACTACATCCCACAGCGGGCCGACATCATCCGCGAGGGGCGCGGCGCCTTGACCGTCACCACGGATGCGGACGGCACGATCTACGTGCAGAACCTGCGTCATGAAACCGTCGAGATCACCCGCCGGGTGCATCGCGGCCAGGTGATCGAGGTCTTGCCGGATGAAAATCGCATTCGTGTCGATGACGACACCGTTTCGAAGACCGACCTGAAGCGCGACGATGTGCATCGCATCTATCTGCTCCGCGATCGTCGATTCGAAGACGATCGAGATCGCGACCGCGACAATCGCGTCGACCGCAACACCGACAGCACCGACCGCCCGCCGCGCGGCGTCCCTTCGGATGCCCAGCTGATGGGAAGCGGAAGGAACCAGGAGATCGCTTTCAAGCCGAGCAAGGACGGCGCCGTCTACGTCTACAGCGTCGACGACCGCAAGCTCGTCTCGCGCCTGCCGATCCGCGGCGGCGACCGGTTCGTGCTTTCGCCGGGCAAATCACGAGCGACAATCGACGGGAAAACTGTCGAACAGAACGTATTCGACACGCGGACGAATTATCGCGTCTATTTCAACCGGGAGGGCTGATCCATCTTGCGGCCTGAGGATTCGAAAGGAGTGATTTGGTGATGCGCCTTGCCGCCCGAACGGCAAATGCGGGATTCGCTGATCGGGGTCGGTGAGAAACTCTCACGGCCGAGTCATCCGCAGCCCGCCGTCAGGTAGGTGTTCGTGGGGTGTAGGGTTGAGCTGGTGTCTGTTGATGTTTCATAGTCCTGCCCGCCATCGGCGGGCAATACAAGGAGCGATGTGATGAACATTCGAACCAGCTCAATCGCCGCAGCAGTCGGCGCAATCGTGATCAGTCTTGGCGCGGGCTGCTCGGTATTCGATTCCGGCGGCTCAAAGCCCAAGCGCGATGATCGCGTCACGGTCGAAGGCCTGAGTCGAGCCAATATCGTGAAGGAAGGTCGCGGCACGCTGAGCTACAAGGCTCCAACGGACGGCACGCTGTACGTCATGAACGCCGAAAACGACGACGTCGTCTTACAGCAGCGGATTCGCAGGGGGCAAACCGTCGAGGTGTCGCCGGATGAAAATCGGATCAGAATCGACAACGAAACGGTTTCGAAGACGGATCTGAAGCGCGACGGGGCTCACAAGATCTACCTGGTTCGCGATCGGGACGCGGACCGGAGCAGCGACAGAAACTCGGGTTCGGTGCGCGGTGTTCCCGAGAACTCGGAACTGATCGGTTCGGGCAGGAACGAGGAGATTTCTTTCAAAGCGCGTCGAGACGGCGTGGTGTACGTCTACGACGCGGATGACGGACGCGTCGTATCGCGTCAGACGATTCGTGACGGCGAGAGATTCGTGCTTTCGCCGGGTCTGTCTCGTGCGACCATTGATGGCCACTCGATCGACGACAACTCATTCGACACAAAGAGCAATTACCGCGTTTACTTTAATCGTGGGGATTGAGCGCGCGAAGGATTCAGTCAACGACCGGGAAGTCGGGAGGCAAGATGAGTAGGAAATCGCCGATTGAATCCAGTTCTGCTGCAGACCTGCCGGGCACCGCCCGGCGTTCCGAACGACCTGGCGCGGGCAATGGATCTGCCGCGCCGGGCCGTTCGATTCGAAACAATTCGTTCCCTCGCGCCGCGCGACCGATCGTTCTCGTCGCGTGTGCCGCCATCGTCCTAGCCGGCTGCTCGCTGTTCCGTTCCCAAGAGGAACCGCAGAGCGCCACGGCTACAGATTCGCCAACGTCGCGCCCGGCGACGACACGGATCTCCCACCAGGACGTCTCGCTGCTTCCTTCGGACGTTCAGACCGACAATCACCCCGTCGTCCGCGGCCCATTGCCGCTGGTTTATCTCGTCGAGAACGATGGGACGCTTCGCGTGCGTAACGCCGAAACAGACGAAGAGATCATTACGTTCGACGCTAAACGAAACCAGATCGTTCGCGTGGAGAGCCGGGGCGTTTTCGTCGCGGGCAAATCGGTGATCGGCGCAAACCTCGCGCCCGGGAAGTACGCCATCGAGTTTGTCTACCCGGATGCCAACGCCGTCCGTGCGACGCAGACGCACACCGGTGTCATCAAGAGTCAATGAAGAGGTTCACTCGCTCGCCCACGGCAACGCACACTCCGCAAGCCGTCGGCGCCGGCTCTGCCACGTCCGATCCTGTTAAGACGGACAAAGTTAAACAGTTAGTCAGCAACAGATTTACGAATCGTCAGAATCACGCTCACGCATCATCAAAGGAATTGAAATGAAAATCACTCGCCGGTTCACCAAGGAAGGTTCAGACGTCTACTCGCTCTTTCCCTGGAGCAAGCGGACCAGCCGCATCACAAATCCGGACGGCAGCGTCGTGTTCGAGATGACCGACGCCGAGATCCCCAGCCAGTGGAGCCAGCTCGCCACCGACATCATGGTGAGCAAGTACTTCCGCAAGGCCGGCATCCCCCTTCTCGATGAGAACGGCAACCCCAAGCGCGATGAAGCCGGCAAGCCGCTCACCACCGGCGAGAAGTCCGCGCGCCAGGTGATCCACCGCCTCGCCGGCTGCTGGCGCCACTGGGGCGAAACGCACGGCTATTTCGACACCGCGGCCGATGCGCAAACCTTCTATGACGAAATCGCCTACATGATGCTCGACCAGGCGTGCGCGCCCAACAGCCCGCAGTGGTTCAACACCGGTCTCCACCACGCATATGGCATCACCGGCCCGGCACAAGGGCACTTCTATTGCGACCCGCGCACCGGCGACCTCAAACAATCGTCCAACGCCTACGAACACCCCCAACCGCACGCGTGCTTCATCCAGTCGGTCGCCGACGACCTCGTGAACCCCGGCGGCATCATGGACCTCTGGACCCGTGAAGCCCGCCTCTTCAAGTACGGCTCGGGCACCGGCTCGAACTTCTCAAACGTCCGTGGCGAGAACGAACGCCTCTCCGGCGGCGGCCGCTCGTCGGGCCTGATGAGCTTCCTCAAGATCGGTGACCGCGCCGCCGGCGCGATCAAATCCGGCGGCACGACCCGCCGCGCCGCCAAGATGTGCTGCCTCGATCTCGATCATCCCGACATCGAAGATTTCGTGAACTGGAAGGTGCGTGAAGAACTCAAAGTCGCCGCCCTCGTCGAAGGCCTGAAAGTTTTGCCGCAGGATCAGAAGGATCTGGCGAAAAAGCTCGGCCTCAAGCTCGATTACGACTTCAACGGCGAATCGTACATGACCGTTTCCGGTCAGAACTCGAACAACTCGATCCGCATCCCCAACTCCTTCTTCGAAGCACTCGAAAAAGATGGCGACTGGCAACTGACCAACCGAGTGAATAAGAAGGCCGCCAAGACCGTCAAAGCCCGGCACCTCTGGGATGAGATCTGCTTCGCCGCGTGGCGCTGCGCCGATCCGGGCGTGCAGTACGACACCACCATCAACCAGTGGCACACCTGCCCGGCTTCGGGCCGGATCAATGCGTCCAACCCGTGCGTCACCGGCGACACGCGCGTCCTCACGCCGGGCGGCATCTGGCGGCGCATCGACCAGATGATCCACCTTCCCGCGCGCATCGTGACCAACCTCGGCGGCGACGATGAGAACATCGGGGGCGGCAAGGAAATCCACGTCGTCGACGGCGCCTTCCCGACCGGAACCAGGGACGTCTACGAACTCAGGACCGCCTGCGGTTATTCACTGAAACTCACCGCCGACCACAAGCTCTGGACCAACAACCGCGGCTGGGTCGAGGCGAAGCATCTCACCGCGGACGATGAACTGCGCCTGATGTCCGAACCCGCCTGCGTGGAAGAAGTCGGCGAACCGGTCGACGGCAAGCTGTTTCAGATGGCCGGCTTCCTCCTCTCGTCGGCCAACGACTCGCTCGAGTGCCTGAAGCTCGAATCCGTGCTCGGCGACAGCGAGCGCATCGACAGCTTCGTCGGCTACGCATCGGAAACCTGGGGCAGCGCCGAGCACGCCGAAGGCAACATGCTCACCAAGACGCTCACCAACCGCCGGCTGCTGTCGCGCATCGGCGCGTTCATCAAGGTCGAGCACGACCATGCCTCCGGCAAGTGCACCGTCCGGCTCTCCGACGATGCGTTCACGTCCGGCCTCGCGGCCCAGAAGCATCTGCTTCGCGGCCTGTTCACCGCCGACGCCACGGTCGATTCACGCGGCGTCGTCCTGAATCACACCTCGCTCGATCTCCTGCAGGACGTCCAGCTCGTCCTGATCGGCTTCGGCATCCAGTCTCGTATCGAATCAGGTGAAGGCGGAGCCTTCGCTCGCGGAGGACTTGCCTCTACCGGTGAGAACTCGGTTCTCACTCTCGATCGTGCAAGTTCGCGCCACGGCCTGCGCATCGATGAGGCAAGCCTCCGCTCCTTTGGAACACACATCGCCTTCCTCTGCGAGGAAGAGCTCGCCGCTCTCGCCAGCGCGATCGAACGCGTGGACGGCGGCGAGTCGGAAGGCAATTTCGACTGCCTCGCCTCCTTCACCCACCTCGGCAAAGA
The DNA here is from genome assembly GCA_031411495.1 of Phycisphaerae bacterium. Classification (GTDB taxonomy): domain Bacteria; phylum Planctomycetota; class Phycisphaerae; order Tepidisphaerales; family Tepidisphaeraceae; genus JANOBD01. Next base: position 19,818 of record JANOBD010000148.1, on the reverse strand, counting down.
GCAGGTCTTTGACCTCACCGAGCCGGTCACCTCCAGCTTCGTTGCCAACGGGATCACCGTTCACAACTGCTCGGAGTACATGTTCCTCGACGACACCGCGTGCAACCTCGCCTCGCTGAACGTCATGCGGTTCTTCGATGCCGAGAAGAAGTCGTTCGATATCGAAGGCTTCCGCCACGGCATCCGCCTGTGGACGATCGTGCTGGAAATCTCCGTGCTGATGGCCAGCTTCCCCTCGGAAGAGATCGCCAAGCTGTCGTACAAGTTCCGCACGCTCGGGCTGGGCTACGCCAACCTGGGCGCGCTGCTTATGCAGGCGGGCATCCCGTATGACTCGGAGAAGGGCCGCGCCTTCTGCGGCGCTGTGACCGCCATCCTCACCGGCGAGAGCTACGCCACCAGCGCCGAGATGTCGCGTGAACTGGGCGCGTTCCCCGGCTACGCCGAGAACCGCGAGCACATGCTCCGCGTCATCAAGAACCATCGCCGCGCCGCCTACGACGTCGGCCGGAACGAAACCGGCAAGCGCCTCGCCGGCGAGTACGAATCGCTCGACATCAAGCCCGTCGGCATCGATGCCCAGCAGTTCACCGGCTCGGATCCACTCGTCTCCATCACCCTGCTCAACGTCGCCCGCGGCGTGTGGGACCGCGCCTTCGAGCTCGGCGTCCTCTACGGCTACCGCAACGCCCAAACCACCTGCATCGCGCCCACCGGCACCATCGGCCTGCTCATGGACTGCGACACCACCGGCGTCGAGCCCGACTTCGCACTCGTGAAGTTCAAGAAGCTCGCCGGCGGCGGTTACTTCAAGATCGCCAACCAATCGGTCGAGCCTGCGCTCAAGAACCTCGGCTACTCGCCGAACCAGATCGACGGCATTCTCAAGCACGTGCTCGGCACCCTCACCTTCGACAATGCCCCGCACATCAACCGTGATTCCCTCTCGGCCCGCGGCTTCACCGCCGACGATCTGAAGAAGATCGAAGACAGCCTGCCCGCGATGTTCGAGCTCGGCTTCGCCTTCAGCCCCTGGACGCTCGGCGCCGCCTTCTTCGAGAAGATCGGCATCGCCGAGAGCGAATGGAAAGCCCCCGGCTTCAACCTTCTTAAGAAGCTCGGCTTCAAGAAGAAGCAGATCGACGAAGCCTCCGCCGTCATCTGCGGCACCGGCACCGTCGAGGGCGCGCCGGGCCTGCGGCCCGAGCACCTGCCCGTCTTCGACTGCGCCAACAAGTGCGGCAAGACCGGCCAACGCTTCATCCACGTCGACGGCCACATCAAGATGATGGCCGCCGCCCAGCCGTTCATCAGCGGCGCGATTTCCAAGACCATCAACCTCCCCAACGAGGCAACCGTCGAAGACATCGCCGGCGCGTATCGCATGAGCTGGGAACTGGGCCTCAAGGCCAACGCCCTCTACCGCGACGGCAGCAAGCTCTCCCAGCCCCTCAACATCAAGAGCGATGCAGAGATCGATGATGAGGAAAGCGAAGAGAACGTCGCCGCGGCGAAGGCGGAAGTGCTCAACGACGTGGCGGCTTTCGCGTCGGCGGTCGGCGGTGGGCGGTCGGCGGCAAATTCATCTACCGCAGACCGCGGACCGCAGACCGCAGACCAACGCATCGACCAGAACGTCGAAGCCGCCCCCGACCACACCCGCGTGATCGAGCGGATCATCGAGCGTGTCGTCGAGCGTCCGCTGCGCCGTCGCCTGCCGGACACGCGCAACGCCATCACCCACAAGTTCGATATCTCCGGCCACGAGGGGTACATCACCGTCGGGCTTTACGAGGACGGCCAGCCCGGCGAAGTCTTCATCACCATGAGCAAGGAAGGCTCCACCATCGGCGGGCTGATGGACACCATCGCCACGCTCGTCAGCGTCGCGCTGCAGTACGGCGTGCCGGTGGAGTCGCTCGTGCGGAAGTTCGAGCACGTTCGTTTCGAGCCGAGCGGCATGACGCGCAGCCAGGACATCCCGTTCGCCAAGAGCCCGGTGGATTACATCTTCCGCTGGCTGGCGATGGAGTTCATCGACGGCTACCGCGCCGCCAACGCCCCGCAGCGCGTGAACCCCAAGCCGTCCGACAGCGTGGATGAAGATTCGCTCGCGTCGCTCAGCTCGAAGAACGTCGAGCCCGAGACCGGCACGCTGGAGAACGAGATTCGTGCCGAGCTGGCAGCGACCCGCCATCACAAGAAGCCCGGCGACCGTGCCGAGCGTTCGGGTGAGTCCGCCGACCGGTCGGCTGAATCCACCGACCGGTCGGCTAGCTCCGCCGACGCCGAGTCCAAACCCAACTCCCGCCTCGGCTCGCCCCACGGCAAGGCGTACGGCAGCAGCACCGTCGCCAACCCGCTGAACCAGCAGGGCACGCAGTTACAAAGCGACGCCCCGCCGTGCGACAGCTGCGGCAGCATCACCGTGCGATCGGGCACGTGCTACAAGTGCCTGAACTGCGGGAACAGCATGGGATGTTCGTAATGCTTGAGTGAAGAGTTGGAAGTAGAGAGTGGAGAGTTGCGGGATGAACGAACGCGCCGCTCATCCGGTCCCCTCTCCCGGTAATCCGGGAGAGGGCTAGGGTGAGGGTTCTATCGAGCGTCTATGAGAGCGAAATCGAAAGGAAGTGGGTGGCGTCTGCGAACTCCATGAAACTAATCCGTCCGAGCTCGCATGCAAACGACGGAATACATGTTCGATCCCTGATCACAAAGCACCACAGTCAATTCCTTCGTTGTGTCTGCCAATACGCCTTTGCCGTCAATCTCGGCGATTAGTGACTGCTCAATCTGCCCATCTTTCAAAGAGCAGTTTAAGACCCGCGTCTTGCTTTCATTCTCAAATACGCATCGAAACGTACTACCCCAAGAACGCATTGCGCTGCCGTCTACCATGAGACCTTCAGCCTGAAGTCTCCCGTCATGGATGGCCGCGCCCGCGGCATCGTGGCACGCCCAGCGCCCGACAGCGTCGATGCTGAGAATCGTACCTTTGCCCACAATTGCAGTTGCTCGTGGCTTGAGCTCATCGGTGTAGCGAACGGAAGTGAGAAGTGAACCGGTCGCTGCATCGATCACGCTGACTTTATCCTTCATGAAGGAATAAACGAGAATTCGGCTACCCGTTTCGTCGAGAGAGAGGCCCCCACTGCCGTCATGCTCGATCTGCGTCCGCCAAACGTCGCCCGGTTTTGATGTGTCGACTCGCCGCACGGTCCGCGCCGCGTTATCGCAAATGATCATCGAATGAGAATCAATGACCGCGATCCTGCTGGCGTTCGCGAGTTGGCTTTTCTTTCGAGCCCACCCATCCTTCTCTCGCCTAACGGTAACCACCGAGCCGTTGGCAGAGACCACGATCTCATCTTGCGAAGTCCAAACGACTCTCTCACTCGCTGTATCGATGTTGCCCACTTCCACAGACGCATCGGCAGACGTTTGGTCGGGATTCAGAGTACCTATGCGGAGCACGGAAGACTTGGTCGAACTTCCCCATCCCATGACGACGGCGTATTCGCCACCGTCCGGAGATATCTGTAAATCTCTTAACGTCATTCCTCGGAACTTGGTTACTTCGATCACAGTCGAAACACTGGTATCTGCATCGAGGTTCCTCGAAGCACCGCCGATAGACGCGGCGAGGGTCAGCGATAACAATATCGTTCTGGTCGTCCCCATAGCAGCGCTCCATTAAGGCGAGTCGTGGCCGTTGATGCACTCTTTACATCCCTGAGTTTCATGCTCCGTCTAGTCAACTAGCCCTGCGCGCCAGGTGCCTTCACTCTGGAAAGATACCGTTTGCCACCACCGGGTGCCATCGTTTGGCCAAATCGCTTGTGAAGAGTTTATTTTCACAAGAGCGTAGAATGCGGCGTGCATTGCATTTGCACCCCGCCGTCTTTGCTCTGGGGAGTATTTGATGCGTTTCCGAACCATCGGCGGCAACATTCCCGGACATCCTGTGCTGTGGCCGGGTGCCACACTTCGGCGTACTCCCCGATGTGTGCCGATTCTGCGACTCACGCACACATCGCCGAGCACAGCGAAGTGTGGTATCCGGCCTCGCACACGGATGATTGCATTCGCGCGCGAAAGTGCGGCACCGAGCGCGCGGAGGTCCAATCACGTTACCGTCAGGTGATTGACAAATCCGACAATTGGGACGACGAGCAAGACGGGCAAATGGGCCAGCGACAGCAATGCGACCCATCCGCTTCGCCAGCGTCGTCCGAACCAGAGACAGCGCGCGATGTTCAACGCGATCGTGATCAGCAAGACCATCGGCAGAGGATCAATCAGCACCGTGCGAAGCAGCGGGTAATGCGCGCTGAGCCGAATATGCGGCACGCCCTCCATTCGCAGAATGAAATCGAGCGACAGGTGAGCGAAAACGGGAAGTACATACACCGCGGCAAAGAGAATGGTGCTCGGCATCGCGAGGAATCGGACAACCGGATGCGCAAGTCGAATGGGATGGTAATCGACCATCGCAAACGATCCTACGCGGGAGCCACATTTTGGCGTACTCGACGACGTGGGCGTCGCGGCGATGGCGCTGCGTCCTCCAGTCACGATCACGTCGGCATTGGCACGACACAGCATTCGGTCGCCCCCTTGACGCCCTGCTCACACGAGCCCCATCCTGTCTCGATTTGCCCGGCGGAGGACGCGCGCGGGCAGCGCTCATTGACAATCGAAGAACATCAAAGCCCGTCCCATTTCGGAATCCTGGGTATCGATCTCCCAAAATCTACCACTTTTGAGGACGATCGCGGGAGTCGGGTGAAAATCACGGCGCGCCGCACCCTTCCGTCGGCGTCAGGTGGAAACGGATCCGTCGACGTTGTCGCGATTGCGCTTTGGAATGCGCTGGCACCGATGCATCCAAAAAACGACGCCGCAGGGTGCATGGGATGCGCCGAGTTGACGGCACAGTTCACACACCCTGCGGCGGCGGAAGAGTTGAAGGATCGCGGGATCGAAGACCGATCAGGCGCGGCGGCGGCGGACGAGCGTCAGGCCCAGAACCGACGCGAGCGCGGTGGTCGGCTCGGGGACGACGGTGAGGAAGTCGTCGTAATAGACGAACGCGTTCACGCCGTCGGCGTTGCCGCGCTGCATCCAGAAATCGATTCCGCCAATGGTCGAGCCGGTGGTGCCGGGCGTGGGGTTCTTGTCCCACTCGGCGCCGGTGACGAGCTGAACGCCGTCGTAGCTATAGTTGTAACGGTCCGTGGTGAGGTTGACCGTCATGCTGTGCTGAACCCAGCGGCCCTTGACGAGCGGAACCGGGGCGGCCTGCAGCGTCGGGCCGCCGGTTTCATCCTGCACGACGAGCATCGAGCTGCCGAACGTATCGGCGTTGGCGGCGTCGGCGCGGAGGTCCAGTCCGGTCTCAAAGGTGGCGGGCATGCGGCCGTTGGAGATGTACATGAAGATTTCAGAATCGACAGTCGGCTCGATGAACTGCCAGAAGGAGAACGTGACCGTTCCGCTGGTGTAGCCGCCCGCCGGAAGGAAGTTCTTGTAGACGTCTGAGCCGTACCCGGGGCTGACCGCATCGGTTCCTTCGCTCAGGCGCATCGACTTGGTACCGCTGTGGGCTTGTGTGGTCGAGACGGTAACGGGCTGCGTGCCGCCGAAGTCGATCCAGCCACCCTGCGGCGGAAGCGTGCCGGGGGCATAGGATTCGAATCCGTCATTGATCTGCGCGAACGCGGACCCTGCGAACGAAAGGAACGACGTAGCTAATACGCAAACCATTTTCCTGGACATGGCAATTCTCCCTGGCGAGGTGAAACCGAAACATGAGCGTTCGTCAGTTGAAAAACGAAGTCGACATCGACTGCTTTTCAACACCTCGCGTTTTAGCACCGGGCTCGCAGCCCATCAACTAAAATGCTTAAAATATCGCACGCGAATATCGACATTTTTCGACGAAAGTGTGCCGCCTTGCTCATTTTCTGCAGGAATTTGGGCAGCTGGGGAGTCTGCGGGCAAACTGCGAAGAGCGCTCGAGCCCGCAATCTTGCCATCGAGACCTCCGTTCAAGAGGCGCGAGCGCGGGCTTGGCAACGAGTCACACCGCCTTGGATACTCGCGGGGAAAGTGCGCGGGCAACCCGAGACGCCTCGGACCGGAGACACCGTCGTACGGGAACGGCCAGACCGTTGCGCTAGTTTCAGCGGACCAGCAAATACGGTGAACAATGCTGCGTGAGAACGATGTTCATCGGAGGCTCGAACGATCTCGACAAAAGTGACGCACCTCCCACCGGGCAGCAACTCCAGTTCATGTTGCGCGCGTGTGATTGTGACTCGTACATCCGCGTCGGCGGATAACGAGAAGCCAAGCCGTTGGCTTGATGAAGCGCTCGGCTTCGATGGCGACAAGCAGGTTTGGAAAGAATCGGCTCAGCAGAGAGTTCGATCCCGTCGCTACCGCGGCGGCGTCGTGGCGACCGGCGCAGTGCGGCGGCACGTGACGCATGACAGATCAGGACGAAACGGGGACGGCGAATAACGGCGCAAAGAACACTTCGGACGCGCTTGCGAAGGCGTGTCCACTGTCGCGAAATTCCTGGTTCTTCGCCTGCGGGATGCTTTGCGCGTACCCTTCGTAATGCCTCAACTCGCGCATCACGAGATGTCGAAGCAAGGCGGGTTTTAACCGGAGCAGCATCATGGCTAAGGGCAGCACGACGCCGAAGAAAGAAAAGAAGAAGCCGAAGCAGGACAAGAAGCCGAAGAAGTAATCGGCAACGCGTCTTTGTAAATCACGAATGGCACGACCACAGCGATGCGGCCGTGCCGTTCTCGTTTTTGCGAGCCGCGGGACAAATCGCTTGGTGCGATCCAGTCCGCGGCGATCCTTGACGACGCCGTGCCGCAGGCTCGATCAAGGCCAAATGAACAAGCCGTCCTTCGTTGGAAGGACGACCGTCTCCCACTAAAAATGAACTTTCGGCTGCCGTAGATCGACCCAATCAACAACGGCCGCCCCGCCAGCGACGAACGAGTCGATTTGACAAAAAAACTACTGCAACTGAAGGTCGATTCCCTGAAGGGTTGATGAATATCTCGGTTTTAACGGACGTCCAGAGACAAATACGAGAGGAGTGACATTAACGAAGCGCGTCAATTCTGACGCCACAAACAGGCAAATCGCCGTGCCGCTTGAATCCTCTGATGCCGTCTGACGAATCTCTTAAGCGACGAAACCGAATCGAGATTGAGTCGCGCGAATGGTGTGAGAGTTGTGGCGCGCGTTGCGGAAACATACCGTGCATTGCATCGACGACGTCTTCGAAAAAGCGAAAGGATCTCTTGTCGTATCACTCTCATCCGCAACTTGCGGAACTCGAAACAAAGATCGCCTACTTCCTCAGCCATCCCGAGTTCGATGAATGCGTCGTCGTCGAGCCCGAGACGCAGTCGATCGTGCGGCTTCCGATTCCGCTCAAAACGAAACGCGGCTTTCGGTCGGAAAAGTTCGGTCGACTCATGGAAGTCGAACTGACGCCCGAGGAAGCGCTGCGCGAAGACATCATGTTCAAAATCGGTTTCGAGCGCGCGGGCCAGCGCAAGGGAACATTCGACGGCGAACGCAACTGCATCTTTCCGCAGTTCTCGAAAGAGACGAAGCGCGCGAAGCAGGCGGCCCACGACATCGTGCAGGTGATGCAGGACGTCTTCCTGCTCGGCGACGCGTGGCTCTGGACGTTTCACGTAAACGATCCGAATCAATGGCCCGATCCGCTCCCAAAGCCTGAGATCTGGCCGCCACGGTGAGGTGCGCGAGGTTGTCGGTACGCATCCTGCTTATGTACGGAATGCCGGTTCATAATGGCTGGCAGATACGCATTGAAGAAGATCAGCTCCGTCTGATTTGGCTGCGCAGATCGCGGCGACTTCGCCGCAGGTGCGTGCCACGCTTCGTCGCGATCACCGGGAAATGTGGTGCGCGCCATGGAATCACTTCACTCTGTTCGCAAAGGCAGGACATCATGGCTCAATACGATCGCAGTTCCATCGTCACGTTCTCATCGATCATCGTCGGGCTCGCCAACATGCTGACGCTCCTGTCGTTCCTCACGCCCACCGCCATGCTCGGCGTGCGCGTGTTTCGGGCGCAGGAGTTTGTCGGGATCGACGGCTTCTTCAAAACGCTGCTCGCGGATGCGCAGCAGCAATGGATGATCCTCTTGGGCGCGTCGCTCTTGGCCGCGGTGATCGGGTACGTCGTCACGCTGGTGCTCCGCGTCTTCGGTCAACTGCTGCTGTGCGCGGTTCAGATCGAACAAAACACCCGCGGCAAACTCGTCTGAGGTCGTTTTGCGAGCTTCTCAGATCGGCCGCGTCAGTGCCGCTTGAAGTACTGAACGTCGCGCTCATGTTTCTCCGCCGCGGCGCGAGAGTCGAATGTGCCGAGGTTGCGCCGGTGACGTGTCCGGGGATCGAGCTTTTTCGAATAGAGGCGAAAGCGTCCGTCGGCAAGCTTGCGAATCATGATTGCTCCTTGTTGATCAACCGATTTTTTCTCGGCATTGCCCTCGCGGCCATCGGTTGGCATATCAACACCAGCATAGAGAGAAGCCCGATTCACTTTGACACTGGTGCAATCGACGAGATGCCCTCAGCTGAGTGATCGCGTATCTTCGGTGGGATGATCGCTCTTCTCTCGCCTCTTCCCGTTTCGCGTCGCGTCCTGCTGGGATTTATCTCGCTCGTCGCGGCGGGATGTGCGGCGACGCATTCGCCGCCGACTCCTCGCACTGCGACTACAGTGGCCGCAACCCAGGCGATTTCGCCGAGTGCGAAATGGGAGAATGACATCCGCGCCTTCGAGCAGGCGGATCGCGTCGCGCCGCCGCCCAGAGGCGCGATCCTGTTCATCGGCTCGTCGACGATCCGCATGTGGGCCTCGCTCGCGAGCGACTTCCGGGAGCATCAGACGATCAACCGCGGCTTCGGCGGCTCGGAGCTCGCCGACTCGGTCTACTTTGCCGATCGCATCGTCGTCCCGTACGCGCCGCGCCTGATCGTGCTGAATGCGGGCACCAACGACATCAACAACGGCAAGTCGCCGGGAGAGGTCTTTGCAGATTTCAAACGTTTCGTGGCAAAAGTTCGATCGAAGTTGCCGCGGACCCGCATCGCCTATCTGGCCATCCAGCCATGCCCGGCGCGCTGGGCGCAAGCCCCAAAGCAGCGGGAAGCGAACCGGCTGATCGCCGGGTTCGTGGCAGATGGAAACCGACGTGGAGCGAACCTGGACTACATCGAGGTGTGGGACCAATACCTGCGCGCCGATGGCACGCCCGACCCGGCGCTCTACCTGCCCGATGGAATTCATGGCAATGCGGCCGGCTACCGGATTCGCGCCGACGTGGTCCGATCTCATCTCGCCGCGACACCGATCGGAAACTGAGCGAAGAAGAAGATCGCGAGCGCGCCATCCGACTGTGGCCGCGTTCGCCGTCTCGCTCTGCGCCGGTGAGAGCGCTACACCACGCACCTTCACTTGCACTATCCAACAGTTCATCTTGACAATCCGGCGGCGGTGTCGAGGCTCTAGCCCGCATTCGAGCAGAGGACCTTTTTATGATGATCACCGCACACGCGCACGCCCGTGCCGGCCTGGTCGGCAACCCGTCCGACGGCTACTTCGGCAAGACGCTTTCTTTCATCATCCGCAACTTCAAGGCCACCGTCCGACTGTGGGAAGCGCCCTACTTCGAAATCATCCTCGGCCCGGCCGACTACGCGAAGTACAACACCGTGGAAGAGTTCCTGCGCGAACAGAAGCTCTTCGGCTACTACGGCGGCGTGCGGCTGATCAAGGCGGCGATCAAGACGTTCTTCGGCTACTGCGCCAAGAACAACCTGCCCGTCGATCCGAAGAAGAGCTTCTGCATCAGCTATGAGAGCGACATCCCGCGCCTCGTCGGCCTGTCGGGTTCGAGCAGCATCATCACCGCAACGATGCGTGCGCTCATGACGTTCTACAACGTGTCGATTCCCAAACACTTTCTGCCGACGCTCGTCCTGATGTGCGAGCGCGACGAACTCGGTATCACCGCCGGCCTGCAGGATCGCGTGATCCAGGTCTACGAAGGCATGGTCTACATGGACTTCAAGCGCGAGCAGGTGGAGAAGGAAGGGTTCGGCATCTACGAAGAGCTCAAGCCGAAGGTCATGCCGCCCCTCTATGTGGCGTACGACCCGGAGCGTGCCGAGATCAGCGATGTCCCGCACCGCAACCTGAAGCAGCTCTGGCTCCAAGGCGATCAGACCGTCATCAGCGCGATGAAGGAACTGGCAGAGTTGACCGATCGTGGCCGGGGAGCCTTGCTCGCGGGCGACTGGAAAACCCTCGGCGAGGTAGTCAACGCCAACTACGGTGTTCGCCAGAAGATCATGAGCATCGCCCCGGAAAACCACCGCATGGTGGAAATCGCCAGAGCGGCAGGCTCGAGCGCTCACTTCTGCGGCTCCGGCGGTGCGATCACCGGGCTGTACACCGACGGAGACCAATACCAGCGCCTCGTCGACGCGATGGCAACGATCAACTGCTCGGTGATCCGGCCGATTGTTTTTGAATGAGGAGCGAAGGCAACAGGCAACAGGCAGCAGGAAAGATGTCGCTGCCCTACTGCCCGATGCCGAATGCCTAATGCCTATCCACAAAGCCATCATTCCCGCCGCCGGTTGGGGCACGCGTATGCTGCCCGCCGCCAAGGCCGTGCCTAAAGAGCTGCTGCCGATCCTCGATCGGCCGACGATTCAATACGTGCTCGAGGAAGTCGCGGATGCGGGTCTCGATGACGTGCTGCTCATCACGCAGAAGGACAAGCGCGCGATCGAGGACCACTTCGACCGGAACAAGGAGCTCGAAGACCGGCTGCGCGCGGGCAAGAAAGAGTCGCTGCTCGATTCAGTGACGAAGCTTGCCGAGAAGCTTCAGATTCACTCCGTACGGCAATCCGAACAGCTCGGCCTCGGCCACGCGGTGTTGCAGGCGAAGAACCACGTCGGCGACCAGACGTGCCTCTGCCTGTTGGGCGACACGATTTTTTCCGGAGAGGTCTTGCCCGCCCGGCAGCTCATCGACGCACATGCGAAGCTGGGCGGCACGATCATCGCACTCGAAGAAGTTCCCGCCGACCGCGTCGATCGCTATGGCATCGCCGGCGGCAAGATGATCGGCGACGGCGTGATGAAGATCGACACGCTGGTCGAGAAGCCGTCGATCGAGCACGCCCCGTCACACTTCGCGATCTGCGCGCGGTACATCCTCTCGCCGATCGTTTTCGACTGCCTCGATCACACATCACCCGGCAAAGGCGGCGAGATTCAACTCACCGATGCGCTGAAGGCGACGATCGCTCGTGAAAGGGTGCATGGCGTGGTGCTCAAGAGCAAGCGACACGACATCGGCAATCCCGTCGACTGGCTTCTCACCAATCTCCTCTACGCCTCGCGCGATGAAGCGCTGTGGAAGAAGATCGCGCCGACGCTGCGCACGCTGCTCAAGGACTGAGCGGTCGCGCCAGGCGACGCTGACCTCACCTTGCATCACCTCGCGCTCATCATGAATCCGCTGTCGAAGCGCGCACATTCCGTTGACGAGAACGAAGCGCGTGTTATTCTTAATCGTGTACATGATCGACCGGACCGGAAGTGGTGGCTCCCTCCCGGTCCGGTTCTTTTTTATCAAACGCACAAATACTACGTCGAACGTTAGGCTCTGAACGACCGTATCGCCGCGAGCTTGCTGGCGAGTGGGAAGCGCCCGGCGCGAGCAAGCTCGCGGCTGAACGCGCTACCGCTTTCGCGCAACCCAATCCCGGATCGTCTTCAGTGGTTGAGCATTCAAAACGCTTCTCTTCTCCGCTCCCGCGCGGCGCGCGACCCAGATGCCGTACTCGGTGTCCTTCAGCGAATCGACGTGATGCGCATCGGTGTCGATCGTCAGCATCACGCCCGCGGCGATCGCGGCCCGCGCGAGGTTGTCGTTCAGATCCAGCCGCGGCCAGCCGGCGTTGATTTCCATCGCGGTGCCGGACGTCGCCGCGGCTTCGAACACCCGCTTCCAGTCGTATTCGAGTCCGACGCGCTGGTTGATCAGCCGGCCGGTCGGATGCCCGATCACGTTGACGTATGGGTTCTCGATCGCGCGGAGAATTCGCGCCGTCGCCTTGTCAGTCTCCTGCCGTAGCGCGTGGTGCGGGCTCGCGACGACGAAATCGAGTTCCTTGAGCACATCGTCTTCATAGTCCAGCTTGCCGTCGGCGAGGATGTCGACCTCGGTGCCGATCATGAGCGCGATGCCCTTCAGCTTCGAGGCGATCTTTCGAACCTCTTCGGCGTGTTTGAGCAGCCTTGCCGCATCGAGGCCGTGGGCGATCGCCTGGCTCTTGCTGTGGTCGGTGATCACCACGTATTCGTAGCCAAGCGCTTTCGCTGCATTGGCCATCTCTTCGATGGTGTTGGAGCCGTCCGATGCGGTCGTGTGGCAATGGAGCTCGCCGCGGATGTCCTTCGCGGTGATGAGCATCGGCAGTTTGTTCTGTTTCGCCAGGTCGACTTCGCCGCGGTCTTCGCGCAGCTCGGGATCGATGAATCGCAGGCCCAGCGCCTCGTACACTTCCGCCTCGGTCCTGCTCGCGAGATTCTTCAACTTCGGCGTCGCGTACGGTGCCGTTTTGTTCGTCTGCTTCGCCTTTTCCCAGTCGTCGATCTTGTAAAGGCCCCACTCGTTGAGCGTCAGGCCGGTGTCCTGGGCGATGCCGCGGAGCCTGACGTTGTGGTCTTTCGATCCGGTGAAGTAGAGCAGCGCCGCGCCGAAATGTTCGGTCGGTACGACGCGCAGGTCGATCTGCAGGCCCGACTCCATCATCACGCTGCACTTGGTCTCGCCATGCCCGAGCACCTGCCGGATGCCGGGCGCGCTGACGAAGTGATCACAGAGCGTGAGCATCGTCTTCGGATCGTCCACCGCGGCAATGATGTCGGCGTCACCGATGGTCTCCTTGCGCCTTCGGATGGAACCGGCGAGTTCCGCCTGCTTCACACCATTGAGAGTTCGCACGCGCTCAAGCATGCCGAGCACCACCTCCATCGCGTCGACGATGCCGTGCCGCTTGCCGGCGGTGTCGCGCAGCGCCAGGCTCTGCTTGATCTGCTCGATCTTCTTCTCGCCGATGCCTTTGAGGCCCGCGAGCTTGCCCGCATCGATCGCGACGGCGAGTTCGTCGATGTTCTTGATGTCGCGCTCTTTCCACAGCAGCTTGATCGTCTTGGGACCGAGCCCGGGAAGCTGCATCATCTCGATCAGGCCAGTGGGGATCGTGGCGATGAGTTCGTTGTGATCCGTGCTCACGCCGGTCCTGACGAACTCTTCGATCACCTTGCGGCTCGACTTCCCGATGCCTTCGATCTCTTCGAGCGTTCCGTTCTTGACGGCTTCCTGGAGATCGAAGGTCATGTCGTCGATCAGCCGGCCGACTTTCGAGAACGCAATGGCCTTGAAGACGGGCTCGCCACGGATCTCGAGCACGGCGGCCATCGTCGAAAACATCTTCGCGAGCGTGTGGTTGATGGACATGCCGCGATTGTAATCGCGGAAGGAGAGTCGGCCACGAATTACGCTCATCGGCACGAATGGAATTGACTTCGTGAATCTTCGGGGGAATCGCGGAAGGAAACTCTTATCGCGTGGCGAGGATCGCCTGCCAGAGCTGTCGCCCGTCGAGACCGAGGCGCAACTCGACGCTTCCATCCCCGCGATAGTCGACGCCGGAGATCTTCGCGGCAGCCGCCGCTTCATCGAGAACTTTCCGGATCGACTCGTCGCGACGCGCCAACTCGGCAAGCGTGCGATCGTCGGACACCTTCAACGAGTCGAGCTTTGCACGCAGCGCCTCGCGGGCGGATTGTTCGGCGACCCGCGCGGTGCGGAGCGATGATTTCTCGCGCGATGCCGTCGCACTCGCAACCAGCGGATCATTCGCCCAGGGGGGCGTCACATCGAGATTCAGCTGGATGTTCGGCAATTGCTCGCTCGCCGATGTGGTGGCGGCGGTGGTCGATTCCATCGGGACGACGTCAACGCGCGAGACATCGATGTTCGATCCCGTGCTGGTAAAGACGCGGGCGTTCCAGTCGCGAAGCAGGCTGGCCAGGCGTTCGGGCGGGATCGGGCTCTTTTCCGGCTTCACGGCGGCGGCCTGCAGGACGAGCCGCGCCGCGCGGCTCCCGCTGATCTGAAGTTGCACCTGGACCATCTCATCGCCGACGGCGCGCGGCCCGCCAATCTGCTCAGCCTTTGCCAGGCCGTTCATCACGATCGAATAACCGTTGACCTGCTCGATCAGCTGCGCGACCGGCACGTTCCCGACCGTTTCGGCGGCAATCTGCGCGTACAATCGTGCAACGGCATCGTTGTTGGCGCGTTGAACGGGTGAGACCGACGCGGTCGAATCCGGGGGAGCATCCGACTCGGCCGGCACGATCGATGCCGCCGGCACAGTCGTCGGCTCGGCCGCGTCGCAGTACGCCGTCATGCCAATGCCGAGTGCGAAAATGAAAACGTACGGTTTCAAGAATGCTTCCAATCCTACGGATATGACATCGGCACAAGCCCTTGGTTAGGCCGAACATTTACCCCGGGACTCGCTGCCGCAGGATATACCCGCAGATCGCGTCGTTTGCATCGCGTTCGCAGCGTCCGTAGCATCGATTTTGACGAAGAATCGGAGTCTGCCTTGATGAGCCAAACGCCCAACCCGTCCATTCCGCGCCGCCTGACCCGGCAGATCACCCTCGGCGATGCCGCGCATGGCTTTGTGAAAATCGGCGGCGACGCGCCCGTCAGCGTCCAGTCGATGACCAGTGGTTACACCCATGACGTGGCCAAATGCATCGCCGAGATCCAGAAACTCGCCGCCGCCGGGGCGGACGTTGTCCGCGTCGCCGTTCCAGAGAAGAAAGACACCGCCGCGCTCAACGAGATCCTGCCCGCCGTGACGGTTCCCATCGTTGCCGATGTCCACTTCCACTTCCAGCGTGCGCTTGAAGCGATCGACGCCGGCGTACACAAGATCCGCCTGAACCCCGGGAACATCCAGGACGCGGCACAGGTCCGCGATGTCATCCAGGCCTGCAAGGCGAAGAAGCTGCCGATCCGCATCGGCGTCAACGAAGGCTCGATCATCGAACGCCGCGACAAGCAGCTTCGCATGAAAGAACTCGGCGCGCTCTTCTCCAACAACAAGTACGGCCACCTGCTGGCGATCTGCATCACCAAGCTCGAAGAGTACCTCGACATTTTCCACGCCGAGGATTTTCATGACATCACTATCAGCTGCAAAAGCATCGACCCGCAGTTCGTCATCGCGGCGTACCAGGAGATCAGCAAGCGGTTCGACTATCCATTGCATCTCGGCGTGACCCACGCGGGGCCGAAGGAGACGGGAACGATCCGCAGCGTCGTGCCGCTCGGGCATCTGCTGCTCAGCGGCATCGGCGACACGATCCGCATCAGTTACGCGAACGATCCGATCTACGAAGTCGAAGACGGGCTTGAACTTCTGTATTGCCTGGGCCTGCGCGAGCGCATCGGCGCCGAGTTGATCGCGTGCCCGACGTGTGGTCGCATTCAGGTCGACCTCTTCACGCTCACGCAGCAGGTGCGCAAGAAGCTGAAAGAGGAAATCCGCCTGCCGATCAAGGTGGCGGTGATGGGCTGCATCGTCAACGGCCCCGGCGAAGCCGAGGGCGCCGATGTCGCGATCTTTGCCGGCGACCGTCGCGGCATCATCTACGTGCAAGGCGAAAAGGTCGCGAACGTGCCGGAGGAGCAAATCCTCGAGAAGCTGCTCGAAGAATGCCGCGCGTTCCAGTCGAAAGTCGAGCACGGCGAAGCGAAGCTCGGCGAAAAGAAGGTCGATATCCTGCCGCCGGATCCCATCGGCGAGTTGGGGTCGGGATACGAGAAAATTCTGAACGAAAAGAGAGGGACGGCGCTGCCGGTGGTGAGGTAGAATAATTCCATGAGCATCGCGGACGATGTCGAGAAGCTCAATCTCTTCCCGTCACGTACTTCGAATGAAGTCGTCCTTTGGGGAATTGATTGGCAAACGTATGTGCGTCTTCGCGATGAAACGGATCGCGCGGGAAGTCATGCATTGATGGTCTTCAACGACGGCGCATTGGTCATTGAAATGCCGAACAAGCTTCACGAAGTCATTCGTTTGTTCGTAGGTAGTATGCTGGAAAACTACCTGCTGGATCATGACATCGATTTTTCGCCTCTAGGCTCAACGACCTGGCGGCGTGAATTGGAGCGCAAGGGACTCGAAGCAGACGGTTGCTTTTACATCCAAAACGTCGCGATTGCTGACGCACGCGAGGAAGCCGATCTCAGCATCAATCCTCCCCCGGATCTGGCGATCGAAATCGAAGTGGCAACGCCACTCATTCCGAAACTGCCGGTGTATGCAGACATCGGAGTTCCAGAAGTGTGGCACGTGAAGGGTTGGGACCAAGTGCACATTCTGCTCTTAAACCCTCAAACGCGTGAGTATGAGCCATTGAGCGAAAGTGTCGCCGTCAGAGGAATGACTGCGGCGAAACTGCATCAACTCATCGCCACTCGTCGCAACAAGTCGTCCAGGGACGCACTGCTGGCTTGTCGAGCGTCTTGGTCATCAGACAGCTCAGCACAACGCCAATGGCTTATCAGCCATTCATCCTCCATATCGCCGCGTTGAGCGCCGTCGCGAACGTCACCCACGCCCAGTATGGCAGCAGCATCGCTCCGGCCCAGTCACGAACGGACCAGAACGCCGCGGTCGTCCAGCCGATCATCAGCCACAGCGCGAGGATGATCGCCAGTGAACCGCCGAGCGAGTGACAGCGGAAGAAGACCGGGCTCCACGCGAAGTTGATCGCGAGTTGGACCGCGAACAGCATCGCCGCCCACTTCACCCCGCCGGCGTTCCATCCCTTCTGCAGAACCAGGAACAGCGCGACGCCCATCATCGCGTACAGCAGCGACCAGACAGGTCCGAAGATCCATCCCGGCGGCATCCAACTCGGCTTGCGGAGCTGCGCGAACCAATCGCCGATCGGGCTCAGCAGCGCCGAGACACCGCCCACGGCCAGGCAAACCAGGATGCACACGGTCAGTATACCGATGGACTTCATGCGCCAAATGGTACGCGAAGTTCCCCGTCGTTTGCTCGTGCTTCGGTTCTTCGATAACCTCCACAGGTCTATGGAATCCGAGCGTCGCCCAGCGAATGAAAAGACCGACCTTGAAGTCCTGATGCGCGTGAAGGCGCCGGAGTTTTTTGAAAAGCATGGCGCGAATATCATCCTGGGAATTATTCTGCTCGCGGCGATCGTCTTCTTTTTCTACCAGAAGCGGAAGACCCACCAGCAAGAGGCATACTCGACCAACGTCGATACCGCGATCGCGTACAATTACGCGATTCAGCTGCGCGATTTGATGGTCCCGCCTGGTCTTTCGAACGACTCCGGCCGCGACCGACAGGCGCTGGCCAATGAAGCGTTTTCGAGGGCCGACAAGGTTCTCACCTCCGACGCTACGCCGGCACAGAAGGCGTCGGCGCAGCTCGCCAAGGCCGAAGTGCTCTGGGCACTCGCGATCATGCCTCCGGAATCGCTCGCGACCTCGCAGCCGGTTTCCGGCTTCACGCCGCGGACTCAGCAGGCGTATCTCGAGGACGCGCGCCTGGCATACTTCGAAATCCTGCAGAAGTATCCGGATCAAAAAGAGATCGCCGCCAACGCGCTGCTGTCGCTGGCCGCCATCTGTGAATCCGGTTCCAAGTTCGATGATGCGCAGGACTGGTATCAGAAGGTTCTGCGCGACGATACCTTGCGCGGCGTCTACCACGATATCGCCAAGAGCCGCCTGGCCGCTCTGGACGATCTGAAGAAGCCATTCGTGCTCATGTCTCCCGCGACGCAGCCGACGTCTCGTCCGGCCAATGCGCCGAGCACTGCGCCCGCAACTTCTCAACCGACAACGCAGCCCTGATCGCCAGGCACGACGTTCGGGTGGGCGCGCCTTCGCGGCGGCCGCATCTGACATTAACCACCCCGCGCCACTTCTCCGCGGCGCTTCCACGGCCTATGATCCCCCGGTTACGCCTACGCGGAGACCTCCATGCCCACGGAAACTGCGACCGATGTTCCCTTCGGCCACCTCGCCCGCGAAATGTCGCGCATGCTTGAAAAAATGAGCAAGGGATCGTTCGGCTTCGTCCCCAACGAAAACTGGCAACCGCCCGTCAACCTCTACGAGACCGAACTGGCCTACCTCGTCTGCGTCGATCTCGCCGGCATCGACAAAGAGAGTGTCGAGCTCCACGTGGTGGCCAACCGGTTGATCCTGCGTGGCCGGCGCGAAGTGCCGCCGTGTCCGGAGAATCTCCGCACGGAGAATGAAACGCCTTGCCGGGCGAAGATCCACCTGATGGAGATCGATCACGGCAGCTTCGCGCGCGACGTGGAGTTGCCTTCCAATGTCGACCACGCCGAGATTCATGCCGCCTATCGCAACGGCCTGCTCTGGATCCAGATTCCCAAGGCGCGACCCACTTGAATGCACGATGCGCGACAAACGAAATGCGACGCTCAGTAAGCTTTCGAATCCTTTTGCAGACGTAACCCATGTCCGACATTCAGATCATCAACTCCACGCCGACTCACACCGTCATCAAGACGCTTCCATCCGGCCAGGACGTCTCGGTGCCGAACTCGATTCCGATCCTGCCGATCCGGAACCTGATCGTTTTTCCGGGCACGGTCATGCCGCTCAACATCGGCCGGGCGCGTTCGAAGGCGGTCATCGACGAGGTGATGCCCGGCGACAAGCTCGTCGGCGTGATCGCACAGAGGAATGCCGATGCCGAAGACCCGTCCGAGGCCGATCTCTATTCCGTCGGCGTCGTCTGTTCGATCCTCAAGCTGCTCAAGCTCAGCGACGGCAACCAGTCGATCATCGTGCACGGCCTGGCGCGCTTTCGCATCAAGGCGATGAAGCAGGCAGACCCGTATCACATTGCCGACATCGAGATCATCCCGACACCCGCCGTCGAAGGCCCGGAAGTCGATGCGTTGATCACGAGCGTAAAGCAGCAGGCGATGCGCGTGGTGGAACTTTCGCCGAACACGCCGGACGAGGTACAGCAGGTGATCAATCAGATCACCAGCGCCAGCGCGCTCGCCGACTTCCTGGCCGCGAACATCAACGCCGAAGTGCCTGAAAAGCAAAAGCTGCTGGAAGAGCTGAATGTCGAAAAGCGATTGAAGGCCGTTGCCGGCAAGCTGGCGCAGCAGCTCGATATGCTCGAGCTGCAAGCCAAGATCCAGGGCCAGGTGAAGGAGTCGATCGATAAGAACCAGCGTCGCTACTACCTGCAGGAGCAGATCAAGGCGATTCGCCGAGAGCTGGGCGAAGCCGACGTCGACGGGAACACCGAGGTCGAGAACCTCCGCGGAAAGATCCGTGAGGCCAAGCTACCGCCGCACGTGCAAAAGGAAGCCGACCGCGAGCTGTCGCGCATCGAAAACATCCCGCAGGCCAGCCCCGAGTACGGCGTCATCCGCACCTACCTGCAGATCCTGGCCGATCTCCCTTGGAGCAAAGAGACCGACGACCACATCGACCTGAAGTCGGCGCGAGAGGTGCTCGATCGCGACCATCACGACCTGGACAAGGTCAAACGCCGCATCATCGAGTTCCTCGCCGTTCGAAAGCTCAAATCCCAGTCGACCA
>JANOBD010000147.1:0-2088 GCA_031411495.1 Phycisphaerae bacterium | reverse complement strand
GTCGTGATGAAGCGCGCGGACTCCGCGTATCCGGTGCAGCTCCGGTCCGCGACCGAGGAATTCCGCGGCTGGGCGAAGCATCGCTTTCTGACCTGAAAAAACCTGAACGCTCAGCAAAAGATTCGGAATTTCCGGTCGCGGGGTTTCACGTTGGTCACGCCTTCGCCGAAGGCGAGCACCTCGACGCCGAGCTCGTGGCCGGGAACCCGCGGGCGCAACCGTGAATTCCGCGGCGCGCAGCGACGTTGCAAGCAGGAGCAAAGCGAGAAGGCTGCGTCACGGCTTGCCTTCCTCTTGCGAAAAGGCGCACTGAAGATTGAGCAGGCACGCGAGGAGGGCAGGAAGGTAGGTGGGTTTCATTAGGAAATGGAGGAACTGAGACAACAGGCAGCAGGCGATAAGGAAATTGCGCATAATTCAGAGCCCCTCATCGCTGACTAACCAACTCGGAAAACGCGGAATGCAGGTGGGGTTGCAGGGTATATGTGCATCCGTCCATCGGTCGTAAATGTCACTGAACGGTTGGCGTCCTTTTTACTCGTGGCATGCCAGACGGTGTGCGGCAGGAACTCGCGCAGCGGCGCATCGGCCACGGCTTGTGTGGGAATCGGCTTTTTGCTTTCGAGGAAGGGCGGCTCAGCGGCGCGTGACAAGCTGATGAGCGAGAGCAGAAGGAGGGTGATGATTGCGGATTTCATGTGGCTTAGGTGTGGTGGTTTTGGTTTGAGGAATGATCAGCGTGCGGCATCACCGGGCGGTGCGGTGAAGAGTTCGATCTCGTAGATGGACCAGCGCTTCTCGCGGTGCGCAGCGGTGAGGGTGAGCTTCACGAAGCGCGCGGGGGTGGGGGCAAAAAAGTTTTCCGTCGCGCCGGGGATGCCGCTGCGCTGGTCGAGGCGCGTCCAAGACTTGCCGTCGAGGGAAACTTCGAGGCGGTAGGTTTTCGGCCAGTCGCCCTGCGCCTTCCATTGGTCGAGGCGGAGGCCGGTGACAACCGTCTCCTGCGGCAGCTCGATTTGAATCCATTGGCCGGGCTTCTGGTCGGCGGCGGGCTGCCAGCGCGTGTCGGCTTTGCCGTCGAGGGCGAGCGCGAGCGCTTCGGCATTTTCGCTCGCTGTGAGTTTCCAATCGCGGCGGTCAAGCGTGGGCGGGAGGGCCGCGCGCAGCGTCTCGACGGTCCACGGTTCTTTGCGAGAAACGTGGATTCCGCGCAGGCGATTCACGTCGGCGGCGGTGGTGAGCGCACCGTGGTTGCCGAAGGCGTTGCGCACGTAGGAGGTGACGGCGGCGACCCATTCGTCGTCGTTGTTGTTCATCGGGACCATCTGCGCGTCGTAGGTTTTACCGCCGATTGGGCCGGTCAGGCCGTGGAGCAGCACGAGTGCGCCGGCGTGCGGATGCGCGCGCACGGTCGCGGAGCCGGCGAGCGGCGGGGCCAGGGTGGTACCGGGGCGCAGGCCGTCCATCGGCATTCCATTTCCGTCGAAGCCGTGGCTGGCGAAGCAGACCTCCTTGTAAATCTCACGGCCATTTTCCAGCACGGCGATCTCGGCCGCGCTGAATTCCTGCCCGGCGACTTTGTCCGCGCCGGTGAGCAATACGCTGCCCAGCGTTTTCACGCCTTTTGAAGGCGACGCGAGCATCGCGGACTGCGCGAACTTCGAGTAATCCGGCCAGAGCTTGGCATCGGCGCTGGCGAGCAGCTTGCCGGTCATGAGCACTTGCAGCAGGACGCTCGGCTCGGCGTCGGCGGCGAGCGCCTGCACGTCGGGGAGAAGCGTCGCGTCGCCTTTACGGATGAGCGTTTCTGCGACGCGAATGCCCTGCGCGCGGAGCTGCGCGTTTGGGTCTTTGAGAAAGGCGCGGACGAGTTCCGCGTCGAGCGCGCCGAGGCCTTCGAGCGTCCAGAGCGCATGCGTGCGGGCCAGCGGACTCCCGTTTTCCCGTGCCATCTGCCCGAGCGCGGGGACGACCGATTTGTCCTGCTTCAAGACGAGCAGTTTTTGCGCGGTGTCGCGCCACCAGCCGTTCGGGTGCGCGAGATGCGCGACGAGCTGCGAGGCTGATTCCTCCAGCATCCGCGGCTGC
>JANOBD010000146.1:0-1865 GCA_031411495.1 Phycisphaerae bacterium | reverse complement strand
GGCGGCGGGTGCGACCGGAGTAGGCGGGCTTCTCGTCATCGATGGCAACGCGTCCGCACGGCTGGGCATTTCGCTTCGCGGGCTCGACATCGTGGTCAAAGGCTCGATCGGCCACATGGCAGCGTTCATGGCACAAGCAGGTTCGATCGTTGTTCTCGGCGACGCTGGCGATGCGCTCGGTGACTCGATCTATGAGGCGAAGCTGTTCGTGCGCGGCAAGGTGAAGAGCCTCGGCACGGACTGCATCAAGAAGGAGATGCGAGACAATCACCGCCTCAAACTTCGAAAGCTGCTCGATGCGGCGGGGATCGGCCTCGAAGTCTCGGTCGAGGAGTTCACGCGCTACGGCTCTGCTCGGCGTCTCTACAACTTCCACATAGACAATCTAGGTTCCTACTGATGACCGGCGACGAGCGTTGGATTCACACCCCGCCCCGCAGCTCTGCGACGTTCGATGCCGCCTCGATCGCGGAGATCCATCGGGCCGCCGCGACCGGTATCTACGATATTCGAGGGTTCGGCGCGAAGCGTAAGCTGCCGCATTTCGACGACCTGCTGTTTCTCGGCGCCTCGATCAGCCGTTATCCGCTCGAGGGCTATCGCGAGAAATGCGGTACCAACGTCGTGCTCGGCAGCCGTTTCGCGAAGACACCGATCGAGATCAAGATCCCGATCACCATCGCGGGCATGAGCTTCGGCTCGTTGTCAGGCCCAGCGAAGGAAGCGCTGGGCCGTGGCGCGTCGGCTGCCGGTACGTCGACCACAACCGGTGATGGAGGAATGACGACGGAAGAAAGGGCCGCGTCCAACTTGCTGGTCTATCAGTACCTGCCGTCGCGCTATGGCATGGAGCCGGATCAACTGCGCAAGGCCGATGCGATCGAGGTTGTCGTGGGCCAGGGCGCGAAGCCCGGCGGTGGCGGGATGCTTCTCGGCCAGAAGATCTCGGAGCGCGTCGCAAAGATGCGCACGCTGCCGCAAGGCATCGACCAGAGGTCCGCCTGTCGCCATCCCGATTGGACCGGCCCCGACGATCTAGAAATCAAGATCCAGGAATTGCGCGAGATCACCGATTGGGAGAAGCCGATCTACGTGAAGATCGGAGCGGCGCGCCCTTATTACGATACCGCGCTCGCCGTGAAGGCCGGCGCAGACGTCGTCGTGCTCGATGGCATGCAGGGCGGCACGGCAGCGACCCAGGACGTGTTCATCGAGCATTGCGGTATCCCGATCCTCGGCGCGATACGTCCGGCAGTGAAAGCGCTGATGGAGCTCGACATGCATCGCAAGGTGCAGCTGATTGTTTCCGGCGGTATCAGGAATGGCGCCGACGTCGCCAAGGCTCTGGCGCTGGGCGCGGACGCGGTCTCGATCGGCACGGCTGCGCTGATCGCGCTCGGCGATAATCACCCGCGCTGGGAGGCGGAATACAACAAACTTGGCACCACCGCCGGCTCCTATGACGATTGGCACGAAGGCCGCGACCCGGCTGGCATCACGACCCAGGACCCGGAACTCACAAAGCGGCTCGATCCTGTTGCGGCAGGGCGGCGTTTGGCGAATTATCTCTCGGTGCTGACGCTTGAGTGCCAGACCATCGCGCGCGCCAACGGCAAGAGCCACGTCCACAATCTCGAGCCGGAAGATCTTGTGGCGCTAACGGTCGAGGCGGCGGCTATGGCGCAGGTTCCGCTGGCTGGCACGGACTGGATTCCAGGCAAGGACGGCCGGTTCTGAGGTTGCGCGGACATATTCAAGGTTGGGGGAGTTTGCGATGTCATTGGAGAAGTTCGCGAAGGGTAACGGGGTCAAGTATTTCCTGATCTCGTTCGTCGATCTGTTCAGCACCATGCGGGCGAAGATCG
>JANOBD010000145.1:0-3661 GCA_031411495.1 Phycisphaerae bacterium | reverse complement strand
AAAAACGCCGACTATGCGCGCACCAGCGAGATTACACCCGAACAATTCCTTCACGAGCATCAAACGAATGACTACGTTACAGAGTCGGCGATAATCATTTTCGACTGTCGTGCGGCTGGTGTCTTCATCCAACCAACCTCCTTTCAAATCGCCTTACACCAACAGATTAGCAAGCCTTTCAGAACAAAATTGACCCACAAATTCTAAATTTTTGCCTCGATCAGTTTGGACTGAATCGAGTCATGTTCGGTGGAGATTAGCCGGTATGCAACATGAGAGCGAGTTATGTGCAGCGGGGAGAATATCCTGGGGTCATAGAAAGCGCCGGGATAGACCGGCTTGGAGTAGGGAATAAGTGAGTCCTACAGTGAAAACTTAGCCACTTACAGCGGCCCCGAGTTGTACGCTGATGTCGGCAACGACAAGGGTGTGAAGAAAAGTCAGGGGCAATCCTAGAATTAGGGAAGCGCAATCTGCTAACTCGCACCGGTGGGGCACACCGGTGAGTCGAAAACTTCAGCTTCTCGGCGCAGCCAAGAGTAGAACTGCGGTTCGAAGGTATGCAGCCTTTGGCTATGTATGATTTGCACGTTAACGCATTCGAGCCAAAAAAGGGGGCAGGCCTCTTTAGTAAAAGTCCTGTATTTCTGAACCCCTTTTCTGCATTTTTACGGATAGAAGACGATCAAATTACGATTGCTACCCAGAGTAAGGGCGAATTTTGAATGGAAGTTGTTGATGGAAACTCAGGCTGCATTTAGGACAGACAGCAGACCATTGGCCAGGAGGGGCGTTTTTACGTCCCGCTCCTCCACACCAGCCATGGAAGCAAACGTGGCATTGCGGACAATCATATCTTCCAGCTCCGACTCGGGTCATTAGGGCACCGATTTCGCCTGCATCGCAATCGGATAATCGTTGAAAGGTTCGCTTGCATTTGTAACAACGCACGCCGAAAAGCCAACTGACAATTCGCATTGTTCTTCGTTCCTCCGCAGTGCGTGCGCCGAAATAGACGACACCGATGGTTATGGAATGAGAATATCATCTACAACGCGTCCGGCTACATCGGTCAGCCTGAAATCGCGACCAGCGTGACGATAGGTAAGCCGCTCGTGATCAATCCCAAGTAGATGCAAAATTGTTGCTTGCAGATCGTGTACGTGAACTGGATTTTGCGTGACCTGGAAACCAAAGTCGTCGGTGGCTCCGTGAACGTGACCCTGCTTCAGGCCGCCACCAGCTATCCAAACACTAAATGCATTCGGATGGTGATCTCTGCCGTCTGGCTGTATGCCGCGCCTCACTTCAGCCATCGGCGTTCTTCCGAACTCGCCCGCCTAAACCACCAAGGTCTCGTCCAATAGCCCTCGCTGTTTCAGATCTTTGAGCAGCGCTGCGGCGGGCTGATCGGTCATCTTGCAATTGTTGGCGATGCGTTTGGTCAAATCGGAATGATGATCCCAAGTGCTGTGAACGAGATGAACAAATCGAACACCTCTTTCCACCATGCGGCGTGCCAGCAAACAGTTTGAACCAAACGAACGTGTTGGCTGTGAATCCAGTCCGTACATCGTTTTCGTGTTGGCTGTCTCTTGGCTGAAGTCAAGCAGTTCAGGCGCTGCAGTCTGCATGCGAAACGCCATTTCGTAGGAAGCAATGCGGGAATCAATCTCTGCGTCCCTAGTTGACACCTTCCGCAGTCGATTTAAGTCTTGAAGAACATCGAGACGTGCGCGCTGCGTTTCGAAACTTACCCCCGTGGGATTCGCGAGATACAACACCGGTTCGCTCGAGTTGCGAAACGTAACGCCCCGATAGGACGCAGGCATGAAACCACTGCCCCAAATTGAACTCCCCGCTCCCTCCAATCCATGACCGTCATCGGATGTTAGCACCATATAGCCGGGCATGTCTTGGCACTCACTGCCAAGTCCATACGTAACCCATGACCCAATGCTCGGGGCACCGAACTGCGGCGTTCCGCAATGCAACAGCAATTGAGCTGGGTCGTGATTGGATTGTTCGCAATGCATCGAACGAATCAAACAAAGCTCGTCGGCCATCTCAGCAGTATGTGGGATGAGTTCGGAAAGCTCGATTCCTGATTGACCATAGGGACGAAAACGGCGTGGACTGGCTTGAATGGTCTCCAATACACCGCCGGTCGCGCTCTTTTTGGCTTTCGTCAAATGATCAGGAATCGGCTGACCATTCAGAGCAGCCATTTTCGGTTTAGGATCAAAAAGATCTAGATGTGACTGGCCACCCATCATGAACATGAATATGATGTTTTTCGCGCGAGCGCTTGCGGTGATAGCGGGCGCCCGCGAACGCCCGTCCTGACACAATACGTGCCAAAGTGCGATCGCACCAAGTCCATAAGAACCTCGTGCAAGCAAGTCACGGCGAGATTGTGGTCCAAACATGTTCTATTCCCGAGTGACGAATTCATCGAGGATCAAAAGCACGCTTGCAAACATTACCTATTCGGCATCCAAACCGCTTGATCCTTCACTGGAAAGCGTTTTCGCGGAAGCTATATCGTTGTGAAGGATCGCACGCTGTTGCCGCAAATATTGCAATAATCGGCGCGACTCATCGGGGCTGGGAGGCCGTGAAATCGCTAACATAAAGCCATGAGCGATACGTTGTTCGTCACTGGCTGACGACTCTCTCAAAATTCGCGCTGCAAGACTGCGAGCGGCATCTATGAAATTGGGATCATTGAGTAGATTCAAGGCTTGCAAAGGAGTATTAGTCCGCTCGCGGCGAGTACAACTGCGACTTGCATCAGGCAAATCGAAAGTCACCAACTGCGCAAATGGCGACGTTCGTTGAATGAAGGTATACAAGCTGCGTCGATATCGCTCCGCCCCCTGGCTCGGCTCCCATTTGTTCGCATAACCTTCCGTAGAGACACTGGCAGGCTGCGGAGGTTTGACGCTTGGGCCACCGATGGTTGGATTTAATAGTCCACTGACGGCTAGCGCAGAGTCACGAATCGCTTCTCCCGAAAATCGCAATCGCCTTTGCCTCGCCAACAAACGATTCGATGGATCTTTCGAAACCAACTCTGGCCGACTCGACGACGATTGCCTGTAAGTTTCCGACAAGACAATGGTTCGAAGCAACCTCTTGACGCTCCAAGCCTCTTCCATCCAGTCGACCGCTAGCCAATCGAGCAATTCTGGATGCGAAGGTCGTTCTCCACGCACTCCAAAATTCTCTGACGTCGCAACGAGTCCGCGGCCAAAGAGCTCTTGCCACAATCGGTTTACTGCGACGCGAGCCGTTAACGGGTGATTTCTAGCAACCAACCAATTCGCTAGTGTAAGCCGATCCGGTTCACCTTCACATTGCATAGTCGGAAGAACGGATGGCCAAACAGTGATCAGCCAAGATGGGCAAGACGTCGCGTTGGTAGCTAACCACCTCCTGACTCAATAGGCCAGATCCACCGACCACCATGAAACTGACTGTGACAGAACACAATCGCGTCACCTTTCTTGCGAGTTCGTGTTTAGTTCCCATTGTTCGCGTACGCTCACCTGATGTGGAAACTCACTTGCATACTCACTGGCAGTGAGAGATTAAAAACGAAATTCGCTGTTCACGGGTAACATGGGTAGGTCATGGAAATGAGAACAAAGACTATTCT
>JANOBD010000144.1:0-1764 GCA_031411495.1 Phycisphaerae bacterium | reverse complement strand
CTGATAGGGAAGCCCTACAGCGTTGCCGCTGTCAGTCGGACCGAACAGGAACGGGTGTGGGTGACTGTCTCGACTTGGGACTATTCAACGAAGTCGGTGCGGGTCCGGTTTAAGGATGGCAAGGTCGTGGAAGCGCCGCCGATTCCTGACGAGTTCAAAGACTAAACGCATGGCAAAGACGCCACCAGATTCGCCGCCAAGACCGACGCCACCCCCAGCGCCGAAGAAAGAGATTTCTCCTTCCAAACTGCGTGCGATGTTCAAAGGGATTTTGGAGAAATGAACGATCAGTTGAAACGGGTGCAACAAGTCACCGAAGAGATCGAGGGCGAACGCGCTGCTAAAACGGTTGGCATCTGAAGATTGCGACGGAATTGAAGGCTGCAAAGATTCCGTTCAGTAGCGACGACCTGATCGGATGAGCAAAAGATCATGGAACTCCTCCTAACTCGGCCCGATGCGTTGGCTGGGAATAACTTACCGAATCGGCCGGCAATTGATCGAGCCCCGTTTCGTCCATCGAGTCAACGTCGTTTGAGCAAGGGTTTCGAGCGTGAAATCTTGTAGTGCAGAAATGACCTACACGATTTCGGAGGCTCGAAAATGAACAACAAAAACACGACCAGCAAGACGTTCACGACTCGCAAGGCGAGCGCGATGCCACGAGAAAAACGCCCGCCGGCACAGATGCCGAAGTGCGTCTGGGAGCGAATCGAGTTCCAATTGAAATGGCGGCGAGCGTTTTAGGCGCTCAACAATCGGTTTCTCACCAGCGTTTCGGTTGTCGCGATGAAAATGGGCATCCGCCGACGCACCGTTTCCTTCTCGATCTTCGATTCCGTGATGACACGCATGGTCGTGTTCGAAGATGGGCGTCAATACGCCCATCGCTGCGACTTGGAGTCGTTTCAGTCTATCGCTCACTGCATCGGCGAGCTTCCGCTTGTAGATGTCTTCGAACACGCGAGCGAGCCTGCCCGGCCGAGCATGGCCCTCGGCGTCGTATTCGCGGTAGTCGGCCACTTGGTCAACAAAGAACAGCGTCAGCACCTTGATGCCGATCTGGCGACGAAGCAGTTCCTTGTCGAGATGGGACGTGACGGCCCGCTCGATCAGCATCGCCTCGAACGCTTCAGAGTCGATGCCGCCGTGCGTCTCGCCCTTGTTGAGCCATTTCGTCTCTCCAGGCAGCCTCAACTCGATCGCTTCCGCACCTTTGCCGCCTCGAATCTCGCCGACGCGGACGTTGCGGTAGATGTCTCGGCGTGTTTCCTGCTCCAAGTCCTCGTTGCCGGTGAGGGTGATCTCTTTCCGCGTCACGCTGCCGTTGGCGCTGGCCACGTCTAACTCGACGGTCGCCTTCGGCCCGCTTCCCTTCTTCGTCTTCACGCCGACCAGCTTCACATACGGGCGATTGTGCTGGGCCTTCGCGGTTGCGGCGGCGACTTCGATTCGTTTGACGAGCTTTTGGCGGAAGGCATCGACCGCATCGAGCCGGTACACCTCGCCGTTCGGCTACTGGAGAGCAGCTACCGAACGGCACGCTCCGAAGGCGCGGAAGTCATCACAGCACGGCATATCGAGCGCACCTGCGAACTCGAAGGACTGGATAGTGCCGGCCTCGACAAGAATGAACAGAAGTATCTCGGGCTGCTTGCCCAGTCGAAGGCGAAGCCGGTGCGCCTCAACGTCATCTCGTCCGTTATCGGATTGCCGTCCAGGACGATTGCGGATGTGACCGAGAAGTTCCTGCTGCGCGAGGGG
>JANOBD010000143.1:0-1556 GCA_031411495.1 Phycisphaerae bacterium | reverse complement strand
CTCGCTGCGGCCCACGGGCTCGGCGTGCTCGTCGAGTTCGGCCCGGCCGGTCCGCCGGGTGAAGTGCCGGACGTCGCCGGCCGCCTGCATCGCCCGGAGTTGGACATCGACCAGCGCCGCCGCCTCGTTCGACGCCCGGAGCGACGACCCGGCCGGCAGCGAAACGTTGATCTGGATCGACCCCTCGTCGAACTTGGGCAGGAAGTCCCGGCCCATCGTCGAGAGCTTCCAGAAGCTCAGGCCGACCAGCACCCACGTCACCAGGAGCAGCACGCCGGCCCGTCTCATGCTGAAGCGGATCAGGTAGCCGGCCGCCCACTTGAGCCCGCGGAGCAGCAGCCCGTCGTGGGTGCCGTGGGCAGCCCGCGATTGCGGGAGCAGGTAGTACGACAGGACCGGCGTGACGGTCAGCGACACGACGAGTGAGGCCAGGATCGACACGATGTACGCCAGCCCGAGCGGGACGAACAGCCGGCCCTCGACGCCCGACAGGGCGAACAACGGCAGGAACGCCAGGATCACGACCGCCGTCCCGAACACGACGGCCGAGCGGATCTCCCGGCTGGCGTCGTAGATCACCGCCAGGGCCGGCCGGGGTTCGGGAAGTCTGCTATTTTCGCGGAGCCGGCGGAAGATGTTCTCCACGTCCACGATGGCGTCATCGACCAGTTCGCCCATCGCCACCGCGATCCCGCCAAGCGTCATCACGTTAATCGATAGCTCGTGCCCGGTCAGCATCCCGACCAGGCGGAAGACGATCGTGGTCACGGCCAGGGATAGGGGGATTGCCGTCAGCGTGATGAACGTGGTGCGGAAGTTGAGGAGAAACACGAACAGGATGACGACGACGAGGCCGGCCCCGATCACCAGGGCCTCGCCGACGAAATAGACGCCCCGGTCGATGAAGTCCTTGAGTTGGAAGAGTTCGGTCTGTACGGCCAGGTCGGCGGGCATGGCGGCCTCGGCCTCGCGCAGGGCGACCTTGACCCGGTCCGTGACCGCCCGCGTGTCGGCGTGCGGCTGCTTGACGACCGTGATGACCACGGCGTCGGCCCCGTCGATCCCGGCGTCGCCCCGCTTCGGGGCCGGCCCCTCTTCGATCCGGGCCACCTGCCCGAGAAGCACCGGCCGCCGGCCGTTCGCCTTCACGGGCACCTTGCGGAGGTCGTCGAGGACCTTCGCCGGCTGCGGGCCGAGCCGGGCGATGACACGCACCGGCCGTTCGACCTGCCCTTCCTCGGTGAACCCGCCGCTCGCGTTCAGGTTGTTCTCGCGGATCGCCCGATCGACGTCCTGGAGGCTCACCCCGAGGTCGAACATCTTTCCGGGATCGACGAGGACCTGATACTGCTTGCGGTCGCCGCCCAGGACGATCACCTCGGCCACGCCCTGTTCCTTCAGCAGGCGCGGCCGGATGAGCCAGTCGGCGGTCGTCCGCAAGTCCATCCGCTGTTCCGCGGCGGTCCGGAACGCGGCCGTGTGCGTTTGGCCCGCAACCGTGAACGTGGCCGTGCGGTCCGCCCAGGTGACGCCTGCGACGGCGACGGCCTCCCACG
>JANOBD010000142.1:0-45551 GCA_031411495.1 Phycisphaerae bacterium | reverse complement strand
CAACGCCGAGGTGCCTGAGAAACAGGTGCTGCTGGAAGAGTTGAACGTCGAAGCGCGTCTGAAGGCCGTCGCGGGAAAACTCGCACAACAGCTCGACATGCTCGAATTGCAGGCCAAGATTCAAGGGCAGGTCAAAGAGTCGATCGACAAAAATCAGCGGCGGTACTACTTGCAGGAGCAGATCAAGGCGATCCGCCGGGAGCTCGGCGAGGCGGACGTCGACGGGCATACCGAAGTGGAGAACCTTCGCGCCAAGATCCGCGATGCCAAGCTCCCAGAACTCGTCCAGAAAGAAGCCGACCGCGAGCTCGGCCGGATCGAGAATATCCCGCAGGCCAGCCCGGAATACGGCGTCATTCGCACGTACCTGCAGATCATTTCAGAGCTTCCGTGGAGCAAAGAAACCGTCGACAAGATCGAATTGAAGGAATCGCGCGCGATTCTGGATCGCGATCATCACGACCTGGACAAGGTGAAACGCCGGATCATCGAGTACCTCGCCGTGCGCAAGCTCAAGCAGAGCAACCCCACCAGCGCCAAGGAGAAATCCAACGAAGCGCTGGCGCGGGACGCCGGCGCGATCCTCTGCTTCGTGGGCCCGCCTGGCGTGGGCAAGACTTCGCTCGGCAAGAGCATCGCCGAATCGATGGGCCGGCATTTCATCCGCGTCGCGCTCGGCGGCGTCCGCGACGAGGCCGAGATCCGCGGCCACCGCCGGACCTACATCGGCTCGCTGCCCGGCCGGATCATCACCGAACTCCGCAAGGCCGGAACGCGCAACCCGGTCATGATGCTCGACGAGATCGACAAGCTCGGCGCCGATTTCCGCGGCGACCCGGCCAGCGCCCTGCTCGAAGTGCTCGACCCGGCCCAGAATCACAGCTTCACCGATCACTATCTCGACGTGCCATTCGATCTCTCCAAGGTGCTCTTCATCGCGACCGCCAACACCATGGAAACCGTGCCCGGCGCGCTGCGCGATCGCATGGAAGTGATCGAAATCCCCGGCTACACCCAGAGCGACAAGCTGCTCATCGCCAAGCAGTACCTCGTGCCGCGGCAACTGGAAGCCAACGGGCTCAAGAAGAGCCATGCAACGTTCACCGACGCCGCCCTGCGGCACATCATCGAGCACTACACGCGCGAGGCCGGTGTGCGCAATCTGGAGCGCTCAATCGGCTCGGTCGCGCGCGGCATCGCGGCGGAGATCGTCGGAGAAACCGCAACCAAGGTGAAAGTGGACGAAGCCTACGTCGAGAAATCGCTGGGCCCGATCCGCTTCGAGAGCGAACTCGCGCAGCGTACCAGTGTGCCCGGCGTCGCAACCGGCCTCGCTTATACGCCGGTCGGCGGCGAGATCCTCTTCATCGAAGCCTCCCGCATGCACGGCAAAGGCGGCATCACCCTCACCGGCCAGATCGGCGAAGTGATGAAGGAATCCGTCTCGGCGGCGTTCACGCTGCTCCGATCGCGGGCCGACTCTTTCGGACTCGACTACAAGCAGTTCAGCGAGGTCGATGTGCACGTCCACGTCCCCGCCGGCGCAGTGCCGAAGGACGGACCCAGCGCGGGCATCGCGATGTTCGTGGCCCTCTCGAGCCTGTTCTTGAACAAACCCGTTCGGCACGATGTGGCCATGACCGGCGAGATCACCCTCCGTGGCCTCGTCCTGCCCATCGGCGGCCTGAAGGAGAAAGTGCTCGCAGCGAAGGCGGCGGGCATCAAGCAGGTGATCGTGCCGGCGCGAAACAAGAAGGACATGCCCGACATCCCCGACGAGGTGAAAAACTCGTTGCAGTTCCACTTCGTGGACAATGTCGACCAGGCGCTGGAAGTCGCCATCGGGACGCCCGGCAAACCAAGGCCTCCCAAGCGCCGATCAGACGAAGTCGGCGCTGCGTAAGGATTCCGTTCGGACCCGTGCGGGCCAGCGCCAGGCAGTTTACGACCCTGATTTTCATAGCGCCGGTAACGATTCCGGCCCAAAAACAGAGAATTCGAACCCCGGGCATTTGATCCCCCCGCGGATTTCGCTAGAGTGCCCGGCTCGATTGAATTTCTGGAGAGTGTTACATGGCCCTGACTGCCAAGCCCGGTTCGAACTTCCAAGTGACCATTACCAAGCAGATCACGCGCGCCCAGGCCGCGACGACGCTTGAGCGGCTGTTTATGACCGATCGCAAGATCGCCAAGCCGATTGAAGCCCGCGCCGCCAACCACAAGGCCAAGCCCAAGCGCCGCGGCGGCCGGATCTGGACGAAGTGGCCCAACAAGGTCCACCCGAAGCTGGAAAAAGGCATCGTCGCCACGATCCCCGCAACGACACAGTTCGCGAAGGACCTTGCCAGCGTCGCCGACTTCGTTGAAGTCAAGACGGTCTGATTGTCCGGTTCACAGACGAAACAAACGCCCAGGGTCAGCTGACCCTGGGCTTTCTTTGTTGCTTCTTCGCGTCCGACCTTCGCGCTCTTCGCGACTTTCGGGTTTAAGTCCCGATCATCGGAGAATAGACGCTTCACGGCTCGCCCGCGCGCCAGATTCCGTCCATCCCCAGTAGTTCATACGGCCGGAACTTGGCTTTGTAGCTCATCGCCGCGCAATCACGAATGAGATAGCCGAGGTAGTAGTGCGGGATGTCCTGCGCCGCCGCCCATTCGATCTCGGTCATCGCCCCGAACGTGCCGAGTGAGCGGTCGGCGAGATCAGGCTCGAAATAAAAGTAGACGCTCGAAAGCGACAACTCGCATACGTCACACAGCCCCGCCGCGACGACACGACCCTTCCGTCGATGGCAGAACTCGATACTCGTCGACGGATACTCGTAAAGGAATTGCGAATACTCGTCCCACGTGGATTGCTTCTCGTGGGCGTGCCACCGCGTTACGTAACGCTGATAGACCTCGAACTTCTCGCGCGTCGGACTCGGCGCGGCCACCGTCACCTCGACATCCGCGTTGCGTCGATACGCGCGCCGCTGTGATTTGCTCGGCCGGAATGTCGAGATAGGCACGCGGATCTGCGTACACTCGCGGCATCCTCGGCACACCGGCTGATAGAGCATCCTGCCGCTGCGGCGGAAACCCGCGTTCATGAAGTCGTGATAAATCTCCGGATCGACGCTGCTCGCCACGATCGCTCGGCTTGTCGAGAACCGCCCGGGCAGGTACGGGCACGGCGTCGGCGCGAGTGTGACCAGCCGCACATTCAGTGGCGGCGGGATGTGCGGAAAGTGTGAGAATGTCGGCTCGCTGGACACGATCTGCGAATGATAGCCGCTCGCCCCCACTGCCGTGTTCATCGGTGGGTCGGCTCAGGTGACGGGTGCCTGGAGATCAGCACGCGCCGACCCTCCACGCGAATCCGTCCGCTCTGGATGAGCCGGATCGCTTCGGGCAGCGCGATGCGCTCCTGCTCCATCACGCATGCGGCCAACTGCTCGGGCGTGTCGCCTTCGCAGACCTCGCACGCCCGCTGCAGGATGATCGGGCCGCTGTCGTATTCGCCGTCGACGAAATGAACGGTGCAGCCGGTCACCTTGCAGCCGTGATTGACGACGGCCTCGTGCACATGCCGGCCGTACATCCCCTTGCCGCCGAAGCTCGGCAGCAGTGCCGGATGAATGTTGATGACCTTGTGATGGTATTTCGGATCGATCTTCAACAGCGCGAGCCAGCCGGCACACACGACCAGATCGGTCCCCACTTCATCGCAGTGTTTCCAGATCTTCGCGCTGAACACATCGATCGGCTGACCCTTCGACTCGACGACTTCGTAGCGGATCTTCGCCGCCACCGCCCGGGCTTCGGCGGCAAGTCCGGCGCGCGAGCCGATCACCAGGTTGATCTGCGCATCGAGTTCCTTTCGCGCGATGACGTCGATCAGGTTCTGCAGCGTCGTGCCCGAGCCGGAAACGAGGATGGTGAGGTTGAGGGGCATAAGGATGAGGGATGAAGGATGAGGGATGAGGGATGAGGGATTATTTTCATCCTTCATCCCTCAGCCTCCATCCTTGCTCAGCTTGCGGCCTTTACCGCTTCGGCATCGCGTTTGCACAGATCGGGATACGCCGGGTCTGCCCCGACGTCCGGGCGGCGTTTCCAGCTGCGCGCGCACGCGGCGTAGTCGCTCCGACGATCGACCACCTGCACCGTCGGCTCGCTCGCGCCCGGATCGACCACGATCGAGTGAAAGCCCGCGCCCACGACGTCTTCGAGGTCTACGCTAAAAGCCGCGAGCGCCAGCTTCGCGCCTTCGCTCTTCACCCGGTAGACGATCTCGGCGTCCAGCGCCTTGTTCAGCCCGACTTCCTTTTTCATCGCATCCAGTTGAAGCAGTGCCGAATCCCGCAGCTTCATCAGCAGCGCGAACGACCCTTCGAGCGTGGCCGGCAGCTTTACGTGCTCCTTGCCCTGGTGCTTCTTGAACGTCGTGAGGTGAACGCTGTCGGCTTCCGCCGGCTTGTGCTTGAGGTATTCCCACGCCTCATCGGCCGTGAAGACGCACATCGGCGCCAACAGCTGGATCAGCACGACGGCGCACTCGTACATCACCATCTGCGCGCGCCGACGCAGCGGCGAGTCCGGCCTTTCACAATAAAGCCGGTCCTTCATCGCGTTGCCGTGCACGCTGCTGATCTGAACGGCACAGAAATCGTGCAGCAGGCGGAAGACGACGTGGAACTTGTAGTTGTCGTACGCGTCGATCGCTTCGCGATACATCGTGCCGAGCTGATTCAACATCCAGTAATCCAGCGAGTTCTCCGGAACGACCACCGAATCGGTCTTCGGGTTGAAATCGTCGATGTTGCTCAGCAGGTAACGGATCGTGTTGCGCACCTTGCGGTACTTGTCGCCGAAGTCCTTGGCCGTGCTCTTGGACGCGGGCATGTCGCCTTCGTAGTCCATCGAGCAGACCCAGAACCGGAGCAGGTCGGCCCCGAACTCGTTCATCATCTTCATCGCGTTCGGGTAATCGGGATTGGTGTTCTGCTCCTTCTTGCTCCACTTCGTGCCATCGGGTTTGACGGCAAATCCGTGGGTGAGGATCTGCTTGTAAGGTGGCTTTCCGGTCACGCCGATCGCCGGCAGCATCGAAAGCTGGAACCAGCCGCGGTGCTGGTCCGACCCTTCCAGATACAGGTCCACCGGCACATGGCCCAGCTCGTTGTGACGCGCTTCGACCACGCTGAACCAGCTGCTGCCGGATTCGAACCAGACATCGAAGATGTCTTTCTCCTTCCGAAGTTTGTCCTTCGGAAAGCTCGCACCCGGATCGAAGTCGCCCAGCAGTTCGGCCGGCGTCATGCTGAACCATGCGTTGCTGCCCTGCGCTGCGAAGGTCTTCGCCACCGCGCGGATGCTGGCCGGCGTGATGAGCGCATCGCCGTGTTCGTTGTAAAAGACCGGGATCGGCAGGCCCCAGGCGCGTTGGCGCGAGACGCACCAGTCGGGGCGCGACTGCAGCATGCCCGTCAGCCGCGCGCGGCCCCACTCGGGGACGAACTTGATGTCATCCTTCACGGCGATGAGCGCGCGCTCGCGGATCGACTTCCCCTCGCTGTGATCGCCGGCCGTCGTGTACGGCTTGTCGACGCTGATGAACCACTGCTCGGTCGCGCGGTAGATCGTCGGCTTGCCGCTGCGCCAGTCGTGCGGATAGCTGTGCGTGTACTGCTCACTCGCGAACAGGACGCCAAGCTCATTGAGCTTCTCGACGATCACCGGGTTGGCTTTCCAGATGTTGAGCCCACTGATCCAGCTGGGCACGGTCGAGTCGAACACACCGTTGGCCAGCACCGGGCAATACACCTCCAGGCCGTTCTTGTTTCCGGTGTCGTAGTCTTCTTCGCCGTGCCCGGGCGCGGTGTGGACCAGGCCGGTGCCGTCGGTGGTCGTGACGTAGTCGGCCGTGAGCAGTTTGCCGGTCTTGTTCATGAACGGGTGGATGTACTCGAGCCCGAGCATGTCGCGACCTTTGCAGGTGGCGAGGACCTCGCGATCGCTGATCGCCCCGGACGACTTCGCGAACACTTTCTCTACCAGGTCCATCGCGACGACGTCGATGAACGTGTCGCCGCCGCGCACAAACTTCACGAACGCGTATTCCACGTCCGGCCCTGCGGTGATCGCGAGATTCGCCGGCAGCGTCCAGGGGGTGGTCGTCCAGATCAGGTAATTCACTTTCGCGTTCACGCGCAGTTTGAACTTGCCCTTCACTTCTCCCGGATTAGCCGACGGAAACTCGACGAACACGGTCGTATCGACGACGTCCTTGTACTCGAGTTCGGCATCTGCGAGCGCGGTCTGATTGTCCATCGACCACTGCACCGGCTTGAGTTGCTTATAGACGAGACCTTGCTCCACGAAGCGCGCGAAGACTTCCAGCGTCGACGCTTCGTAGCTCGGCGCGAGTGTCATGTACGGGTCGGCCCAATTGCCAAGGATGCCGATGCGCTGGAACTGTTCGCTCTGGGTGTTGATGAAGCCGGTCGCGTAGTCGAAGCACTTTTTGCGGATGTCGAGCTGGCTCATCTCGCGCCACTTCGGGCCGATCTCCTCCTGGATCTTGTGCTCGATCGGCAGGCCGTGACAGTCCCAGCCGGGCACGTAGGGCGTGCGGAAGCCGGCCATCGACTTGTAGCGCATGACGACGTCCTTGAGCGTCTTGTTGATCACGTGGCCGATGTGAATGTCGCCGTTCGCGAAGGGAGGGCCATCGTGCAGGATGAATGGCGTGGCGTGCTTTCGCGCTTCGAGAATGCGGCCATACAGGCCGCTGGATTGCCATCGGGAGAGGCGGCCCGGCTCATTCTTCGCAAGGTCGGCCTTCATGGGAAAGTCGGTCCTGGGGAGATTGAGCGAACTCTTGTAATCGGCTTTCGGTGCGTCGGTGCTCATTGTTTTAGAAACTCGTACGAAGCCACACGGCCCGCGACTCAACCGGTCACGGGTGAAGCCGGGCAATGTATCCGGGAAATCGCGCGATCCAAAGGGTGAGGGTTTCCGTTTCTATGCGAAGCAAGGCAAACCTCACGCCGGGCCGCGCCGGCCCAGGGCAAACGCATGTGACGATGAGTCGGGTGCCACGGGGCATGTACGCGTGACCCGCGCTCCGATAACGCGGGTCAACGAGTACGTTGCCCCGGGGCACCCATCACATGCGTTTGCCCTGCGTGCCGGCCCGGGTTCTCAACGGCACCATCGATCGAGCGCGGTGAGAATCGGCTCGACACGAATCGGCGTGAGGGGGACCCGGCGGTTTTGAGTCGCGATCCGGGCGCGCGATCAAATTCCTTCGCCTCATCTCCGACGGCACGGAAATCCCAAAGCACTTCATATCATCGACTTATCGAAGTCGGTTTGCGTCTGGATCGCACGAACGCGCTGCGCAAATGCGCGTTTTTCTCGCAGCCTGCATCGTAAGGGTGGTGGAACGGTCAGTCCGCCCGAATGAGCAAGGTGAGAGCCAATGAGAGGAAATGAGAGCCTTTTCGAACCCTCTTCTCCCGCCTATCAGCACGCGAAAACGAGGTCCGCGACGGGGCAAGGACTCTCACCATTTGAGGACCTCTCGCGAGACGGATTGAGAGCAAGTGAGAGCCTTTTTCACTCCCTCGATTCCTCTCTCGATCAGCCGGAAATCGGCTCTGAATACCGCCACGGGACTCCGCAGAAGGCAAGGATCTGGGCTTCCTTGCCCGCCCTGCCGATTTCGGATACATTTCCTACCCCGGTTTCGCCAAGAACCCGGGCCGGCTGTTTGCCTCCGCGAACCGGCCGCGCGTCAACCTCTCTTCTTCAAGGCAAAAGCCCGCGATGTCTTTGGCATCTGGGTCCCTCTCACTTGGCGGTGAGCGGACTTCGGGCTGGTCTCTGCGGATCGCCGGTTTTTCGGGCTCCGTCGAGGCTGTACGCGTCCCGTTTTTCGGGACAGGAGTTTTCGATGTCCAACACTGCTTCAGCGCAAGCTGAACTCGTCAAAAACCTGGTGGATGCCGGCATCCACTTCGGTCACCCCGCTTCCCGCTGGAACCCGAAAATGGGCCAGTACATCCACGGCAAGCGCGGCAACGTCCACATCATCGACGTCCGCCAGACGGTGCGCGGCCTCTTCCTCGCGAAGAAGCTCGTCACCAACACCGTCGCGCAAGGCAAGGACGTGCTCTTCGTCGGCACCAAGCGCCAGGCGCGCACCACCGTCGAGGAACAGGCCGCCCGCGCGGGGATGCACTCGGTCACCGAGCGCTGGCTCGGCGGCACGCTGACGAACTTCCGCACGATCCGCGACCGCCTCAAGCGCCTCGACCAGCTCGACAAGCTCTGGGCGGACGGCTCGATCGACACCTATTCGAAGAAAATGAAGGCCACCCTTGGCCGCGAGCGTACCAAGATCAACACCAACCTCTCGGGCATCCGCAAGATGGAACGCCTGCCGGGCCTGATGTTCATCATCGACACGCGTCGTGAGCACATCGCGATCAAGGAAGCCAAGAAGATGGGCGTGAAGACGATTGCCCTCATCGATACCGACAGCGATCCGGATCTCGTGGATCTCCCGATCCCGGGTAACGACGACGCGATGCGCGCCATCGAGATCGTCGTCCGGGAACTGTGCGATTCGGCGATCGAAGGCAAGCAAGGCCGCGCCGTCGCCGCGCAGAAGGAAGCCGGCGAAGGCGGACCGCGCCGCGGCGGCAGCAGCCGCGCCCGCTTCAAGGCCGACACCGGCGAAGGCGCCCCGGCCGCACCGGCCGGCGAAACGCCCGCCGCCGCCGCAGCCGACGCACCGGCGGAAGCCGCCGCGCCGACCGCCTAACTCGAATCGTCTCTGTTTAAAGCCACAGAGACACAGAGAGCACAGAGGGAATCACCTTGGATTTGACCTCTCTGAACGCTCTGTGTTCTCTGCGTCTCTGTGGCTGTTCTCTCTTTCGATCTGATTTGCTACGAGGCAACTATGGCCGCCATTACCGCACAACTTGTCAATGAACTCCGCCAGCGCACCGGGCTGGGCATGAACGAATGCAAGGCGACGCTCGTCGAAGCCAACGGCGACATCAACGCCGCGCTCGAAGCGCTTCGCAAGAAGGGCGTGAAGTCGAGCGTCGCCGCTCGCGCCGCCACCGAAGGCCGCGTTTACGTCGCCAAGAGTGCCGACGGCAAGACCGGCGCCGTTGTCGAAGTGCTCTGCAACACCGACTTCACTGCACGTTCAGACTCGATCCAGAAAGTTCTCAAGCAGGCCGCCGAGACACTGCTCGCAAACCCGAAGGCCGATCTTGCCAACGAGGCCGGCATCAAGGACACGCTCGTCTCCGTCGCACAAGCGACCGGCGAAAACGTCACGCTCGGCCGCAGCAAGGTGCTCTCTAACCCCGCCGGCAAGGTCGGCACGTACCTCTACTCGGTCACCGGGAAGATCGGCGTGCTGGTCAGCGCCAGCGGCAATGTGACGGATGAGATGGTCAATGATCTCGCCATGCACATCACCGCATTCAAGCCGATGGCGCTGGGTCTGACACGCGACGCCGTGCCGGCCGATCTCGTCGCCAAGGAAAAGGAACTCGCCGTCGAAGCCGCGAAAGCGACCGGCAAGCCCCAGAACATCGCCGAGAAGATCGCCGATGGAAAGCTCAATGCATTCTTCAAAGAGCGCGTGCTGGGCGAGCAGGACTTCATCAACGGTGAGAAGTTCAGTGGCAGCGTTAATGCCATGCTCCAGAAGGCAGGCGTCACGCTCGTCGACTACGTCCGGCTCGAAATAGGCGTGGGCTGATTGCAATTCGAATTGGACTCTCAAACATAGAAACGCGAGGCCTTCACCGGCCTCGCGTCTTCGTTTGCCTGACCAATCGCGCAGGACGGCCGTCTCTGGTGAGGCTCACGTCCATTCGAACACAGATTCTTGCAGATCAACGGCTCAAGGCAGCTTTTCAACCGATACTTTCAGCCGCTGTGCTCCGCGCGTCATCGCCCGCGGGTCCGGCCCGGCGGATCGAATCTGCTCCGCCTTCAACTCGGCGACCTCCAGCGAACCCGACCAGACGATCACTCGGCCGCGAAAATGCGCGACCAGCATCAGGCGGATGCAGCGCAGGGCGTTGTACTTGAACACCTTCATCAACACGCCGACGACGTAGTCCATCCCATTCACAGGATCGTTGTGGAGGATCACCGCGTGCGGCGGTAACGTCTTCACGCGCGTGCTCGGCCGCGGCCTCGTCTTCTTCGCAGGCTCGACGGGGACGACGGGCGGTTCGACGACAGCTTGATCGGCTCGTTCAGTCACGGATCCTCCGCGCCAGATGCGTCTTGATCCTTCCCGATACATTCTGCCGACCAACTCCAGGCCGACCAACAGAATTCTTCGCCAGTTTGCGAATCGGCGTTCGCCGCCGCGCAAGGATTCTTCGTCCCTCTGCGGCTTCGTGGTAAACCTTACGGCTATGAACTACCGACAAGTCGGAACCACCGAACTCAAAGTCTCTGAAATCTCCTTCGGCTGCTGGACCATGGGCGGCCTGAACTTTGTCGACGGCAACCCCAACGGCTGGGCGAACGTCAACGAGGACGAAATCACCTCCGCCATCAAGGTGGGCCTCGATGCCGGCGTCAACCACTGGGACAACGCCGACGTCTACGGCAACGGCCGGGCGGAACGCATGCTCGCCCGCTGCTTCGATCGACTGGGCGTGAAAACGACCGACCAGATCATCGCCACCAAGGTCGGCCACTTCCCCGGCACGGCCGAGCACGCCTTCGACAAGCTCCACATCCGCCACCAGTGCGAACAGTCGCTCAAAAACCTCAAGCGCGACTACATCGACATCTACTACCTCCATCACGGCAGCTTCGGCGAGAAGGACAAGTTCCTCCCGGAGGCGGCGGAGACGGTTCACGCGCTCAAGAAGGAGGGCAAGATCCGTCATATCGGCCAGAGTGCGTATAGCGAGGGCGATTTCGCCAAGACGATCCCTGTCGTGAAGCCGGTCGTGCTGCAGAGCTGGGCGCACGCGATGGACGACAAGTTCATCCGTCCGGGCAACATGCTTCCGAAGTTGATGGTCGAGCACAAGCTCAGTTTCGTGGCGTTCAGCCCGCTCGCGCAAGGATTGCTGCTTGGCAAATACGATCCCAAGGCGCCCCCTTCATTCGAGAGCGGCGACATCCGCAAAGGCAACAAGGGCTTTGGCTCCGAGAACCTCGCCAAGCTCGAGCCGAAGATCGAGAAGCTCAAGGCTCGCTTTGGCAAGGAGACCAAGGATCTGGTTGGAATGGCGCTCAACTACGTCCTGGCGATGCCGAATGTGTGCTGCGTCATCCCCGGCTTCCGCAACGATCGCCAGGCGAGCGCGAACGCGGGCGCTGCGGGCCGGTATTTGAGTGCCGACGATGTGAAGTTTGTCCAGCAGACGCTGCACGGGTAGTGGAAATGCCCCAGCGGTGAGGAGAGAGGACCATGACCGCGCGAGACGTTTTGCTCGATCTCATCAGATGCAACTTCGACGGTGCGGGCTGGTACGGCGGCAACCTGCTCACGGCGCTGCGTAAGTCCGATTACAGGCTCGCGGGAAGCAAACTCCCAGCGCTCAAGACGATCTACCAACAGGCGCATCACGCCGCGTTTTGGAAATACGTCGCCATCCGGCGCATTACCGGCGACAAGTCGCTCAAGTTCCGATACCCAGGCGCGAACTGGCCCCGGCAGATTTCGCCTGCCTCGGAATCGGAATGGAAGGCGATCATCTCCTATCTGCGCGAGCTGCAGCAAACGCTGATCGAGCAGGTGAAGTCGCTGTCCGAGTCGAAACTGAGCGAGGGACGGACCCTTCGCTTATTGCATGGCGTCGCAAGCCACGACGTGTACCACAACGGGCAGATCCGTCATTTACGTGCCATGCTGGTTGTCAAGAAGCGTGCGGTTTCCTGACGAACTGTTGCACGCGCGCCTTGCCGCTGGTCGATAATGATACACGCGGAATAGTTGTCGCATCAGACCCACCGGTTCATTGAGTCCGATGGGCTCATCGGTATCATTCGCACCGCGGAGAGAACAATACCCCGTACGGCACGCAAGCCCCGT
The DNA here is from genome assembly GCA_031411495.1 of Phycisphaerae bacterium. Classification (GTDB taxonomy): domain Bacteria; phylum Planctomycetota; class Phycisphaerae; order Tepidisphaerales; family Tepidisphaeraceae; genus JANOBD01. The sequence goes on along the minus strand of JANOBD010000142.1, from coordinate 33,470 downwards.
CAGCTCTCACGTCCGTACACAAGTCAATTCAGGGAGATCACACCCTTATGCGTGTACCTAACCTCATCCGGCAAGCCCTACCGCTCGCCGCAGTTCTTTTTACGACTCTTTTTTCTGCCAACGCGTTCGGGAGTGAATCGAGTCTGGTCATTCCTTCTCAGATCAGAGATTCCTCACAGGTCGCTTTCTTCGGAATGAGCGGCCACACCCTTTTGCTCTCCGGACTTGTCGTGTGCGCGCTGGGCCTGTTGTTTGGCCTGGTGATCTACACGCAGCTCAAGGCAATGCCGGCGCATAAGTCGATGCTCGACGTATCCGAGCTGATTTATGCTACGTGCAAGACCTACCTCTTCACACAAGGGAAGTTCCTCGCCCTCTTGTGGCTCTTTATCGGAAGTGCGATCTTCGTCTACTTCAAGTTCCTGGCCCACTATCCACTGCCGGGCAATCTCGAGAATACCGGCATGCCGCTCGATCGGGTGCTGGTGATTCTGGCATTCAGCGTCGTCGGCATCATCGGCTCGGCGTCGGTGGCATGGTTCGGCATCCGGGTGAACACGTTCGCCAACAGCCGCACCGCCTTCGCCTCGCTCAAGGGCTTTGGCTATCCGTGCTACGCGATTCCGCTCAAGGCCGGTATGTCGATCGGCATGGTCCTGATCAGCGTCGAACTGCTGATCATGCTCTGCATCATCCTCTTCATCCCCGGCGACCTTGCCGGCCCTTGCTTCATCGGTTTCGCCATCGGCGAATCGCTGGGCGCTGCGGCCCTTCGCGTGGCGGGCGGAATCTTCACCAAGATCGCCGACATCGGTTCTGATCTCATGAAGATCGTCTTCAAGATCAAGGAAGACGATGCACGTAACCCAGGCGTCATTGCCGACTGCGTCGGTGACAACGCCGGCGACTCGGTCGGACCATCAGCCGATGGCTTCGAAACCTACGGCGTCACGGGTGTCGCGCTCATCAGCTTCATCCTGCTTGCGGTCCCGTCGCCGGAAATCCAGGTCAAGCTTCTCGTCTGGATCTTTGTCATGCGACTGCTCATGGTGGTGACGTCGGGCGCCGCTTACTTCGTCAACGAGTTCCTTTTCGCCAAGCCGACCTTTGGCGGCAAGCGAAGCTTCAACTACGAAATCCCGCTGACCAGCCTCGTCTGGGTCGCGTCTTTCCTCTCCATCATCGCCACCTATATCGCGTCGTACCTGCTCGTTCCTGATCTGGCCGGCAACCACACGCTGTGGTGGAAGCTCGCGACGATCATCACCTGCGGCACGCTCGCCGGTGCGGTCATCCCCGAAGTGACCAAGTGGTTCACCTCGGTTCACTCCCGCCACGTTCGAGAAGTCGTCACCGCGTCTCGTGAAGGCGGCGCTTCGCTCAACATCCTCTCGGGTCTCACTGCCGGCAACTTCTCGGCCTACTGGGTCGGCGGCGTCACGATCACCGGCCTGATGGCGATCGCCTATGGCATCAGCCAGATCGGCGGAACGGGTCCGGGCAGCAACGGCATCGGTTCGATCATGCCGGCCGAGGCAATCTTCGCCTTCGGTCTCGTCGCGTTCGGCTTCTTGGGCATGGGCCCGGTCACCATCGCCGTCGACAGCTATGGCCCGGTGACCGACAACGCCCAATCGATCTACGAACTCTCGCTGATCGAAGAAATCCCCAACATCAAACAGGAACTCAAGACCAACTATAACATCGACGCCGACTTCGCGCAGGCAAAACAACTGCTCGAAGAAAACGACGGGGCCGGCAACACCTTCAAGGCGACCGCCAAGCCGGTGTTGATTGGAACCGCAGTCGTCGGTTCCACCACGATGATTTTCTCGCTGATCATGGTGCTCACCAACGGACTGGAGAAAATCGCGGGCACCAACACACTCACCGTTGCGGCCGCGGACGCCGTATCGAAACTGTCGATCATGCACGCCCCCTTCCTGCTGGGCATGATCCTCGGTGCGGGCGTCATCTACTGGTTCAGCGGCGCGAGCTGTCAGGCCGTCATCACCGGCGCCTACCGCGCGGTCGAGTTCATCAAGAAGAACATGAAGCTTGATGGCGCAACCAAGGCCAGCACCGAAGACAGCAAGAAGGTCGTCGAGATCTGCACGATCTATGCCCAGAAAGGCATGTTCAACATCTTCCTGACGGTTTTCTTCATGACGCTGGCAACCGCGTTCATCGAGGAATACTTCTTCATCGGGTTCCTGATCGGCGTGTCGGTGGTCGGCCTGTTCCAGGCGATCTTCATGGCCAACGCCGGCGGCGCCTGGGACAACGCCAAGAAGATCGTCGAGACCGAGCTTCGCCAGAAAGGCACCCCGCTGCATGATGCGACCGTCGTCGGCGACACCGTTGGCGATCCCTTCAAGGACACCAGTTCCGTGGCGCTGAACCCGATCATCAAGTTCAGCACGCTGTTCGGGTTGCTCGCGGTCGAACTGGCCCTCCAGCTCACCCATTCGGGCAACAGCAACCTTCGTCACATCCTGGCAGCGGTGTTCTTCGTGATCGCCTGCACATTCATCTACCGAAGCTTCTTCGGCATGCGGATCAAGACTGATTCGGCTCACTGAGACGTCGTGTTCTCAAAACGGTGAGGGGTGGCGATTCAAATCGCCACCCCTTCTTTTCTAAAAGTATGTGCGGTCGGCGAAATCATTTTTGCGGCTGCAGCTGGAAGAGCGCCAGGCTCTCTGGATCTGGCTTGCCCTTGAACGCGATCGAGGTGACCTCCAGGTTCTCGGCCTTGCTGTAAACGATCGAGAACCCCGCTCGCTTGAATGCCGCCGACAAAGACTTCTTCGAGAAGGCAGTCTTGTGCGCGAAGAAGTCGGCACCGCGCCGCTCGATTTCTACGCTGTAACCGTAAAGCACATCCTGCACCATGATCGGGCCCGCCGCGGATTGATACAGCACATCATCGATGTCCAAACCATTCTGAACGGTAACGGTCATCAGTTCCATGACGTCGGGAACGATCGCGTATACGAAGCCGCCTTCCTTCAACACGTGGAGGAATCCGGAAAGCACGTCGCGCACATCGTGGCGGTAATAATGCTCGAGGTTGTGGGAACAGTAGATGGCGTCAAACTGCCCGATCTCGAGTGTGCCGAGCAACCGCGCATCACAGCAGATATCCGGCGACGTGGCGGGATCGATGTCCAGCATCAGATGCTCGAATGACGCGAATTGAGGCGGCAGCGCGATCTCCCTGGAGTGGCCACCGACGTTCAACACCCGACGCGTTTTCTCCTGCTCGCTCATTTCATTCCTTGTCGCCGGATTTCGCGAAAAAATGAACTTTACGAATTCCGGTGAACCTGGGCAATGAATCCTTTAGACGCTCCACGAACCATTTCGCGCGTTGAGTTCATTTAGATGTCGGCGTCGCCGCCGATTTCGCGACCGGAGTCACCCGCAAGCCTGGAAGAAAAATCTCAGAATCCGATCGGCTTCCGGCCGGTTTCGAATACAAATAGGGCGTGAACAATCCAATCAATCTCACCTCGCAGGAACGATTCGGCCGCACTTGTGTCAGCACGGGCTCGAAGTGGGAACCGCTGATGGGCTACTCACGGGCGGTCCGCAGCGGCAACCTCATCGCGGTCACCGGAACGGTCGGAATCAACGCGGACGGCACCTATTCGCCCGACATCGGCGAACAGACGCGCCGCTCGCTCGATATCATCCTCGCCGCCCTTCATGCACTTGGCTCGGATGTCCGACACGTGATCCGAACCCGCATCTACACGACCCAGATTGAGAAGTGGGAAGCGATCGCCAAGGTCCATGGCAACATCTTCGGCGAGATCCGCCCGGCCACGACGCTGCTGGGTGTGGCCAAACTGATCGACGACGCCGCATTGATCGAAATCGAAGCCGACGCGGTCGTACCGGAATGATCCCGGCGACGCGCTCACGCCAACAGATCACGCACCAGTGAAGATCGCCGTTGCACAAGCGACGTACCGTAATGCTACGCAATCGACAACAGGCACGAGATGGAGACTCGCGCAGAAATGCATGTGCAATGCCATTCGTCACATTGCGAACTTATGCCGCAATGCGGAACAGCACAGAATCAAGAGAGAAATGATCATCCGACGCGGGCGGGCATCTCGCGAAACCGCTGCTCGGGGCAGACTCGGTTGCGACCGCTGTGTTTGGCGAAGTAGAGCGCCTCGTCGGCGCGCTCGGCGAGCGGGATGGTCTGGTCGACGCCGAACTCCGCGACGCCGAAACTGCACGTCACGCTGATCGTCTGCCCGGCACTTCGGAGCTCAAGCGATCCGATGAGCTGGCGAATGTCCTCGGCAAGCGTAATCGCGCCGTTCAGGCCGACATTCGGGGTCAATACCGCGAACTCTTCGCCGCCATAGCGACAGACGATGTCTTCACGCCGACATCGGCGCGACAGCGTCGACGCGACGTGCCGCAGCACTTCATCTCCAACGATGTGGCCGTACGTGTCGTTCACCTTCTTGAAATGATCGATGTCCATCATCATGCACGAAAGCTGTCCGCCGTAGCGACGCGCCTGAGAAAGCTCGGCTTCAAGGCGTTCGTCGAAAAGCGCACGGTTATGGAGTCCAGTCAGGCCGTCAATGCGCGCCCGATCCGAAAGTAGATCGAGCAGGTATTTCGTTCGCAGGGCGACGCGAATGCGCGCCTGGAACTCCGCGGGATGAAACGGCTTCACGATGTAATCAAGTCCGCCAAGGTCGAGCGCCTTGACCTTCTCTTCAACGCGCGTTTCGGCGGTTAGAAAAATGACCGGCGTCGTCGAGATGAGCGGATCGCTCTTGATTCGCCGGCAAAGGTCCAGCCCGTTGCCCTCTTTGAGGTTCAGGTCGAGGAGGATGACATCCGGCCGGACGGCGCGTGCCTTTTCGATGCCTGCCTCGGCATCGAATGCAGTATGAAACTCGACGTTCAATGCGCGCAGCCACACCTCGACCAGTCGATGCACGGCGGCACTGTCGTCGATGATTAATACGCTCGAATTCATGCGGCCTCCTGGCTGACGTCATAGCCGACCACGCGGCGCATCAGCTTGATGACATCAAGCACCGATTTTTCACAGTAATGACGATCGGCACCAAGGCGAATGCTGGCCTCCGCGGCGCTGGCAAGCGCCGTGATCTCGTCGAAACCGTATCCGCCCGCCGATCCTTTGAGTTCGTGCATCACGGCGTGCACGGCCTTAAGATCGTTCACAGCGAGCGAAGTCACCAGCCTGGTGACGGTGTTGGGCATTTCTGCGATGTACTGCCGGAGGATCTCGCACATCATTTGATCGTCTGCCAGCCGCGAAACAATCCTGCTCTCCGGAGTCGCAGCACTTGTCGATCCGGTGGTCGATGCGCTGGCAGGCAGGAGACGGGAAAGGAGCTTGATCAATGCGCGGCGGTCGACCGGCTTGGAAAGGTATTCGTTGCAGCCGGCTGCGATGCAGCGCTCACGATCGCCATCGATCGCCCGCGCTGTAAGCGCAACGACGGGTACGCTCAGATTCATCTCACGTATAGCTCGCGTGGCCGCAAAACCATCCATTTCTGGCATGTTCATATCCATCAGCACGAGATCAAATGGAGTATTTGCCGCGATCGCGGACTCGATCGCCACGACGGCGAGCGCGCCGTTATCGGCAATCTCCACATCGAGGCCGCAGCGGCGCAGAATGAACGAGATCAGCCGCTGATTGTCCTTCGCGTCCTCAGCGACCAGCACGCGTCCAGCCAGGGGCGGGTAATCCTCGTCGGCATTGGGCCGGGGTGGGAGGTCGATACGCTTGCCGATGGCCCCGGCGTCATCAGCGCGGGCCGTTTCTACGTCGAGGGTTACGACAAACGTGGTGCCCACCCCTTCCTGGCTCGTCACTTCGATTGTGCCTCCAAGCATTTCCACCAGCCGTCGCGTAATCACCAGGCCCAGGCCGACCCCGCCATACTTGCGCGCCTGCTCCGCATTCCCCTGCTCAAATGCGTGGAACAGCCTTGCGCGGTGTGAAGGTGACATGCCGATGCCCGTATCCGAAACGATCAGCCGGAGATATCGCCGCCCGTTCGAGGCGCTGGGTTGGCTCATGTCGACCAGGATCTTCACTGAACCTTCGTGCGTGAACTTGATGGCGTTGCCCAGAAGATTCAAGAGGATTTGCTTGAGACGCACTGAATCGCTGCGGATCTGCGGCGGGATCTCGCCGGCGAACTCGCAGTTGAGCTGGATGTTTTTCTCCATTGCCTGCATCCGCAGCAGGGTCAACACGTCTTCAACAATGGTGGTGATCTGCACATCGGAAAACTCCAGCTGCAGACGACCCGATTCGATCCGTGCAATGTCGAGGATGTCATCGACGATGTGGAGCAGATGCTGTCCGCTTCGACGGATCGCCTCGACGCAGTCGATACGAAGTTGCTCTGTCTGCGTTTTGCCCAGCAGCAGTTCACTGAAGCCGATGATCGTGGCCATCGGTGTGCGGATCTCGTGGCTGAGATTCACCAGGAACTCGGTCTTGCCGCGATTCGCATCCTCGGCAATCTGACGGGCCAGTTGAAGCTGCTCCGCCTGCTGATCCAGCTCCGTCTTTTGCGCTTCCAGCATTCCTTTGGCGTGGAACAGAATCTGATTTTGCGATTGCAGCTCAGTCTCCGCCTGCTTTCGGTCGGAAAGATCCTGAAGCTGTAAGAGGACGAGCCCCTTTCCAGGATCGGAATCCAGCAGCGATGCGGAAAGCTCGACCCAGATCATCTGGCCTTCGCGGTTCTTGCACCGAAGCTCTATGCCGCGGGTAACCTTCCCGGATTGCGCCCGGCGGATGGCCTTGCGTGCTTGAGAGATATCGTCGGGGTTCACAACGATCAGAAAGTCCATCGTCATGAGTTGGCCCACGGAGTAGCCCAGCAGTTCGCTCATCGCGACGTTGCACTGTGTGAGCTTTCCGTCGGTCGCATAGATGGCGATTCCGTTGGGACTCAGATCAAACGCGGTACGGAACAGCGATTCGCTTTCGCGGAGGCGCATCTCGGTATGGCGCCGCTCATTGATGTTGAGGATCGTTCCGCTGAGTCCGATCACATGTCCCAGTTCGTCGGTGACGACGCGCGCCCGGAGTTCGATCCAGGTAAACGTGCCGTCACGGCGGGTGAGTCGCAGTTCAGCCGAATAGTTCTGGGTTTCACCGTCCAGTATTCGTTGCAGCAGATTTCGGACGGTGGCTTGGTCCTCGACCCAGAAGAACGACTCGATCCGTTCGCCGAGCGACTCAGAAATGCACTGCCCGCTGATTTCACTCCAGGCGGCGTTGAGAAAGATGCAGCGACGATCGACATCGATCTGGAAAACTGCTTCCCGAATCGTGTCGAGCGTGTCGCGCAGCCGGGCGCCAAGCCTGGCCAGATCCGCATGGCTTTCTTGAAGACCGGGTTGATCGAGGGCTAGTTCGGTGTTGGACATGGTCGTTGCGGCGCCGGATGTGCGAAGGAGCGGCCTCGCCGGTTTCGACCGTCAGAGCCCGCCGCCACTCTTTTCCCGACTTGCATCGACCGGTTGACAGCGATCCATCACCTCTGGAACGGGCGAACCGCTGCGAAAGCCCGGTTTCGCCGCAACAAAGGACGTGATATGCGGCAGCGATCGGCACATGCGCATTAAGTTCACATCGGCGCGTTATCAGCCGCGGCGAGGGAACGCTCAGAACCCGTAGTTCGTCGGAGGATCCGGATTGGGGTTGCCGGTATATCGGCTCCGAAGCGCGTCTTTGCGACCGAAATTGCCGGCATGGCCGTCGGCGAACCCGACGTTACCGACGCAGTCTTCGTACTTTTCGTTGCGGTTGAACAGGCTCTTGGACTTCTTCCATTTCAGCATGTGACGTGCGGCGACGACATCGATGGGGAGCGTCGCATTGGGATCGATCCAGCTCCAGGGGTTCGGCGAGTAGCATCCGTCATTCAGCGCCTTCTCATCCTCACAGACAATCAGGATCTTTTCTGCCGCGTTGCGGATGGAGCTCGCCTTCCCCGTGAACTTTCCGTCGATGCGCTGCCCCCTGACGAACGTGAGCGACTGGTTGGTCTGGTTGGAAGCCGTGGTGACGGGGACCGTGTAAAGCTCATTCATCGCGTAGCTGTAGCGATAGGCGCCGTGCGAGGAATCTCCAGGCGAAAAGCGATTTTCCAACGTGTCCGACGGGCATCTGAAAATCGCTTCCAGCTTCGGGTTTACGGTGTTCGCCTCGTTGGCGTCAGAGGTGAACACGTATTTGGCCCCCATATATTTTGTCAGCGAGGAATACGTGATGTTCTGCACGGGAACTGACGGACGATTGTTGTTGAACGGATCGATCGATCGCTGCCAGCTGATCCAGTCCGCAGGCTGTGTGATTTGCGGATCGGCATCGACCATGCCTGGAAAGTTCTGGCCCGGGTCAAACCGATGAATCGCGAAGCCGCCGTTGCCCGGCATCCAGCCGTTGTGCTCTGCCGAAAACATCATGACCGCGGTCGCGATCTGGCGAATGTTGCTGAGACACTGCACCGAGCGCGCCTGCTCCCGGGCCTTGGCCAGAGTGGGAACGAGCACGCTGATGAGGATAGCGATGATGCCGATGACCACCAGCAACTCAACCAACGTGAACCCGTGGCGTCGAAAACCAATGCGCATCATGTCCTCCGCAACGACCGTGAAGTGGGCCCGACACAGACTCGGGCAGCGAGGCGGGCTTCCGCTGACCGCCTCGGCCTGCAAATCTAGTTCTGTTTGACTACTTGTGGATTGCGTTTTTGCGTCGAACACTTATGAAAAGAGACATCATGCGATCGGACGCCCGCCTGCTGGAAAGATGACAGGTGAAACTGTGGACCGCCGTGATCGCGTTGTCCGCGCTCTGCATCGGCTTCAGCCTCGCAACGGCAAATCCGCCGGCGACGATGCCGAGCACCACGCCCGCCACCGAGCCCATCTCCGTAGTGTTGCTTGGCACCTTCCGCTGCACTGTCGTTGATGATGAGGTGCCGGTGCCGTGCCTGACAACTTTTTTGCTCGAAGCCGGGAAGCAGATAGGCACCTAAACCGTCCACGAAGGGGCCGACGCGTACAAAGGATCGCTTGATGCATTCGAGATCAGCAGCGCCGAAATGCTAATCTGCCGATTTTCATGGCACTACCCACACGGCGAAGGCGTGCTCGTGGTGAAGGTGTCACCGGATGGAGAGAGTTTTGCCGGCACCTGGGAGCGGCAGCTCACGCTGAGGAACACGCGTCGTCGATCAGGCGCCAAGTGGCTCGGGCATCGGCGACTGAGAGGCGTCACGCGCCGCCAGCCGCAAAACAGGCACGAAGGATTGCCAGCAGTACCAGCACCGTGCCGGAAGACGCAATCGTCGTCCAGAAGACGCAGTCGGCGGTGAGTTCGGCGTCGCCATCCAATTCCAGCACGAGCAGGAGCGTATTGATCGCGCTGGGCACGCCCGCAGTGAGAATCAGGGATTCTGCAGGCCATGGCCAGAGATCGAGCCACGTGCCTGTCAATGTCGAGTGAAAGAAGAACAGCAGCGCCGCCATCACCACCGGGCCCATCAGCAGTCGCATGAAGATCGCGAAGCTGACGTCTTTCCAATGTGGCCACCGCGCACTGCTCGCCAACTGCGCCCCGAGCGTGATGAGCGCGATCGGCACAAGCCCGTCGCCGAGATATTTGCTCACGCTGCTGATCAGCTGCGGCATGTGTCGGCCGCTTTCCGGCCCGAAGAAGTGCCGGCCGACCAGCGCGGCGGTGAGCGTGTAGAGTACCGGCAAGCTGAGCATCTTTTTCGCGATGTGAAACGGCGAATGCGCATGCGCGCCGGCGGCGATGGTCAATCCGAGCGTGAAGGTGAGCACGTTTTGCGTGAGCACGACAAATGTCTGTACCGCCGCGCCGTCCCTCATTCCCCCGTTTTCGATGTGCGGGTACGCGAGTTCTGCCAGAGGCAGGCCGAAGTTCCCGCTGTTGTAGAACATCGCAGCCATCGCCAGCGCGGCAAGACGTCGACGCGCGAGGTGACGGACCCGTCCGATGCCCCACACCAGCAACCCGAGTGAAATTACAGTGATCGTCGTGACGGACGCGATGCCCGCCATATCGCTGGAGCGGAGTTCGCTTCGGCTCACGCGATCGAAAATGAACGCCGGGGTGAACAGGTAGATGTTCACCTTGCTCAGCGTGTCGACATGGATCTTGAACTTCCGCCGAACCAGCGCGCCAAGCCCGACCATGAGCAGTATCGGCGCAAGAATGTTCAGGAGCAGCGACGCAACCATGTGGTCGAGGTTGTATCGCGACCCCTCGGCGTCAACAAACTTCGTCGAACGCCAAACAGCATGGACGGCTCGCCGAGGATCGAACTAAACGCCGGAGCGCCCAGTGGATGAACGAGGTGTCGCGGTCGTTGCTTACGCGACGGTTCCGCCTTCACCCTTGGCAACGGCGGTCGCGCTGATCCCGTCCGCCACTTCGGGGATAATCCCCTTGTTCACGTAAACGGGTCGGATGAGCTTGCGCAGGTCCGGCAGTTGCCTCATGAATAAGACCGCCATCGCCGCGATGGCGGCGGCGGCGAACATGAGCGTGGTGCGCGTCGAGAAATGTGCCGCCGCCCACCCAGCAGCCACCGCGCCGAACGGCGCGGTGCCCATCACCGCCATCGAGAAAAAGCTCATCAGCCGGCCGCGCATGTGATCATCGACCATCGACTGCAACATCGTGTTAGAGCCGGCGAAAAGCACCATGAACGAGGCGCCGACCACCATCAGCAGTGCCATGGCCAATATCAGCGACGGCGCAAGTCCGAACAACGCGAGCGACACCGCGTAGGCGAGCCCGCATTGCCAGATGATCCGGCCGAGTCCGACGACCGTCTGCCGGGATGCGAGATAGACGGCGCCAAAGAGCGCGCCCAGCCCAATGCACGAAGACATGACCCCGAGCATCCTTGCGCCATTCCCGTGCGACAGCCGATCGGCGATGAGCGGCAGCAGCGTCGGCAGCGATGCGCCGACAAACGATGCGACCGACAAGTACAGGATCAGCCACCGCGTCGGCGCGAAGCCGAACACATACCGGAATCCCTCGCGCAGACTCTCCAGAACGGGCGGGTGCTTTTGCGGAAGAACATGCGGCTTGATCCGCATGAGCAACAGCGAGAAGATCACGGCGGCGTAACTCACCGCGTCGATCGCAAAGCAGACGCCTTCGCTGCTCGCCGCGATGATGAGACCGCCCATCGCCGGCCCCACAAGCCGCGCCAGGTTGAACATCATCGAGTTCATCGCGATCGCATTCGACACATCGGCGCGGTCCTCGATCATTTCCACGACGAACGACTGCCGCGCCGGGATGTCCATCGCGTTGATGAGTCCCTGGACCAGTGCAAGACACATGATCGCGAAATGCGATTCGAAACCTGCGAACGCGATAACGGCAAGCGCGCCGCTCTGAAGCATCGAGAAAATCTGCGTCCAGACGAGGATCGTCCGGCGATTGTGCCGATCGACAAACACGCCGCACAGCGAACTCAGCAGGAACGTTGGTGCCTGCGACGCGAAGGCGACGTAGCCGAGCCAGACGGACGCCACCGCCGAGCCTTCGCCGCCGCTGATGCGATAGATGAGCCACGCCATCGCGATGTTCGTCATCCAGGTACCGACGAGCGACAGCCCGTTGCCGATGAAGAACAATCGGTAGTTACGGTGCGAGAGGGCTCGCAGGAGGGATCGGCGGCTGGGGGTGGGTACTTCTTCGTCGATCGCTGCATCCATGGACGGCACGCTGACACGATAGGCCGCCTTCGATCGGGCGGCCATCACGTCGGCGAATTCGGCAGTTGGTACCCGGTGTGGGGCTGAACCCATTCTCGGCGTCATCCGAATTGCGCGGGTGTCGCTGGACCCTATTCGGTATCGCCCGACTGCGGACCGCTCTTGCGACCCGATTTCCCAAGCGGGCCGGACCGACCGCCATCGCGCGCCTTGCCCGCGGTCGATCCGCGTCCGCCCTTGCCGGTCGAGAATGACGGGTGCGTGTCGCGTCGGTCGCCGCGATGAATGCCGGCGCCGGGGCCAACGGCACGCGAAGTCTGGGTCATCTGTTCGTTGCGGGTGTGCCGCTTGTTCGCATTCACCTCTTGGGGAGCGGGAATGCGGGCGGGATCGTTCGAGTGCGAATGAGAATGGGTATGCATGGTGGGCCTCGGTTAAGTTCGATACGCATAGCGTACGTCGATGCGAGGTGGACGCACACCGGGGAAACCCGCACCGGCGGGCCCGCGCTGCTATAATGCGCGCGTCGCCGGCAAGGGGAGCCCAGTCGGTATCTTCAACATGCGGGAGCCATTTATGTCCGCGAAAGTTGCAGTCATTTTCTACAGCACCTATGGACACGTTTACCAGCTCGCCAATGCCATCGAGGAGGGCGCGAAGTCCGCGGGAGCCCAGACGAAACTCCTGCAAGTGAAGGAGACACTCCCTGATGAAGTCCTCGAGAAGATGCACGCGCTCGAAGCGCGGAAAGCGTTCTCGACGTTGCCCTTCGCCAGTGTCAACGATCTGACCTGGGCCGACGCCATCATCCTCGGCACGCCCACGCGCTACGGCCTGCCGACTGCCCAGATGCAGACCTTCATCGACTCCACCGGCAGCCTCTGGGGCAGCGGTGCGCTCATCGGCAAGATCGGCAGCGCCTTCTCGAGCACTGCCTCGCAGCATGGCGGGCAGGAGACCACTCTCACGCACCTTCACACGTTCTTCTTCCACATGGGCATGCTCGTGAGCGGCGTGCCGTACTCGGCTAAGGAACTGCTGAACATGGACGAGATCTCCGGCGGCACGCCGTACGGCGCGACGACGATCGCCGGCCCCAAGGGCGAACGTCACCCCACCGCCAACGAGCTCGCGATCGCGAAGTTCCAGGGAAAACACGTGGCCGAACTCGCGGCGAAGCTCGCGCGATAGTCCGGCGCCAATGGGTTTTCGAAATGCCTTTGCCCCTCGTGCAGCCCGCGAGCCCGCTCGCGGTTCAACAAGGCGCAGCGCGCCTACATCGGCTCTTTCTCGCAGGTTTCGTCGTAGATCTTCAGCAGCTTTTCCTTGTCGAAGATCATCTCTTTGCGCGTGTGCCCGACGATGTCGTAGAGGCTGGTAAGTTCGATGGCATCCACCGGACAGGCCTCTTCGCACATCCCGCAGTAGATGCAGCGGAGTTCGTCGATATCGAACTTGATGGGGTACTTCTCGCGGTCCTGCCAGGGGCTCTCGCCGGCTTCGATGTGAATGCACTTGGCCGGGCAGGCCGTGGAACACATGAAGCACGCGACGCACTTCACGCGGCCTTCCTCGTCCTTGTTCAGACGATGCACGCCGCGATAGGTCTTGGCGACGATGCCGCCGTCTTCGGGCGCCAGGTCTTCGCGGCGCTCTTCCGGATACTGGATCACGTTGTGGTTGCCCGAAAGCGTCTTGAACACGTGCTTGAGCGTCGTGCCCAGCCCCTTGGCGATCTGCGGCAGATAAAACTGATCCGCGACGCTGAGCTTGGGTTCCTGGATGACGATGACGTCGGAGTCTTTCATTTTCGGGTGATCCTTTGGTTTCGTCGGCAAAGGTACCTTCGTTCCTCGTCCATGGCCAGCGGGCGAGGCAATGATCGCGAACCGCGGAGCAATCAAAGATCTTCGAAGAGGATGAAAGCCGAGCGCGAACGGTTCGTATCGTCGCGGACCTTCGCTTCCTACGGCTTTCGCGACCATTCCCCGATCGCCGTTTCTCCCCTACATTGGGCCGGTGCCCAGGAAAGTCTTTATCACCGTCGCCGAGCGCAGCGCCGATCAACACGCGGCGAATCTCGTGCGGGCGATGCGCGAGATGGACCCGGATCTTCAGTTCCACGCACTCGGCGGAGACATGCTCCGGCACGCCGGCGCCACCGTCCACCGCGACACCGTCTCCAACGCCGCGATGGGCCTCGCCGCGCTCGGGCGTGCACGCGAGGTGAAGAACCTGCTCAACTGGACGCGAGATTTCTATGCGCGGGAGAAGCCGGACCTGCACATCTGCTGCGACTCGTGGACGATGAACAAGTATTTCGCGAGGCTCGCCAAATCGTTCGGCACGAGCGTCTTCTACTACATCGCGCCGCAGGTCTGGGCCAGCCGCGAGGGCCGTGTGAAGAAACTCCGCGAAGTGGCCGACCGCGTGGCGTGCATCATGCCCTTCGAAGAGCCGTTCCTGCGCGAGCGCGGCGTGAATGCGACGTTCGTCGGCCATCCCCTGTTTGACGAACTCAAAAGAGAAGGGATGAGGGATGAGGGCGGAGGGATGATGGAACACACGAAGGGTTCGATTCTCCCCTCGTCCTTCATCCCTCATCCCTCCACCCTCATCCCTTCTGCGCGCCCCTCCTCCGTCATCCCTTCTGCGGCCCCTTCCCCGGTCATCGCCCTGCCGTGCGGCAGTCGACGGGGCATCGTGAAGAAGAACCTGCCGCGACAACTCGCGGTGGCGCGCAAGATCAAAGCGCGATTTCCCGGCGCCCAGTTCCTGATCCCCGCGACGCCTGTCACGCAGCCCATGATCGAGCGGATGATCGCCGGCATGGACTTCGTCACTTCCGAGGTGAACGGCTTCGACGCGCAGCTGCCGCGGTGCAACCTCGCGATCACCGTCAGCGGCACCGCCACTCTGCACATCGCCGCGCATCGCGTGCCGATGATCGTCGTCTACTACACGAGCCGTGGACTCTGGAATCTGCTGGGCCGCTGGGTGGTGAAGATCCGCACGTACTCGATCGTGAACCTGCTGGCCAACGACGGCAAAGATGATCCGTCGAAACACATCGTACCCGAGTTCATTCCCTGGTACGGCCCGGTCGACGCTGTGGCGGATGCCGCGATCGAACTGCTTTCGCATCCGGAACAGCTTGCGGCACAGAAGGCGAAAATCGCATCGATGTTGGTCACGATCGACCGGCCGGGCGCATCGAAGAACGCGGCAACGATCGCGATGGAATTGCTGAACGCGCCTTGACCGCCCGGGCCTCACGGCGCGCCTTCTTCCTCAGGAGCCGACCCGTCCCCGCCGATGAGGTCCGGTGAACGCGTCGGAACATCGCCCTTTCGATCCGGCCCGGTGCTCCCGGACTCGCAACGACGAACCCGAACGCCGTCCGCATTGCCATCCTGAACACCAACGCCGTCATCCTGGGAACCATCGCGATGGATCTGGCCAGGCTGGCAGGTCGCGTCGGGCGTCGGCAGTTTACTGTCGCGTGTCGTCGCACCGTCACCGCGAGATGACTCCTTGCATTCACCATGACTCGAATCCCCTCTCGAATCGTCACTATTGGCCCGCTCACGAGCGATCTGGGTTGACGTGGCAGTGTCGTTGCGCTTTCCGAGTTTGGCTGGAACGGCCGCGTCTGATGCTTCGCGTAAACGCTCAGAGGGTTCACGAGCACGTTCATCGGCTTCACGCGTCGGCTCGGCATGACAAGTCGAGGCTGCGGCGAGGATCTCTTCGCCCTGGGCGCGCCACTCCGCCGGGATCGCCGAGATGCGCTCCTCTTCGGTGATTTCATCCGCGACGCTTTCGCCGCGCGAGGCGCGCCGCTGGCGTACCGTTTCGTCGATTACACCTTCGACGCTCATCGGCTCGGCAGGCACGAGAAACTTCTGCGGCTTGAGCAGCTTGAGCATCTCGAACATCACCTCTTTGCGCTTGAACGCATTGTCGCTGGTCATCAGCGAATACAGTTCGTCGACGGCTCTGCTCATGGTCATGCGCAGCTTGTTGACCATCGCGTCGAAGAGGTTGTGTTGTCGCTGCGCGAGTTCTGCTCGGAAGTGCGGGTGGGTGGCCTTCCAGCGGTGGAGGGTCGACTCGCCGATGCCGAGCGAGCGGGCGGTGGCCGCAACCGTCTTGCCCATCGACAGGAGATTGATGGCGGTCTGCTGCCGCGCGGTGAGGGGCTTGATGGGGAGGGAAGATGGCGGAGTGAAAAGGGATGTCGTCGGGGCAATTCCATCTTCATTCATCCTTCCAACGTCATTCTTCGTCTTTACGCTCGCATCTCTCATCGCTGCGCCTTCATCCCTTTGAGAATCCCTCTCATTCCCTCTCGCTTCCTCTCGCGCTACGGCCGGTTGGAGGACGCGAGAGCCAGGGACATCGGGCGTGGCGTTGCGAATCGTGCGAACGAGGTGGGCTGCGTCGGACATGACCGTCTCCTTCTGAAAACATCGTGAAGCCGGGGGCGGCATCGCCCCACTCACCATTTCCCTGGCGTGCTGCGCGAGTCGGCACAAAAATGCGGCGCGGGGAAGGAGCGGATTGATCGCAGGTGTAGTCAGTCCTGGGATTTACGAATCGTTGCATGCAATCATTTTTCTGATCGCGCGCCGGACATCACAGGGAAAGGATGAGAGACTCACGCAGGTTCGGACACCAACGCGACGAAAAAGGGGTCATTTCTCTTTTTCGATATTCTCGAAAAACAACAAATGACCCCTTGATGCAGCGGGTCGGGTTTTGCGGCGCGGATGATCTGATGCGTGAAATCGCCGCGGTTGTCCGGGAGCGTCGCGGCCGTCAACTGTGACTGGCCTGGGCTCGCCGAACTCCACGTAAACCGAATTGTCGATCCGAGCCGCTGCGGCCAATTCATGCGCTGACTTGAATGTGAAGACGCCATCCCCGTAAGCGGCCTTCAGACGCGCCCGGCGACAGGCGCCCTGTCCACGCGGTTAAGAGTTACGGCGTGACTAAATTGATTATGCCGATCTCTCGATGACCGGCTGGAACCCGAAGGTACGGATTCGTGGAGGGTTACGAACACTGCGCCATGAAGGACTTGAACCTTCAACCCGCTGATTAAGAGTCAGCTGCTCTGCCAATTGAGCTAATGGCGCGGGTCTTGTCTCTCGATGAGCAAGGGCAAAGATCGTAATCGCCGTGAGGGCATTGTCAAGGAACGACAGCGGGGGATGCCCGCGGCGTTCGAGCAGCACCGGTCCGTGATCGCCTCTTTGGCAGACGAATGATTTCATGGCCGGCGTCGACTAAACTCGCCACCGTGAAAGTGGTTTCGACAATTCCCGAATGCCGAGAGGCTCGGGGAAGCTATGCCGAGTTCGGCTTCGTGCCGACGATGGGCGCGCTCCACGCCGGTCACCTTTCGCTGGTTCGTCGCGCACGCGAACTCGCCGGCAAGGTCGCCGTGAGCATTTTTGTGAACCCGACACAGTTCGGGCCCGGCGAAGATTTTTCGCGTTACCCCAGGCCGATCGAGCGTGACCTGGACTTGTGTCGCTCCGCCGGCGTCGACCTAGTCTTTGTGCCGGATGTCCCGGAGATGTATCCCGCCGCTTCACCAAGAGTCGTGCTCGATGTGCCCGGGCTCACGTCGCTGCTCGACGGCCGGCATCGGCCCGGTCATTTCGCCGGCGTCTGCGAAGTGGTTGCGAAACTGCTCAACATCGTTCGGCCGAGCATCGCCTGTTTCGGCGAGAAAGATTTCCAGCAGCTGGCGGTCGTGAAGGCGATGGTGGCGGCGCTCAACATGCCCTGCCGGATCGTCGGATGCCCGACGCTGCGCGATCCGGACGGAATGGCGATGTCGAGCCGGAATCAGTATTTGTCCGTTCGAGAGCGGACACGCGGACTGTCGATCTCCCGCGCCTTGCGAACGATTCAGGATCTGGCTTCATCCGGCGAGCGCGATGCGAATGTCCTTCGCTCGACGATGATCGACTTGTTGAACGATGATTCGTCGGCGAAAGGCGTTTCGACCGACCTTCAATATGCGGCTATCGTCGACGCCGCCACGCTGGCCGACATTCACCGCATCGATCAAGAGGCCCGCGCATTGGTTGCGATGAAGGTCGGCTCGACGCGGCTCATCGACAACGTGGCGCTGACTCCCGCCGGCTCTCCTTAACATCTGTCAGGAAACTCATGCTTCGAGAACTTTTCCGCATTCCGTTTCTGGATCTGCCGATCTACAGCTTCGGGCTGATGCTGGTCATCGGCTGCTGGCTGGCGATCTCGCTGGCGAAGTTTCTGTCGCGCCGGTGTGGACTCAATCCGGAACATTTCGTCAATGTCGGCATCATCGCGCTCGTCGCCGGCGTCGCGGGGGCACGCCTGAGCCATGTGCTGGAGAATTTCAACCAGTACTTCGGCCCCACTGGCGAGGGCTTCTGGTCGGCGATCAATATCCGCAGCGGCGGCCTGACGTACTACGGCGGCGTACTGCTCGCAACGCCGGCGTGTGTCTGGTACGGCCTGCGCCACAACATCCCGATCCTGCGCGGAATGGACATCATCGCGCCCTGCCTGATGATCGGGCTCGGGCTGGGGCGCGTCGGTTGTTTTCTCAACGGGTGCTGCTTTGGCGCGCCGTGTGACCTGCCGATTGCAGTCACCTATCCTTACGATTCGCCCGCGTATGAAACGCACCTGGATCAGAAGCTCATCCCCGATCCGCCAGCCGATCTCTACATCAGCAACCCACTCAATCCACTTCTGACGCATCGGGCCGGCGAGGCCGACATTCGATCCAACCAAGCGCTCGCGACGATCGCCAAATCGCAACGCAGTGCGCCGGTGCACCCTGCCCAGCTCTACAGCACCATTGCCGCTGGTCTGATCTGCCTGACGCTGCTGACGTATTTCTCGCTTCGTCCGACGCCGGGCAAGGTCTTCGCGCTGATGATGATGATGGAGGGGTTGGCGCGCTTCACGCTGGAGACGCTGCGTGTCGAACCGGCGGTTGCACGCGTCGCGGGATACGAGTGGTCCATCAGCATGGTGCTCGGCGCGTGCCTGCTGGTCGGAGGCGTGATTTTCTGGATCGCGCTTTCCGCTTTTCAACGTCGATCGGCGGCATCGCCGGAACCTTGTGTCGAGCCGATGATTTGATACGATGGCTCGCCCAAGACGCCCCCATCGTCTAGTGGCCCAGGACTATCGGTTCTCAGCCGATCAACAGGGGTTCGACTCCCCTTGGGGGTAGATTCGCGATTTCGCACGCAGACGCACCGGTTCTCACCGGTGCGTTTTCGTTCGTAAAAGCCGGGTGATTTCGAGAATCGCCCGACGGTAATTTCGATTCGGTGCGGGCCAGCACGATACGGTCTGCGGTTCACACGGTGGCGTCGGTCGCGGGCCGGTCGTTTGCCGTTGCATCGCGTACCGCTGGCCACACCGACCGGGAGGCGGCCTCTGCCAATGGCCCGATCGGCCGGCCTATCGGCGCTCGACAGCGCCGGGGACGCACAGCTACTCTCGGAAGTTGGACACGGTCTGGTCGAGAATTCTGAATCCGCTCATCGGCGACGGACGCCCGGCGAACCTCGCGCGGTATTGGGACAACGATTAGCGACCACGGTGAAGAGCGTATCGGCTTCTGATACCGAGGCATCTTTGATCGGCGATGCTCGCTTGCTGACGACGAGCGGATTCAGTCTTCGTCAACATCGAAATCATCGTCCTCGTCTCCGTCTTCTGACGACATTGCTTTCAGTTGCGCTTCCCACTCCGCTTTCCGAATTTCCGCCTTACGATCAGATTCGTTGATCTTTTCAATCTTTCTGCCTTCGATGTCCACCCAATCCGGATCCACAGGATCGGCGACCCGGCCGGCGGTGCGATCCAGGATCAGCTTCGCCGCCGCGATGTCGCCGGCCTTGGCCATTCCGACCAGTTTGCGGATGATCTCCTGCAAGTCGTCGGTACTGACAGTATCGATCATCAGCGAGCGGACCTGCGCCGACTTGCGGGCGTACGGATTGCCTGGGCCGCCGGCGTTGCCCTTGGCGAATCGGCCGCCGGTATCTCGCCCGTTAGAACCGTTTGGTGACGGTAAGACTTCGAGTTCGCGAATGCTCATGCTTATTCTACGACGCCGAGCAGGGAATGTTTCGTTTATGCAACGTGCCCGGTGGAGATGGATGCGGATCGCACTTCGACGCTTGCGGCTGCGATTACGTGCAATGGAGATCCCCTGCTTCAATCCCCTCCGCCCTCAGCGTCATGCGCGCCGTCGCCGCTTCCACGTCGACTATCTCTACAGTGAACCGCACCACTCCCCTCTGCACCTCCACGCGCTGCGCGACAGCCAGAGGCTCATAGACGCCCTCCACGCTCGCCGGCATCAGCCGCTCGCCTGCGTGCGGCCCGTCGATGATGGCGATGAACCACACCCGCCCCTTGTGCCGCGCCGTGCGTCTGCCTCGATTCATGGCCAGGATGGTCACGCCGACGCCACTGGTTGAACAAGCAACAAACGCGAGGGATGATCGCGGGGCGGTGAAACGCTTCCGCCGCATCCTCTTCAACACGCTCGCGGCTATCTCGCTGCTGCTGCCCCGGCCATTGCCCGCCTGCGGCTACGACACCCGCGCCAACCCGGCAAAGTGCTCGGAGTGCGGGCACGAATTGAAGCCGGCAACGGACCTCACTGGCGGCTAGATCAATCTGTTAGTCGGCCTGGCCGACCGGAATCTGATGCGACAGGAAGTCGCACCGGCCACCAACGATTGCATTGTCGCGATATCCTCGACGTTAGTGGTGCCGTTTGAAATTGGAGGTCAGCCATGACCGAACAAACTCTTCGACTCACGGATGAGGAAACCCAGGAACTGCTTATGCTGATGCAGCGAGAGATTGCCAAGTCGGCGGTAGAAGTTCGACACACCGATGCCCGCGCTTATCGCGAATTGATCCGCCATCGAGTCACTGTCCTCGAGTCGGTTCTAGCGAAGTTAGAAGCCGCGAGTCAGCCAACCACAATCTCTTGAGTGTTACTTCGCGCCGCTTGCTCGGAGTGTGGAGGCGGCGAGCGCAAAAGAGCGCCGCTCACTGGCGACGCAGGTGGACAGAAAGCCGGGAATAAGGGTAAATCAGGGAACCGGTAAAGCCGGAAGCGACGGCGGGACAATTACAAACGCGGCTCAACGGTACTGACTCGAAGCCGGTAAACCTCTCGCATTCCCGCCGACGGTGTGTCCTAGTACCTTTCCGTTCATGGCCCAGAGGGTCGACTGGGCGAGCAGCAGGGAAACGGCTCTCTCCAGCCCGCGTTCATAACTGACTGCGAAACAGACGCGCCAAGCGCTCCACGACCTTTTCCGTCAGCGGCCGGTTTTGCCACTCCTGTAGTGTGACTCGGCGGCTGCGCGTCAAGTCTCGGTCGAACTCGTCCGCCAAGCGCGCTGCAAACTTCCCATCGCGCACGTTAAGGTTGGCTTCGTCGTTAAGTCGCAGGGATCGATTGTCAAAGTTCGTTGATCCGACCGAGGCCCACAGGTCGTCGACGACGAGCAGCTTCGTGTGGTACATCGTCGGCTGGTACTCGTACACCTCCGCCCCGGCCCCCAGCAGTCCGCCCAATCGCGCGCGGGAGGCCCGCCGCACCAATGCCGTGTCGATGTTGACGCCCGGCACTATTATCCGCACGCTCACCCCACGCCCACGCGCATCTACCAACGCCTGCACGAGCAGGTCGTCGGGGACGAAGTAGGCGTTACCGACGCGAATGCTCCGCCGTGCGCAGGCGATGGAAAGGAGGAACATGAGACGCATGCTCTCGCTGCCCCCGCGAGGCGAGCTCCGGAACATCTGGGCTGAACTGTCCCCGGCCTGCTCCAGCGTTGGAAAGTAGTCCGGGCCGTGCAACACCTTGGCACGCGTCTTTACCCAATTGTCCATGAACGCCGCCTGCATCTGGGCCACGACCGGCCCCTGCACACGGAAGTGCAGGTCACGCCAGTGCTCCGGGTCCTGTGCGTCGCCGTCCCACGTGTCGGCGATGCCGACCCCGCCGGTGAAGCCGACGCGGCCGTCGATGACCAGCAGCTTCCGGTGCGTCCGATTGTTGACGCGGTCCAAGTTGTACCAGCGGACCGGATGGTAACGTTCGATCTCGACCCCCGCCTGCTCCATCTCCTCGACATAGCGCGTGTCGATCTTGTTGCTCCCCAACCAGTCGACCAGCACGTGGGTTTTGACGCCGGCGCGCGCCCGCTCCACTACCGCGTCCTTCATCAGCCGGCCAACCTCGCCCTCCCAGTAAATGAACGTCTCCAAGCAGATGGTCCGCTCCGCGGCCCTGATCGCCTTGAGCATCGCCGGAAAGATCTCCCGCCCGTTGCTCAACACGTCAACTTGGTTCCCCCCAAGCAGCCCCGGTCCCAGCAAGCTCCCGACCGTGCGAGCGAACTGCGCGTCGTCCACGCCATGTAGGTGTTCGACCTGGTACCGGATCTTCTTTTCGGAGGACGTGAGATTTGTGACGACCAGTAGGGCAATCAGCGTCACCACTGAAGCGGCGCCGGCAATGAGAAGTGCTTGCCCAACCGACATGTCCGCCTCCATGTGCATTCCGGTCAAAACGTGCCTCGACGTACGCAGGGCGACCGCGGAACATGCCCGCCCACAAGGCACGTGCCGCCGCGACAGACAGAACCACAGTCAGGGTAGCACATCTGCGACTCCGACTCTTCTGTGTGACCGGTCTGCTTGGCGGGTTCACGGCGTTCTCGGCCTTCTCCCTGGAGACGACAACGCTCCTCGCCGACCCCCGCTACCCCGCGGCCGTCACCTACCTGCTGCTCAGCGTCGCTGGCTGTATCACGCTGTCGATCGCCGGCCTGAAGTTAGGTCGCTAACCCCGCGCGAGTGGCGGACCGGACGTGGCTTACGACCGCCGTCGTCCCAGCAGTATCGCGGCCCCCGCGATCGCCGCCAGCGATGTCGGCTCCGGTACGACGCTCAGGCCGAACACCAGCGTGCCGCCCGACAGCACGAGGTTGTTGCCATTCGGCGAGACCGGTTCCAGCGCGAGCGGCGTGAATGAGACCTCGAGCGCGCAGAACGCCAGCAGTGGATCGCCGATCGGCGGCAGGCCTGCGATGGAGAGCGAAATCGGCGTGCCGGCGTCGACGCGGAGCGGCGTGCCGTCGTCGCCGCCGAGCACGTCGAAAATCGTGCACAGCGGGCCGTTGGCGGTCGCCTTGGTGGCGATGATTTCGGCGCGGCCATCGCCGTCGACATCGCCGACCGCGACGCGCCCGGTGAGCGAGCCGTCGGGCGCGACCGTCGTGTCGCTTTCCGTCAGCCAGGGGAACTTCACTTTGACGCGGCCTTGTGTGTCGCAGATGGCGAAGGCAATGCAGTCGGCGATGCCACCGTTGCGGGGCTGCTTGTTGCGGGCGATCGCGACCACGTCGTCGAACCCGTCGTTGTCGACATCTCCCGTCGCCACCCGGACGCCGCCGCCGTAGGTATTCGGGAAGACTTCGAACGAGGTCACCGGCGCGCCGTCGCGACGGATGATGCTCGCGAAGCCTTTGGGTTGGTCTTGAATGCTCCGCTGACCCAGCAGAATCCATGCGGGCGCGATGCCGACCGAGCTGGCGGCGACGCCGAACGGACGATCCAGGTCGTATCCGCCGACGCCGACATGGCCGCCACCGACGAGGCCGGGCCCCGACGACGTGTCGCCCCAGCTCCACGATTCAATCTCGATCGAGGTTCCGTCGGGACCGCTCGCGGCATGGAAGACCGTGTTGCCCGTGTCACCGGGGAAGTGGCCAATCCCGCCGTTGCGATAGCCGCGGCTGAACGTCGGGATCGTGGCGCTCTTGGACTTGTAGTCCCACCCGCGGACTTCGACCTTCGGCTGGCCCGTCGTGGGCGAAGTCACGAGGTCGGCGAGGCCGTCGCCATTGACATCGCCGGCCGCCACCCAGATTCCCGCCGGCGGCGACGAAACGCCCGCGTACGGAGAGCCGGACGACCACTCTCCGGTCGACAGCGTGATCTTGTTGACCGTCGGCAGGACGCCAAACGATGCCGTCTGCGCGGCAAGTAGAGCAATCGCAGCACAATACACGGAAAGTCGACTTAAGCTGGCCATCGTTTTCACCTGGTTTGAACCGCTCCAATCCTGGCAATGGTACTGATCCATCCGCTGGACCGCAACGAAAATTGCGGAGCAACCGGCGGGCCGACAGGATTGAGTGATCCTCGTTTACTCCCATTTGTAGACGGGATATTTGCACACCTTGCCGCTCTCGCCCGTTTCCGTTTACTTTCCGTTTGGAGACGGAATCACACGCCCCGATCCTGGCAAGATATTTACCGTTAGCCCCGTTTAGTGACGGGTTTTTTTTAAGGTCCAAATTGCAGGATGATCCACGGCTCGACGTGAGTTTCGGACCATATACAAAAGGCTTCATAACCCGTGAGTGACAAAGAACATTGAAGCGGGAAGCCCCACCGCTGCAACGTCGATGTACGCGATCCGTCTCACGATCGGCTTGGCCGCTTGCCGATCGGCGTTACGGCAAGGCCGGATCGCTGAGCCCTCGCTTCGACATCGCGGGCGGCGTCGCTTCCACCTCAGGCTCGTCCTCGGCCGGGCTGGACGTTGATGTAGAGGTGTCTCAGACCCGAGTAGAGCTGCAGATCGGACCGACAGGTTCGGAACTGCTTGCTCAAGGGCATCTCGCCGTGCAGGCAGAAGCGACCCAGTTGCATCAGGTTGGACTGGCGGAGTTTTTCGCCGGTCGGGTTCTTGTGCGGTCGGGTGGTAAAGCCGATCTTCAACCCGGCCTCGCGGGCGGCGCATTCGACATCGTCGTTGACGCCGCCGTTGGGATAGGCGATCGCGACCGGCCTTTTCCCGGTGGCCTGCTGGAGCCAGTCTTGAGCGCTGGCGATTTGTCGGGTCGCTTCTTCGCGCGAATAATTCAGCAGGATCGCATGGTCCGCGGTGTGGTTCCCGATCTCGACCAGCCTGTGCGCGGCGAAGGAGCGCAATTCCTCGGGTGTCATCGGGCGATCGACCTCGCCGATCGGCTCGAACGCGGGCTCGCCAAACTCGGCGACCAGTTTTCGTTCCAGGTTGTCTGCCGAAAGGTCTTTCAGCGAGGCGGCTTCCTCGTCGATCTCGTCATGACTCAATCCCATTGCGCTTCGCTGGCGACACAGAACATCCCACCAGAAGGCACGATGCCGCTGCAGATAGTTTGAGGCTATGAAAAAGGTCGCGGGCACGTTGAACTCTTCGAGGATCGGCAATGCCAGCAAGTTGTTAAAATAGCCGTCATCGAACGTGATCATTGCGTACCGGCCGCCTTGAACGGCGCCGTTAAGTACGTCCAGCGCGGTGATGAAGCGGTACCCTTGATCCATGTAGTATTGGATAAACTGTCGGAACTGCGCGATGGTCGTCCGCTGCATCGGGTCCACTCGGTGTCTGTCGATTTCAGATTCATCACGGAACAGTGAATGGAAGAGAAACACGCTGAGCGAATCTCGCTCACGACAACACATGAGGTAGAGCCTCGCCATGGCGGCGTCGGTCTGTCGGACGAGCTTTTGCAGCGTAGCAATCATTGCTTCCTATGAATGTTCGAACTCGAACAGACGGGCCCCGGCCGTGCGGCGGGCCCCGGGAACCGACGACAGTTCCGTGCGGTACAACGCGAATGTCTTGTCCACCATTTCGGCAACGGAGAAACGCGCGACGCGCAACAGTGATCCGCCGGCGAGTTTGCGACGATGGTCCGGCTCTACCAGAAGCCGCGCTAACGCCGCGGCCAGCGCGTGTTCATCGCCGGGCGGAACGACGTGGCCATTCTCCCCGTCGTGAACCAGGCTCTCGACTCCCGCAGACGACGTCGCGACGATCGGCAACCCTGCGGCCATCGCCTCGAGCACGACATAAGGCAATCCTTCCTTGCGGCTCGCAATCGCAAACACATCCATCCCCGAGAGATGACGTCGCGCGGCGCACTCGCCCAGCCACAGCAGTCTGGAGTCGACCCCGAGTTTTGCCGCATGTGCTTTGAGTTTCGTCTCAAGCGGGCCGCTGCCGATGATGACCAGTCTTGCGCTGGGCAGTGAGCGGGTCGCGATTGCAAAGGCAGAGATCAGAACATCCAGGGCCTTCTGCTCGACAAGACGCCCGACGAATCCGACGACAACGTGCTCGGGCCCGAGACCCCATTCGCGTCGCACGAGATGGCATCCCGGCAGCGGCTCGATATCAACGCCGTTGGGAACGACCGAAACACGTTGACGACCCAGGCCGTAGCCGATGGCGGCCCGAGCTTCTTCGGGGCCGACTGCGACGATTCGGCTTGTCAGCGGGCCGAGCAGGAACTCGGCAAACCAGTAGATCGCGCGTTTGAGTCGCGGGATCCCGCGATCGATCACCACCAGGCCGTGCATGGTATAAAACACGCGAGCGCCGCTGCCGAGCGCGGCGAGTCGCGCAAAGGCCCCGCCCTTGGAACTGTGCCCGTGTATGACGTCGAAGGGTCCCTGTGCACGGACGTAGCGGCGGAGTTCCCATATCGTCCGAAGATCGTCGGGGTGAATGCTGGATCGCATCGGGAGGAGGAAGCGCGTGACGCCCGGCATCTGAGCAAGCCGCGATTTGAACGCCTGATCTGCGCGCGCATCCGAGTAGGCAAGGTGCACCTCGCAACTGCGTTGAAGCAGGCCGGCGGCAAGGTCCATCACATGACGGCCGGTCCCGCCGCCGCTGGACTCGACGATGAGCAGGACGCGAATCGGCCGCGAAAGTGTCGCGTTCGCAGGCATCATGCGCTTTCCCCGGCGGTTTGTTGTTCCTGTCGGGAATCGACCCGGCGCGCGGCGAGACCGCCTTCCCAAAGCGATGCGCGCATCCGGAACAGTTTCGACTGAACCGTTCCCGTGCGCTGGAGCCACGGCATTTCCTCCAGAACGGCTTCATGCACGGGATTCACATACACCAGGCGTATCGAGCGCGGCGATTTCTGGAGCGACTCATGGATGCGCGAAAGCACGGTGCGCATCGTCGCAGCGCCGAACGGATGGAACATGTAAAACGCAGTGCCTTCGGAAAAATCATAGAACGCCGCATCGGCACAGATTGCTTCCACCGGCGAACGAGATCCGCGCATCCGTCGAATGTTCCCGCGGGCACTTTGGGTAAGGGCCTCGTCGAGTTCGATACCGACGACTTTCTTCAATCGTTGACGTGCCATCGCGCAGAGCGTCCGACCGCGCCCGCAGCCGATTTCGATCGCGACATCGTTCGATTTCAGTTTCATCGCATTGATGCATTTCCAAAGCATTGGATAGTCCAATGCTTCATATCGGATCGAGTCATTGAAATGTCCCAGACCCGAAGGACGATTGTTGATCGGAACTTGTGTATCGATATTCATGCTGCGCTCGACGACAAGGTTGATCACGTTTCTTATCGCATCCACTCCGACATTCGCGAGTTTTGACTTCCTGAACTGCAGATATCGATTTCGGATGTAGGCGGCCATGGGTTGACTTCGTCTTTCTGAATCAGCGGGATGTCCAACTCCGCATCGCAAGGGAAGCGTTCGGTCGCGATCGGCAGCACTTCGCGGTCATCCAGCACTCTGCTGTAGAGGCGTTCATATTGCCGCGTGACCGCGTCCAGACCGAACCGTTCAGCCACGCTTTGTCGCGCGGTCAATCCCATCTGGTGCCGCGTGTGCACGTCGCGTCGCAGCACTTCGACGCAGGCGCTCGCCAGCGATGCGGGATCGCCCGGGGGCGCTATTTCGCCGACACCTTTCAGGATTAACGCCGAATCACCGACGTCGGTCGCGACGCAAACCGTTCCGCACGCCATCGCTTCGCCGAGTACCAGGGGGAACGCTTCGCTGATCGAAGATGAAACGACAAGATCCATCGCCGAGTAAAAAGCGGGCATATCGCGAATGGGTCCGAGGAGGTGGAAACGCGATGCCATTCCGGTGGACTGCAATAACTCGGCCAGCTCCCTGTTCGATCGGTCGATTCTTGTACCACACATCACGAATTGCGCCGACGGAATCCGCTCGGCGATTTTCAGCGCGGCCTGCACGAAGGTGTGGTGATCCTTCAGCGGATCAAACCGCGCAGCCATCCCGACGAACATCGCGTCCGATTTCAATCCCAGGTCTTTCCGCAATCGCTCGGGCGCGTCCGCGATCATTCGAAAACGCGTAAGGTCAAAGCCGTTCGGTATGACCTGCATCCGCCCTTCATCAAAGCCGCGCGCCGCGTAAAGTTTTCGGCCGTGATGCGAGCAACTGACGATCTGTTTCGGCACGGTGCGGCTGAAGCGCGCACAGGCGGCGACCGTCATCAACGTCGACTTCTTGGTTTTCTCACGCACGTGATCTGCATGGTGGATTCCCCACACCACGGGCGTCTTCGATACCATTCGCGTGACCACGCCGCCAATGAGATTCGAATGATCCATCCACGTCTGTACCAGATCGGGGGCGAGCTTCTTCAATGCGCGCGCGAGACGCAGAACACCGCGCGGATCCGGAAACCCGGGACGCATATTCATGCAGAGGATCGGCACACCCGCGTCGATCAGGGGCTGGGCAACGCTCATGTTGTCGATGAGCGTCACGACCGTCGGTTCCCACTGGTTGCGATCGTGTCGAAGAACGAGATCACAAAGCATCGCCTCGGCGCCGCCGAACTCGAGACTGTTGATGATATGAACGATTCGTCGCGGCCGGTTCATGGTTGCCGCCCGTCTGCCATAATCTCGGCTTTGGAGGCAGCAGATCCGTTTGTCGCGCTGCGCACAGAGGCCAACCGTCTGAGCCAGGGTCGCAGCGCGCGACCCATCGCCGGAAGCGGATCCGTCCATTCGAAATATTGCAGCGTCTGGCGGTGTGCAATGCTTTTGAGCCACGCGATTACCGAGATTTCCTTCGCGGCGCGCAGCCGACGCATCGACGAGAAATCGCGCGCCGGATCCCACAGCCGCAGCCCGAGGCGATATCCGCCCTTCTCGGGCGGCTGAATCTGAGGGAGCTTTGCCAGTCGTCGATAGACGTACTCGGCAAGATGTACGCCGCTCGCCGAGACCAGGCAGTTCGACGCGGTGAAGCGGGCGTTGCACTCGATCAGCTTGTAGACGCCATCGCGCGGGTCCCGCTTGAACTCGACATTTGCCAGCCCGCGCAGTCCTACGCTCGCAAAGAGCCGGTTGGCGGGTTCGATCAGTTCCGGAATCCAGTCGGTGATGTGGTAACAGGCGCCGCCCATCCCCGGCGGGAATCGGCGGATGATGCGCTTGGTGAAATGCAGTTGTGGTTTCGATTTTTCATCAAGGTAGGTGAAGTAGCTGCACAGCGCATCATCGCCGCCGGGAATCCACTCCATCAGCAGCACCTCGAGGCGCCCCTCGGCGGCTTGCTTGAGCACGCGGTTGAGCGATTCCATCGATTCCACGATGACATGCTTCCGGCCGAACTGTCGCTCGAAGAGGTGAGAGAGGCGTGGTTTCACCAGGAGGGGAAACACCAGTTGCTCGCGACTATGTTCGAGTTCATCCGCCGACGCGACTTCCCAAAAGCGTGGGGTCGCGACGCCCGCGGCGGCGGCGGCGCGATACGTCGTCAGCTTGTCGAGCATCATCTCCTGCGCGGGTGGATGAGACTCATCCAACTGGTATCGCTGCTGCAATCGCTCACGATGTCGAATCAACACCTGGAGTCCGGCGTCGGAGCAGGAGAGCAGGATTGCCCCTTCAAGCCACTTCGATTCATCCCCAAGGAGATAGTTCGCCCACGACTTTTCGGTGGTTCCGCAACCCGGAACGTTGATCCAATGGCAGAATCGGGAAAAGCGAACGAACGAATCGACTTCTCCGATGCCGTACACCTTCACGCCCATGCGGCCCAGATCGCGCGCCACCGAAAGCGCGTTGGCTTCTCCGCCGAGCAGAACTACGGGCGGAAGCGCTTGGGTCGAGGGGCTGCCGGGTTTGGACGCAGGGACTTGCGCAGCGAATCCTCGTCCACCGGTGGGCGCTGGTTTGTGCAAGTTTGTTCTGGACCCGTTCTCATCGCCAGCGGTTGTGGTCGTGATCTTCACAGGTGGCGGCGCAGCTACCGTGCCGACCTCGTTGAAGCCGTACCGCTGCAGCGCAAAGAGGTTCTGATGGTCTTGTCTTTCGACCACCGCATACAGGCGAACACCGGGGCGACGGAGCGTGAGCCAGCGTCGTACCGCTGAGATCGATTGACGAACCATTTCTTCCGCTGGCAAGCCTCTTGCGGTACAGACTTGCGAGAGGAGGGCCGCGGGTTCGCGGATCATCGGAAGCTGAGCGACATCTTCCTTTGAAAGCTTTTCGCGTAGCCATGCGATATGGCCGAGTGCGCCGTTCCGGCTGATGCTGAAACTGTGTTCGCCTCGTTCAAACCGCCCCACCACCGCAGAGAACGTTTTACGTCGCGTCCACCGAGAATGGTGAGCACCGTCGCGAAGCAATTCACTGAAGGCATCGACCTGGACATCGCGATCGACCGTCGGGGCCTCGATCGTGTCAGGCAGCTCGAGAACCATCGCATGCGCCTTCAGGTCATACGTCGTTACCTTCTGCAGCACGCTCGAACGCCGGTTGCGCGGGAAGAGATCCGTCGCGGCGCTGGCCGCGTGGACCGACACGCCCGCTTGCGTGAGCCCGCGCCGCAACAAACCTGTTGCAGACGACTTGAGCTCTGCAATCCGTCTGCGTGAATGGCTCGCATGGACATTGACCACGTACACGGTGTCCCACGCGTTGGCGAACCGCTCTTTGTAAGCCTCACCACCAGCCGTCAGATCGATCTGTGACACGCCTTGTTCAAGCAACATCAGCCCGAGCAAATACATGAGGATTTTGCCCGGCGAAGTGACTGCGAAGCCGGGATGATGCGAGAGCAAGCCCAGCTGAAGCTGGGCACCCGTCCTGATGCCGAAATGGGCTGAGACCATCTCGTCACCCGCCATCATCGCCACGCAGTGAACCAACGCGGGATGATTCATCAGTGCCATGTGAAACGTACGCTTGAACGGGTCATTCTGAAACGGGCAGGAGCCGCGAACCTCGGCATGACGCAGATCATGAAACGTTTCGATCCGGTCCATGTGTTTCAGCAGGTCGTCAGGGCACTTGAATTGTTCCAGGCGCAGTTCACCGTGCGCACGAAGCTGCTTGAGCCGGCGTTTGTTCCCGCTGTTGCGCAGGGAGCCACGAATGCCCTCCTCATTGAGGTCCATGAGCGGTCGGCGGAACGCCTGGACGTGCGCGCGGCTTCGGATTGCGCTCTCCTGCAGCCATCGCATGGGAGCGCCCGCGGGTACGTAGCGGAGAACGAGCGACGGCAGACGCAGCGCTTCATCCAACGTCTGCAGCGCCTTGAGGATAAAGTCGTCGCCGGTCTGCTCGGATGCGATCCAGCTCTGATATTCTGCCTGCCAGCTTCCCGCAGGGACAACCGTGTTGCTTCCTCGTTGCCGGGCCAGCATGAACAGTCCCGCACATGAATCGTCGTCGTTACAGCCCATCAAAACGATCGGCTCATACTGTTCGCGATAGTGCAGATACCAGGTGTTGACGAACTCCGGTGACTGGAACCCGGTCGCCCATGGACACCGTGCGAGCAATTCGCGCCAGGTCGCGAGGAACGATTCCTCGGACAGCAGTTGCGATGCCTGATCACCCTGGAGGAGTCGGATGTTCATCGTCGAGCCTCCACCGACTCGATGGAGTCACCAAACACCTCTCCAGGCGAATCGACGGAGCTTAGGAGCAAGTGCCGCATCAGCATCAGCGCGACGGGCGTCTCGCCATCGGCCTTCCGATAATGGAAATACAGGTTGGGCGTTCCATTCACTTCGATGATCGCACCGCCAGACGCTGCCAATGGAACGTCCGGGTCCGGTGTGACGATGTCGACGCCGGCAAATCGAAGCCGCAGCGCTCGTACGGCGGTCGCTCCATCCCTGACGATTGAGTCGCACAGCGACGCGGTCCGATTGTCGGCAGCACGATTTTCGTTCACCACGGCCTTCAGCATGACCTCCTGGCCCGCGGGAAGGACGGAGTTGAGTTTCAGTCCTTGTCGCTCGAGCGTGCGATACATGTCCTGATCGATCGATAACAGGACTTGGGACGCTCCCGCACTCTGGGTGAGTCGTTCTTCGTTGGCCTTTTGTATCAGCCGACGGATCGATGTCCGGCCGTCGCCGACGACGAAGGGAAGCTTACGAACGAACGCGTCGATCAATTCTCCGTCGAGATAGAGGAGGCGGTAATTGTCGCCGGGCAGTTGTCGCTCGATGAGAAGGTCGTCGCCATACACACTCGCCCAGGCGGCGGCCCGCGCCAGATCCGCGGCGCGGATGATTCCCGTCGTCACGCCTCGCCCGCCACCGGTCCCGCTGGCGGGCTTCACGACGCACGGCTGACCTTTGGCGTCCTTCAGAAACGCGACAGCACGATCGATGCTCTGCAGCGCAAACGTTGCATGCGGAGGAACGCTGAGCCCGGCGCCCTGGAGTATCTGGTGGACGAGTGATTTTTCGTGCGCAAGTTGGAGCGTGACGGGGTCATCGATCGCGGACACATTTCCCGAGACACGCGTGACTTTCCCATCGACGCGGATCTGGCCGATGTCGGCACCCAGCAGTTCGAACCTGCCCCCAAGCTGCTGCGCGACCGAGTCCCAGAGTTTCTCATGGAACTCAGCCAGGTTGCGTCCGGACTGTTGCCGTCGCGGATTCCTGAAGCGCAGGAATGCCTTCAGCATCGCTGTCGCGTACAGCGATCGAAGTACGATTGGGTGGGTCCACAAGCCGGTCATGAAATGCCTCGGGTTCGGCTACTGCGAGATGGGAACATTGTCCCGAGAGGACACTTCAGCGCTTGCCGGCGACGGCTTGCGCAGTACTGGACAGGAAAGGCCGGTGAGGATCTCGTCCACCCACGCGTTTGAAAACACGCCGCGCCGCACGCCTTCCAGGTACTTTGCGCTGGCTGCTTCGCCTGTTTCCAGTCGCTGAATGAGCTCGGCGGCGATGCCCTGGGGAACGACGACGACGCCCATCGAATCGCCAACGACGATATCTCCGGGATTCACGACTACGCCGCCGCAGCAGATGGGAAAGTTGATCTCGCCGGGCCCGCGGTGCAGCGGACCGATCGGCGTCGTCCCGCGCGCAAACACCGGGAAGTCGAGCTGCTGGATGGCCGGCAGATCGCGCACGAGTCCGTCGACAACAAATCCGCCGGCGCCGCGATGTTTCGCTTTCGTACTGATCAAGTCGCCCAGGACCGCGTTGAGCGTAGAAGCGCCGGCGTCAACGACGACGATGTCGCCGGGCTCCAGCACGTCGAGCGACTTGTGCACCATGAGGTTGTCGCCAGGAAACACCTTCACCGTGCACGCCGCCGCGCAGATGCGGTGCGACGGGCTGGTGAGACAGCGAATCTTCGGGTCGACCGCGTAAAGCCGGTTGAGCAGATCCGAGATCTCCGGCGTCGGAAATCGCCCGAGCGCGGCGAGCAGTTCAGCGTCCGGCCTTTCGAAGGCCATGTTCACGCGGAAGCCGGGGCC
>JANOBD010000141.1:0-11935 GCA_031411495.1 Phycisphaerae bacterium | reverse complement strand
GCAGCCGCGGGCGGCGGTCGTCGGGCAGCTCGGCGCGGTCCGCGCCGCGCGCGGCGAGTTCGTCGACCCGTTTCGGGTTGCTCCTACGTACGTGAGGCTGCCCGAGGCGGAAGAGAAGCGCCTCATCGCGGCGGGTGAGCTGAATGCGGATGGGACGCCGAAGAATGTTTAACCACGAAGCCACGAGGTCACGAAGCTGCAATTTGTGGCTTGCACGTTCATACCAATTGACGAAGCACTTCGAATCGAGAATAGGATCGACAATTCAACGCCAAAAATGAATACGCTGAGATTGCCCCGAGACGTACGAGCGCAAGCCGCCAACTTCGTGTCTTCGTGGCTTCGTGTTTCAAAATCCTGGTCTCGATCCGCGTGTGCCAATCCCGCGCGCGCAAACTTCAAGCCGCTTCGCCTATGATCGGGCCATGATCTCGTCCCGTCCGACCTCGCGCCAGCGCTATGAAGAGTATCGCCGGAAAGCCCGTGAACGTACCGCCGCAGACCTGCGCGCCGAATTGCCCGTGGACGGCGCTCCGCCGGTGAACGGCGCGCCGCGCGATGCGTTCGACCGCAACCGCAGGCCGCGCTCGCGCCCATTCCTTTTGCTGTTTCGGTCGTTCTGGGGACTCCTCGGCGGGCATCGGACGACGCTGGTGCTCGCGCTGATCGCGCTCTCGATCGCCACGCTGCTGGGCCTCATCCCGCTGTACGGTGCGAAAATCGTGTTCGACAGCGTCCTGCGCGAGAACCCGCTGCCGCCTGAACTTCCCGCGTGGATTCCGTTGCCGACCGATCGCTACAAGCTGCTCACCTTCGTCGTCGTATCGATGATCTGCATCTCGGCGGTGGGCGAAATGGTCGCGCTCTGGGGCCGCTGGCAGGCGACTCGGCTCACCAAGCGCGTCCAGGTTTCGGTTCGTCGGAAGGTGTTCGACCACGCGGTCCGGCTGCCGCTGCAGCGCGTGTACGAACTCAAGTCCGGCGGCGTCGCGTCGATCCTCCGCGAAGACGCCGGCGGCATCGCCGAGCTGATCTTCTCGATGATCTACAACCCGTGGCGCGCCATCATCCAGCTCATCGGCAGCCTGCTGATCCTCGCGCGCACGGATTGGCGGCTGCTGCTCGGCTCGCTCATTCTCCTGCCGACCGTCTGGTTCACGCACCGCACCTGGATCAACCGCATCCGCCCGATCTTCCGCGACATCCGCGACACCCGCCGCGGAATGGATGCGCACGCCACCGAGGCGTTCGGCGGAATGCGCGTCGTCCGCTCGTTCTCGCGCCAGCAATCCGAAGCCTCGAACTTCACACGTTCCGGCCACCTGATGGCGCGGCAGGAGTTGCTCGCGTGGTGGCTGCAGCGCGGCATCGAAATCGCCTGGTCGCTCCTCATCCCGTTCGCGAGCGCGCTGCTGCTCTACTGGGGCGGCGGCCGCGTGCTGGATGACATGCGCAGATTGAACGCCGGGGAGATCACCCAGGCACAGGCGCTCACCGTCGGTGACCTCGTCATGTTCCTCTCGTATCTCGCCGCGCTGCTCGGCCCGATCGCCGCGCTCGCCGGCAGCGCGACGGCGCTGCAGAACAGCCTGTCCGGGCTCGATCGCGTACTCGACCTGCTTTCGGAGAAGCGCGAGATGCCCGACAAGCCGGGCGCCGTGCACGTCGACCGCAAAACCGTCAAGGGCGCGATTTCGATGCGCGACGTGAGCTTCGCATACGACAAGACCAACACGCCGGTGCTCTCAGAGATCAACCTCGACGTGAACCCCGGCGAGATGATCGCGCTCGTCGGCCCGAGCGGCGCGGGCAAAACCACGCTCTGCAACCTCATCGCGCGGTTCTACGATCCTACCGCCGGCTCCGTCTCGCTCGATGGCGTCGATCTGCGCGACATCGCCGTCGACAGCTATCGTCGTCTGCTGGGCATCGTCGAGCAGGACACATTCCTGTTCGACGGCACGATCGCGCAGAACATCGCGTACGGGCGGCGCGGGGCGACGCCGGAAGATATCGAGCGCGCGGCTCGGCTCGCCAACGCGCACGAGTTCATCGAGCGGCTGCCCAGGCAATACAAGTCGATCATCGGCGAGCGCGGCGTGAAACTCTCCGGCGGGCAGCGGCAGCGCCTCACGATCGCCCGCGCCATTCTCGCTGACCCGCGCATCCTCATCCTCGACGAAGCCACGAGCAACCTCGACACCGAGAGCGAGCGTCTGATCCAGGGCAGCCTGCAGACGTTGATGGCGGGCCGCACGAGTTTCGTCATCGCCCACCGCCTGAGCACGATCCGCCACGCGAGCCGGATCCTCGTGATCGACCACGGCCGAATCATCGAACAGGGTCGGCACGATGAACTGATCGCGCAAAGCGGACGATATCGCGAGATGGTCGAACTGCAGACCAGCCCGCCGCAGACGCCGGCGAAGGCAGTTGCGCCGACTGAGCTTCCCGCGACGATCGCGAATTAGGCGGCCGTTTATCATCCAGAAGCCGCTTCAGCGGCTGAAGGATCTCGGGCTGCAGACACGAGAATCCACGCGCTGTCAGAAGTCGGGACGGACCGACCATCGACGCAGTCGAAGCAGATCGGCAGCCGCCGCGACTAAAGAACCCTTTTGTTCTGCGGCAGATGCAAGCACGCGCCATCCCTTACACAGCCATCTTCATCCATCCATCCAGCGCTACGGATGTATGCGAAAAAGCGCAGCGCGCCTCGTAAGGGTAAGAGCGCTCCTTCTGGCGTCGATTGGCGATTCTGAACAGCACCTCATCGCGGATGAGAGCCTCTTTCAGAAGGAGTCGAAGTGAGAGCCTTTGGAGCAGATCGAAACGACATTTCCGGTGCTGAAATGCGGTTGAAGAGTGGCCGGGTGAGAGGAACTGAGAGTGTATGAGAGCCTTTTGCGGTTTCCAAGCTGGCGAAACGATGAAGGACGAAGGGTCGCGCACTTCTGCCGACGCGATACATCCCGCTTCCTTGCGAAGCCGCCTCGCCGGCCTACGATCGGGCGACGAAATCATGATGAACGATCACGAAACAATCTACATCGGCGGAGAATGGATGGCGGCCGCCACCACGGACTTCTACCGGTCGGTCGACCCGACCTCCGGCGAAGCGTTCGGACCGAACTTTCCAGTTTCGGCGTGGGAAGATCTCGATGCGGCGCTCGCTTGGGGAGGCGCGTCGCCCGGTGCCGACCAGTGCGCCCAGCTACTGGAGAAGTACGCGGAATTGATCGAAGCCAATGCGGAAGCGCTCGCCCAGATCGCGCAGCGGGAAACCGGCTTGCCGGCCGAAGGGCGATTCAAGAACACCGAGATCCCTCGGACGACGAACCAGCTTCGACAGGCCGCGGCGCAGGCGCGGTCGCTAGACTTCCAACTGGCGACGATCGACACCAAACTGAATATCCGATCGTGCCTGGAATCGATGGGCGCGGTGCTGATCTTCGGGCCGGCCAACTTTCCGTTCGCTTACAACGCCGTGGCGGGAGGAGATTTCGCCAGCGCGATTGCCGCGGGCAACAGCGTGATCGCGCGGGCGCATCCTTCTCACCCTCAGACCACGCTGGCCCTGATGAAGCTGCTGGTGCAGGCCGCCAACGACGTCGGGCTTGAAGCGCCGCCGGTGCAGTTGCTCTTCGGGTTCAGCAACGACGACGGACTTCGCCTGGCGCGAAGCCGGAAGATCAACGCCATCGGCTTCACCGGCTCCCGCGCCGGCGGGCTGGCGCTCAAGGCATCCGCCGACACCGTGGGCACGCCGTTCTTCGGCGAACTCTCGAGCATCAACCCGGTGGTGATCACGCCCGAAGCGCTCGCGGAGAATCATGACGCCATCGTAGATCAGTACGTCTCCAGCGTGCTGCTGGCGTGCGGCCAGATGTGCACGAATCCGGGCATCGTATTCCTGGTGAAATCGGAGGAGACGTCGCGATTCATCGACTCCGTCGTCGTGAAGTTCAACGCGGGCGCGCCGGGCGTGCTGCTCAACGAAGGAATGCTCAAGGGCCTGGCAGCGAACGTAGCGCGCGTGAAGGACGCGGGCGCGATGCTGCTCTGTGGCGGCACGCGCGCGGAGTCGCCGGCGTTCCGATACAAGAACACGGCGCTCTCCGTCACCGATTCCGCCTTCATCCGCAACGCGCAGACATTTCAGTTGGAGATGTTCGGCAACGCGTGCCTTTTCGTCGTGTGCAGCTCGATGGCCGCGATGATGAACGCACTGAGGTTGCTCGAAGGCAATCTGTGCGGAAGCCTATACCTCGCGGAAGGCCAGACGGACGCGCCCGAGGCGCGAATCCTCTCGGCAGTGCTCCGCGAAAAGGTCGGCCGACTGCTGAACGACAAGATGCCGACCGGCGTCGCGGTGACGAGCGCAATGAATCACGGCGGGCCTTATCCGGCGACGGGGCATGTGCATTTCACAGCGGTCGGCTTCCCGGCAGCGGTCCGCCGTTTCACCCGGCTCAACTGCTACGACAACGTGCGACCCGAACTTCTTCCGGCCGTCCTGCGGAACGACAACCCGACCCGCGCCTGGCGGATGGTGGATGGCGAGTGGACGCGCGACGCGATCGGGGGGAAGCGATGACCTCCTCGCCGCCGCTTGTCGTAAGAAACCCGGCGCGGGTGTGTGTTCCCGCGGCCATCGGTGCACTGGTGCTGCTGATGTTCCTGCCGCCGCTTGTGTTGTTAGCAGTGTCTACGCCGGATTCGCTGAAAGCGTCACTCGGCGCTGCGGCGGTGCTGATGGTCGGCCTATACTTCGGGTACAGCGCGGTTTCGTCGCCGTTCGAAGCGCGGCTGGATAGCGAGATTGAGATTCGCAGCCTTTACAGGCGGTGGCGCTACCAAATGTCGCAGGTGCGACAGTGGCATTTTGCGATTCCGAACGGAGCGCCGACCACGCAGTCGCCGAACACGAACGCACTCCTGCAGTTGTGGATGCGCGATGGCAGACACTTCCGCGGTGAAGTGACCGCGGAGGAGGCCGCGTGGGTTACTGCGTGTTTGCCGCATGTGGCAATTACGAATGCGAACGGGCTTGCGTGAACTTGTAACCGGACGTGCTTGTCCTATGATCGCGCAAAGAATGCCAACGCGCACGCGCCCCGATTGGGATCGAGGGCACAAGAGACACCAGGATCCATATGAGCACCAAAGGAAACGCAGTCGTAGGTCAGTCCGGCGGGCCGACGAATGTCATTAATCAGTCGCTGGTCGGCGTCATCGAAACCGTTCGCAAGCACGCGCACATCGGCCGGCTCCTCGGGGCACGCCATGGCGTGCGGGGAATCATCCAGGACGAGTTCATCGAACTCAATGGCGCCTCGCAGGAACTCCTCGAGCGGATCGCCGTCACCCCTTCCGCGGCGCTGGGCTCGACGCGCGACAAGCCCGACGAAACCTACTGCGAAAAGATCTTCGCCAGCTTCAAAAAGCACGACGTGAAGTTCTTCTTCTACATCGGCGGCAATGATTCGGCAGATACCGCACGCATCGTCCAGGAGATGGCGGCAACGGACGGTTACCCTCTGCAGGTCATCCACATTCCGAAAACGATCGACAACGACCTGCGCGTTCACGATCACACGCCCGGTTACGGCAGCGCGGCGAAGTTTGTCGCGTGTGCGACGATGGGCGACAACTACGACAACAAGAGTCTGCCCGGCCTGAAGGTCGATGTCATCATGGGCCGCCACGCCGGCTTCCTTACCGCCGCGAGCGCGCTCGCACGCAAGTATGATGACGATGGCCCGCACCTGATTTACGTTCCAGAGGCGCCGATCACCGAAGAA
Organism: Phycisphaerae bacterium; assembly: GCA_031411495.1. GTDB lineage: Bacteria > Planctomycetota > Phycisphaerae > Tepidisphaerales > Tepidisphaeraceae > JANOBD01. Next base: position 6,131 of record JANOBD010000141.1, on the reverse strand, counting down.
CAGTTCCTCACCGACGTCAACCGCGTCTACAGCAAGCTCGGCCGATGTCTCATCGCGGTCAGCGAAGGGATCTGCACGCCAGACGGCGTGACCTACGCCGAGCGAATGGCCAAGCGAGTCGATCGCGACGCTCACGGAAACATCCAGCTCAGCGGCACCGGCGCGCTCGGCGACCACCTCTCGAACATGATCTCCGCCCGGCTCAGTCCGACGGGCGGCAAAAAGCTTCGTGTTCGTGCCGACACCTTCGGCTACCTGCAACGCAGCTTCGGCGGAATCGTGAGCGATGTCGACGCGCGCGAGGCGCGCCTGGTCGGCCGAAAAGCCGTCGAATACAGCGCCAGCGGCGCCAACGCCGAAGGCTCGGTGGTGATGATCCGCAAAAGCAACGAGCCTTACGAAATCGAGATCCGGCTCGAACCGCTCAAGAACGTCGCCCGCCACACCAAGCACATGCCGGCCGAGTTCATGCAGAACGGCAACGACGTCACCCAGGCGTTCCTCGATTACGCGCGCCCGCTCGTGGGCAAACTGCCCGAAGTCGGTTCGTTCAAGGAAATGCTCTGACGCGGAACGGTCTTCTTTTCTTTCTGGTGATCGCCCGGGGCCTCCCCGGGCGATCGTAGTTTCTCAGGGCGCCATTCAGAACGTGATGTGGTGCGGATCGGGCCCGAGTCGCTTGCCCTGGTCGAGACCGGCCATGAGCTTCATCTCGTCGACGCTCAGTTCGAAGTCGAAGAGGTCCGCATTCTCTTCGATGCGCTCGCGACGCGTCGACTTCGGGATCATCACCACGCGATTCTGTAAGCCGTATCGAAGCGTTACTTGTGCAGGCGTCTTCTTGTGACGCCTGGCGATCTCAACGATCTCCGACACTTCGCTGACCTTGCCCTTCATGATGGGGGCCCACGCCTCGACGACGATTCCATCCCTCCGGCAGCGTTCGACGAGCGCGCGCTGCTGCAGCCACGGATGCCACTCGAACTGGTTTACCGCCGGCGTCACGCGCGATTCCGTCGCAAGCTCGTCGAGGTGGGACTCCATGAAGTTGCTCACGCCGATCGCCAGCGCCTTGCCCTGTCTTGCCAGGTCTTCCAGCACACGCCAGGTCTGCACGAACTTCCCCGGAACCGGCCAGTGAATCAGGTAGAGATCGACATAGTCCATGCCCAGTCGCGAAAGCGATTCTTCAAGCGCTCGCGCGACCTGGCCCGATCGCTGATCATCGTTCCACACCTTGGTGGTGATGAACACCTCTTCACGCGGCAGACCCGAGACGCGGAATGCGCGGCCGACCGTTTCCTCGTTCTTGTACATCGTCGCGGTGTCGATGTGCCGATAGCCCACCTCGAAGGCGTCGAGGATCGCCATCTCGGTTTCGTCGCCCTGCGCGGCCTGCCAAGTGCCAAGACCGAGTGCCGGCATGCGGACGCCGTTGTTCAGAAGATGAGTGTCGCTGAGGTTCAGGGTCAAAACTACTCCAGTAAGTTGCCGTCCCGGGTCGCGACATGATCGGGTGCGATACAAGCCGTTTCAAGCCTGCGGATGGCGGCTAATCATACTTTCGTGCAAACTCTTTCGATGCGAAGTCTGCTTGTAACGGTTCTTTCGTTCTCGGCGTTCTGGTGTTCGGCCTGCAACTCGGGTCCAGCGGTCTATCCCGCGAGTTCGGCGGCAAGCGCCACGACAGTCCCGAGCACCGCGCCGACAATCGATCGATTTCAGCGAGAGATTGATGCCTACCTCGAATCCGATCGCCTCTCGCCGCCGCCGCAGTACGCGGTCGTCTTCGCGGGCAGTTCGAGTATCCGGGGATGGCGAACCCTCGGGAAGGATTTCTCTGACCTCGAAGTCGTCGGCCGCGGTTTCGGCGGATCGCAGGTCATCGACGTCATCCGTTATGCGGACGTTCTCATTCTCAAGCTCCGCCCGCGCACGGTCGTTTTCTACTGCGGGGAAAATGACATCGCGTCGCGCAAGGTGAGTGCCGAGGATGTCTGCCGCCTGTTCAACACGTTTGTCGATCTCGTCCATCGCGAGTTGCCGCAAACGAAGATCGTTTTCATCAGCCTGAAGCCGAGCCCGTCGCGCATGCAGTTCATCGACGAGATCCGCCGCGCCAATCGGCTGGTCAAATCGTATGCCGAGACCGACCCGACGCTCAGCTATGTCGACGTCTTCACGCCGATGCTGGACGACGCCGGCCAGCCGCGAGCGGAGCTCTTCCTGAACGACCGCCTGCACATGACGCCGGCGGGCTATGCGCTCTGGACCCGACTCGTCCGTCCTTATCTCGACTGACGCAACATCCATTCAGTGCTGGATCATGGCTCCGCTGCCGCATCTTCCGCGATGTGGTGATCCGAATTGTCGGGTGAAGCTTCCGCTATCAACACAGAGACCCCGTGGACAGAGACGCCCACGGGGTCCGCTGACGCAACATCATTTTCACCGACGGCGGAGTGTCAGCATCGCGCCAAAGGCGAACGACGCGAGCAGAACGGGTTCCGGCACTATCGAGCGGGCCAACGCCCAATCAGATCTGAAGCCAGCGGCGAGATCATCGTTCCGGACGATCGACCCGTCCGCCAAGGCGGTAAGGCCATAGTTCTGCGCCAGCGCAAGCAGGTCTGTAAAGTTGACGGATCCATCATAGTTTGTGTCACCCTGCGTCCAGACCTTCCCGGCGCTCCCGTAGTTCTGAGCAAGCGCGAGCAGGTCGCCGAAGGTGACAGACTTATCGAGATCAGTGTCACCCTTGAGCGTCGCAACGAATACAAGCGTCGTCGCGTCCAAGTTGGTGCCGTTATATGAAGTCAAGGATGTGAACTGAGCCGTATCGGCGCTGCCGATCGCCCGGTTACTGGTCGTGACGTTCGAGCTGCCCAGCCGACCATCGGCGACACTCGCCAGGAGCGCCGCGGCGGGCGAAGAACCGGCGACATAATCCACAACGAGCGGGCTTGAGCCGATATTGAGCACCGCACCCGCGTCGATGGTCGCCGCACGGACGACCGTGTTGGCCGTTCCGGAAACGTTGATTGTGCCTCCGCTGAGAGAAACTGAATTGAGGCTGGTTGCGGGAATGTTCAGTGCGCCAGGCCCTTGCTTGTAAAGGTTTCTCGCGGCGGCGTTGAGTGTGCCTGCGACCGTCAGCGAAGAGCCCGCTGCGACGTCGATGCGCGTATCGCTCGTAAGAATCAGCGGCGCGGAAATGGTGTGATTTCCGGAGCGCACGTCGATCGCCGGGGTCGCGGCACTGCCTGCGATGCTGATCGAACTCGTGCCGGCCAGCGTGTAGGCGGCCGCGGAATTGTCAAACGCGAGGGAGATGAGCGAGACGTTCTGATCGATCGTGACCGTGCGCGGTGCGGTGATGATATTCCCGAACACCACTCGGCCGACCGTTCCGGTCGGAACGCCGTTGGGCATGAAGTTGGTCGGTCCGGAGATGTTTCCGTTTGCATTCACGTTGTATGTGAAATCTTTGAACACCTGCAGGTAAACCGGGAAGGATTGAGTCCAGAGTCCTGCATCCCCAAGCCCCGACGATTTCATGTTCATCAGGTAATAGTCCTGGGGAGTCGATGCGTTGACCGACATGTTGTAGGTGTGCGTAGTCGCGGAGCCGAAGGCCAGCGGCCCCTTCGTCGCGAAGAAGCCGCCGCTCGTGCGCGGGTTCCACGTCGAGTCGACGGCGAAGGTGAGCGTGTTGGACGCGTTCAGCACGCCTGAATCAGTCGTGGCGCTGGTCCAGCCACCGACGAGAGCCGCATAGTCGTTAAAGCCATCCGTCACCCGCAGCGAGAGCGCAGCAGTTCCCCCGGCGACGACTTGAACTTTGACAGTGCCGGCAACGACGCCGGGATCTGTTACGGCCGTGGTCAGCAGCGTCGAGGTGAGATTGGCGTGCCCGGTCTCGCTCGTGTGGCAGTTGGTGCAGCTGTAATTGGAAGTGACATGACCATACGCCGTCGTGCCCAGCGCTAACGCCGCTACTCCGATGAAAGTAAAGCTGAGTCTTGTCATAGCTCCGCTCCGAAAGGTGAAAACGTGACGAGTGACAAAGAACACCTTTGCCGCGGAACAGAGTAGTGCTTCACAACAACTTGCTCTGCGGCGTCTAATCCACTTTGAACCGACGATTTTGTCGCAGAGTGAAACGCGTCGCTGATTCGGGCACCGCAACTCCGCGTGCGACGATTAGCCGCTTTCGGTGACGGCCCTTCTTCGTGTGACTTTCGTGCCCCCGACTCCAGACACCGCCCCATCGCCGCAACCGTGTGCGGGCGGCCGCGATCCCGCGAGCGCACCGTGCGCATTGGCGCATCCGGCTGATCCTGAAAACTTTGGCAGGCACCCGCCCGCCGTTGCGCATGTCGCTTCGTTACGGCAAACACAAGGAGTTTTTCGATGTTTCGTATCGCGTTTTCATTCGCCGTCATCGGCGTCGCATGTATCGGAAGTGTCTGTCTTTCCGAGTCACTCAGTCCCAACCGCGCCGAGACCCACCTCGGCAAATCCCGTTCGATGGGCGATGGCCAGGCGTGGAGCTGGGTGAAAACCGATTTGCAGGGCCGCCCCACCTCGATGGGCGTCACGCTCACCGACTCCGCGCTCAACGGTCTGCCGACCGAAGGGGGCCATTCGTGCTGCGACGGGCCGCAGTGGAACCTCCCGCTGCCGGTCGGCATCGATGCCGGACCGGTGAAGCATGTCGTCATCAACTGGAACCCGAAGGGCCATCCGCCCGAAGGCGTCTATACCGTCCCGCACTTCGACTTCCACTTCTACACGATCAGCGAGACCGATCGTTTGCTGATCAAGAACTCGGAATCGAACGACGCCGTCGGCAATCGCCCGCCGCCGAGCGAGCAACTCCCGCCGGATTACATCCAGGCGCCCGGCGTCGTCGGCGCGATGGGCTGCCACTGGATCGATTCCAAAACCCCGGAGTTCAACGGCCAGCCGTTCACGGCAACGTTTATCTACGGCAGCTACGACGGCAAGGTGACGTTCATCGAGCCGATGATCACCAAGGCTACGCTCGAATCGCACGTGAACCAGACCCTGCCAGTGAAAGTCCCCGCGAAACCCGCGGATGATCGCTTCGTGCCCGTCCAATACCGCATCGAACACGACGAAGCAGCCAAGACGATCACGATCAGCATGGATGCGGTCTCAAAGTGACCGCGCTCGTGTCTCCCATGCTCGATTTACAGAACGGCCCGCAGCGCGATGGCGACTGCGGGCCGATTTACGTTGTGATGCTCGCGAGGCGTCTTAATCCTCGTCGCTGCTGCTCAGCGTGAGTTCGACCGTCGGCCCCTGGCTGTTCGGGTCGGCGCTGTCGGCATCGACGATGCGGAGCGTGAGCTTCTCGCCCTTCACCACGCCGAGGTAGACCTTGTCCATCGCGTGGTTCTGCCACTCGCCGCTTTCGATCGCGACGGGGCGCAGCTTGAGGTGTCCGCTGTGATCGACGGTGCCGGCGATGCGCATCGCTTGTGCCTTGCGGCGTGTGCCGATCTTGAAGATCGCTTCGATCTTCTCGTCGTCGTGCGTCTTGATGCGGATCGAGGCGGGCTTCGATTCGCCCTTGGCCTTGCGCGGGTCCTGGGTGAAGGTTCCCTTCCACAGGGAGTTGGCCGTGAGTTTCTCATCGGCGGTGGGAGGGTCTCCTGCGGAGGTCGAGCGGGAAACGAACAAGGTCGCGGCAAGAACCATCATCACGCCAAGCGGCAGCGCCTTCATCACATCCTCCCGTGAAGGATTTCACTTTACCGGCGTCCGCGTGCCGTTGCCACCATGCACCACGGCTCGAAAAGACGTTCTGGTATCACGTTCCGCCCGTCGTCGCGAGCCCACAAGCGCTGCACTTTCGTCTTGCAAGCAGGCCCAGTTGTGATTCCTGACAGGCAGGAACGCTGTCAGCCGTTCCCACGTGTTCCATTGAGTGCACTCGAGCCCGCATCGGATTTGAGGTCTATTAGGCCCTGTCTGAAAACAGGAGTCTGAGGTATCTACGAATCATCGCCAGTTGAAGCATCCCATGGAAGTTTACGGCCAGCTTTTCGAAACGCGTGCCGATGCGGCGGAGGTCCTTGAGCCAGCCGACGCATTGCTCGACC
>JANOBD010000140.1:0-2594 GCA_031411495.1 Phycisphaerae bacterium | reverse complement strand
GCCGGGCTTTCCGACGAGGACCGGTTGCTCTGCGTCGACGAACTACGACCACTCCAGCAGTGGGCAATCCTTCGCTCGCGACGACACCTGAATGTCTGAAGCATCACCCATTGCTCGATTGGCTGAGTCGATGCGTGGCGCCAATTCGACTTTTAGCAGCAGGAGTAAAGATCAGAACACCGCGAGTCGCGTCCAATGCGATATGCAACCGCTGCGGTTTCTTTTTGCAGTCGACACGCCTTGGACCGAGCGGCTGGGCGTGCCGCGGGTTAGCATCGAGCTTTCACGTCAGTTGATCGCGCGCGGACATCAGGTCGATCACTTTTCTATTGATAACCTGACGCCACCGATCACCGGTAAGTTGCGGGCACATTTCACGACGGCGCTCTTCCAAAGGGCGATGCGTCAACACATCCAGAAAAACGGCGGACGTTACGACGTCATTCAGGCCGAGCATAATCTTTTGATATTTCCACGGAAATCGTATCAGTTTGATGGCGTGCTAATCGCCAAATCAAACGGCTTGAGGCATTTCTACTCGGAGTTTCAGGACGGGCGGGAACGCGAGATGCGTCGTTTATCAGGTGAGCGAGGGTCGTTAATGGGCAATATGATCCGCGCCATCGCGACGCGATGTGCTGGCGGAATGACCGGTTCCGCCGACCGTTCGTTTCAGTGTGCCGACCAGGTCCACCTCCTGAACGATGACGAATTGACTTTCGTGCGCGACCGCCTGGGTCATGGTTCCAAGTGTCATCTGATTCCCAACGGACTTACAGACGAGTTCGCGGCCGAACTCGAAGCGTCGGCTGACGAGTCGGCCCGTGGCGCCAGCATCGTTATCGCCGTGTTGGGCACGTGGTGTGTGCGAAAGGGAAGACTGGAATTGCCCGACATCTTTAGGCGCGTTAAGGAGCGTCTGAGCGGGGCTCGACTCCGATTGATCGGTACCCATGCCGAGTCGCAGGAGATTCTGCCGAGCTTTGCTTCGGAGGATCGGTTGGCAATCCAGGTGATTCCTCAGTTCGACTCGGCAGAACTGCCGGGGCTGCTGCGGGATGTCCGCGTCGGCCTGTTTCCGTCGTATGTGGAGGGGTTTCCGCTGGGCCTGCTCGAGATGCACGCCGCGAAGTTACCGGTGGTGGCGTGGGCTGTGGCCGGTGTCCGAGGTCAGTGTCAGGATTCGCTATCGCGGAATCTGGTTCCGTGTGGCGACATTCTAGGAACGGTGAGTCGCCTAATCGAGTTACTGAATGCCAGCGGGCATGATTACCACGTCGTCTCAGAAGCGTGCCGTGGGTCGGCGAACCAATTCCGTTGGAAGCGGACCGCGCAGCTGTTTCTTGAGGCGATTGTTGGCCACCCGAACTCCCAGCGCACAAAGACGAATGCGACGATTCAATAGCCTGCCGTCTCGCGATTACCTGATGACCCAATGGGTCGGTCGGGTTCCCCTCCACGGCTTGCGGATGTGGCTGCTGCGCCGACTTGGCCTGCGTATCGGAATGGGAAGTAGCGTGCTGATGAACGTGGAATTCATCGACGCCAGCGCGATCACGATAGGTGACCACACAATTATCAATCAGCGAACTCATCTCGACGGTCGAGGCGGGTTGCGTGTTGGAAACAATGTCAACATCTCGTCGCATGTACAGATCGTTGCCGGCACACACGATGTCCAAGACGGCGAAGGATTCGGAGGCGAGGCGAAAGCCGTAACCATCGACGACTACGTGTGGATTTGCACGCGGTCTTTGATCCTGCCGGGCGTTACGGTCGGACGCGGTGCCGTGGTGGCAGCGGGATCTGTCGTTACGCGTTCCGTCTCGCCCTATACGATAGTGGCGGGGTCGCCTGCGCGCCCGATCGGCACGCGCACTCAAAATCTGTCCTACAAACTTCATTACCCGAGATCATGGGTGTAACTTCGTCTCCTGCTACCATCGCAGTGCCTCAGACGCGTTGCCAGGTTTTGCCGCGTCATGTATTGGTCAGCGAATTTCCTCCCGATTGCGGCGGCGTCGGGCACTACACGCAGCAACTTGCCCACGGCCTGCGCCAGCTCGGCGAAGAAGTAATCGTCTGGCATCCGCAAATCGTCGGCGACGATCCCGAATCGTCGACAGCTATCAAAAACCTTCGTGGACCTCTGGGTTGGTGGAAGTTGTCTCGGCGGCTCGGTGAGTATCCGAAGCCTCGACAGATTCTCCTGCAATACGTCCCTCATGGCTGGGGCTGCAAGGCAATGAATCTGCCCCTCTGCCTCTGGCTGCTCTGGCGGGCGCGTGTGCGCGGCGACCGGCTCGACGTGATGTTTCACGAGGTCGCGATGCCGTGGGCTGTTCGACCGTTGAGGCACAAACTTCAAGCACTCGTGCAGCGCATTATGGCCGGAGTGCTTTTGCTGGGGACGCGACGGAGCTTCGTTTCGACGCCAGCTTTTGCCAAGACTCTGGACCGATGTCGCCTCGGCGGACGGCCGATCGAGTGGGTGCCCGTCCCTTCAAACATTGGAAAGATTGATGACCCGCGCTCCGTGGAAGATGCGCGGCGCGAACTGTCTAGCGGGCAACCCAATGGGCTGGTTGTTGGCC
>JANOBD010000139.1:0-7078 GCA_031411495.1 Phycisphaerae bacterium | reverse complement strand
GCAAGGTCGCCGAGCACAACCCCGACCTGATCCTGCTGGACATCATGATGCCGCAGATGAGCGGCTTTCAGGTGTGCCGCCGGCTCAAGGGCGACCCGAAGACCCGCGACATCCAGGTGCTGATGGTGACGGCCCTCAACGAGCTGGGAGACATCGAGCAGGCCAACGAGTGCGGCACGGACGACTTCGTGAGCAAGCCGGTGAACAAGATCGAGCTGCTGACCCGGGTGAAGAGCCTGCTGCGCGTCCGCCACCTCAAGAGCGAACTCGAACGCGCGCTGACGTACCTGAATGAGATCGAACAGGACGAGACGATCGATACACCGACGGATACACAGTAGATGTGCGGCACGGGCCTCCGGCACGTGCGATTCCTTTTGAATAACGTTCCGGAGGCCCGTTGCACAACATGCTTGACGCGAAGACGCCGATCGAATCCTTCCTTTCCGCCACGGCTGCAAAACAGCCCACACCCGGCGGCGGCGCGGTGGCCGCGCTCTGCGGCGCGACGGCCGCCGCGATCGGCGAGATGGTGCTGAACTACTCGATCGGCCGCAAGGCGACGCCCCACTTCGATCCCCTGCTCAAGCCGATCGTCGACGAACTCACCCGCGCCCGCGCGATGATGCTCGAACTGATGGTCGAAGATCAGGAAGCCTACGGCGAGTTCAACACGATCAAGAAGGAGGCCGACTCGGCCGACAAAGCCAAGCGGCTTGCCGACGCGCTCGATCGATCGGTCGCCGTGCCGCGCGCGATCGCGGCACTGGCCAGCTCGATCCTCACGCTCGCCGAACAGGCCGTCGAGAACAGCAATCGCTGGCTGCTCTCGGATCTGGCCGTCTGCTGCGAACTGGCGATGGCGGCATTGCGATCGGCGATCCACAATGTCCGCGTGAACCTTGCGGAGTTGGATGCGGACCGACGGCCGGGTTTGGACGCAGAGTGCGGTGCCCTTCTCCGCCGGGCGGTGGAGCGCGTTCAAAGGGTCATGCCGCGGATTGAGGCTCGGCTCAAGGCGGTCTGAAGAATGAAATCCGACCCGCGCGATTATCACCTCGACATCCGGTCGCAGAAGCTCGATCTTCCCGATCGCGCCACGGTGGAGGCCGACGAAAAGGGCCGACCGTACCTGAGCGTGATGTTCGCCTGCTGCAACGTTTATTTGCGGGTTTACCGCAAACCGGGCGAAGACCAGTATGCCGCCCGCTGCCCAAAATGCCTGCGATCGATTACCTTCCGCGTCGGCGAAGGCGGAACCGCCCGGCGGACGTTTGTCGTCGAGTAGAGGTGTATGTTTGTCATCCGGAGGTGCTCCGAAGGATCTGACCAAAGGCGTTGTAAACCCTGACCCTTGCCCGGAAATCCGGCCAGATGCTTCTGAGTTCTTCAGTATGACAGTTTCGAGTAATGCCAGACGAGTAACGGATTGCCGCATTGTCCTTGGAGGGACGCTTTGAGTTCGACCGCACCGACGAAGACCAACGACTTCTCCCTCGCGCGCCCGCACGGCACCTGCGCGGCTACACACGAACCGATACAGCCTGAGGAACACTTCATCACCGCCCTGCGCGAGTCGCCTCAGGGATTCGAGCGGCTCGATATCAAGCTCGCCGCCTGGGAACAGTTTGACCGCACCGACATCGTCGCGTTCTGGAAGATGACGATGCCCAAGGCCGAGGCGAAGAAGAAACTCCTCGTCGATGACGCCGTCCTCTGCGATCTGCTGGAGCGGCTGGCCGATGTCGATTCGGTCGAGAAGCAGTGCTTCCGATTCGTCCTCGCGCTCATCCTCATGCGCAAGCGGCTGGTCATTTACGAGAACACGCGGTTCGAGAACGGCAAGGAAATCTGGACGATGCGGCTCAAGGGGAAAGAGAGCCCGTTCGATCTCATCGATCCGAAGCCGACGGATGAACAGATCGCGGCCGTCAAGGATCAGCTCGGGCAGATCCTCAGCGAGGAGGGGTGAGTGTTAAGGACAACCGTTCTTCAAGTGGTACTGTGCGGCTTGATCGGCGCGGGCGCGGTCGGCTGCCTGCCGAAGGAGCCGCCGCGCCACACCACCTATTACGACGGGCCCACCCTGCCCCTGGATCAACTGCTGGCGCAGATCAATCAGAACAACGCGAAGGTGCGCACGCTTAACGCGTCGGGCACGTTCCTGCTCACCATTCCTGATGAGACGCCTTTGAATGGCCAGCTCACCCTGCTCTACACCAAGCCGGACCAGATCCGCATTCTTGGCGACAAAGATCTGGCGGGGCGGATTTTCGATCTGGGGACCGACGGCCAGAAGTTCTGGATGGTCGCCAAGGGCCGCGCCAGCACGACCTGGTTCGGCACCAACCTCGGCCCCGGCGAATCGACCCGGCAGCTCCCCATCGCGCCGCAATTGCTGGCGGATGTGCTCGGCGTCGCCACGTTGAACCTCGACCTGCTCGCGCAGCCGATCCCGACGCTGCGATTCAATCCCGACTACGACTGCTACATGCTCACGTGGCACCAACCCCTCAAGGACCGATGGGTGACGCTGCGCGAGGTCTGGTACGACCGCGCGAACCTGGAACCGAAACGAATCTGGCTCTTCGACCGGAACGGCCGCGTCGTCGTGCGTGCCCGCCTGGACCGGTTCGAGCCGATGGGCACGAAAAATGAAGGCGCTTCGCGGGCCAGGACGGCGCGCGGCTATGAACTGTTCTTTCCCGAGACGGCAAGCAAGTTCACCTTCGAACTCGACGCCGTCCGCGACGAGCGCGGCGGCCGGCCAAACGGGATGTCGTATCGGTTCAATCCCGACTCCCAGGACACCGACAAGCTCATCAACCTCGATGAACGCCGGAACGCGGCAGAACAAGCCGTTCCGGATCCTGCCCGCTAAGTGGAGACGGATTTGACATCGGCCGATAAGGACAAGGTGAACTCCTCCGACGACAAGGGCAACCCCGCCATCGAGCCCGCCGGCGCCGCGCCCAAATCCAAGGGCCGACGCATCCTCATGTTCGTGCTGCGCTGGGTCGTCGCGATCGTCGGCATCGTCTGGATCGTAAGCCAGATCACCTTCCGAGACCGCGTCAATCTGCTCCTTCCCAACAACACCGTCGAGACCCGCGCGCTGCTCGTATCAGTTGAGCCGAAAGACATCGACAACGCGGTAACGTTTCAAGTGGAAGGCGAGCCGGGACCGGTTCCACGGGATCGCCTGGTGAGCCGGCCCGACCGCAAGGACGTCGATCTTGTTCCGGGCGACGTGCATGGACAGGTGAAAGTGAAGCTGCTCGGCATGCATCTGGACCGCGCCGACCCCGCCAACCCGCATGCCGATGCGCTCATCGTCGCCAATCCCACCGGCACGGGCGGCGTACGGGTGTTGCCGGCGCAGATCGTCGGCGGCTTCAAACCACGGACGCCCTTCCCGATCGTCGAACCGGGATTGTCCTCGATGGTGCGCAACGCCAACCCGCTCCTCCTGATCGCGGCGATCTTCGTTTTCCCGCTGACGATCCTTCTCACCACCTTTCGCTGGAACATGATCCTGCGAAACCAGGACATCGTCATCCCGATCCAACGGGTCTTCGTGCTCAACATGGTCGGCCAGTTCTACAACAGCTTTTTGCCGGGCAGCACCGGCGGCGATTTCGCCAAGGCGTACCTTGCCAGCCGGCAGACGCCCCACAAAATCCGGGCGGTCATCAGCGTCGCGGTCGATCGCGTGATCGGGCTGCTCGCGCTCGTCGTCATGGGCGGTGCGATGGCAACCTTCCTCTGGATCAAGAGCGATCCGACGAGTCCAACCGCGCTCATCTGTCGCTATGTCGCCCTCGGCTGCGGGCTGATCGTCTTCGGCAGCGCTGCCGGGGGAATCGTTCTGGGATCGAGCCGTATCCGCAGACTCCTCGGACTCGACTTCCTGATGGACCGCCTGCCGATGCAGCACCACCTCAACAAAGTCCGCGAAGCCGGCCGGATCTATAAGGCGAGTTGGGTCTCGTGCGTCTGGTGGGTTCTCCTCACGATTCCGGTTCATCTCACGGTCGTCGTCTCCGCACTATTGGCGGGCATGGCGTTCGGGCTGAGCATCAAACCCGGGTTCTATTTCGTGTGTGTGCCTGTGATGGTCCTGAGCGCCTCGATCCCGATCTCTCCACAGGGCGCCGGCGTGATGGAGTGGATCGGCTTCCAGCTGCTCTCGCGCCAAGGGGCGCTGGTGGGCGAAGTGCTCGCGCTCACCCTCTCGATCCGCATCGTTCAGATCCTCTGGAACCTGACCGGCGGGATCTTCGTCGCGCGAGGCGGTTTCGAATCCCCACACGGCAGCCTGGACGACATCGCGGATGAGGATGAGGATCCGGAACCTGCGCACGAAACCTCTCAGCGCCCAATCCCTTCCACCGGGCCCGCTGCGACGCCGGTTCCCCGGGTGACCGAACTGAAGTGAGCTCGAATTGTCGTCGTCCTCCATGCCGCCGTGTGAATTGGCTTCGCGCGGCTTGCGGATGAAGTCGCGGCTATTCGTTCAGTAAATCTGCCAATTGCCGTGGGTCTGGCCGAAATGACGCATCACGTGCCCTTCGACTTCCCCTTCGAACGATCGGAAGTTGTTATGATACGTCGACACGAACCCTTCGCGCAGGTGGGCGCAGGTTCGTCTGGTTCGAGCCTTTCGGAGGAATCATGTCCAACGTCAATTCCCTCAGGCAACCGGCCAGCAAGACGCCGCTTGTCATCGCGATCGTCTTGCTGATCGTCGCGGCACTCATCGCGTACTTTTCGCTGGCTCCATCCCAGTCCGAGAAGCGCGTCAAACTCGCATTGCTCACCTGGACGCAGGATCCGTTTTGGGAACCTCTGGTGCGAGGCGCGAAAGAGTCGGCCGAGCAGGCGAACGCCGAGCTGGTCGTCGTACTTTCCGAGCCGACCGTGGACGCGCAGAACAAACACCTTCAGGAGCTTCTCGCTGCGGGCATCCAGGGGATTGCGATCAGCCCGAACGACGCCAGCGCGCAGCTTTCGGTGCTCAACGACGCCGCCGGCAAGGTGAAGGTTGTCACGTTCGATTCGGATGTGCCCGAGTCGAAGCGCAGCCGATTCGTCGGCATCGACAACTACGCGGCCGGTCACAGCGCGGCTGACGAGATGCGCGAAGCGCTGCCCGATGGCGGGCCGATCCTGATCTCGGTCGGCAGCGCGACGATGCAACACGGACGCGACCGCCGGCAAGGCCTGATTGACGGCCTGCTCGAGCGGGGCTTCAACCGCAACCGGACCGCTGATGCGCTAGATGCTCCGCTCGCGGGCTCGAAGTACACGATCGTCGGCACCGTCACCGACGGCGGCGATCCGGCGACCGCGGTGAAGAATCTCACCGCCGCGCTCAAGGCCCATCCGGAAGTCAAAGGCGTCGTCGGACTTTTCAGCTACAGCGCGCCCGCTGCGCTGCAGGCGATGCAGCAGAACGGACAAACAGGAATTCAGGTCGTCGGCTTTGACGAGAGCGACGAAACGCAGGCCGCCGTTGCCGCGGGGACGATCCACTCTTCGATCCTGCAGGACTCCTACCGGGCGGGCTACGAGACGATCCGCGTACTGGCCGACGAAGCCCGCGGCGCAACGCGCGGGCCGGCGGAGCAGGTGCCGACGCTCACGATCGCCGTGAACGTACTGACGCCGCAGAATCTGCAGGATCTGCGTGAGTCGAAGATGATCCGCCAACCCAAGAACGCGCCAACGTCGACGAAGCCGGCACCATGAAGTGCGGGATCGGCTCGGCTTCGGCGTAGGCAACGAAAACCGGATTGAGCTAGCGTCGGCCCGCCGATCTCGACTCCTCAACTCCATAGCTCGACGCTGATCGCATCGATGGCGTTTAGCGTTAGGGACTAGCCGCCGATCGGCGGGTAATTCATCTCGTCGATCACGCTGTTTTCGAAGGTTCTGAGCCGGGCGATGATTTCGTCGCGCCGGCCGCGCATGAACGGCGGCACCGATGCATCCCACGAATCCGCTGGCGGCACATAGACATACCCCGGCGTCACGCCCCAGCCGCACTGGAAACAGAACGAGTTGTCGCCCTCGACGTACCAGAGTTCTTCTTTCCACCTGGGGCGAATGGAAAAAGCGGGTTCTTTCTTGAAGAGTGAGTCGAACATCGGAAGTGGAAACACGATTTCATCAGCCCATCATCAACTGATTTCCCTTTAGACGGTCCTTCGATGGCCGCGTAACTCGTTACCCATTCGATCCAGATAATCAGGATGTCGAAACGGAAAGGCTGCCCCCGCGTGGCTGGGGCAGCCTTGGTTTCCGCGTTGTCGATTCCCAGAGGACTTCGACTCGGGGCTGCATTATGCGTTGCAGCACTTCTTCTGGGTGTAGTAATTCGGCATCGGCTTGCCGAGTTTCTCCCACTGCTTGATGACGGCTTCGGCCTTGCCGGCGCTGTTGAGACAGCTCGGCTGCAGTTTGCGGCGGACCATGCTGACGATCGCTTCGCGGCCTGGTCCAAGGTAGTTGCGCGGGTCGAACTCGGCCGGCTTGGTCGCGAACACTTCGCGGATCTTCGCGGTCAGCGCCAGACGCAGATCGGTGTCGATGTTCACCTTGCACACGCCGTAGTTCTTCGCGGCGATGTTGATCTGCTCTTCCGGTACGCCCTTGGCGTTGGGCATCTTGCCGCCATACTTGTTGACGAGGTCGATAAACTCCTGCGGCACCGACGAGCTGCCGTGCATCACCAGCGGCAGGCCGGGGCAGGTCTTCATGATCTGTTCGACACGGTTGAACGCGAGCTTCGCTTCATGCTTGAACTTGAAGGCGCCGTGGCTCGTGCCGATGGCGACAGCGAGGCTGTCGCACTGGGTCTTGGCCCAGAAATCCTTGGCCTGGATCGGGTCGGTGAGGAACTTCTGGATGTTGGCCTCGTACTCGGCCGCGTCCAGGCCGACGACGTCCTCCTCGATGCCGCCGAGCATGCCCAGCTCGGCCTCGACGGTCACGCCGGCCGCATGCGCGTGCTTGACCGCCTCCGCGGTCACCTTGACGTTGTCGTCATAGGCGTGGTGGCTGCCGTCGATCATGA
>JANOBD010000138.1:0-2445 GCA_031411495.1 Phycisphaerae bacterium | reverse complement strand
CTCACGCTCGTGTATGGGATCCGCTTCTTGCGGGTCATCAGCCCGGTGTCGTACCGCTTGCTCTTGACGCCCTTGAGCGCCATCCGCTTGGTCGGGTCCTTCATCGTCCAGCGATAGACCTGCTCGGTCCGGTTGGCGTCCTCGCGCTCGCCGTCCATCCCGCCGCCCGAGTCGATCGCGCATCCCCACACCCGCAGACTCGGCAGTGTCGGATCCTCGCTGGGCCACCACTTGCGATACATCAGCTCTTCGAGCTGCTCGAAGCTGCTCGCCTCGCCGTAGGCGATCAGCCGGCTGCGATGCCGCGCGCCCCAGGCGCGGATCACCCAGTAGAACTTCGTCTTCTGCGTGTCGATCGTCAGGATGAGCCGCGACGCCCACGCCGGCACGATGCCGCTCTTGGGTGCGATGAACCCACGGGCCGGATCGTCGACACACTTCTTGCGAAGCTCGCCCTTGGCCGGTTTGACCAGGTCGAAGATGAACGGCCTGCCGTGGTCGTTGTTCTTGCAGTCCTGGATCGCTTTGAGGCTGCCCTGGGCTTCGATCCACCGCGCCGCCTGCGTCGGCATCGAACTGCCCATCAGGCTCGCCAGCTGTGGGAAGTGAATCCCCACCCGCGTGCCCGGCGGCTTGATGCCGATTTCCCGTCCGTCGGCGTGGAACTGCCACTTCTGATCGAGCGTCGCGAACCAGCCGCTGTGCAGAAGCTGCTTGCGCTGATCCTCGCTGACCTTCCCGTTGCACCCGCCGCACTTGAGGTACGCCCGGTGCGGTTCGTTTCGAAGTAGCGCCGCCCGATCGCGGTTGTCGGGCAGCTCCTTCACATCCGGCAGGTCCCACTCGACGTTGTCGAAGAGGAGCTGCACCGGCGCGCCGCACTTCGGGCAGCGCACGAACGGGAAGAGCTTGATGTCCGAGGCTTCGAAGAGCCGGTAGATCTGGCCCAGCTCGGTGGTCGGCGTGCTGATCGAATCGATCCGGCACGTCTCCTGGTACGTCTCGGTCCGGCGCCGGCCGAGCATGATCGGCTCCGCCTCGTCCCCGTCCCAGTCGTTGTACTTGTCGACCTCGTCGAACTTCACCCGTTTGCACGGGTGGCCGGCGAGCGACTGCACGCTGCCCGAGTACCCCAGCAGCAGGTCGTGCCCGTTGCTGAGCACGATGTTCTGATAGGTCGAGCGGTCGACCTCTTCGGTCTCTCGCTGCGTGACGGCGACGGTCCGTCGTCGCGAGGCGCGTTTCCGCTGGAGCGGCCGCAGCACCGGACAGTCCCTGCCGCGGAGCATCGGTCCCCAGTATTTCTTGACGTGGTCGCGGCCCGATTCGCGATTGGGCAGCACGAGCAGCGAGAAGCACGGGTCGGTGTGCGCCTCGTGCGCTTCGCTGGCCCGCAGGAGGGTCGAGAGACCCGTCTGCACGCCCTTCATGATGGCCGTCTCGCGGATGCCGGGGTGTTCGAGGATATCGAACAGCGGCCCCTGCATCGGGTTCGATGCGAGGCGGAAATCACCCTTCAGCCGGCCGACGCTGACCTTGACGTGCGCTTCGACCCAATCCCGCTTCCGCACATGCCGCGGCGGAACGGTGCTGGCCCGCCTCAGCCAGCCGGGCGGTGTGTATCCCTGCCAAGATGGATAAAGCCGTTCAGGATTTTCGACCGGGTTCAATCACTCCGTCCACCGATGCACGCCCAGCATCCTGCCACCCATCGGATCGAGCGGGCCGACATACTCGAACGCGCTGGTCAGCCGGTCGCGCGAGGTGCGCCGAACGCTGCCGCTCTGGTTCAAACCGGTCGACCCGTTTGAATACCCACGCTTTCGCGTCTGTCGCCACATCTCAGGCCGTCTCACCCGGTGCGCGATGAACGCGGGATGACTCGTCAGCGAGTAGTACGGCCGACCGGTCGCCCCTTTCACCATCGCAGCGACCGCATCACTGACCGCACTGCCCAGTCCGACGCCCTGGTAATCGGGCAGCGTCACAATCCGATGCTCGCGGAACGTCAGCCCTTTCTGTTGTTGCGGAAAGTGCAGCACGGCTGCAAAGACCGCCGGATCGCCATCGACGCAGGCCAGAAAGCATTTGTCCTGTGCCTGGGGCGCGAGCTCGTGACTCAGATAGTGATTCGCTTTGAACCCAGCCCACGCCTCAGGCCCCGTGCGAACGATCCGAAGGTCAATCCGTGGCCGAAGCCACCTCCGGGACGTCCCGTTGATTGACGCGACAGACAACGTCACCGATTGATCCGATCCGCACTCGATCACCCAGTCGGGCTCGAGCCAGTCGATCACATCGTGGTGGCAGGTCACCGCGATGAACTGCCGGTCGTATCGGCGCACCGACTTGGCCACCGCTGCCGAGCCGATCTTCGCCACCTGGCGGTCGATCACGCTCGAATACTCGTCCACGATGCGAACTTTGCCGTCCGCGATCGAATCG
>JANOBD010000137.1:0-48186 GCA_031411495.1 Phycisphaerae bacterium | reverse complement strand
CGGGTCTTGCGACCCGGGCGTTCGTATTGAATAATGTCTTCTGCCGATGCATCGCAGTCGCACCTGACGCCGCCCGCAACGAAATCTTTGCCCTCGCCCGCAATTCTTCGCGCCTGTCCTTCACGGGTATCGTCGCTTCGCGTTTAATCGTGGAATGCTGGATGCCGAGCGTCTCAAAACCATTCTCGAAACATACAACGTCGTCTGGACGAGCCCTTCCGCCGACGCCGGAGAGTCGATGCCGTGCGGCGGCGGCGACATCGGGCTAAACGTCTGGGTGGAGAGCGGCGACCTGCTCATCTACCTTGCGCGCTCCGGCACTTTCGACGAACTCAACCGCATGCCCAAGCTCGGGAGGCTTCGGCTCACGCTCTCGCCGAACCCTTTCGACGCGCCGCAGAGCTTTCGCCAGGAGCTGAAACTCCGCGACGGCTTCGTGCAGGTCAAGGGTCGATCCAATGACCTTGAGGTAACACTCGACATCTGGGTCGATGTGTATCGGCCGGTCGTTCACATCGAAGTGACGAGCGATCACCCGACGACACTGGTTGCGGCGTACGAGAGCTGGCGACTGGAGACCCGCGAGTTTTCCAAGCCCGAACAGCCCAGCGCCCGCTCGTGGAGCGGCGCCCCCAAGGCGGGGAAAGTGCTGCCCGACGTCGTCGAGTTCAACGGCAACTCCGTGCGCTTCCACCATCAGAACACCGGACGCAGCGCCTTTGACCTCTGTGTCGAACAGCAGGGACTCCTGCCCGTGAAGGATCAGCTCTGGAACCCGCTGGAGAACCTGATTTACGGCGGCGAACTGACCGGCGACAACATGGTGGCCGACCGGAAACGCGATGGCGTCCAGGCGAGCACGCCGTACACCGGCTGGCGCCTGCGCAGCCGATCGCAATCGACTTCGCATTCGATGCGGCTCTCGCTCCATGTCGATCGATGCGCCTCCATCGACCCATGGCGCTCCGGCCTCGCCGAACTGCAGAGCGAAAGCTGGAATGATCCGCTCGCACGCACGAACACCGTCCAATGGTGGCACGCCTTCTGGGAGCGCAGCCACATTGCCATCGATGCGGATGTGCCCAATCCGGAATCCGAGCGATGGCAAGTGGCGCGAAACTATCAGCTGTTCCGCTACCAACTCGCGTGCAACGCACGTGGCAAGTGGCCTACGAAGTTCAACGGCGGCCTCTTCACGTACGACCCCGAGTTCGTCGATCCGAGCAGGAAGCTCGACCCCGATTTCCGCAACTGGGGCGGCGGCACCTTCACCGCTCAGAACCAGCGGCTCGTCTACTGGCCGATGCTCAAGGGCGGCGACGTGGACATGATGAAGCCTGCGTTCGACTTCTATCTCAACAACCTCCGCGGCGCCGAAGCACGCGTGAAGCAGTATTGGAATCTCGACGGCGCCTGCTTCACCGAGCAGATCGAATGCTTCGGATTGCCGGTCGCATTCGAATACGGCTGGAAGCGGCCGGTGGATGTTGAAGCAGGCGTTGAACACAACGCGTGGGTGAGCTATCAGTGGGACACGGTTTTCGAGTTCTGCCTGATGATTCTCGACGCGCGCCGCTATGCCGATTACGACATCAGGTCCTACCTGCCGCTCATCGAGAGCTGCCTGCGATTCTACGACACGTTTTACCGCGATCGCGCCAAGCGCATCACGGGCAGCGAACTCGACGAAAAGGGAATGCTCGCGATCTATCCCGGCACCGCATGCGAAACGTACAAGGACGCGCGCAACCCGACGTCTACAATCGCGGCGCTGCGCAGCGTGCTCACCCGATTGTGTGAACTGCCGGCCGATCTGCTGGAACCCGCATCTCGTGAGCGCTGGGACGCGATGCTGCAGACGATCCCCGCGATTGCCTATCGCGAGATGAGCGGACACACGACGATCGCGCCGGCGTGGACCTGGTCGCACAAGCAGAACTGCGAGTTGCCGCAGCTTTATCCGGTGTACCCATACGGAATGTTCGGCGTCGGCCGCCCGAATCTGGAGGTCGCGATCGACACGTGGAAGTACGGCACGGACGGGCTCGATCAGAAGCAGATCCAGAGCTGGCATCAGGACGCGATCTTCTGCGCCCGCCTCGGGCTGACCGGCGAAGCCGCGGCACTCACCATCGAAAAACTCAAAGACGCGCCGCGTCGCTTCCCGACCTTTTGGGGCCCCGGCCACGACTGGGTGCCCGACCACAACTGGGGCGGCAGCGGAATGATCGGGCTGCAGGAAATGCTGCTGCAATGCGTTGAAGACAAGATCTACCTGCTTCCGAGTTGGCCGCAGGATTGGGACGTGGAGTTCAAGCTACACGCGCCGGGCAATACGACGGTGGAGTGCACGTATCGCCAGGGAAAGATTGAAAAGCTGATCGTGACGCCAATCGAGCGCGAGGTCGACATCGTGCGTCCGGGCTAGTTCGCCAGTCCTTCGATCAATTCGATCGTCCGCAACAACGACTGATCGTGATCGAACTTCGCGGCGACCACGTCGCAGGCGCGCAGCACCGCGGGGTCGTGGATCACGCGATCGAGTTTCTTCGCGACGCGTCCCGGCCAGAAGAATCGCCGGGTAATCGAGTCGCCGGCGCCGAGTCGGCGAACCCGTGCCGCGTTGTCGGGTTGGTCGTGGCTCATCGGCATGATCAGTTGGGGCACGCCGGCGCGCAGCGCCTGGGCCGTCGTTCCGATGCCGCCGTGATGAACCAGCGCGCTGCATCGCGGGAGCAGTTCGCTGAACGGCGCGTACAGGAAGTGGCGCACGGTGGGCGGCAGGTGATTGGGAATCTGCTCGATGTGCCGCGTGAGCAGCAGCCCGCGCCGGTCGATGCGCTCGCACGCCTTCGCGGCCGCATCGAAAAACGCGTGGCCATGGATCATCGCGCTACCGGGCGTGAAGGCGATCGGCGCATCGCCGGCGTCGAGCCATTCATCGAGGTCCGGATCGAGCACGTGATGGTCCGCCTCGTCGTACAGCGGAAACCCGGTGACCTGCAGTTGTGGCGGATGATCCGGCTGCTTCGCCGAAAACCAGTCCGGCCACAGGCCCAGCGACAGCCGCGGCGCGTGCCAGTAGTCACCCAGCACGCGCGACACCGGCGGTAATCCGACCTTGGCGCGCACCGCGTTCACCGCTGGCGCGATATGAGGGTCGATGAACCATCGGTCGGCGCCGTCCCAGAACCCGCGTTTGAACCAGGCGGGAAAGCGCGTGAAGTTGATCCCGCCGGGCAGCGTTGGCATCTCGACCGATGATCGAGCGCAGATCGGGCCCAGGTGCGCGCTCGCATAGCGCAGGCCATGTTTTTCCGCAGCGATCAGGCCGCCCAGCGCGAGGGACGAGCCGACGATGACCGTCTGCCGATCCGCCTCGGCGGTGGTCATTTCGTAAACGGTTTCGATCGATTCGGAGATGCCCTGCAACACCCGCGCGGGTCCTTTGTGCGGGTGCCAGACCAGCGCATCGCCGATCCACTCGCGGAAGATCGCTTCGTCGCCGAGCTGGATGAAGTCGAGCCCGGCCTTGAGGACCATAGGCGCAAAATGCTCGTTCGTCGCCAGCCTTACGGCGTGGCCGCGCGCCGCCAGCGCCCGGCCGATGCCGACGAACGGATGTACGTCTCCGTGCGAGCCGATCGCGATCAGAAGAATATCCATGGGTGCATTCGAAGTTGATCAGGCTGATCAGTTTGCCGGTTCCAGCGCCGCCACGAGCTGCTCCCACAGCGACTGCATCGCGTGTGGGATGATACGCACTTCGCCCACCACTGACATGAAGTTCACATCCCCGGCCCACCGCGTGACGATGTGCTGATGGAGATGCCCTGGCACGCCCGCGCCGGCGGCAGTGCCCATGTTGATGCCGACGTTGAACCCCTGCGGGTGCATCACGCGCTTGAGCAGTTCGATCGCGCGAACCGTCTGACGATTCAGATCCAGCAGACAAGCCTCGGGCAGGTCGGACAGGTCGGCAAGGTGCTCGCGCGGCGCGACCAGCAGGTGCCCGCTCGTGTACGGAAAGCGGTTGATCAGGCAGATGCAGTGCTCGCTCTGCCAGAGCACGAGCCGCTTCTTCCGTTCGTCCGGACTGTCGAAGGTCGCGGTCGCATCGCACAGGAAGCAGCCGCAGGTCATCGGCTCGTTCGATTTCTCCAGCGAGCGGATGTATTCCATTCGCCAGGGCGCGTGCAGCGTCGTGTTGGGCATGCGGCGAAGTCTAGCACGGATCGCCGGAGCGGCGAAAACGTTCACTTAATGGGCGGGAACGCCAGCGTGGCGATCGCGCCGGCCGGCAAATCGAATGCGCACGCGCCGTCTTTGGCTTCGATGTGCGTCGGCGTCGGCCCTTCGGTTAACGGGTCGATGACAAAGAGTGTCGCCAGCGAAAGCGCCGGCGGGATGCCGCGAACCTCGACGTGCCGCGCCCCGCCGAGATTGATCAGGTGAACTGCCGCGGATTTTCCGTCGTCCGCCACTACCGCCGCCACATCCATCGTCGACGCATCGCACCGCGCCGCCATGACGGATGACTGCGTCGGCGTCGTCTGGGTGAGCTGTGCGAGGAACCGGCCGCGATTCGTCAGAGCCAGGGCACCCTTCTCATCGCGCTTCGACATCGCGTAGTCGCCGGTCCACTCCCACTCGAGCATCACCTGCGTGCGCGCATCGCGCAGCTGCTGGATGTATTTCCGAGCCAGCCGCAGCGTCGCGATGGGCGCATTGAACGAACTGTCGTGCCAGGCTTCGGCATCGGCGCCCATCTCGGTGGCCAACAACATCAGCCCGTATCGCTGGGCCGCATCCGCCCACGCCGCCCATTGCTCGTTCTGGCCGGACCACGGGTGATAGGCCAGCGCACCGACGAACTTCATCGCGTCGGCATCGTCCAGGGTCGGCCGGATCTGCTCGAGCCCCTTTTTCAGGTCGGCGCTGTCGCCGAGGAGGATCTTCGTGCGGATCCCGTCTCCCGCGAAGCGACTCCCGAGCAACTTTATCAGGTCGCGCTGCTCCTCGCCGGTCAGCAACAGGTAGATGCCGATGTCCGACTCGTTGAAGCTGAAGAGCGCCGGCTCGACGCCGTACTTCGTCTTCAGGTGCAGCAGATAGCTCGTGATGCACTCGGCGAGTTCATCCCAGCGCTCGCGCGCGATCGTGCCGGGCTGGTTCCGCTCGCGCAACGGCTTGTCATAGAGCCATTCGGGGACGTACCAAAGGCTTGCGATCAGTCGACCTCCGGAAACCCGCTGCAGCTTCCGGTCGAGTTCAAATCGCCTGCGCAGCGCGGAACCTTCGACATCGCGCGCTTCAAGGGATTTCACGTCAGTTGCCATCGCATCATCATTGTCGTTGGCCGGTTCCCACTTGGCCGCTTCGATGCCGATGCGGGCCCAGGTGAGCTTGAGCGAATCGAGCGTGAGCTGCGTGGTTGGGTCGTCGATCGCGTAGACGAAGTTCCCGCCGAAGCCGTCGAACTCGCTCACAACAGTCTTGGGATCGAGCGTGATGGTGGCCGGAGTGACATCGTCCGGCAATTTCACGTGGATCGAGACGTTCAGCGAGAGGTCGCTGCCGGCCACGAGCGCGCCTTCGATGAGCGGCGTGTAAATCTGGTAACGGTCCTCACCAAACACCCGCGCATCCTGCACACGAATCTCCCGGCCCTTGGGAAATCGAATCTCGATGGTCGATTTCCCGTCCTTCGAAGCGATTTGAATACTGGATCCATTCGCCGTTCCGATCGACGCCTGCGCGGGCTTCTCGGCCGGCAGATTCAACTGCTTTTCGCCGATCGACGCCGTGCCACCTTGGAATGTGTTTACCGCAATCTCGATGAACCAGTAGACGCCGGTCGTGTCGATGCCGCCCTTGGCGTGCAGCGCATACCGAATCTCATCCAAGCCAACCGTCTCTTCGAGTTGAACGTCCCCTTGCGGATATTGAAACGTGCCGCCGATGCTGCGACTCGGGGCGTAAGCCGAGTAGAGGAGATTCTTCAGATCCCACTGCTGCTGGATCGACTTCCAGTTGTCGCGAACCATCCAGATGCCGGCGCGACACGGCAACTCCCGTGGCCAGCCGAGCAGCGCGCGGGCGATTCCGTTGGCGCCGACATCCACGCTCGGCGACTCGGCCGCCCACGCGGGCACACAGAACAGAAGGACGCACAGCAGTCGAATGAACCATCGCATCAATGCTCATTCTACACGCCGTCGACGGGCGCACACGAGCGCCAGGGCGAACACGCTGCCCGGCTCGGGAACGAGCATGCGGGCCTGTAACCAGTCGGCCGCGAAGGCGTCATGCTGCGACGGGTCGAGTGTGGAGCTTCCGTCGACCGCAAGCGCGGACCCGTACTTCTGAGCGAGCGCGAGCAGGTCATCGAAATTGACGGCACCGTCGCCAGTGGAATCGCCGTCGATCCAGCTGGCGCCGGCAAGCGCGCCATAGTGCTGGGCGAGGGTGAGCAGGTCGTCGAAGTTCACCGCGCCGTCGAGGTTGCCATCGCCCGCGAATGTCGCGCGGATCAAGATCGAAGAGGCGGGCACCGTTCGATTCATGAAGACTGTCAGGTTCGGCAGATCGCTCGCCTTTGCGTAGCCCACCAGCAGCGAGTCGGTGCTCACGATTCGATTCTGCGAGATGTCGGCGACGCGCTGGGTGAATTGGGTGTCGATTGAGCCCGCATCAGCCGTCTGGATCAGGCCGCCATGTTTCAGATCGAGAGTGGCCGAGTCGTCGAGATGCAGTCCGCCAAGCAGCGCTGCCGTGGGCGTGGTGAGCAGCGTGGTGCCGGATTGAAGGTCGAGCGACCCGAGGGTGGAGACGCCGAGTTCAAGGCGGCCAGAACCGGTCTTGTTAACCGTCGCCGACGCCGACAGATCCGCCAGTCTCACCTGCGCCGAGCCGTTGACGTTCACGACGAGGTTGCGCGTCGACAGGAGCGGAGTATTGACGACATGCGAGCCGGCGGCGACATCAATCCTTGCGTCAAAACCGTTTCCGTTATCAAGCGTCAGCGGTCCCGTTCCCGCGAGCGTGTAGGTGAATGGGGAATCGAATGCGAGTTGACCCACGGTAAACGCGCCCGCCACGGTGAGGGTTCGGGGCGCAGAGATCGCCTCGGCAAAGCGTGCGATGATGCCGAAGGAGGATGGCACACCCCCTGTCCAGTTCGCCAGATTGCCCCATGTACCGGCCGCATCGGCCGACCAGGACGACACGGGGCGCGTAAAATCAACGCTCAACATCGGGCGAGTGGCGGGATCGACACTTTCCCGGGTGTAGAACCGCGCCGCGCTGCCGATGTTGACCGCAGCTTCCTTGATGATGAACCCGAAGTTATTCGCGGGCGACGTCGTCCAGCCCTGCACGGCCGAGACGAGTCTGGGAGTTGAAGAGAAGGATTGATTTCCGCTTCCGCCTGGCGTGAGCGACGCGAGGACGGTCGACTCGAAATCTCCACCCGGCGTAGTCCAGAGCACGGTGTCGTGAAAGCGGTGAGTCCAGGTGGCATCGCCGATCGTCGCGAATCCGCCGCCGCCGGTGCCGGTGCTGGTCCCCTCGCCCCAACTTGCGATGACGCGATGCACGTTCAGCTGGCTCGGGCCTCCCGGCCCTTGTCGATCCTGGGTGATTCGCAGCGATGCGCCATTGATCGTCGCGCCAGTCGGAACCGTGGCAGAGAGGTCAAACTGCACCAGGCCACGGCGGAGCTCGCCGGCGTTGGTGACGCCGACGAAAAACGACGAGCCGCCGCCATTGCTGAGTCCTCCGGTCGCCGACTCGAACAGAGTATTGTCTTTTGACGAGGTGAATTGTGAAACGTCTGCGTGGGCCAGACAGGTGGCGCCCGCAAGCACGGCCACCGAAATCGTTCGAATGTTCATGGAGTCTCCCGCTCACCTGTTCCAGGCTCGGCGCGCGGTTAACCGGCGCGCTGCCACCTGCCAATCGACAAATGGGCGCTGGTCAAACCGGCATCTCGCCGGATTTATTCACGAGAAAACTGGCGTCTTCGTTCCGGGCTGGCTTCTTCGCGATGTCTCAACGCTGGCGTCGATTTAAAGCACCGAGAAACAGCAGGCAAAGGCCCGGCTCGGGAACGATCGACCGGGCCAACTGCCAGTCGCTTCCGAACTGGCCGCCAAACGGCAACTCTCCGACGGCCGAACCCCCGACGTAGTTCTGGGCAAGCAGGAGCAGATCGTCGAAGTTCACCACCGAA
Organism: Phycisphaerae bacterium; assembly: GCA_031411495.1. Classification (GTDB taxonomy): domain Bacteria; phylum Planctomycetota; class Phycisphaerae; order Tepidisphaerales; family Tepidisphaeraceae; genus JANOBD01. The sequence continues at coordinate 39,953 of JANOBD010000137.1, read as the reverse complement.
TCGTAATTCACATCGCCACCCACCCACTTCGCACCGGTATCGCCGTAGTGCTGCGCGATCGCCAGGAGGTCGTCGAAGTTCACGCTTCCGTCGAGATTGGTATCGCCGATGGTCACCCGGCGGAGCAGCATGGTGGTCGGGTCGACACTTTGGCCGCCGAACGTCGCAAGGTTGAGTGTCGAGTTCTCGACCACGCCGACCGTCTGATTCGCGCCAGGCGTCGCGGTAAGTTTGCCGCTGGCCAGCCAGCCGAGCACGGCATCGTAGGTGAGCGATCCGTCATGATCGATCGCGAGCAGGGACATTCCGAGATCGAGAATCGCGTTGTTCTGAAAGACGACGCCCTGCACCTTCGAGCCCGCCGCACCGGATAGCAATGTCGTTCGTCCGCCCTGGAGCGTGACCGTCCCCGCGGTAAGCGCGCCGAGGCGGAAATCGCCACCTCCAAGCTTGGTAAGATTCTGCCCGGTCGCGGTGATCGTCGAGGATAGGGTGAGACTCGCGCCCGTCTGCACGTTGATCGACGTCGAGCCATTGATGACGATCCGCACATTCACAACGTGCGAGCCAGCCAGCGATTCGATCATTCGTTCTCCGCCGTTGATGGTGATCGAGCCCGCCCCGGCGATCCTGTACGCGCTGGTGCTGCTGAAGCGAAGCCGCCCGAGCGTAATATTCTGGTCCAGCGTGACGGTTCGTGCCGCAGTCGCTTGTGAAAAGGTTGCGCGAGACCCGGCACCATTCGGGATGCGCAGGAAGTTCCAATTCGCGGCGGTATTCCAATCGCCGCTGGCGGCAAGGGCCCACTGGGGATAATCCACGAGTCGAATCCTGATGTACTCGGTCGCGTCGATGTTGCCGTCGCCGTTCACCGAGGCGGGAACCTGGTACGCGTTGAGCAGCGCGCCGCCGTCCGCGTTCTGATAGACGCCGACGGCAAGATAGATCTCTTCCGGCAATGAGCCGTACATTCCCAGCAAGTCGAGAACGCCCTCCAGCACACCGCCGTTGGCGCCGGTGGCGTTCTTCGCGTTTGCGGCGGCGGTGACGTCGAACCATCCGGAGTAATTGTTGTCATTTTCATCGCCCAGATACGCATCCCACTTGGCGATCTTGCCGGCCTTGGCCCAGTTCGCGTTCTGCAGCGCGCCGGGGTTCAACGCGACATAGATGAAGTGATCACTTCCCTCGCCGGCGTCGTTGGTGGCGACGTAGAGGTTGTTTCCGTCCATCGACCACTTCACCGCCATGCCATTGTTCGATGCGGCCGTCATCGCGCCCGCGTCGAGGACGCCGTCCATCGTGAACTGTCCCGGCGTCGGGTTCACTACATTCGAGTTACCGACATACACGTGCTGGATGTCGGTCCTGGTGACATTGCCGCGCGCATCCGTCGCCTCGACGTAGTAGTCGACGAGCTTGTTGCTCAATCCGGCGATCATTCCGCCAAAGCGCTGCGCGCGTACGGTGGGATTGAGAATGCCGGCCGGGTTTGAGAGTGTCGTCGCGTTCATCGAAACGCTCACCCACTGGCCCACCTCGCCGCCGCCGGCAAAGGTTTCGTTCTGTGTCGAGTTGATCGGGTTTTCGCCGTCGTTGTCGAGGCGATACTTCAACGTCACCGTGTTGAGCCCGGAGACGTCGTAAGCGAAGGTCCAGACTTCAAAGTCGCTGGGCTCAGGCGTGGCGCTCCATTCCATTCCGCCGGGGTTGTAGCTCTCGCGCTGCGGGATGAAGACCGACGGCGGCGTGGTTTCGCTCGCGAGCGCGGCCGGCGTGAGAACGGCGTTCGCCTGCGCCACCGCGAGGTTCGCGCCGCGCGTCACGTTGCTGTCCCAGATTTCCGTTCCGTCCCAGTACCAGTGGTCGGACGACTGCGCCTGGACGAGATAGTGCCACGCGTTTTCCGCAGCCGTGCCGGTGTTGTTGATCACGTTCTGCGGGTTGGCGGCGCCCACGATGTCCTCTGCGGTGTAGACGCGATTTTTGGCGGCGGTCATTACCGCCCAGCTGTTGCGGTCGGGGCTCCAGCCGCTCGCGCCGGGATCGCCGAGCCACTTCTTGAACTCGGGATCGCCATTGTCAGCGCCGGCCCAGCTTCCGTTTTCAACATGGATGACATCGCTCGACGCCACCGGATACTTTTTGAGATAGTCGGAGATGGTGGTGACATTGTAGTTCTGGTTGCCGTTCGCCCAGTTGACCATGCTGTTCCAGTTGCCGTGATAGTAAGCGTCGGAGCCGCCGCCGTAATTGTCCCCGTCATGGTGAAGCACGACGAGCATGGGATGAGCCGGATCGGAATTGTACTGTCGATACTGATCCATCACCGACTGGTACTGCAGCGCGCCGAACCCCCCGCGGCCGTCTTCGTTGCCTTCGTAGCGCGCGCCGGGAACGGCGACCATCGACTGCGCGGCGCCGGTGTTGGGATCGACATACTGAACATTGTGAGGCCGATAGCCAAAGGGCGCGCTTACCCTGCTTGGCGCCCACAGGTTGTTCAACTGAACCCACGCGCCGCCGCTCTGCGCCGGGTCGGCATTGATCTGGTCGGCGCGATTGGGCGCGTAGAGGTTGGACGCGTTGGTGTGCGGATAGTTCTTCGTCGCGCGATCCATGTGAATGTTGTCGACGATCGCCCAGTCGTACCCTTCGGCCTTGAGCGCCGGGATCATACGCTCACTGAACGCCGTCTCGGCCGGAAAGAAACCTTTCGAGAGCGGCGCGGTCGCGCCGAAGTTCTGTTGAACCGCCACTTTGTCCATTTTCAGCTGCATGCGGATGTCGCGGACATCCAGCAGCGGCGCGAGCGCGTGGGCGTAGGTAAAGCCGATCATATCGAGGCGCGAGTTTCCCTCGGCCGTCATCATCTGCCGACCCTGCGTGTACGACGCCTGCCAGTTGTTCCACATGCCGCCGTTCACTCCGGCGCCTTGCATCGTGTTGAGGTTCTCAATAAGCGTGCCAGAGAACGAAACGCTCGCCCCCGCGTTGGGGAGTCCGTTCGCGGCGGTGATGGCGTCCTTCGGCCAGCTCGTGTACGGGCCGAAACGCTGGTTATGGACGTCGTAGAGGCTGAACGAGTAGCGGCCGGCGTTTTGTGTCTGAGTGATGTTTTCGCCGGGGTAGTAGATCGGCTGGTGCATGTGCCACAGGAAGCCCACCTGCATCTTGTTTTGTGCCGAGGCATGAGAGGTGAGCAAAATCGCCTGCGCGCAGGCGAGCGAAAGGCGAAGTGTGCGTGATCGCAAAGGTAGGCTCCTCCGAAAGGTTAACCGGTTAAATATACCGCCGGACGCCCTTTCATGCCACGCGTTTTCCGGCGCGGAAATAGGCTCAATCCATGCTCCGGCGTTACAATCAGATTCGAACGGAACGCTTCGGCCCCGCCGTCTTTTCGGAGTTGCTATGTCCGATTCCACGTTCCTCAAGACAACCGTCATCCTCCCCGTGAGCGACCTCTACAAGTGCATCAGCTGGTACCAAAGCGTGCTGGGATTCCAGACGAGCTATATCCACGGCAACGGGCGGCCCGGAGAAGATCCGAACTTCGCCAATTACGCGATTCTCTTTCGCGATGGCGTCGAGGTTCACCTGATCCTCGACGAGAGCAAGGATCGCAGCGGCCGCGGCTGGGACAGCCCCGGTAACGGCCGGCTGGGTCTGACCGTGAGCAATGTGGACGCGCTCTATGACACGGTTCGAACCACCGGCGTCGCGATCGAGAACGAGTTGAAACAACTCAATTGGCCGGCCCGCGGATTCGACCTGCGCGACATCGACAACAACCTGATCCACATAGAGCAACAGGCGACCAGGGCTGAGGGATGAAATGGGTGTCTACGACAGGTGTGCGCTCAGTGTTTTCGCTTCCACTCCTTGAGGGCTTTAGCGAGCACATCAATCTCCGCCTCGGTGTTGAACCAGCCGGTGCTGATGCGAAGGTACGATTCGCGGTGCGTCGGCTCGCTCGTGTCGTGTTCCGTCAGATCTTCGCGGATGCGGGTGGCGCCGATCGCGAGCTTCTTCTTCCACATCCACTTCCAGAACGCCAGACGATCGATCGTGCCGAGCTTGAATGCGCTAAGTGCGGGCTGTTTCTCCGGGTCGTCGAAGCGAAGCGGTTCGAAGATCGGTGCGACCCGTTCGACGAGACACGATTGAAGCTCTTTCATCCGCGCGCGGATCCGGGCGAAACCGACGCGCCGATGGAACGCCAGCGCCTGCGGGATGACCATCTGCGGCACGCGGTCGACGCAGCCCCAGAACTCGAGCGCGCCCTGCAACTGCGTGCCGCCGTAAAACTCGGCATAGGTATCTCGATTGTCTTCGCGTAAGTCCTTCGTGCCCCAGCTGACCAGCAGCGGGCGGAGGAGAGCCTTCATCGGTTTGCTCACGTGGAGGAATCCGTTATTGGCCAGTCCCATCATCCACTTATGAAGATTGGTGCCGTAGGCGTCGACGCCGAGGGAGGCGAGATCGACCTCGAGATTTCCGGTAGCGTGGGCGCCGTCGATCACGCTGAAGACGCCGCGCTCACGCGCGAGCGCCGCCAGCGCCTTGACCGGCAACACCCGTCCCACCGGCTGGGCCACGTGGCTCATGCAGACGGCCAGCGTCCGCCTGTTCATCTTTTTTGCGAACGCCGCGATCATTTCTTGCCAGGTCGCGCACGCATCGATCTCCACGACGTCCACCTTGAGCGATTTCGCGTGCTTCCAGACGAGCGCGATGGAACCGTACTCCAGCGAAGAGACGAGAACGGTATCGCGCTTGAGCCGTCCATCCCGCACGGCGTCATCCAGCGCGAACGCGACATGGTTCAGCGCGATCGTCACGTTGGGAAAGAGAAATAGCTCGCTCGCGTCGACCTTGAGTAACCGCGCCAGCGCAACCCGCGCATTGCCGACGTATTCGCCCTGCTGTTCGAAGAAGAACTTGTGGGGATTCGACGCCTGCTCGATCCGGATGACGTCGGCCGCCTCCATCACCGGTCGCGGCGTTGGCGACATCGTGCCGGCGTTGAGTAAAACAGTCCCATCGGTGGGCAGGAACATTTCTTTGCGAAGGGCGGCGAGGGTTGAACGTGGCTTCACGAAGGAGAAGTCTGCTTCGACGCGGCGGACAACGCAAGAGACGCAGTCGACACGATTCGAATGCGGTACAGCGTCGTATCGCACAGTACGAACGCGTCGGCGGCCGGTATACTCCTCGACGATGCTCTCTGCCGCTGAACTCGACCGCACCGACCCGCTCGCGGGCTTCCGCAGCGCATTCGCACTTCCCGGAAATCGCATCTACCTCGACGGCAACTCCCTCGGGCCGTGCTGCCTCCCGGCAGAGCGCGCGCTGCTTCGCCGGCTCGATCAGTGGAAGGCCGACGCGGTGGAAGCGTGGCGGGAATGGATCGATCTGGCAGAACAACTTGCTGCGCGGGTTGCGAATCTGATCGGCGCAGTCCCGCAGTCGGTCGCGATCGCGAGTTCGACGACGACCAATCTGCACCAGTTGCTCACAACGCTCTATCACCCCACTCCCGCAAGGCACCGCATCGTCATCGATGGCTCCGCATTCCCGAGCGATGCGTACGCGGTGCAGAGTCAGCTGCGCCTGCATGGAAAGAATCTCGAGGAGTCGCTCGTGGTCGTTGCGCCCGAAGCGGATGAGCTGCTCGATGTCGAGAAGCTGATCGGCGCGATCGACGAGCGCGTGGCGATCGTCGTGCTGCCGGCGGTCGTCTTCACGACGGGGCAGTTGCTGCCGATCCGGCGGCTCGCCGACGCGGCGCACGCGCGCGGTGCGCTCATCGGCATCGACTGCGCGCACTCCATCGGCGCGGTACCGCACACACTGGATGCAGACGACGTCGATTTCGCGTTCTGGTGTTCCTACAAGTATCTGAACGGCGGTCCCGGCGCCGTGGGCGGACTTTATCTGAATCGCCGGCACTTCGGCGCGAGCCCGGGCCTGGCCGGGTGGTTCGGCAATCGCCGCGAAACGATGTTCGCCATGGCACATCAGTTCGATCCTGCCGCTGGCGCTGCCGGGTTGCAGATCGGCACGCCGCACATTTTTTCACTCGCGCCGCTCGAAGGCGCGCTCGAGTTGTTTGAACAGGCCGGGATGCAGCGGCTCCGGTCCAAATCGCTGGCGATGACCGACCGGCTGATCGCGCTCGCAGACGAGCGGTTGGCGCGGTTCGGCGTCCGGGTGATCACGCCGCGCGATCCGGACAGGCGCGGCGGCCACGTCACGCTTTCGCATCCGCGCGGCAGAGAACTCTCCATCGCGCTGCGAGCCCGGGCCGTCGTGCCCGACTTCCGCCCGCCCGACCGCGTCCGGCTCGCGCCCGCACCGCTCTATAACCGTTTTGTGGAGGTCGATGCGGCCATCAGCGCGATCGAGCAGATTTTCCAGGAAGGCGGCCCGCCTGATGCGACGAATGAGGTCGTGACCTGATCACTCCGTACGCAGGCGCTCCCTCCCGCGAACGACGAACTCGTTTCAGCGAGATCGCCAGAAGGCAGCCCGATAGAACGGCCGGCTCAGGGACGAGTGATTGTGCCAACGCGAAGTCGTTCGAGAATGATTCGCGAAGTTCGTTCCTGAAATCGCCGTCGCCTCCGCGCCTCAGCACGCTGCCGCCGTAGTTCTGCGCGAGGATCAGCAGATCGTCGAAGTTCGCCAGCGCATTGCCGGTAAAGTCGCCGGCCTGCCAGGTCTGCTGTCCTGGCTGTTCGTAGTGCTGGGCGAGCGTGAGGAGATCATCAAAATCGACATCGCCGTCCACGTCAGCATCCCCCGGCAACGTGGCCGTGACGAAGATGTCATCGGCGAGGTAGGTCACGGCGAGCGATCGTGTCGGCGATACGGTGATTCCGTTCACGCTGCGAAACACGCCATCCCGCGTTCCGGCCGCGACGATGTGGTGCGGCGTGAGATACGCGGGCACATATCCGCCGAGCCGTTCCAGCGACAGACCGCCACGGAGGACGATCGTCCCGTCAACATCCATCGCATCGTACTCGCTCCCGCGCGCCGGGCCGGCAAACTCCATGATGAGATTCGAACTGGCCGGAAAGATCACGTTCCCGGTGATGTGGATGAGCGCCGGCTCGGCTTCCGCGCGCGACGCGATCAGGACGATTGCCGCAAACGGCAGCGCGACCTTCGCGGACAACTTGATCACTCGCCGCATCTCCTAAGCCTCCGGCCGCAGCATAGCAGGCGGCGCCAGTCGGCGAAGCTCATTCTCATTTGCAGCGGCCGGTCGGAATGCATCTGGCTCATTCAATAGTCGATGCGAGCCCGCATGATCCACCCAGGTCGTCTACGTCGACCGGAAGCCGACAGGAGCGCAATTGATGCGGCCGAGACCGACGGTTCCGGAACCAGAGACCGCGCCAGTGCGAAGTCCGAAGAAAACGACTGGCCGAGCGCGCTCATTTCGCCTTGCGACAACCCGCCGGCGGGCAGGGTCGCGCTGTAGTTCTGCGCCAGCAGCAGCAGGTCATCAAAATTGACGGACGCGTCATTGGTAAAGTCGCCGTCGAGCCAGGTCTGATTGGCCGGGTTCTCATAATGCTGCGCGAGCGTAAGCAGATCGTCGAAGTCGATCGAGCCGTCCAGGTTCGCGTCGCCGGTCGTGGCAGAGAGTCGAACGCTCAATGACGTTGTGGCCTGCACGGGATTGAGCATCAGCCCGGCGAATCCCGTCGCGTTTACGAGCGTCGGCGCGCCGGTGGCGCTGGCGAACGTGAGAAGCGAGTACGACTCGCCCGGCAGCCCGATGTATGCGCCGAGGAAACCGACGGCGATCTCGCCGCTCAGTTTCGCGTCCTGCGAGAGCGTCAGCTTTCCGCCGGCTCCACTCGCGCCGACATCCATCGTGATTCGACCGCCCGCCTTCAGGTCGAGCCGGCGAGCGGCCTTCGCGCTGGTGAGATGTGCCGTCGCCGTATCGAATGTGACGAGCGACGTCCCATCGGGCACGCGCGCCGCCGACCAGTTGCTCGCGACCGACCAGTTGTCGTTGACCGACGAAGCGCCCACGAACCGCCGTGTCGTAACGGCGTCGAGCGCGAGCGTGCCGAGCATGGCATGCGCGACGCGCGTCGGGTGAACATCGTCGTAGAACGCGTATTGATCGGGATTCGAAACCACCGTGCTGCCGTTGAGCGCTCGACCGGTCACGTTCGTGAAGCCATACGCCGAGGGGTTGGCCAACACCTGCGTGAAGAATCCCTCCACATCAACGCGGAAGAGGTTCACGTTCGAATTCGCCGCGGCAAACGAGTCGAGCCGCGTCGAAAGCGCCGCGTTGAACTGCGATGAGCGAGTGTTCATCGTCGCGCGATTTGTTGTCGTGTTATAGCGAGGCGTTTCGCCCAGGGGCGGCAGATTTGAGACGACGATGTTCTTCGCGCCCGCGGTGGCGAGCCGATTGAGCAGCGTCTGCACGTTGTCGGCCGGAATCGTGGGGTTCGTCTGGCCGTCGAGGAAGTCGTTGCCGCCGGTCCAGATCGTGAACAGCTCATCCGCACCCGGCGTTCGTGCGGCGAGATAGTCGGTCACCTGTTGTCCCGCGTTCGGGAGGTTCACAAAGATGAACGGCGAGACGTATCCCGTGCCGCTGCGCGAGCCGCCTGTCGCGTAGTTGTACCCGCCGCCTCGACTGTTTACAGAAGCACCGAGATTCAACCGCGAGGAAAGATTGTCGATCCAGAGCGGACCATTCGAGAATCGATTGCTGTAGTAGTTCGACCCAGGCGACGCCCCGAAGGTCTGCGACGCGACATTGCCGACATCGGACAAGCTATCGCCGAACGACACGACTCGCGTGAACGCCTGCGCCTGTATCAAAGACACGAAACTGAGGATTGCCGCAGCGCACAGGGCACCGGTGGTGAACGATCGCATGCCGGAACTCTATCGCGGCAGGATTGTCATCGCGATCAATTTTCGCCGAGTACCGTCAATTGCAGCTTCCGAGCCTGGTCGGGGCCTTCTGCTCGCTCGGTAATCGTCTGGTTGCCGCCTGCGAGGCCTGGCGCGGTGCCGATCCATGTCTTGTCGTCCATCTGCTTCACATCGCGTGTCGTTGCGCTCGGATCGGGAAGAAAGTCGGGAGAATCGGCTCCGTCCCAACGCTTCACGACACTGTAATACTGATCGCGCTGCGCCGGCACCCAGCCGGCGTCGCGCACGAGGCGGCACAACTCTCGAACCGCGAGCTTGTAAGTCGTGCCGGCGGCGCTGACGACGTTTTCCTCCATCATCGCGCCGCCCATGTCGTTGGCGCCGAAGTAGAGCGCGAGCTGGCCGATCTTCGGCCCCATCGTGACCCAGCTGCTCTGGAGGTTCGGGATGTTGTCGAAGTAGATCCGAGCGATCGCGAGCATCCGCAGGTATTCATCCGCGCCGACGCTGCGAACGACCCGGCCACGAACCACGTCTTCGTTGGTGAGTGAGTCGAAGTCGCCGTGAATCGTCGGGTCGTATTCCTTTGCTCGCCCGAGCGGGACGTTCTCGCGTTGGAAAGGCCAGTGAATGAAGGCGGTGTATTGGCCAAACGTCGCGTCGCCACGAACGGTTGTCGGATCGAACGGGCTCTTCGCGAAGACGCCGGGATGTTTCTGGGCCGTCGGGTTGTCGGTGAAGTCGTGGTGCATCGCACACGTCGGCGACGAACAGGCGTTCTCCGGAGAGGGCGCGAGCGCGCGGGCGTAGTCCTGCATGTCGCGCAACGCGCTCATGTGTTCGATTCGCTCGCCGACCGTTTCGATGTGGCCGATCATCATCGTGCACGAGGTATTCATTCCTTCTTCGTGGCAGACGCGCATGACGCGAAGCCAGTCGTCGCCGCTGCACTTGATCGAGCCGATGCGTTTGCGGACGCGCGGCGCGAAGATCTCGCCGCCGCCGCCGGGCACGGTCTTCAGTCCGGCGGCCTTGAACCGGCGAAGAATGTCCCGCACGTCCATGCCGAAGAACTTCTCGAACTCCACAAACTCCGGCGGACTGAACGCGTGGATGTGGACGGACGGAAAGTTCGTGCGGATGAACCGCAGCAGGTCTTCGTACCACTCGATCGGCAGGCGGTCGTTCATGCCGCCCTGCATGAGGATCTGCGTCCCGCCGATGGAAACGAGTTCCTGAATCTTCTCGCCGATCTTTTCAAAGCTGAGGGTATACGAGTCCGCATCTTCGTGATCGCGCCGGAAGCCGCAGAAGGTACACTTGGCCGTACAGACGTTGGTGTAGTTGATGTTCCGGTCGATGACGTAGGTGCGGTAGTCCTCGGGATGGAGCCGATCGCTGACGGCCTTGGCCCACTGGCCCAGGTCGTGGAGGGAAACGTTCTGATGAAGTTCCCGCGCCTGCGCGTTGGTCAGCCGGGCTCGGCCGGCGAGGATCGGATCGATGTCGAAACTGAGCTTTGGCATGGCAGCAGACATCTTAGAGGTTTCAGAACGCCGTGAAACTTGTTTCGGAGAGTTTGAAAGATCGTCGATGGCGTGCCTTTCCTGCGATAATCTGCTCACAAGCATGGAGGTCTCATGTCCTTCACCCGCCGAGAATTGATTTCACGCGCCTCAGTTGCTGCCGGCGCGACCCTCATTCCAGCATCGCTGTTCGCTCAGGCGGGCTCGTCAGGGCCGCCAAATCGCTCCCTCCGCATCGCCCACCTCACAGACGCCCACGTCCAGCCCGAGCACGGAGCGGATGAGGGCCTTCGCGCCTGCATCTCGCACGCGATCGCGAACCATGCGCCCGACCTCTTTATCGCCGGCGGAGACCAGGTCATGGATGCGCTCGCCAAGCCGCGCGACCGCGTGAAGACGCAGTTCGATCTTTGGACGCAGATCGTCAAACAGGAAATCTCCAAGCCCATCCTCCACGTGATCGGCAACCACGACATCTGGGGCTGGGCCGACCCGAAGAAATCCGAAACCACCGGCAACGAGCCCGAGTACGGCAAGGCGTGGGCGCTCGACGTCTTCAAGCTCGATCGTCGCTACTACAGCGTGAACCAGAACGGCTGGCACATCATCGTCCTCGACAGCACGCAATACGACGGCGGCGCGTACGTCGCGCAGATCGATGATGAGCAGTTCGAGTGGCTTGAGAACGACCTGAAATCGACGCCAGCGACGACGCCGATCCTCATCGTCTCCCACATCCCGATCATCTCGTTCTGCGCGCTGATGTTCAGTGAGACGGGCCCGACCACCGCGCCGTTCCCCAAGCCACGCTGGAGCATCAGCCGCGCGCTCCTGCACATCGACGCTCGCAAGCTCAAGGATCTGTTCGCGAAACACGCGAACATCAAACTCTGCCTCAGCGGCCACATTCATCTGACCGATCGCGTGGATTACCTGGGAATCACCTACCTCTGCAACCCCGCGGTCAGCGGCGGCTGGTGGCGCGGGCCTTTCCAGGAAGTGCAGAACGGTTACACCATCGTCGACCTTTTCGCGGACGGAACGTTCGCACATCAGTGGATCAACTTCGGCTGGGTTGCACGCTAACAGCTCTCTATTCGCAACCGATTATGGCGCGGGCCTTCGGCACGTGAAGCTGCGAAATTGAAATCACGTCTCGGAGAGCCGTGCCGCAAAATTCGCGTTGACATTTCATACTATGTCACACATAGTATCCTGTGACACAGGAGTCCATCATGCGAATCGAACGTGAATTGATGCGCGGGGCCGGGCCGACGGCCGTGCTGCGCCTTCTCGAAGGCGGCGAGCGGTACGGGTACGAACTCATCCAACTGCTCGAAGAACGCTCCGCCGGCGTGCTGGCGATGGGACAGGCGACGCTTTACCCCCTGCTCTACAACCTTGAGGCCAAAGGCCTGATCGTCAGTCGGCAGGTCACGCTCGACACCGAGTCGGGCCGACCCCGCAAGTACTACCGCCTCACCGACAAGGGCAAGAAACAGCTTGCCCGCGACCGCGAGCAGTGGGAAGCGCTCAGCGTCGCAATGACCAGGCTCGGGATCGTCGGCGGCTGATCGGGTCCGCCATTTTCGATGCGAGGTTCCTCATGTCCGCTTTCGAATATCAGTCGTCGCCCGCCTCCAGGCCGTCGCTATTGACGCGCCTGCGCCGCACGACGCTTACCGAACTGTTCCGTGGCCGCTTGTCCGCGGGTCACTCGCCCGAGACGATCATCTTCGCCAGCGGGCTCGATGCACCGACCCGCGCGCTCGTCGCCGAGATCTGCAAGCGCACGCGCTTGCGGAACGATGAGCGTGTCGACGTGGCGCGCGAGCTGATCGCGCACTTCGCCGATGGAAGAGACGCCGGCGTCGCGCCCGACATGCTCATCCGCGCCTTCGGCGATCTCACGGCGGCGGCGAGGCTCATCCGCCGCGCCAAGATCCGCAACCGCTCGCTGTTGTGGCACGCGTTCCGCTTCGTTCGCCGCGCGCTGGGCGTCTTGATCGTCGTTTATATCGGGTTGGCGGTGTACTACTCGAACGGCAAGCCGAACGTCAGCGTCGATTACATCGCCAAACTGAACGAGCCCATTCTTCAAATCCCTGCAGATCAACGCGCCTGGCCCCTTTACAACAAGGTCGCAGAGACATTGGGAAATGATCCGCAGTTGAAGACTCGCATATTCGATGGCTACGTGAGCGCGAGCGAGAGGAATTGGCCGACCATCGTGGCTTGGCTGAAGTCGAATCATCAGGTACTTTCGCTGATCGATCAGGCGACGGCGCGGCGTTCGATGGGATTCGTTTATGGTCCGGAAGGCTCAGTACGCGAGATCAAAGATCTCGCGCAACCAGTCACGAATCCGAGCGATCCATTTCACCACGCGTTCATCTCGGTCCTGCTTCCACAGCTTAACGGCCTGCGCTCGGCCGCTTACATGGTCGCGGCCGACGCACGGCTCGCCGCGGATGAGAAAGACGCGAATCGTTGGATGCGGCGCATCGATGAAATCCGCAAGGCCGCCAATCATTCTCGCGCCCCGGGCGTCGTCGTGAGCTACCTCGTCGAGATCGGCATCGAAACGACGCGTCTGGACCAGATCGAGCGCATGCTGACCGATCATCCGGACCTGTTGAGTGAGGAGCAACTCACCCAACTAGCGCATCAGAACGCCGTTCATTACAAGCCGAGCGACGTGATGAGTTTCGACGTCGAACGGCTCGTGTTTCAGGACATGGTACAGCGCGTTTACACGGATGACGGGCATGGCGACGGCCACCTCTCGGCACAGGGGATCGCCAACATTCAGATGATCTCGAATTCGACGATCCCGACGTTTAGGCAAAACGCGGGCATCGAAGTCGCGAAATACGCGCTCAGCCCAGCCGCCGCCCTGCTGAGCGCCTCGCGGAAGGATCTGACGGAGAAATACAACCAGGCGATGGATCGGATGCAGCGGAACATCGATCGTCCGTGGCGTGAAAGGCGAGATGAAATCGCCGACGTTGACGCGCTCGAACTCAAATCCTCGTTTCTGAAAAGCTACCGCTACGCCCTTTTGGCCATCTTGCTCCCCTCACTGGATCGTGCAAGCCTCACCGCCGAGCGATTTTTGGTGCAGCGTGACGCCGTGCAGGTGGGCATCGCGCTGGAACTGTTCCGTCGCAAAACCGGCCACTATCCCGCCACACTCGCCGAGCTATCTCCGCTGTATCTGCCGAGCGTCCCGCTCGATCCGTGCGACGGCCAGCCGATGCGATACGCGGTGCGGGATGGCAAGCCCGTGGTGTACTCGATCGGCGTGGACCTGAATGACGACGGCGGCGTGGCTCCGTTCCTCAAGACCGGCGCGAAACGCATTTCTTCCGAGCTCAACGGTTCGGAACTCGCGATCGGGCAGAGTCCCAAGCGGTTCGATGGCGACTGGATCCTCTACCCCACCGTTCGCGCGCCGGAGGTGGATGCCTCAGAAGACGAGAATCCAGAATCGACCGACCCCGCGACCCAGCCGGGCGCGTGATCGCGGTGCTGCACATTGCACTGATCCAGCCGGTCAGTGATCGGGCTGTACCGGCAGTCCAAGTTCCTTCACCAGCGCGTGCCGGGTGTAGAGGTAGCCGAAGCCGTGGCGGTAGTAGAGCTTCCGAGCGGGTGCGTTGTTGGCGTCGCACGCGGCGACGATGGTGCTGCCGCCCTCGCCGTGGAGCTGATTGAACGCGGTCCGCAGCAGCGCATCGGCCAGTCCGCTGCCGCGTGCCTCGGGGACGAGTCCGATGTAGACAAGCTCGTATCCTTCGCGGTTCTGCAGTCGGTTGAGGAGCATGACGCCGACGTCCTCGCCGCTCGCGTCGCTGGCGAGCGTCCAGAGGTCGGGGTCGAACTCGCCCGCAGCCTTGTGGCCGGCGATGATGTCCTCCATCTCGCGCTTTCCGTTGAGGCCCGGACAATCCTGGCTGTTGATGTACGACCGCTCGATACACCGGCTGAAGCGAGCGTGGGTCGCGGGCGAGTAGGTCCAGAGCGTGTATTTTTCCGGCACGAGCCGCCCGGCGAGGGGGGCGCGGATCTGGCGGGTGAGATAAATCAGCTCGGCGATCTCCTCGAAGCCGCCTTCGAGCAGCGCGCGGTAGACGGCGTTGTGCTCGGTGTCGACCAGCGCCTGGATCATCTGCACGCCGGCCTTGTGGGCGTCGCCGAGGATACTCTCGACGAGTGCCGACACGTGTTTTGCGCCGACGCCGGGCCGCATTCGCGGCGGCGTCATGAGGAGCATGGCCCGCCCGGCCAGCGGCATCGGGAGGGCCGCCCACTGCACATTTTCGGCCGAATCGACGGCCACCCAGATCGCGTTCAGGTCCAACCCCCGATGCACCGCCATCTGCAGGAACTCCAGCACGGAATCGTCGGCGTCGCTGCCGGCGGACTTGGCGAGGATCAGCCGGAGCGCGGATTCGATTTCGTGCCGATAGACCCGGCGAATCGACAGGTCCTCGCCGTCGTTGCGGCGCAGGAGAAAGTTTGACACCGCGCTCATCCGCCTCAAAGATAGTCCGTTGCGGCGGACTCTCCAACCGGTTCCGACGCGATTTGTCGGCGACGTAAGCCGACCAGTCGGCGACGTAAGCCGACCAGTCGGCGATGTAAGCCGACGAGTCGGCGCGCGGCGCCGAGTTGTCGGCCAGTGGCGCGGGCCACGCCGAGTTTTAACACTCATGATTCGACCCCTGAGGGCTTCACCATGCGATGGATGCCAATGATAGTCAGCGTCGGGCTCCTGGCGACGGCAACGTTCACCGCTCCCGCTCCCGCGCGATACCCCGAACCGAGCGTGTATCCCATCACCTGGGAACTCGCATTTAAGTACGAGACGCCGCGCCGAATCGTCGTCGAGGTTCCCGGCCAGAGTTCGCCTAAGGCGTACTGGTACATGACCTATGTCGCGACCAACAATACGCAGACCGAACAGGTCTTCCTGCCGACCTTCGAAATGGTGACCAAGGAAGGCAAGATCATTCGTTCGGATTCGGAGCGCAGCGCTTCCGTCTTCCAGGCGATCGCCAAGCGCGAGCGCAGCAAGCCGCTCCAGCCGGCGCTGGACCTCCAGGGACGCATCCTCGTCGGTGAAGATCAGGCCAAGTACGGCGTCGCCATCTGGGAGGAGCCCGAAGCGGAACTCGGCTCGGTGACAATCTACGTCAGCGGCCTCAGCGGCGAGACGACCGTCCTCAAGGACGACAACGGAAAACCGCTGACCGACAAGGACGGCAAAGAGATCGTGCTCCGCAAGACGCTCAAGCTCTACTTCACCGTCCGCGGCGATGAGCTCTATGCCGGCGACCCGGTCGTGAAGAACGGCGAGTCGTGGGTCATGCGATGACACGTGATCTCGGAGCTTCAAATGACATGCCGCTGCCCCAGCCAAGCTGGGGCAGCATTTTTTCATTCGCGATCGCGCCGCTGTTGTTGCTGAGTTTCGTGATCGCGCTCTTCTGGCATACGACTTCGTTCGCAGCGCTCAACTGGGACGATCAGCTTCACCTGCTGAACAATCCCTTCATCCAACCCGATTCGCCGGATCGTTTCGCTCGGTTCTGGCGCGCATCCTACGGCCAGCTCTACATCCCGATCGCGTACAACGCCTGGGCGATCGTCTACGCGAGTTGCTTCGACGAAGCAGGCTCGTTCCTGCCCGTGAATCTGCATCGGCTCAATGTCGTCACGCACGCGTTGAACGCTCTCCTGGTCTACGTGTTTGCGTGGCAACTGCTCGTGAGGTCGGCGGCGACCTCGAATCACCGGCAATGGCTGCGCGCGAGCGCGGCCGCGCTGGTCGGCGCTGTGCTCTTCGCGGTGCATCCGCTGCAGGCGGAGTCGATCGCGTGGATTTCGGAGTTCCGCGGGCTGCTCGCGACGTTCCTCTGTCTCGCCACGTTGAACCTTCACGCCTTCGCCCGGGATCGTCAGAAGCTTTTTGCGATCGCGCTCGAACTCGCCGGCGCGACGTGCTTCGCGGCGGCCCTGCTCAGCAAGCCCAGCGCCGCCGCCCTGCCGTTGATGATGGTTGTGATCGACTACCTGCTGCTTCGGCAACCGATTCGGCGCATCGCGGTCCGGCTCGCAGGTTACTTCGTGCTCGCGATCGCGTGTTGGCTGGCAACCCGCGGATTCCAGCAGAACGCGAGCGCCGCGGCCGGCCCGCTGTTGTACCGGCCCCTCGTCGCAACCGATGCGATCACCTTTTATCTCGGCAAACTGGTCTGGCCGTTCGCGCTGGCGACCGATTACTCGCGCACGCCGGCGGTCGCGCGGATTACAACGATCTTCTACTTCGCCTGGCTCGTTCCGGCGGCGATCGCCGTGCTGCTGGCATATCGCCCCAATCGAACTGCCATCGCCTGCTGCGTGCTGTTCCTGATCGCAATCGCGCCGGTGCTTGGCATCGTTCCGTTCGCGTTCCAGCGGCTCTCCACCGTGGCCGATCGTTATGTCTATCTCGCGATGCTGGCACCGGCACTGGGAATCGGATTCGTCCTCGCCTCGCGTCCCTGCTGGAGCGTGATTGCCATGCCGATTCTCGCGTTGCTCGCGTGGCGATGTGTCGATCAGACGAAGAGCTGGCGAAATGATGAAGCACTCTGGGCGCACGCGGCACGCGTCAATCCGCGCGCGGCCGGCGCGTTCGCGAATCTCGCGGATGCCGCCGCCCGGCGTGGCGACAAGGCGCTTGCGAAACAGCTCTTTGACCGAGTGCTCGAAATTGACCCGCACAAAACCAACGGCTACGTCGGCAACGGCCGGCTTCGCGATGAAGCCGGCGACGCCGCCGACGCCCTCGAATGGTATTTGCGCGGCGTCGATGCCGATCCGACCGATCCTGAACCTCATCTGCAGGCCGGCGCCGCACTGCTCGCTTTGGGACGGCGCGACGAGGCCGAGACCCATTTCCTTCGCGCGATCGAACTCGATCCGGAATCGACCGATGCGCTCAACAACCTCGGCTCGATTCGAATGGGGGCGGATCGACTCGACGAGGCGATGCGGCTTTTCGACCGCGCGATCGCGATCGATCCTCGGCACACCTACGCGTGGATGAACCGCGGTGCGATCCTGCTCAAGCGTGGCGATCTGCCGGGCTACCTGGCGGCGATGAACACGGCCATCCGCTACGCAGGTGACGACCCGACGCCGCTGCGCAAGCTCGGCAAAACGGGATTGGCGCGAAAGGAGTGGGCTGCCGCGCGCGACTGTTTTGAACGGATTCTGAAAATCGCGCCGACCGATGTCGATGCGTTGAACGATCTGGGCCAGGCATTGGCGCGCCTGGGGGAGATCGATCTGGCGAGCGCGACGTTCGAGAAAGCGCAGGCGCTCGCGCCCGATTCGGCGATCGTCGCCCGCAACCTCGCGGCCGCACGAAGGCTCAAGCAGCGCAACTCGACGCCGCCGGCACACCAGCAATGACAATGCCGCTGGATCGCATCACTCGGCGGTCGGGCACGACGGCGAGATAGATCCCTCCGCCGCCGTATGCGAGATCGGCCTGGAGGAATACGCCGCCTGTGTTGAGGAGCGGAACGAGCCTGAAGGCCCGGTGTGACAACGGGCGTTTTGCCAACCGTCAAGGCCTCATCTGCAAATTGCTGCACCGAGATCGACAAAGCGATGTGTGGCGCGCCAGAACGTGGTCCAACCCACACGAGATTGCCCCCGGGGCTCGCAATCTCTACGATCCTTGCCCCTATGAGCACGACCGACCCCGTCCCCTCCACCGCCGTCCGCACGGATGAAATCGTCGACCTCCTGATCGTCGGCGGCGGCCCTGTCGGACTCTATGCCGCGTTCTATGCAGGCCTGCGGCAGATGTCGGTCAAGATCGTCGACTCGCTCGAAGTCCTCGGCGGCCAGCTCATGGCGCTCTATCCGGAAAAGTACATCTACGACGTCGCCGGCTTTCCGAAAGTCCCGGCCAAGGACCTCGTCAACAACCTCGTCGAGCAGGGGCTGCAGTTCGGCGCCGTGCCTTGTCTCGGCGAGCAGGTGCTGACGCTCGACACGAATCCGTCCGACCACATCTTCACCCTCAAAACCAGCAAGGGCGAACACAAGGCGCGCCTCGTCCTGATCGCGGCCGGCGTCGGCAGCTTCACCCCGCGCCCGGTGCCGATCCCGAACGCCAACCAATGGCTCGGCCGCGGCCTGCATTACTTCGTCAAATCGATGGACGTCTTCAAAGGCAAGCGCCTGCTGATCCTCGGCGGCGGCGACAGCGCCGTCGACTGGGCGAACATGCTCGCGCCCTACACCAGCGAACAGACGCTCATCCACCGCCGCGACAAGTTCCGCGCCCACGAAGACAGCGTCGAGAAGATGATGGCCACCAAGACGAAGGTGATGCTCTGGCACGAGATCAAGAGTTTCGAAGGCGACGAGAAAATCCGCCGCGCCGTCGTCTTCGACAACCGCACAAAAGCCGAAACCCTGATCGAAGTGGATGAGGTGGTGAGCAACTTCGGCTTCGTCAGCGCGCTCGGACCGATCAAGGACTGGGGATTGAACATCGACAAGAACCAGATCGTCGTCGATCGGCTGAGCCAGACCTCGCGCCCGCGCGTCTTCGCCGCCGGCGACATCTGCACCTACGAAGGCAAACTCAAATTGATCGCCACCGGCTTCGCCGAAGCCGCGACGGCGGTGTGCGTCGGCAAGACGCTGATCGACTCGACGGCCAAGCTCTTCCCGGGGCATTCGAGCGAAAAGGATGGATAACAGAAAAGCATAAAGGCGTAATAGTGGTTGCCGAGCGGGCAGATTCGCATTTTCAGGCTCCTGCATTCATCCTTCCGCCTCGCTTTTGTCGATCTTTATAGGTCGCTCCTTTATAAATCGGATCGACTTTGAGATGACCGCCACCACCGACAACCAGCGCGTCACCCTCCCGGAACATAACCGGACCGGCGTCTCCTACAGGCGGCCGATGCCGCGTGCGAAAGTGCGCGGCAGCGTGATCGACGCACATTGCCACCTCCTCGCCGATCGCCACGCCGATCTCTTCTTCCAGGCGGCGGATCACTACGGCATCGATCTCTTCTTCACGATGGGCCCGCTCGACGAAGCGCTCCTGCTGCAGCGCCGCTGGGGACATCGACTGCATTTCATCGCCGTGCCGAACTGGTATCGGCTGACCGAGCCTGACGTCATCGACACCTGGATGCGGCATCTCGAAGCGTTCTACAACCTCGGCTCGCGCATCGCCAAGCTGCACATGGCGCCGGGCACGATCAAGCGCACCGGCCTCACCTTCGAGAGCCCGGGCATCCGGCAGATCATCGCCGACATCCGCGCCCGCGGCATGATCATCATGACCCACGTCGGCGACCCGCAACTCTGGTACGACGGCAAGTACGCGCAGGATCCCACCTACGGCACGCGCGAACACCACTACGCGATGTGGGAAGCCATGCTCGAAGAGTGCCGCGGAACGCCGTGGATCGGCGCGCATCTCGGCGGCAACCCGGAAGACCTCGCGCGGCTGCAATCGATGCTCGACCGCTTCCCGGATCTCGTGCTCGACCTGAGCGCGACGCGCTGGATCATCCGCGAGGTCGGTGCCCGCCGCGACGAAATGCGCGAGTTCATCATCCGCAACCAGAACCGATTGCTCTGGGGATCGGACCAGGTGAGCGGCGACACCCGCGACTGGGACTTTCTCGCCAGTCGCTGGTGGGCGCACCGAAAACTCTGGGAGACGGCGTACAACGACACGACGCCAATCTACGACCCCGATCTTCCACAGGACGCCCAACCGCGCCTCCACGGGCTTGCCTTGCCCGACCAGGTGATCCAAAAGATCTATCACGACAACGCGGCGAACCTGATGCAGCTTGTCGGCGTGAAGATTTATTGATCGGTGAAGAACTGCGAGGTCGTCGAATATCTATCGAGATCGCTCGCACCGCCGTACGCTATTTCGCCAGCTTCTTCTCCCAGTTGGTCCGATTTCCTTCGATGTACCGATCCGCGCGGGTCAGGTCTAGCTCGTACAGGTTCGGACCGGTTCCCCAGATCCAGAGCCGCGACCCATCGGAGGAGAGCCAGAGGCCAAGCAGCGTTTCATCGCCCGGCGAGTAGCTGGCGAGAAGGCGCATCTCGACGAGGCTCCAGATTCGCACATCGCCGCCGACGCCAACGCTCGCGAGAAGTTTTCCATCGGCGCGAAAGCAGATGCTATAGACCGATCGCTGTTGGCCTTTGAGCACCGCGACGCATTTGCCGTCTGCGACATTCCAGATTCGGATCGATTGATCATCCGCACCGCTGGCGAGGAGCTTCCCATCGCGCGAGAACTCGACACAGCGCACGATATCGGTGTGGCCGACCAGCGGCGCACGCTCCTGGCCCGACTTCACATCCCAGAGGCGCACGGCATGGGACCGCTTGCCGCCGCCGGCGAGCAGGCTTCCGTCCGGGCTGAATGCGAGCGACGAAAAGAGATCGGCGCCGATCGAGAGCTGTCGCGGCGGGACGCGTTCATCCACGACGTCGTGTAGCTGCAGCTTTCCATCCTGCCCTGCCGTCGCCAGCACGCGGCCCTCCGGCGAAAACGACACCGCGTTGATCGCCATGTCGTGAACCGGTCGCGTGGTGGCCGAACGCACCTGGCGCTCGCCGGTTGCCGAAGCGGCGCCGAGCGTCCAGAGGTGCAGATTTCCGGCGCGATCGCCGGCGGCGATCGTTCCATCGCGCGAAAGCGCGACCGCGTGTACGATCGCGCCGGTGTCGAACCGCTGCGCCGATCCGCCAGACAGGTTCGTCACCAGCACCGAGTGGTCGGCGGAACCGGTGACCAGCAGATTGAGCTCCTCGTTTGCATCGGCACAAAGGATGCTGTGTGAGTGCCGGGGCGTGCGAAGCAGGTTGGGTTGCAGCTCCCAGCGCCGGACAATTCCATCCTTCGCGATCGACGTGACGAAGGGGCCGTCGGCATTGAACGATATCAGCCGGACGGGCCCCGTGTGCCCCGCGAAGATGCGCCGCTCGCCGGTCTGTAGATTGCGCAGCCGTACGATGCGGTCATTGCCGCCAGAGGCGAACCATGTGCCATCGGGCGAAATCGCGATGGCGATCGCGTCGACGTCGTCGGAAGGTGCCATCGGTGCGCTGAAATCCGCAACGTTCCAGACCTCCGCATCGCCCGAATCGCCGGCAGAGATGAGCAGGCGATCATCCGGACTGAACGTGAGCGAATTGACGCCGAGACCCACCACGGTGGACCGGCTCGTCCGCGCCTGGCTGAGGAGTGCTCGCTTGTCGACCGACCAGAGCTCGACCACGCCGTCTGCAAAACCGATTGCGAGGCGCTTGCCGCTCGAATCAAATCTCAGCGACCGTGCCTCGACCGCGCGCGTAATGAGTTCCCCCGGGGAACCCGGCGAACTCAGTTGATCGAGCAACACCCTGCCTGTGTCGAGACAGACCGCGACACGATCGGCGCCGTCGGACGTGACGATTCGTCGCGTGAGCGCGTCGAGCCGCCTGCTTCGCTGCATGATGGCGCCGCTGCGCACGTCGAACGTGCCAAACGTCTGATCGGAAAGCCCGACGACGACGCGCTGGTTGTCGCCGGTAAACGTGCACCCACGCACGGGCGCCTGACCGGCAAGCTCAAGACGCGACACCAGCTCGCCCGTGTGCGTTCGATAGATCTCGGCGCGCTTCGAGTCGGGATATCCGACGAGCACGAGCGAACTGTCCGGCGAGATCGCCCAGGCATTGTCGTTTGCGGCCTCTGGAGGCAATGCGACCTCGAACAGACACGGGTTGCGGGAATACAGCTCGCGCAAGGCCCAGCGCGTCGGCGCGAGGTCCGAATCGTGATTGCTTGGGCTCAGATGTTCCTTCCAGAGCGTCTCTTCGGCCAGCGCGACGTTTCCCGACGCCGACAGCACCCGGCCGCGCTCGATGTTGCTACGCGAGAGCGAATCGGCGAGTTCGGCGGATCGCGCGCCGGCAATCGCCTCGGCGGAGCTCGCGCGGCGATACGCCAGCGACATCGCGATCGAAAACGCCGCGAGCATCACCACGCCCAGCAACGCCACCGATGCCGCGAATCGGTGCCGGTGAATCGTCTTGCGCAGCACGTACCACCGGCTGTCGCGCTTCGCATCGATCGGTTCGCCGGCGATGTGATGCTCGATGTCGCGCATCAGCGCGCCGACCGACTGGTACCTTCGCTCCGGCGTCTTCGCGAGCGTCTTGAAGAGGATCGTCTCGACCTCGTGATCCACATCGGCCCGGAGCGACCGCGGCGAGCGTGGCGGCTGCTCGCAGATCGCCTTGATCACGCCGGACAGCGGCCCGTCGGTGTTGTAAGGCAACGTGGCGGTGAGCATCTCGAAGAGGATCACACCCAAGGAGTAGACATCCGAGCGTACGTCCACATCGGTCTGGCCGCCCATGGTCTGCTCCGGCGACGCGTAAGCGAACGTGCCGGCAAACTCGCCGGGGCGCGTCACCGTCGGCTCGTCGACGCGTCCGAGCGCTTCGAGCGTTCGCGCCAGCCCGAAATCGACCACGCGCGGCTCGCCGGCGGCGTCGATGAGGATGTTCGCCGGCTTCAGATCGCGATGGATCACGCCGCGCTGATGCGCATACTCGACGGCCGAGCAGATCTTGAGAAACAGCTCCAGGATCGCTTCGGCGCCGAGGGGGCGGCCCGCCGCGTGCAGCGCCTGGAGGTGCTCATCCAGCGGGCGGCCGTTGACGTATTCCATCACGCAGAACCTTCGACCATCGACCGTCGCGCCGCTGTCGAAATAAGTGACGATGTTCACGTGCCGCAGCGCCGCCGCCAGTTCGACCTCGCGCTCAAAGCGGATCCGCTGTCGCTGCGTCGCGAACCGTCCGCCGGCCAAGACCTTGATCGCCACGTCGCGCTTCGTCGCTTTCTGCGTCGCGCGGTACACGACCCCCTGGGACCCGCGGGCGATCGTCTCGTGGATTTCATATCCCTCGATCGCCTGGTGTGGTTCGGAGATCGCTGATGCGGGCGCGCGCAGGATCGCCAGGTCGGGCAGGAGCGCGAGGTTTGCACGGATCTCGCGCAGCCGGCATTGGCAGGATTCGCAATGCTGCGCATGATCGATGACGCCGTCGTCGATCGGCTCGCCACTGGCAAGCCGTTCGAGCAGTTCGACGCTCGGGCAGGTTCCGGTCACGCGGCTACTCCAGCTCGTAGGCCCTCTGGAGCCGCTTGAGAATCTCCCGCAGCTGCGACAGGCAGCGATGCTTCGCGGCGTAGATCGAATCGGCGGGAAGGCCCGTCTCGGCAGACGCCTCGGCAACGCTCTTCTGATGGATCGCCACCAGTTCGAACGCGCGGATCGTCTTCTCATCCATCCGCGTCGTCGCGCGCAGCTCGTTCATCGCCTGTTCGACGATCTGCTTGCGGCATTCCTGTTCGAAGAGGTCGTCCAGCTCGCCGGCTCCAGAGAGCGGAAGCATCGCCGACTCGCCGCGATATTCCTTCCGCTGCGCTCGGCTCTCGCGCAGATCATGGATGCAGTTCTGCGCGATCGTCACCAGCCAGCTCGAGAGCCGGCCGCGTTCACGGTCATATTTGCCGGCGCGGTAGTGTTTCAGGAAACGGACCAGCGTCTCCTGGGTCACGTCTTCCGCATCCGCGTGAGAGACGGCGAGCTTGGAGCAGAACGCGCGGAGGATCGGTCGGAACCGCGCATCAAACTCGCGCCATGCATCTTCCTTCTCCGGATCAAGCAGGTCGGCGAGGAGCGCAGTGGTGGTTTGCACAGAATTCGACATGAACCCTCGGACGAGAGATTCCCGCAACCGCTGATCAGCAATGACTGTACCGAAACCCGACCGGCCCGCCGACAGAAATAATCTGACAAGCTGTCAGGATCGTGATACTTTGAGAGTACTCATTCCAAGGGGGCCGCGGAGTGCGCATGGTCAACCCTTGATGCCGCTGGTGAGCTGTTTGCCAGCGGCTCGTTCTTGCGCATCGCGTGAGCATCCGTTCGAAATCTCAGAGCGAACTGACTTCCTGGGCCGTCACGTGGTAGACGCCGTTGATCTTGTTCGTTTCCGGGTCCTTGGTGACGTCGACGTGCAGCGTGCCGCGAACCATGATCGAGCCTTCGCGCTGCAATTCCGGCCGGACGTCCGGCGGGACGGTCACCTTCACAAAGTGCTGGATCTGCGGCGTGCCGGTCATGCAGCACTTGGCGACCGAGTACACGAGTTCAAACTTCGCATCCACGCCATCGGCGGTGAAACCGGTCGGCGCGACTTCGCCGATCAACTGAACGGTTTTTCCATCCAACGCGCGAAAGCGCGTCGGCACATCGTCGACGCGGCCGTTTTCCTGGTCGAAGGGGAAGTCGCTCATCGCCTTCAGATCGACCTCGTAATAGTTGCCCTTGTTCTTGAGCCCGCCGCTGACGGCAGAGTCGACCGCCAGCCAGACGATCGGGCCGAAGATCAAGCCGAAGATGCCGATGAAAACGATGACTCGCAGGTTCATGGTTCGTCTCTGTTCTAGTTTTCGACTGGCCGAATGCTGTTCGCCGTGACCTCGAAAATCGCCAGCACAAATCCCTCGTCCCGCTGCTCTCCCACCTTCAGCGTGCCCTCGACCCACACCATGTCGGGAAAGTACTTCACCGACTTGCCGGCCGGGCAGCTCACCATCGAGGTGTGCTGGATCTGCGGCGGCTGGCCGAAGCAACAGGCGAAGCGGTCGGGCACGAGCTGGAACCGCGTGATGTTGTCCGACTCGCTTACCAGCTGCATGTAACCCTTGATCCGCACCTTGATCCCGTTCAGCGCCTTCACGTCATCCGGGATCTCGCCCTTGTCGGGATCGTACTGAAAGTTCCCGAGCTTCTGCAGCGCTACTTCGTACGCCTGTCCATCGGCCGGCTTCACGTGCGGGTTGCGCGGCGCGTTGATCCCTTCGATGATCGTGTTCGCGGGAAGATTCGCCTCGCAGACGCGGATCTGTTCGAGGATCGGCGCGACCTTCTCCGGCTCGTTCCGCATTCGCACGGCCAGGTCTTTGAGCAGCGGCATTGCCATCACGTAATCGCTCGCTTCGAACGCCGCGGTCGCCTTGGTGCGCAGGTCGCTCAAGGAGAGCTTGGCGGGCTGGGTCGACGGCGTCGCCTGCTGCGCGCGGCCGGGCACGGCCGCAACCGTGATCAGCAGCGCCGCCCCGAGCCCGAAAATGAAGGTTGTCCTTCGATCCATCATCCATCCCATTCTATCGCCAGCACACCCATCTGATCGAGTGGCGTGAACGGAGTCTCAGATAAACACAGACGAACCGCGTTCAAGTTGCACGCCTGTGACACCGCTGCGGCCAGGCCCGCACTATATTGCTCGGGTGCCCCGGGGCAACGTATTCGTTGACCCGCGCCGTTCGAGCGCGGGTCAGGCGTACCTGCCCCGGGGCACCCGATCGACGTCTGCGACATCGTCACTCGCAATTGGCTGCCTTCCTTATTCCCCCGACAGGTTCGTCGCCACGCTGGTCCGATACGCCTGTGCCGCCGGCACCAGCCCCGCGAGCCCGGCCATCACCACCACGCCGGCAACATAAAACAGTTCCGGGCTGCTCACGCTGAGGTACGCCAGCTGCTGGCCGAACGCGCGGGCCATGTATTCGCCGCCGATGGCCGCGAGGCCGTGCCCCAGCACCATGCCGATGACGGCGCCGATCGCGCCGACGACCATCGCCTCCTGGCAGATCAGCGCCAGCACCTTGCCGCGTGTCGCACCGAGCGCGCGGAGAATGGCGATCTCCCGCTTCCGCGCCGAGACCGCGTTGTAGATGCTCACCAGGATCGACACCGCGGCGACGACCGTCACCAGGATCGCCAGCCCGAGCACGATCATGGTCGGGCCCTTCATGAACGTGTTGAAGAAGTCGGCCATCTGCTTCGCCGGGCTCACCGCCATCGCATCCGGGAGATTGCGGAATCGGTAGCGAAGCGTCTCGGTCGCGAAGCCGTCGCGTGCGGTCACGAAGACGCCGCTGATTTTTCGGAGCTGATCCGGCAGCTTTAGTCGGATGCGGTCGCCATCCATCTCGTAGGCGCCCGCGTGGTCGTGATCGTCGTCGTGATCGTGATCGTGATCGTCATGGGCCTGCGTGGCCGCGCTCGCCATCGCGTTCTGGTACTCGGCATTGATCTTTTCAATCTCTTCTTCGCTCTTGCCGACCTTGGCCATTTCCTGCATCGCTTCGGAATGCACCGGGATCGCCCATCCGCTGGTGAGCGGGATGAAGATGGCATCATCCATCGCCGTGCCCGTCGAGTTGAGAATGCCGACGACGTGCCAGGTTTCGCTGTGGACATCCTTCTGATCGCCGCCGTGCTCGAGATGGAACTCGTCACCGAGCTTTGCGGCCAGGACCTGTGCCGCCTTCGCGCCGAGCACGCCTTCGAACTTCTCCGCGTGAAATGCGCGCCCCTGCGCCAGTGAAAACGGCCGGCCGACGCGGTATTCGAACGGCGCGGCGAACGAGTTGAGCATGCGCACCTGGTCGACGGCGTCTTTGGCGATCAGCTGCGCCGCCTCGACCATGCCGGGCTTGGCCGGATCGATCATCGCCTTGGCCCGGCCGACCGATGCGGCGAGTTCGCGCACCCGGCCGATCAGTTCCGGGTCGAGCCCGTCTCCGTGTTCGATCATCGCGCCCAGTTGTGCCGCGAACTCGTCGACGGCTCCGGGAATCTTCGCGAGCCGGGCGGCTTTCGCTTCGTCGGTCTCGGGTTTGTCGGGCTTGGCGAGCGCGCGGATGCTCTCGCCGGCCGACTGCGCGGACTTTCGAAACGCGGCGAGTTCCGGCGAGCCGACGATGCGGTTGCTCGTGGCCATGATCCGCTTGCCGTGCCACGTGTCGCCGACCATGAACGGGATGGCAGAGCGGACGTATTGGCGCTGGTTGCGGAACAGATCGTCGTAAACATTCCCGTAGATCGAGGATTGTGCCGCCCCCAGGCCATAGGAACTGTTGAGCACGAGCCGCAGTTCATCACCCTTTGGGCCGACGATCAGGTTGTAGCCGAAGTCGGATTGGACAAAGAGCTTGTCGCCCTCGCGATGCACGATGATGACGGCGATCGCCAGCGCCACGCCGAGCGCGACGCTGAGCATGGTGAGGATGCTCGAGAGCGCCCGCTGGCGCATGTTTTTGAGGATGAGCGAGAAGGTGTTCATCGCGCCGCCCCTTCCGCCTTGGCTGCAAAGTTCGCGGGCCGGGTGGCGGCGCGGTTGATCTCGTAGAGGTCGACCGTTCGCGAAAGCTGGGCGGCGATCGATCGATCGTGCGTGACGATCAGCAGCGATGCCTTCACCTCATCGCATAACTGGCGAATCAGGTCGAGCACCTGCTGCGCGTTCGCATAGTCGAGCGCGCCGGTCGGCTCATCCGCCAGCACGAGGCTCGGGCGATTCGCCAGCGCCCGCGCGACGGCCACGCGCTGCTGCTGGCCGACGGAAAGCTTTGACGGCTTGTAGTGCAGGCGATCTTGCAGGCCGACCTCGGTGAGCAGCCGCTCGGCCCAGGCGTGATCCGCACGTCGGCCGGTGAAACTCATGCCGAGCAACACGTTTTCCAGCGCGGTGAACCCGGGCAGCAGGTGATGGGTCTGAAAGATGTAGCCGATGTGCTGTCCGCGGAACCGATCGCGGGCGGCCTCGGGCAGCAGCGCGATGTCGGCTTTTGTGCCGACGTCGACATTGCCGGACATGTTTTCGATCTTCGCCGCATCGCGGTGAAGGGCGTCGAATCCTCTGGGAGCGGCATCGCCGGGTGCCGTTTCGATCAACACCGCGCCCGAATCCGGCGCGATGATGCCGGCGATGACGTGCAGCAGCGTCGTCTTCCCCGAGCCGGATGACCCGAGCAGCGCCACCTGTTCGCCGGCGTGGATCTGGAACGACGGCACATCGAGCACAGTCAGCACCGATCCATCGGGCGCGACATACGATTTGCGGACATCCGAGAGCAGGAAACCCATCCAGACCACCTTCGACGTAAGCGAAACGAGAGCGCGGCATCCTACACACGCGCCTGATTGCAACAAAGTTGCATTTAGGATTCGAATTCGGTGTGCTCAGAATTTCGGAATCGGTTTGCCGTCGCGCGATCGCTGCAAAGCGTGGTCCGGAAACCAGTTGTGCATCTTCAAACGAAGAGGTCGGCAACCGCGCGCCGTACGAAATTGCGCGGCGGCGCAGCGCGAAACGTAAGGTGACGATGCGCGTTCCGATGCCGCCCCATCATCGTTCTCACATCCTCACTTCGAGCAATCGTCCCTTCCCAAACGTACCCGGAATTACCCACTTTGGAGCACTTTCGCTTCGCCAGCTTGGCAGTCTGGAGCACACCGTAGCCAGATGTTCGAGGGATCGTGTACCCTCCGCCTCCATGCGGTATGAACGGACTCGGCACGCCGCCGCGTGGACGGATGACTTCGTCTTCGCGCAGCTCATCCCCTACATCGGCAACAAGCGAAAGCTGCTGGGACTGATCGGCCGGGCCGTCGCGTCGACCGGAATCGCCGGCGGGCGGTTCGTCGACTTTTTCGCCGGGTCGGGCGTGGTGTCGCGGTTCGCCAAGCGCGCGGGCTTTGAAACGATCGCCAACGACTGGGAGCCGTACGCCCTCTCGCTCAACCGCTGCTGGATCGAGCAGAACGCGCCGCCCACCTTCGCACGCCTCGGCGGCTACGACCGCGCGATCGCCACGCTCAACGCACTGCCTGGCATCGTCGGCTGGGTGACGACGCACCTCTGCCCTGACGATGACGAACACCCCGACCCACTTCGCGACCGGATGTTCTACACCCGCGCGAACGGGATGAAGATCGACGCGATCCGGATGCAGATCCAATCATGGTTCGACGCCGGGCAGATCGACGACGCCGAGCTGCACTGTCTGCTCGCGCCGATGATGTATGCCTCGTGCTACACCGCGAACACCTCCGGAGTCTTCAAGGGGTTTCACAACGGCTGGGGCGGACAGACCGGCACGGCGCTCTACCGGATCCGCAGCGCCTTTGCCCTCCGCGCGGCGACGTTCTTCGATAACGGCCAACCCAACCGCGCGACGCAGTTGGATGCCACACAGCTCGCGCGTTCATTGCGAAGCGATCAATCTCCGATCGACATCGCCTACCTCGATCCGCCCTACAACCAGCACCCGTACGCGAGCAACTATCACGTGCTCAACTCGATCGCGCTGTGGGATCGGCCGACGATCAGCGCGAAGATCTCGCCGCGGATGAAGAGCGCGATCCGGGACGACTGGCGGATCGATCGGCGCAGCGCCTACAACTACCGCGGCGAAGCCGACCGCGCGTTCGGCGAACTGCTCAACGCCATCGACGCGAAGTTCATCCTGGTGAGCTACAGCACGGACGGGATGATCCCGCTGGAACGGTTCGTCGAATCGTGTCTTGCACGCGGCGCGACGACAGTGCTGGCCGAGCCGTACAAGCGCTATCGCGTGAGCACGCAGCGGTTCTCGAAGAAGCCGATGAACGTCGAGTTCGTGGCGGTCATCGACTGCTCACGTCGCTCGGCGGGTGTGAGTGCGGATGAATTGGTGAAACGGATTCGAGCCAGTGAAAGCGATGCGATTGCGAAGCATCGGGAAACGAGCGGATCGGTTCTTTGAAAAAAGAAGAGCGGAAGACTGTCATGCAGAGCGGACTCGCGAAGCATCTACTGTCGACGTTCGAAAGTAGATCCTTCGCAAGGACGCTCTGGATGAAAGATATTGGCTTTTGAAAGCGGGCTGATGCGCGATCAACTTTTTTGACCGCGTCGACGACATCACTCCGAGTCCGGACCCATCATGCCGACCTCGTCGCTGCTTGACGGGCCGTGAGCCTGGACCTGCGGGAGCGGGTGTTCGCTGATCGAGCTGAACTTGTCGGCGGGCGCGAGGTCGTGGCGCTTCAGCCAGTCGACGATGGCGTGCTCGATGGCGGCGTCGAGATCGGCGACGACATGCTCATTGGCGGCGGCGAGATAGCTCGCGTCGCCGGTCTTGGTGAGCATGCGGCGCTTCATCGATTTGACGACTTCGTCGCCGTGCATGTCGGCCTGCGGATTGGTCGGCACGCGCTTGGCGACATAGACGGCTTCGACGATGCCCATGAACTTCAGGGCTTCGGTCTGGCCGGCGACGGCGGCTTCCTCGCGCGTGGCGAACTCGCCGCGAAACGTTTCGCGGTCAAAGGAGAATGCAAACGGTTTGAACATGGTTTCCTCACTCTTCGTGCTCGGCGACGGCTGTCGGGTAGACAAATCACCGAAACATCGCGATGGCCGGGGTCACCCGCGATCGCAATGCCCTCGTGGGTGAGTATATCAAAGAGATCGGCATTTGGAGCGGCCTGACATTATCGGGACGCCGCCCAGTCTCGAGAATTCACATAAGCAATTGTGAAGAAATGACTTATATCATGTAAACACTAAGCCGAAACGGAAGCCCTGACGCAGGTTTCCAGCAGGGTCTGCCATTCGAGCTTCTGCAGCGAAATCGCCAGCGATCGATGCGGATGATCCTTCGAACCGTGCACCGCTTCGACAAGATCGACCAGCGCGTACGGATCAAAGCCATTGGCCGTGAGTCGGAACAGCAGCTTGTCGGCCGGCAATGTTTCCGTCAGCACGTTGATGCGCGCGGCGATCGTGCGGAGTGCCGGATGCGAACCGACGCGGCGATACCAGTACTTGGCGTTCGAGAAATCGCCTTCGCGACGGTGCATGATCGCGTGCCAGAAACTGCCGGTGGACGTCTCGATCGACTGTGAGATCGTGTGGCTGACATCGAGAGAATCGTGCCAGAGCCAGAGTCCCGCGACGACGGCGTTGGCTTCGTGAAGATTGAGCGGAGGCGATGTCGTGACGTTCGCAGGTTTGATGAGTTCCAGCGCATCCCGCGCCTCGCTCGCGCCTTCGCAATCGGGGACGAGTTTCGTGTACGCGGTGTCGGCGTCGATCGTCAGAACGTGACGCGCGGTTGCGGACAGATGTTCGAGGGAGGAACCGTCGATGTTCATCACAGAAACTATAGTCACCGATGGGTCACGGACGAACACCGATATGAATTCACGCGGATCGAGTGCTCCGCCCTTAGTTCGACCAGAGATCCGAGTCGCACAGCGAGCATCGCCGATGAAAGTTGAACGGCGCGTGGCGGTAGGAACCACGAATCTTGCCGATGTTGGTTCCACAACGATCGCCGCACACGCGTCTCGCCCTGGATTGCGAAATCAAGATCGCGACAGCCAGCAATGTACAAACCCACCAACTCGCCAAAACAGCGAGGACGAGCGAAAGGACAGCCATCAACGGAAAGAATCCGTACAGCCAGAAGAGAAATCGCGGATAGGGCGCAACTCGCAACATCGCCGTGCCTCATCAAGCATAGCTGTGGAGTCCGACAAGGAAGTAGTTCACGCCGATCCAGTTAAAGAGCATCACGAAGAAGCCGACGATGCAGAGGATCGCGGTCCAGAGGGCCTTCTGCTTCGTGACCAGGCGCACGTGGAGGATGATGAGGTAGACGATCCAGGTGACCAGCGCGAACGTCTCTTTCGGATCCCAGCCCCAGGGCCGGCCCCAGGAGACATCCGCCCAGATCGCGCCGCACACGATCGCGACGCCGAGAATCCAGAAGGCGAGCTGGAGGATGACGACGTTGCAGGCGTCGAGATGGGCCAGGAGCGCCCGGATCGGTTCGACCGCCGACGAACTGGTGTACGCGCGCGTGACGCCCGTCGCGTAATCGGGAACGCGAGAGCGTCCAAAGTCGCCGCCCCCGCCGACATCGGTCGCACCGGCGAGCGCGGGGACCGGGCTGAACGCCATCGCGAGCGATTCACGCTGGGGTTCAGGCTCGCCGCGGGCGGCATCGGACGAAAGTCGGTTTGGTCCCATGGCGCGGACCTCAGGCGGGGCGCTGAAGTACCGCGCGATCCACCAGACGCCCAGCAGAAAGCTCATGCCGATCAGCGCGTAGCTGGCCGTCGCGAGGGTCACGTGGACGTAGAGCCAGTAGCTCATCAGGATGCCGGTCGAGCGGCCGATCTCGTTGCCGATGTCCTTGTGGAAGATGTAGGGAACCG
The DNA here is from genome assembly GCA_031411495.1 of Phycisphaerae bacterium. Taxonomy (GTDB): domain Bacteria; phylum Planctomycetota; class Phycisphaerae; order Tepidisphaerales; family Tepidisphaeraceae; genus JANOBD01. Next base: position 7,333 of record JANOBD010000137.1, on the reverse strand, counting down.
TGAAGAGCGCGACGAGGCTCATCCATCCGACGAAGCTCGCCGCAGCGCCGAAGAGGCCCTTCCTCTTCCAGCAGAGCTCGAGAATGAGGCCGACGACCATGCCGAACCAGGCGCTCATCATCACGCTTTCGAACTGGTTCTTGATCGGGATGGAGTAGAACCAGCTGCCGGTCGAACTCTGGTCGAGCCACCAGCGGATGGCGATGCCGAGCGTGTGGAGCGCGAGCCCCAAAACCGTGCATCCGATCGCCCAGCGACGAATGCCCTGTCGCTTCGAATACGCCGAGATGATGAAGAGCACGAACGCCGCGAAGTAGATGAACGCGCCCGGCAGCGTGAGCTTGTAGGCCTTGTTGTAGAGGATCTCGGTCTCGCGCCGCGCGGCGCTCGGATAGCTCGACGTGAGCGTCGGCAGCTCCCTCGCGAGCATATCGATCTGTGTCTGAACAGCGGCGGCGTCGCGGTTGCGCCATGCCGAGGAAAGTTGAGTGATTGCCGAGGTGATCCGCGCGATGCGGAGGTTGTCGTAGCCGGGCAGCGCGTGTTGCTTCAGTTGTGGATCGTCGATCATCGCCAGCGCCATGTTCGCCTGCAATTCGGGCAGGCGGTGCCAGTCGGCGCCTTGTGCCGGCGGCACGAAGTGCAGGCCATCCAGCGGCGCGCGCATCTGCGAAAGCTGCGTCAGGACCTGCGCGCTGGTCTGAATCTGGTTGATGGAATCGCGCGACGCGATCACCTGCTGCTGCATCTGCGTCGCGAACTGCTGGACCGGCTCCGAGACCCAGAAACCCAGCGAGACGGCCTTCGTCGCCTCGATCGAGCTGCGCATCGCCGGATCCAGGCCGGGCATCGCCAGCAGATCGCTCAGGAGCTGGGGGTTCTTGATCCGCAGGATCGGTTGATCGAGATATTTCTCCGGGACGAACGCGATGTCGAGCAGCGTGAAGAGCGGATCGCGATCGTTGATGCGGCTTCGGCCGGCAATCTGCGAGACCGTCTGCCGCGCGAACGTATCCCACGTCTTGATCGTCTGGCGATCCTGCAGGCTCAACGAGCGGATCCCGTCGAGCTTGAGCGCGGCGGCGAAGGCGCTGTCGCTCATCACGGACTGCGCGTTCGCGGGCGGTGTCGCTTGCGCATTCGCGAAGGAGCAGATCAGCGAGAGACAAATGCTAAGCAGAAGTAACAAGCTCTTGAGGTTCATCGCTCTGTGTCCGCTGAGGTTTTTTGCGTGCCTGCGCCAGGCGCAGCGCGTTGGCCTTCATCCGCCGGATGATGATCGGCTTGAGGTAAAACGTGTAAAGCAGTCCGCCGAGGATCATTCCGCACGCCACGATCATATTCGTTACGAACGGGCGGTTGCCGACCTGGAGTGCGGTGAAGTCGAGGTTCTGCGGGTTCCAGCTCGCCTGGGAGAAGATCCACGATTCGCCCGGCGACAGGAGCCCGCCGCCGCGCTTGAAGAACGCCGGCTCGTTGAGGCTGGCCGAGGCGCGGGTGGCGAGATTGGTCGACGGGTCCAGGAAGGTGATGTTCGACCGGAACTCGCGCATCATCGACGAACCGGAGAGGTCGCCGCCCGCATACGGCATCGCCTCGAAGCTCTCGAGCCGTACCGCGACCGGCAAGGCGCGGCGCAGGTTGCCGAGCATCAGTTGAAACGGCACCTGCGCGCCCGGCACCTTGATGTTCGGGCCGGTGAATGCGTTCTGCAGCGCGAACTGGTCGAAACCGACCGGCACGATCTGCGACCAGTCGCCGCTGGACACCTTGACACGAACCATCTGCCCGCCGCCGGCACGCGCGACCTCTCGATCGCGTCGTTCGGGCGAAACGATCGCCACCGTATCCGAGTGCCTGAGGTGATCGTTCCGCTCGATCGCGATCGCAACCGGCTCGCTCGCCGGCGAACTGTCGAGCAGGCCCGCCGGCGCATCGACGTTGAGGCGAAGCGTCGCATCGGTGGTTTTTTCGATCTGTATCGGCTGCCGCGTGCTCACGCGCAACGAGGTGATGCCCGGCGAATCGCCGGCGGTGAAGAGAACGTACTTCGCGGTGACGCCGTCCATCGTCGGCAGGAGCCGGGTCGGATCGGTATAGGTGTAGGCGATGGTGATGTTGGCATCGAGCACGCCGTCGCGTTTCCGCTTGCCGAATGGGCCGGCGCCTTCGACGCCCAGCTCAAAGTCCGTCTGCGCATCGCCAGACGATTCGCGTCCGGCAAGCACCATTCGGCGGAACTGTGTCGCACTTCCATCGGCACTTTTGTGCGTGACTACCATCGTCAGCGCATCCGCCCGGCCTTGGCCGCTCGAGAGCGGCCACTGCGGCTTGAACTCCTCGACTGCGATCGAATAGCCGGCGATCTCGTAAGTCTTCCCCGGCTCGACCGCGATCTCCTGCGAGGCCTCGCCGACCTTCACGGTCAGCTTGTGCAGCTTTTTCGCGGCGGCCGTCGCGATCTCGACATCCGCGGCGGTATCGAGGTGACGATGCTCGACAAACGCGCGGTCGCTGATGGCCGTGACCGCATCGGCAGACTCACTGGCGACAATCCACGTGTAGTTGCCCTTCGGATTGGTGAGTTTCAAACCGGTGTTGCCGGCGGCGGAATCGACGACCCACCCCTGCGTCTCGCCGTAGGGGTAGTAGCCGATGATGTCGAACGTCACCGGCTGCGCGGCGCCGATCGCTTCAGCAAGCGTGGTGACATGGCCCTGCCGGGATTCGGAATCAAAGACGGTGAGTTGGGGTTCGAGATTGCGAAGCGGAGATCGATCGAGGTAATGAGCGTTGCCCAGCGGCTCATCATACGCCGAGAAGCGCGGCAGACCCTCGAGCGGAACGCTGTTTTGCGCGAACGGCGTTCGGATGTAGAGCGCCCGCTCCCAACGATCATAAAACGCGGTCGCCGTCTGTCCGCGAACGAGTGGAACCAGCCCTTCGACCTTCTGGTTGTAATAGGCACCGAGACTGATGAGCAGAAGGATGATGCCCAGATGGATCGACCAGACGCCGTAACGCGTCGGCGTGAGGGGAATGCGGGTGATCGTCACCGTCATCAGATTGATGACCAGCAGCACCGACAGCACCTTGAACGGCCACCAGTTGAAGAAGAGCAGTTCATCCATCTCGAGCCGCTCGCGCAGTCCGGCAGCTCCGGATCCGATGGCAATGTAGAGGCCGATCAGCACCAGCAGCACGATGCCGGACGGCACGCTGTTGAGGGTGTGGCGAAAGATCCAACGCAAAGCGGGCATCCGTTACTCCGCGGCAGTCACCAGTTTCGGTATCGGGCAGGCGAGAATCCCGCAGGACTCGAAGGATTCACAGTGTACGTAGTTTCACCAGCCTTTGGAGACGGTCGAGTCGGAATGCGGCGATTCGCCACGCGGACACACCCCTACCATCACCCGAACATTTTTCTGATTTTCGGCTTGTTGTTAGGATTGAGTTCGGTAAGATTCAACCCGAACGCGACCCAAACCAAGGATGGCTTGAGATGACGACTGTAAGACAGATGGACGGCATGTGGACCGACGGCCAAGGCAAGAAACTTTTCGCCGAGCTGTCCCGGTTCCGGCCCGACGTGCCGGAGTTTCTCACGGCCGAACTTGGGGGGTCGGCCGTGGCGACCGCGGCACTCTCCATGATTCGTCTTCAGGAGTTGAGCCAGACGCGGACCCAATTGTACCGCGCCCTGCTCGCCAGGCTTACTGTAACTCAGGAGGCCGACGGCGGTTGGGGCGGCGATACATTGACCACCGCGCTGGCCGCCCGCGCCCTGCTGAACGACGCGGAGGGTCGTTCAGCGGGCCTGAAGGCCGTCATCCTGCTCAGCAATCTGCAACACGAAGATGGAATGTTTCCACGAGCGACCGTTCGCCGGATGCCGGGTGACACCCTCGCGACCGCGTTCGTCCTTGCTCATCTTTCGCGCATGCCCGACGTGGCCAATCGTATCCGACTCGAGGCCGCTATCGGCGCGCTGATGGCCGCGCGTTCGACGGCTTCACTGCTGCTTTCCCCGCTGATCAAGCTCGGCATCACCCGGGCGAGCGGCCAGATCGGCGGACAGGCGCGCGGGATCGTTCAGCTGGCCCTTGCGTCGTAAGTCGTGGGGTTCTGCTACTTGAATTGCGATCTGTGAACATCGCGTTGACTGGCGTTCTTCCGCTCTGTCGTGACACTCGGCGTGTCGTGCAATAGCATCACGCACGACCCCGAGGTCACCCTTACGCCGAAAGACGCCCATGAACCAATCCATCGCCATCCAATCGTGGTGTTTCCGACATTTCAAGGCCGTTGCGGACTTTATCTCCAGGCTCAAAGAGACCGGCGTGAGCGCCACGGAGCTTTGCGCCCTGCACGCGAACTTCAGTGATCCCTCGACGTACGCCGCAACGAAGAACACCTTCGACGCCGCCGGCGTGAAGATCGTCGCCATCGGCGTCGAAACCATGACCGGCGACCCCGCCAAGGACAAACCCAAGTTTGAGTTCTGCAAGGCGCTCGGCATCCCCAACATGTCGATTCACTTCGCGCCGGACCTGATGGACGGCAACTTCGCCGGCCTGAAGAATGTGGACGCGCTCGCCGAGCAGTTCGGCATCAAGATCGGCATCCACAACCACGGCGGGTATGACTGGCTCGGAACCGACCGAATCCTTCGCTACATCTTCGACCGCACGAAACACGTTGGCCTGCACATGGACACCGCATGGGCGATCGACGCAAAGCAGGACCCGTGCAAGTGGGCCGAACTCTTCAAGAACCGGTTGACGGGCGTGCACGTAAAGGATTTCCTTTACAGTGAGAAACGCGAGCCCCGCGACGTGATCATCGGCACCGGCATCCTCGACTTGCCCAAGCTCATCACCACGCTCAAAACCAACAACTTCACCGGTCCGATCGTCATCGAATACGAACTCGACGAGCAGAATCCCGTGCCGGCCCTCAAGGAATGCGTAGCGAAGCTGAAGGCGCTGATGTGATCGTATTGAACCCAGGCAGCGGGACCCTGCACGAAGACCATGAGCACCAACGCCCCGAAACCCCTCAAGTTCGATATTCCCGGATCCACGCGCATCGCCGTCATCGCGGCGCGGTTCAACGCTGATGTTGTTGACAGGCTTCTCGAGGGCTGTGTCTCGCGTCTCAAGGAGATCGGGCTCGAGGAGGGTCGCGTCGAAATTCATCGCGTACCCGGCGCATTCGAACTGCCCGTCGCGGCGAAATTCTTCGTCGATACCGGGCGCTACGATGCCGTCATTCTCCTCGGGTGCGTCATTCGGGGCGAGACCTACCATTTTGAGGTAGTGGCCAATGAGGCTGCTCGGGGCATCCAGCAGGTGGCGATCGACTCCGGAACGCCCTGCATTTTCGGCGTCCTCACCGTCGAGAGCATGGAGCAGGCCCTGGCCCGCGCGGGGGGCAGCCACGGCCACGCGGGCATTTCCAGCGCCGACGCCGCCGCTGAAATGATTGCCCTCGCGCGGCAAATTCAGCGATAACCGTTTCGCGGTATACAATTCCGGCAATCGCCTGGCCGGGCGACGCTGTTGTGCTCGCGAATGGATGCAATGAGCGGAGTCGAACCAAAATCGTCGCTAGCTGTCGCCGTCGCCGTCGGACCGGGCGAACTCGAGCTTGACCGGCTTCGCGACCTCGCCGATTCGATCGCACATCACGATTCCCAACCGCTTGCGCTAGTGCTCATCGACGACTCGCCTTCACCGCGCCAGCTCGACACCCTGCTGGCGCTGCCGCCGTCGATGCACGCGGTCAGCCTTCACCACCCGCGCCACGGTGCGAAGGTGACGTTCACCAGGGGCAAGGGAATCTGCTCGGCGATTCTGCTGGCACTGCAGTGGATTCAGACGAACCTCGACGCCGCCATCGTCCTCAAGCTCGACACCGATTCGCTTGTCATTTCGCCTTTCCGCGATCGCCTGACGTCCTTGTTCCAGGCGAATCCAAGGCTCGGTATGGTCGGTGCGTACACGCAGACGCCCAACGGCTCAATGCGTGACTGGTCCCTCCACGAACCGTCGATCAAAGAGCTGTCGAACCATTTCAACTGGCTGAAGCCGATTCAGTCCATCCAGCGGAATCAGGATCCGACGCGGCGATACATCGCATCGCTCCTTCACGCCGCGCGAGCCAATGGATATCGTCCGGGAGAGCATTGCATGGGCGGCGGCTACGCGCTGTCGGGCGAGTTGCTCGGCCGCATGGCGCGTGCCGGCTATCTCGTCGACCCTTCGCTCTGGATGAGCATCGATCTGCCCGAAGACGTGATGATCGGCATTCACGTACGCGCTGTCGGACTGGAGTTCGCCAACAGCGTCAACGAAGGCGACGTGTTCGGCGTTCGCTACCTCGGCCTGCCGGATTCGCCTGAGAATCTGCTCGTAAAACGCTACGCGATCATCCACGCCGTCAAAAACGATGACCGATTCGACGAAGCGAGCGTTCGTGCATTTTTCAAAGCGCATCGCGAGCAGGCGGCCACTCCGTCGCGTTGATCGCGAGCGCTATCTGCTCGGCGGCCCGCGTTGAAAGAGCCTCTCGAAAAGCGTGGCGGCCCCGATGCGCGAATCGAACTTTCCGATGATGGTCTCACGCCCGCGCACGGAAATCTCATGCCGTCGATCCGGATCGGACAGGAGTTTTTCAATCGCGTCGGCCAGCGCGCCCACGTCTTTGGGCGGAACAAGAACCCCATCGACTCCGCTGGTGATGATCTCGCCTACACCGCCGGCGGCGGTTCCGACCGTCGCGACGCCGCACGACATCGCCTCCATGTATGCCACGCCGAGCGGCTCCGCGTGCGAGGCAAGCACGAACACGTCCGCGCGCTGCAACTCGCGGATTACTTCCGTATCGCCGATCGATCCAAGGAAAGTCACTTCTTCTTCGATCTTCAGCGAATGCGTCAGCTCCCGCAATTCAAGCTCCGCAGGACCCGCGCCGGCAATTCGCAGCACGACGTCGACATTCCGCGCGCGCAGCATCGCGATCGCGCGGATCAGAATGTCGTGTCCTTTGCTCGGATGCAGCCTGGCGACTGTGACGACATTCCGGCCGGCGTGGTCGCGCGTGTGATCAGGCGCGGGCACATATTCGCGCGTGTCGACACCGATGCGTCCGAGCAGTCGCTGTTCCTTCGAAAGCGTCGGGTAACCTGCGATGACCTCGTCGAGCAGCCGCTGTGTGATCGCGATGGTGAAATCCGCGTGCTCGAACTTTTCTTTGAGCGCGCCGCCCCACCAGGCGAGATCCGCGTTAAGCGTCATCGAGTACGGAATATCCGCCAGCTGCTTCACCAGCA
>JANOBD010000136.1:0-2649 GCA_031411495.1 Phycisphaerae bacterium | reverse complement strand
GCAAGTGTTCTATCTCAGTCATGATCCGATCCCGAATGCGACTCCCCATTCGAGCGAACCCAAGCTTTCGCGAGGCATGCTGAGCGAGATCGTCGGCGGGCATGGTTCCGTACATCTCGATACAGTCGACAAGGGTTCGCCTCAATTGACCGGTGCTGACCTCATTGATGTCGCTGAACAACGGCGTGACCTGATCTTCTTGGGGGAGTTCTGGCACGAGCTCAACCTGCAGGCGTTCATCCCGGATAGGAGCCTGTGGCGACGTATCCCCCGACGCCAGCGCCTTCTCATACGCAGCCAGCACTTTTTCGATCTGACGACGTGGATCGCGAATCCAATCGGTCGACCAGATTCGGCATATGCGCCATCCCTTGTCTTCAAGCTGTTCTTGGCGAAGCCGATCTCGATCGCGGGCTGTCGCCGAACTGTGGTAAGTGCGTCCGTCGCATTCGACACCAAGTACGTAGCGTCCGGGCTGCCTCGGATCGACGAGTGCAAGATCAATACGAAACTTAGAGCATCCAACCTGACGACGGACGTTCAGCCCGGCTTCCGAAAGCGCCCGTGCAACTTCTCGCTCAAAGTCGGAATCAAAATCTTCTTCGCCGTCAGCAGTGATCTCGCTGCCAAGTGAGCTTGGTCCACGCGCGGCAAACTCCAAGTATGCTCGGAGAAGCTTTGCGCCGCGAGCCGCGGTACGACTGAGATCAATATCGTCGGCGACGATCGAACTAAAGAGACTAAGCCGTGTTCGCGCGCGTGTTACAGCAACATTAAGTCGGCGCTCGCCGCCGAGTTTGTTCAGGGGGCCAAAGTTGTGACTGAGCGTGCCGGCCGCGTTCTTGGCATAGCCCACTCCAAGGAAGATGACGTCGCGTTCATCACCCTGAACATTCTCAAGATTCTTCACGAAGAACGGCTCTGGTCGTTCAGTTGAGAAGAATGGTTCGAGGTCCGGGTTGCCTCGTCGTCGCGCGTTAATCTCATCGTAAACCCGCATCTGCTGGGCTTGGTTCATCGTGATGACGCCGAGCGATAAGTCCGGGTGCAGCTTCGCATGCTCGATGACCTCAAGTGCCATCTTCACTGCTTCCATTGCGTTTACGCCACCACCAGTGCCGCCGGCCCATCGACCTTCCGGCACAGATTCAAGTTTCACGCCGTGCTCGCCCTCAACATCCTTGGCGCTCGGAAACGTTACGAGTTCATCGTCATAAAAATGACGATTCGAAAACGCGATCAGTGCTTCACGTCGGCTGCGGTAATGCCACTTCAGACGTTGCCGAGGAAAACGCAAACTGGAACAGACATCGAGAATGCTCTCGTAGTCACGCGTATCACTTTGCTCTTCGTCGTCATCAGACTCTGGCCCATCGACCGCGAGGCGCTCGAAGAAATTGGATGGGGGCAATTGCTTTTGATCGCCTGCAACAACCAACTGATTCCCGCGATAGATTGCGCATACCGCGTCGTGGGGTCGAACCTGCGAAGCTTCGTCGAACACCACAACGTCGAATCGGAGCGCGTCGTTTTCGAAATAGGTGCTGACAGCCAACGGGCTCATCATGACGCAAGGTTTCATCTTCAGGAGAAGCGACGGAATCGCCGCGAACAACTTGCGGATTGGCAAGTGCCGCCGCTTCTTGTTCACTTCTCGTAACAGAATGCCAACCTCAGAATTACCTGGCGCATCGGCTTCCAGCCCTCCGACACGCGGAGCTTTCGCTAGAACGCGTTGCCTTACTCGCGAATATCCATTCGCGATCCAAAAGCGATCAAGCTCGCGAAAGCGTTCAACATCTTGCGAATGTGCCAACAGATCAAAATCTCTCAGAGTCGGCTCGCTTTTGTAGGCGTGATCCAGCCACAGCTTGAAGACCCGCGCTCGTAAGACATCAACCGCCTGCTCGACGGGAACAGCGTGGCTTAAAATCTCTTCGCTCAACGTCGTGAGGCCGAGCTTCTTCATGTTCACAACAGCGTCGACAAACGTCTTCCATTCACTCACTCGATCCGCATCGCGTATACGCTCTTGGATCCACCGGATTCCGGCTTGGATTGGTTGTGCATCGAGATCGATACCTGAACGCGCCAGTTCTTCGCGATCGAACAATGAGCGGACAAACTTCAGACTATCTGCTGCGGCCGGCGTACGAGCGCCGTTGGCATCCGCTGCGCATTTCGCAAGTCGCTGCCTGATGTCTGTGCTGGAAAGCGCTCGTAATAGGTGGGCAGACGGATGTCCGTCATGCTGGCGCAGGAATGATTGGACCCAATCTGCGAGAAGTGCCTGACTGCTGACGTCGCAAAGGACGCGAGTCCCCGCAGCCTTTAGCGGCTCGCCGAGGCTTTGCGCGACTTGGTTCGCTGACAATCGAATCGCCCGCGCTTCAACCAACACCGCGTAGTCTTCTGCGAGCGTTTTCACCGGAACGTCTTGGTCGGCCTCAAGTAGAACGCTCAGGGCCGATAGATCGCGAACGCCAGATTCCAGCTGCGCCGCAACTGTTCCGGCGCGGGCGATCGCCGTCGCGAACGGGTATCGCGACAAGTCGTGAGTTCCAAATGCGGGTTCGACTTGGATTAGCTGACTCACGCGGTCTGCTGCATCAATCGCAGACTTACAGGCGCGCCCGACATCGTCCGCGA
>JANOBD010000135.1:0-1576 GCA_031411495.1 Phycisphaerae bacterium | reverse complement strand
GATGACGATCACCGTACCGCGCGGCTTGACGATGCCCGCGGCGCAACGTAGCCAACGGTCCAGGCCGCCAGCGTCCATCATGTGCGATCCGGCCTTCAGTGGGTCTTGCGGCACGCGCCCTTCGCCTTCGGTCTGGTAGGGTGGGTTGGCGACGACGGTGTCGAAGCGTTCGCGGCCCAGATTGGGGTCTAGGCTGGTGAGATCGGCGCAAACCGTGCAAACCCGTTTCGCGAAGCCATTTGCCGCGATGTTGGCATCCGCGAGCGCCGCCAAGGCGGGCGCCTTCTCGACCAGCACCACGTTTGCGCTGGCAATGCGGGAGGCGATGCACAATCCGACCGTACCGACGCCCGCGCCGAGATCAGCGACCTCGATCGTTCGACCGGCTGGTGCATTCACGGCTGCGGCCAACAGCACGGCATCGAGCCCGGCCCGGTAGCCGGTTCGTGGCTGGAAGACCTTGATGCGGCCTTCGAGGAATGCATCCAGGGTCGTGCCGGCCGGCTCCGCCGATGTGATGACGTCAGTTCTTGCCATCGCGGTTCACCCACTCGCCAAGATCCGCACCTTCGAGCACATCGACCGCCTCGTTCCACGAATCGCTCGCCACCATCATCCGCGGCTGGAAGATACCAATGGAGCCTTCCATGATGCTGATGTTCTGGTCGAGCACGACCGTCTCGATGCCCGCGTCGCGCAAAATCGATCGCGCAAAGCTCATCAACACGGGGTCATTCGAGCGAAATAGTTCACGCATCGGTTGTTTTTGGCCCTATAGCTGCGCATCGCCACTGCGGCACTATGCCGGACAGGGTCACCCCTCGTTGAGCAGTACTATAGCGCAGACCGACATGACAGACAGGATGGCAGCCGTGGGCATTGCCGCATCCCTTGAAATGCCCCGTGAACAGTCCGAGAGCCTGGCGCCGATTCTGGCCCTGGTCGCGGCCGACATGGCGGGCGTCAACCGCATCATTCTCGACAAGGCTGTGTCCGATGTCGAGCTGATCCCCGAACTCGCGCATCACCTGATCGATTCCGGCGGCAAGCGGCTTCGTCCGATGCTGACGATCGCTGCCGCGAAGCTCTGCGGCTACACGGGCGAGGGGCACGTCAAGCTCGCCGCCGCCGTCGAGTTCATGCACACCGCAACGCTGCTGCATGACGACGTCGTCGACGAAAGCGACATTCGCCGTGGCAAGAAGGCCGCGCGCCTGCTGTGGGGTAATCAGGCCAGCGTGCTGGTTGGCGACTTTCTGCTCGGCCAGGCTTTCCGCATGATGGTCGACGTGGGCTCGCTGCCTGCGCTGAAAATCCTGTCGAATGCCGCCGCCGTCATTGCCGAAGGGGAGGTGATGCAACTCGCCGCCGCCAAGGACACGGCGACGACGGAAGAGAGCTATCTCGCGATTATCAACGCCAAGACTGCCGCGCTGTTCTCGGCTGCGGCCGAGGTTGGCGCCGCGATCGCGAAGCGGCCCGAGGCCGAGCAGCAGGCGCTGATGGAATACGGCCGGGCGCTGGGTATCGCGTTCCAGCTGGTGGACGATGCGCTGGACTACGGTGGCGACAGTGC
>JANOBD010000134.1:0-3144 GCA_031411495.1 Phycisphaerae bacterium | reverse complement strand
CCAAAGCCGGCGCCGCCAACGTCCAGGTCCACGTCACCGCGATTGAGATGGCGCGGAAGGCCGCGACCGGACTTTCGCCGGCAACGACGTCATGGCTCGCCGACATCACCGACGAACTTCACCGGGCCATTGCCTCGCTCGGTCTCGTGGCCGCGCGGACCGGGCTCGTCAATGACGGCATCCCAACCACCATCGGCAAGCTCTGGGAGGAGTACCTCGAGCGCCGGCCGAACCTGAAGCCGTTCAGCAAGTCGAACCTCACCCAGACCAAGCTGCGATGCGTCGAGTTCTTCAAGCTGCGCCCCGTGGACACCATCACCGTTGCCGACGCCAAAGACTTCCGCCGCTGGCTGGAGTCGAAGAAATACGCCCAGGCCACCATCGTCGGCTTCATGAAGAAGACCGGGCAGTTGTTCAACGACGCGATTGATCGCGACCTGCTCACCAAAAACCCATTCAAGAAGACGGCCGGAGGCTCGCAGGTGAACAAAGAGCGTCGTCACTTCGTGACCCGGGAAGACATCGCCAAGGTGTTTGCCGTTGCCCCGAACGCACAGTGGCGGCTCCTGCTGGCGCTGGGACGATTCGCCGGCATCCGTGTCCCCTCAGAAGCCGTTGGACTCACCCGGGCGGATATCGACTTCGCGCGGAACCGGATGATCATCCGCTCGCCGAAGACAGAGAAACAGGGTAAGCCGCGGCGTGAAATCCCGATTTGGCCGGAACTGGCCGGACCGCTTCGCGAGCGACTGGCCGAGATGCCCGGGGATGATCATCGCCTGCTGCCGATGCTCGAGCACGGCTACAACCCGCACACGCACCTCATCCGCCTCATCACCCGGGCGAATCTCAAACCGTGGCCGAAGGTCTGGCAGAACATGCGATCGACCCGGGAGACGGAGTTGATGGCCGCCGGCTGGCGCGCGGATCAGGTCTGCGAATGGATCGGCAACACCGAGAAGGTTGCCCGAGCCCACTACCTGCAGGTGACGGATGAAGACTTCGCGAAGGCAAGCGGGGTCAAAAGCGTGGCACCCGATAGCGGTCGGGCCGCGCATAACGCGCACCAGAAACGACAAGACCCGCATTTTCACGCGGGAATCGCTGAAAACGCGGGTCTGGAACCGTATGAACTTGCCCAGGACAGGACTTGAACCTGCACGGGTTGCCCCGCTACCACCTCAAAGTAGTGCGTCTGCCAATTCCGCCACCTGGGCGATGGAGCGAAGATCATACCGATCGCCCGCCGAATGTCGAGGCCCGCCATATCCGTCGGGGAACCGAGCATCGCTGAGATGGCCGGTGACACTCTAAGGGGCTTACAACGGCAATCGAATCGGCAACAGAGGCAACGACTGCACGATGAACTCGGCCATCTCCCATGCGACATCATCGCCGCCACGTAAACGTATCGAACCGATGTGCTCGCCCTCGATCCGCAGGTGAAGACCGCCGCCGTACCGCCCTGCTCGCAGCTCGAGCAGTTTCGAACGCGGATAGATCGTTCGCTCCGGCAGTTGGCCGGCGAATCCCCGCACGAGCCAAAGCTCGGTTTGCGTAAGGGTGAGACTACACCGCGCCGGCTCCTGTAACGCTCTGCCCCGGCCGGTCGATCGTCCGTCGAGAAAACCCAGTGCCGCCCGGAAGCCCTGCAGCGTGACCGAATCAACGCCAGGCATCGCCGCATACCGTACGCCTGGTGGCTCAATCACGCATTGGATCAGGTCCGGCGTTCGGCGACAGCGCAGGCTGCGGCTTGTTCGGATCGTCGCGTATTCGAGCGGCTTGGCGGGGGCAGCTTCTACGGCGACTTGTCCAGCCGTCGGCCCCCGTGGTGAACACGCGATCGCGTCGTAGAGCGGCCGAAGCACCTCGGTATTGGTCGCCCATCGGACCAGGACGATCGGCGCACGCCGTGACTCACGGCAGCCGGCGGCATGGAGGACGCCGTCGTGACCACTTCCACCAGCTTCATCGGCGTCGGTAGGCGGGCATCACCAAGGCGTCGCCGCCAGAGGTAGAACGTGGACGGACTGATCGTGTGCTCGGCAAAGTAGCTTGCCACGGACAAACCCGATCTCCGCTGATCGCAAACTCGCTCCCGCCACAGCCGCTCGGCATCCGACGCTCGACTCATTCACGCAATCTGCCGCATCGGTCAATACGATTGAAGATGTGTTCAACGATCGCTCTCCGAATGTGTGGAGGAGCGAGGACACGCGCGGTGGCAATTATAGCGGCGGTAGAAACGAAAGAAGCCCTCGACCGGTAAGGATCGAGGGCTTCGATGTTTAATGCTGGCAGTGACCTACTTTCCCGCTGACGCAGTATCATTGGCTCGACGGGCTTAACGGCCGTGTTCGGAATGGGAACGGGTGGAACCCCGTCGATATAGCCACCAGCAAAGACTCGGGCGAGCGGTAAAGCCCGCCCGAGCTGAATGCAGTGATTAGTTCTGTCGTGCGGCCCTGTTAGTGCCGCGAATGGAGAGAGTGACGCGAAATTGTCACGAGTCACATTGAACACCCTTTCGGGTCCTTACCGCCCTGATCGATTGCTCGAACAAGGGTAAAGGATAAATGTGATCAAGTGCACGACCATTAGTACCGGTGACCTAAACACATTGCTGTGCTTACAGCTCCGGCCTATCAACCCAGTAGTCTTCTGGGGGTCTTAGGGAATCATAATCTTGGCACTGGCTTCACGCTTAGATGCTTTCAGCGTTTATCCTTTCCGGACATGGCTACCCAGCGGTGCCGCTAGCGCGACAACTGGTACACCAGGGGTCCGTCCTTTCCAATCCTCTCGTACTAGGAAAGGGTTGCCGTCAAGATTCCTTCGCCCGTTGCAGATAGGGACCGACCTGGCTCACGCCGGTCTGAACCCAGCTCGCGTACCACTTTAATTGGCGAACAGCCAAACCCTTGGGACCGCCTACAGCCCCAGGATGTGATGAGCCGACATCGAGGTGCCAAACCGCATCGCCGCTATGGGCGCTCGGATGCGATCAGCCTGTTATCCCCAGCGTACCTTTTATCCCTTGAGCTATGGCCCTTCCACACAGGACCACAGGATCACTTAGACCTACTTTCATATCTGCTTGTGACGTATCACTCGCAGTTAAGCCCGCTTATACCTATGCGC
>JANOBD010000133.1:0-43789 GCA_031411495.1 Phycisphaerae bacterium | reverse complement strand
TATTCGACCTCGATTCCGAACCCGCTCGGCGGCCCGCCGGTGACGAGCGGCACCGCCTGGAAGACTCAAGACTGGGTCTCGGCGAACGGCCAGGGTTCACCCCCGGATGACACCGCCTTTGCGAATAACAACGTGTGGCTGAACTCCAAGCCGTCGTTCCCGAACAGTGCCGGCTTCTGGAACTGGCTGGATATTGCGCCCTGATCCCGAAGAACCAACTTGTTTAGAAAATGCACGCAGCGTCCATAGGAACACACAACTCGAAGGAGAGGAGCACTATGCGTAAGTCTTGTCTGTCTGTCGCGATTCTGTTCGCGGCCACGTCGGTCGTCGCCCAGGGCCAAACGGTTCTGAGCACGTTCACCGAAAACTTTGAAGACGGTCTCGCCGTTTCGCGGTGGGATTTCGTCGCCCGCGAAACGCTTGTCGATCCAGCATCCGCCACGCCGGACGGGTCGATTAATTTCGCGTTCGACTATACGTCCACCACGTTCACCAACTACGGCAATGCCAACAGCCAGGATCCGATCGGCGCTGCCCCGAGCGGCGCGGGATTCAAGGGCGCGTTGATGCACGTCAACGACAATGACGCCACCGCCCGCATCGCGCAGGCCGGTATGCTTCCCAAGACGGTCGGCATCACCGGCGACTATCGCATGACGCTGGACATGTTCGCCAACAACTCCGATCCTGCCGCTTCCGGCTCTTCGGAGTTCGCGCTGATCGGCCTGAACGCAGACGCGGTCGTGGGCTCGGTCCCGAACCTGATCGTCGGCGACAACCTTCCCGCCGGCGCCGCAACTCCCGCCATTGCCGCCAACGCAACCGCTGTTGGATACGCGTTCGCCTCGAGCACTGAAGGCGGTTTCGCCGGTGACTATCGCGTGTATGCCCGCAAACTCCCCGGCGACGATGCGCCGCGCTTCCAGAAGCGCAACGCCTCGTGGACCGGCACCACCCGCGTCCCGCTATTTGATTCCGGTGGCAACTATCAAGGAGTCGAAACCAACCCGGAAGAAGCCTTCAACCCGTACTACTACGATCTTTCCCCGGGCAACAAGAACGGCCCATTCCTGGGTGGCGTTGGCAAGAGCTGGGTTCAAGTCGGAGTTCAGCAGCGCGGCAGCATCGTCACCTACACGCTCAACGGCAAGATTATCAACACGCTGTTCGTTCCGACCCCGGTCGGCGGCCGAGTGCAGATCGGCGCCTATGACGCCGCCTCCTCCGTGCCCGCTAACACGGCCGAGTCGTACTTCCTGTTCGACAACGTCAAGATCGACACCCTCGGACCAGCCGCCCCGAACACGATCAGTGCTTCGGATGACTTCGCACGCATGAACGCGGGCGGAACCGTCACGATCAACGGCGCGGCCAGCCTCACCGGCCTGCAGTTCGATACCGCCGCCACCACGCTCGACGGCACCGGCGCGATCACCTTCGGCGGTTCCAACGGCGCGATCTACGCCGGTGGTGGCGTGTCGCACGTGCTCAGCAAGCCGTTGACCATCAACGCGGCGACGGCGATCTACGTCGATACCCCGACCGACAAGCTCACCATCAGCAACGCCACCTGGGGCCCAGGCGTGGTCTTCAACAAGGAAGGCCAGGGCACGCTCGAGATCAACCGCCTGAACGCCAAGGCCGCCGAAATCATCAGCGGCAAGGTCAAGCTCGGCACCGGCGTCAACAAGCTGAACCTGCTCTACTTCGAATACCAGCCCGCCGACCCGACCGCTGGCAACGAGTACTCGCCCGCTACCGTGAACAGCGGCGTGCTCGACATCAACCGCTCGATCGTTGCGGTCGACTACACCAACGCACCGCTCGCGGCTGGCGCTGGCACGACGCCGCAAAGCCCGTTCGTTCGCCTGCAGGGCCGCGTGTTCGCCGGTTTCCGTGCCGACCTGGCCAACGGCGGCATCCCGCGCTGGGATGGTGCCGGCATCATCACCAGTTCGCCTGACCTTCTCGGCGCCAACTTTGCCACTTCGACGATGACGATCCGCATCACCGAAGCCAGCACCATCGGCTATGCCGACGGCGCAACACTCGGCAACACCGGCGTGGCGATCGACGCGACCACCGTGCTCCTCGGCTATACGTTCAAGGCCGATACGAACATGGATCAGTCGATCACCTTCGACGACCTGCTCAAGCTCGCCCAGAACTATGGCCTGGACTACACCGGCAACATCGGTACCACCGGTGTGCAGTGGTGGCTGGGCGACAGCAACGGCGACGGCCTGGTGAACTTCGACGACCTGCTCGCCCTCGCTCAGGCGTACGGCAGCACCGTGTCACTCATCGGCGTCAACACCGACATGTCGATGCACAACAGCTTCGAGAGCGACTGGCAACTTGCGCTCTCGATCGCCCCGGAACCCACGAGCCTCGCGGCTCTGGCGATGGGCGGCCTGTTGATTCGCCGTCGTCGCTGATCGGCTTCGATTCTCACACCTTCAACTAGCCACCGCGGCCACGCAGCAATGCGTGGCCGCGGCCGTTCGTGCGTGACGAAAGCCACCGACACGTGCCGCGTACGTCTGCCGAGCCGGATGGGTGCGGGCTCGCCGCCTGCAGGTTCACGGATTGTCGCACAATGCGTTTTCGATGTGGTCCATCCCGTGGCGTCCGCGCGCTCACCGGTCTATCATCAGCCCATTCCATTTCACCGGAGTCTCGCATGGACGATTCGAGTCTCGATCCCGGCGTCAGTCGCAGGCGATTCCTGCAAACCACCGGCACCGTCGCCGCCACCACCGCACTTGTCGGCGGTAATCAGGCCCGCGCACAGGACAAGCCCGTCGAAGCCGCGGGGCCGGAAGCGCGGCGATTCCTCGCGACCGGCCAGACCGTCACGCTCAATATCAACGGCAAGCCGATGCAGGTCTCGCTGACGCCGAACACGACGCTGCTCGAGGCCCTGCGCGAGAAGCTCGACCTCACGGGCGCGAAACAGGTGTGTGACCGCGGCGCGTGTGGCGCGTGCACCGTCCTCGTCGACGGCCGGAGCGTCAACAGCTGCATGATGCTCGCCCTCGACGCGATCGGCTCGAAAGTCACGACGGTCGAAGGCCTGGCCGGCGAAACGCAGCTCCACGCCGTTCAGCAGGCGTTCGTCGATCACGATGCGTGCCAGTGCGGCTTCTGCATCCCCGGGTTCGTCGTTCGCTCCAAGGCGCTACTGGATGAGAAGCCCGACCCGAACCCGGACGAAATCCGCCAGGGACTGTGCGGAAACATCTGTCGCTGCGCAGCGTACGTGCGGATCTTCGACGCGGTCGAATCGGCGTCGAAGCTCGATCCGAAGGGAGGCGCGAAGTGAACGCCGACAATCAATCCACTGCCCCGAACAACCGCGTCGCGCTGGAAAACGACGGCGTGCGGCTCGACATCGTCGAGAAAGTCACCGGCCGCGCGAAATACACCGCCGACCAATATCCACCGAACATGCTCTGGGCGGCGTACATCCGGTCGCCGCGCGGGCTCGGCAAGATCGAGAATTGTGACGTCGATGCCGCGAAGGCCGTCCAGGGTGTTCTCGAAGTGGAGCTGACCAAGCGGGAGGGCCGCTACCACGGCGATCGGCTCGGGTGGATCTGTGCCGAGTCGCGCCAGGCGCTCGACGACGCGATGGCCACGCTGCAACTCGATTTCGAACACGACCGGCCCAGGGCGCGTCTGGATGCCGAGCGATCCAAGGCCGAAGCTCACAAGCCGCCCGACAACGCCGGCGCCGCCGATGCGGTCCTGAAGAACGCCGACGTCGTCCACGACACGACCTACAGCACGCAGGTCCAGACGCATTGCTGCCTCGAACCGCACGGCGCGGTCGTCCACTTTCAAGGCGACAAGGCGATCGCCTGGGGATCGACGCAGGGCACCTTCAGCATGCGTGACGAGATCGCCGAAGCCCTCGGCCTTAAGCCCGACCAAGTGGAGTTTCACTGCGAGTACATCGGCGGCGGCTTCGGGAGCAAGTTCGGCGCGGGCGCGGAGGGCACGCTCGCCGCGCGAATGAGCAAGAAGTACGGCAAGCCCGTCCGCGTGATGTGTAACCGAAAAGAAGAACAACTCGACACCGGCAACCGCCCGGGGTCCGTCCAGCAGATGAAAATCGGCGCGAGCAAGGAAGGCAAACTGCTCGGCGGCCGCGTCTGGACCTGGGGCTCGGTCGGCCCGGCCGCCGCTGGCGCAACCGGCGGCGGCGGTGGGGGCGGCGGCGTCCGCAATCCCGGCCGGTACCGCTTCGGCACCGTCGGCAAGAGCCACGAAGATGTAAATCTCAACGCCGGTTACCCGCGCGCGATGCGCGCGCCAGGCCACCCGCCCGGGCAGTTCGCCGTCGAAATGATGATGGACGCGCTCGCCGACAAGCTCGGCATGGACGCGGTTCAGTTCCGCCTGCTCAACGACGACAACGCCAACCGCCGCAACATGCTCACCGAAGGTGCCAAGCGTTTCGGCTGGGACGAAAAGCGCAAGGCCGCGGGTACACAGAAAGGCGCGAAGAAGCGCGGCGTCGGCGTGGGCGTCGGCGACTGGGGCAACGGCAAGGGCAACGCCACCATCACCATCAACCTCTACCGCAACGGCACGGTCGAAGTGCTCAGCGGCTCGCAGGATATCGGCCAGGGCTTTCGCACGTTGTTGGCGGACATCACACACACGCATCTCGGCCTGCCGCGAGAGAAAGTGGTGGTGAAGGTCGGCAGCAGTTCGCTCCCGCCAGGCCCGGGCAGTGGCGGATCGGTCACTTCGCGAACGGTCGCGCCCAAGGTCTTCAACTGCTGCGATCTTGCGAAGGCCGCGATCCTGAAAGTCGTCGGCACCGAGTGGAACGTCGAGCCCGGCACGCTCAAGTACGACGCCGGCAAGATCACCGTCGCCGAGAAGACGATCGACTGGGACGCCGCCTGCAAGCTGATGGCGCAGGAGCCGCTCACCGTGACCACCAGCGAGGACGGCACATACTGGAAAGACCCGACCGGCAGCGAGGCCGTACAGTTTGTCGAAGTGGAAGTCGACATCGAGACCGGCATCGTCCGTGTGATCGATGTGCTGGCGATGCAGGAGGTCGGCCTGCCGATCAATCGCAACACGATAGAAAATCAGATCTGTGGCGCGGTCATTCAAGGCATGAGCTACGCGCTGTTCGAAGACCGGATTCTCGACCGCAAGACCGGCACGATGGTGAACGCGAATATGGACATGTACAAGATCGCCGGCCCGATGGATATCCCCAGGATCACGCCGGTGATCTGGCGCAGCCGCGAAGATGCGGGCGTGAACAGCCTCGGCGAGCCGCCGATCGTGCCGACGACCGGCGCGATCGCGTGCGCGGTCGCCAACGCGATCGGCGTGCAGGTCCGCGACCTGCCGATGACGCCGGATCGCGTGCTCAAAGCGCTCGCCGAAAAAGACAATTCGGGTGCCCCGGGGCAACGTACCCGTTGACCCGCGCTTATTGTTCGAGGTTGGCGCGGGTCATGTGTACCTGCCCCGGGGGCACCCAACTCAAGAAGCGCGACGCCAAAACGAGAACTGACAAGACGGAGACGTCCTCATGAACAACTTTGAATACCTCGTCGCTCCGGACGTGAAGTCGGCGATCGCCGCGATCTCCGACAAGCGCATCACCCTCAAGGCCGCGGGCATCGACCTGCTCGATCGGATGAAGGAACGCCTCGACGAGCCCGGCATCGTGCTCTCCATCGACAAGATCGAGTCGCTGAAGTTCATCCGCGAGGAAGCCGGCGGCCTGCGCATCGGCGCGCTGACCACTCTGGCCGACCTCGCGCGCAGCGACCTGATCCGCAACCGATATCCGGCATTGCACGAGGCGGCTGCGCACGCGGCGACGCCGCAGATCCGCGAGCGCGCCACCGTCGGCGGCAACCTCGCCCAGCGGCCGCGGTGCTGGTACTTCCGCAACGCCGAGTTCAACTGCCTGAAGAAGGGCGGAGCGACATGCTTCGCCGTCGAGGGCGAGAATCGCTACCACGCCATCTTCGGCAACGGGCCTTGCCATATCGTGCATCCATCTAACATTGCGCCGGCGCTGGTGGCGATGAATGCAACGATCGCGATCGAGAGCAAGAGCGCCAAGCGGCAGGTGGATGCCGAGGGGTTCTTCGTCATGCCGCAGACGAACCTGTACGCGGAGAACGTGCTGCAGCAGGGCGAAATGATTACGGAGGTGCTTATCCCGATCGCGCCGGACATGAGCGCCACCGTCGAGATGCGCGAAAAGCAGAGCTTCGATTGGCCGATCGCGATCGCAAGCGCGGCGAGGATCACGCCGCAGCGCGGGCAGCCGACATGGCGCGTGTGCCTCGGCGCGGTCGCACCGATGCCCTGGTTGAGCCGCGCGGCAAACGCGGCCTTGCAGCAGGGGCCGATCACCGTCGAACTTGCGACCCGCGCCGGCGAAGCGGCGATCGAAGAGGCCAAGCCGATGCGCGATAATGCGTACAAACTTCAACTGGTGAAGGTGGCGGTGAAACGGGCGCTGCTGAAGGCGGCGGGGATGGAAGAATGAAATCAACGTTCAACATCCAACTCTCAACGCCCAAACGCGCTTTGAACGTTGGAAGTTGAATGTTGGACGTTGACGAGGGCCGCTGACGATGTCCGATCCAAATCCACCTCCTCAAGACCTTGATCGTCCCATTCCATGCTGCGCCAAGCTCCGGTCCAACAGCATGCACTACTCGCCCGATGAACGGCCGGGCCGGCTGCGGATGAGCGAAGAGACCGTCTATACGTGCCTGAAGACGAACGAGCCGCAGGGACCGGACGGCGGAAGCGCCAACCCGCGCGAGTGCCAGAACGGCCGGGCCTGTTTCGTCGAGCCGTAGGCGTTGCGTGATCGCGATTTCGATTGGCGTCCGTCGGGCAATCGCTATCCTCGTCCGTATGTCTTCCGGCATTGTCATCACGCTCGATCATCCCGTCATCCAGACCAAGCTCACCGAACTCCGCGAGTTCAGCACGAACCACTACACGTTTCGCTCGCTCCTGGAAGAAATTGCGATGCTGATGACCTACGAAGTGACGCGCGACTGGCCGACGACGCCGAAGATCGTGCGGACGCCGCTCGAGAACATGACTGGCAAAGTGCTGAGCCGGCAGGTGACACTGGTGCCAATCCTTCGCGCGGGGCTCGGCATGACCGAGGGCGTACTGCGGGTGCTGCCCGAGGCGCGCGTCGGGCATCTGGGCGTAAGGCGAGATGAGACGACGCTCGAGCCGATCGAGTATTACCGCAAGCTCCCGCCCGACATCGCGGAGACGGAAGTGCTGCTCATCGACCCGATGCTCGCCACCGGCGGGAGCGCGAGCGGGGCGATCAAGTTCCTCAAGGCGGCGGGCGTGAAGGCGATGAAGTTCGTCTGCCTCGTGGCGGCCCCGGAAGGGATCGCCAACCTCCACGCCCACCATCCGGACGTGCCGGTCTACGCGTGCGCGATCGATCGCCAGCTCAACGAAAAGGGATATATCCTGCCCGGACTGGGGGACGCGGGGGATCGGATTTTCGGAACTTGATCCGCTGCATCGCGCGAGCGGAAGCTCCTAATCGTTGGGCAGCAGGGCGTCGTCCTCCTCTTCGCTGAAGAAGCGCAGGTGCGTGTCGAGCGTGTCGCGCGTGACGCGGATGTTGTCGTGCGTTTCGTCAGCGCCTTCGCCCGGAAAATTGCCGGCCTCGTCCAGGAACTCGTTGTGGTGGTAGATGTTCGGATCCGACTGCAGCGGCAGGGATCGCCGCGTGACGAACTCGCCGTGGCCGTCGGTCCAGAGCAGGCACATGCCCTTGCCGTCCCAGTTGCCGGAGAAGCTGCGCCCGCGGGCGTAGTCGGCACGGTCGCCGAGGAAGACGCGCGGCGCGGTTCTGCGCCCGGTCTGCTTGAGGTCGTGGTCGTAGCTGAACGAGCAGAAGAACTTGATGCGGGACTCATCTCCGACGCCGATCTGGGCCGGCGACGTCAGCGAGATCGGCGTGCCGTCCAGTTCTGCCAGCACCGGCCACCCGTTGGCATCGGTCCGGGTCGAGACTTCATCATCCGTGTTCGGATTGATGAGCACGGAAGGCGGCAGCTTCATCTGGAAGGCGAGCATCGCCAGGCCGCTGAAGGCCCGGCCGTCGCTTGCCTCGCGCGAGAGGTCGGTCGGCAGTGCGCCGCGCTGTTCCGCCTGGTATGCGGAAACGGCGACGCCGATCTGCCGCAGGTTCGAAAGCGTCTGGGTGATCTTTGCCTGCCGACGCGAGCGATTCAGCGCCGGAAGGAGAATCGAAATGAGCACGGCGATGATGCCGATGACGACGAGAAGTTCGACGAGCGTGAAAGCGCGTCGCGAGGACGGCGAATGCATGGATGCTCCTGCGGGCGGCCACGACACGCGGCACGAGCCCGAGTAGGTGTCGGTGAGCTGGGCCGTTGAGCGGCAACAGCGGGTTGGTTCAAGAAAATTGAAACGACGGGGTGCCCGACGGAAATCGTCAGGAACGATTCAAATTGAAGCGAGCGCCGGCGGTCCGCGTGAGGAGCGAGGCGATGCGACGGCCGCCAGATCCGGCCACTCTGACACCGACGCTGCGTGCGTTGTGGCGCCGCCGAACAGGCCGATCATCAAGGCGAACAGGACGAGCGCGACTGCCAGATGTTGAAGTTGAAAGCAGGTGTGACAGTCGGCGTTGCCGGACGAAGGGACGGCGTTCACCGTCGTGTCTGCCGGCGATGCGTTGACGATCGCATCCGAGACATGGACGTAGCGTGCGGCGTGCTCGAGCCGTTCGTGGAGGTTCAGCGCCCATCCGCTGCCGGCGAACAGCAGTGCGAAGAGCGCGAATATGGAAGAGAACCGAAGGGGCACGCCAAACGCATATTACTTGCATCTGGAAGATTCGCAACAAGAAACGCCGGGCGATCGAAAGATCGCCCGGCGTCGGGGTTTCGCGGATCGGACGTGCGGCAATTGTCACACATCCGCTTTGCGGAGAGTCGGTTGTCGCGCTCGCGTCACTTGTACTTCACGCTGCAGCCGTACGACTTTGTCTCCGGCGTGCTCACCGGCTTGCCGGCGAGGACTTCGTCCAGCGCCTTGGCGACATAGTTCTCGGCCTTGGCGATGTCTTCGCTGTCGGTGCTCACGATCGAATCGATCGCGCCCTTGTAGACCAGCGTGCCCTTGTTGATCACGTACATGTGTGGCGTGGTCTTGGCGTCGTAGAGGTGGCCGACCTCGCCGGCCGGGTCATTCAGGATAGGGCGGTCGATGCTCCACTCGCCGGCGACCTGCTTGTTGTGATCGGCGTTGTGCGTGCCGGTCGAATCCACGGCGAGCCAGATCACGCCCTGGTCCTTGTATTTGGTGGCGAGCTTGTTCATGTCGCCGTTCTTGTACTGCTTCTTCACGAACGGGCACTCGTTGTTGAACCACTCGAGCACGACGACGTTGTTGCCGTAGCTGCTGAGCTTGACCGGGTTGCCGTTCTGATCCTTGAGTTCGAAATCCGGCGCGACCGACCCGACGGCGGCCGACCCGTGATCGTGCTTGTCGCCGGCGACGCCATAACCCACCAACACCGCGGCCGTCAGCGCCACCGCAAAGGCAATTGTTGAACGAACTTTCATCGAGACCTCCAAAACAAAGTTGGCCGGCGGCACACCCCGGCCGCCACATCAGACCATTCAGTCATCCGCGGTTTCGACCGCGGCGTTATTCGGACTTCTTCGGGTCAAATCCTTCGCCGGCTTTCACCGCTGCTTCCCATTGCGCGAACTTCTCAGGTTCGTTCGGGCTCGCCTGATCTGCCGCCACAACGCTCGTGCCGAGCGATTGTTTCCCGGGAAGACACACATTGACATCACATTCCAACCATTTCACATCCGCCTTCACATTGTAGGTGTCGCCCGTTTTCAGCTCGGCAGGCGGCGTGATGGTCGCGAGCAACGCGACGCGATCCGCGTACACATAGTTCACGCCGGCGGACGTTTTCAAAACCTTCGGCGCCGGAAAGCGAAGCTCGCCCGCGGTAAAGCCGGGGGGGAGCGTCCACATCACGCTCGGCGGCATGCCGCTGTCGCCGGGGTCTTTCCAGTAGACGTGCCAGCTCGGATCGAGTTCGAAGTCGATCGCGACCACAAACGGCTTCCCCGCGACGATGGCTGTCTGGCTGGCGAGAAGTTGTGGCCGCGCGTGAGGCGCGGCCTCTGCGCCCGCGAAAATGAATCGCGCCGTCAACAAGGACACCGCCGCCGTCGCCGCCAGTTTCGTTCGCGTGAAATGCATCGTGAGGATCCGTCGTCCTCATGGTAGGCCGACTCCGGGTGAAAAGACAAAGCGCCAGAAGACCGGGACATTCCACCGCAAATGGAAGGGCAATCGCAATGCGCCGGCCTCACGTCTGTACCGTCTCGGCGTCTGTGCGGTCTCTGTTCGTGCTGGCATCTCCTGCTGAGGTCCGCTAGAATGTGCAGGTCTCCGGTGGGTTCTCTGGGACCGGAAGCTGTGGGCTTTGGAACAAAGCCGATATGTCGGGTGAACGAAGTGGGTCTCTTATGCGCCACGCAACGTTCAATTCCGAGGATGAAGATTCACACTCGCTGGCCGGCAACACCGGCAAGGCGGGTGTCGAGGGGGTTCTGCCCTCCGCGCTGAACGCCAACGTTCTTGTTCTCAATCGCTTTTACCAGGCCATCCGCATCGTCAACGTCCGCCGGGCGTTCGGCCTGCTCTGCAAGGATCTGGCCGAGGTCATCCACATCGAGCAGCTCGCCGACGGCGGGCAGCAGTGGCTGAATCTCGATTTCGCCAACTGGCGCGAGATGAGCGAACTGAAACGCGAGTTCGAGCCGCACCTCTTCGATTGGGTTCATACCGTCAAGATCCCGATCGCGGTGCCGCGCATCATCCGTCTCCTCGGCTACGACAAGCTGCCGCGGCAGGATGTGAAGTTCAACCGCAGAAACATCTTCGCGCGCGATGCGAACCGGTGTCAGTACTGCGGGAAGAAGTTCCACACGAGCGAACTCTCGCTGGACCACATCATCCCCCGCAGCCAGCAGGGCAAGACCAGCTGGGACAACATCGTCTGCTGCTGCATCAAGTGCAACGTGAAGAAGGGCGGCCGCACGCCCGACCAGGCGCGCATGAAGCTGCTCAGCAAGCCGGTAAAGCCGAAGCGCAGCCCGGTGATCAATGTTCGCCTCACCGACAAGCGGTATGCATCCTGGAAGCAGTTCCTGGATGAGGCGTACTGGACGGTGGAATTGAAGTGATCTGCAAAAAGCGAAATGAAGCACCGAACCCACGGAGTCGCATCCGTGGGCCTTTTCATTCTTGAGAGGTGTTCCGCGTCAAAAAACTCTGGGGAGCGGGAATGGTCACAAAACTCTGGGTCGTCGTCGGAGTGCTCGCGGTCATTTTTGTGTTCACCACGTTGTGGGCCGTGCGAATGCAGTCGGCCAGGCGAGACGGCACGCCGACGACTCAGGCCGTTGATCGTGCTGAGGATCTGAAACAGTTCCGCGCGCGAATGGAGCAGCTACGCGTTTTTCCGCCATCGGTTTGGGAGATCATGCAGACTGCGGATGCGTATCTGGCGGTCTCGATCAATCCCGGCACCAGGCATTCGAGTGAATTTGAGCCGACGACACAGAAGACGCTCGTGCCATTGGACACGCCGCGAGAGCTGCATGGCTACTCCGTCATCGGCAGCGTCGCCATCACGGACGCCGATACGCGATCGAGATTGAACCAGGCGGTGCGCAGTGGAATCGAACAATGGGACGGCGCGGTGTCGGCATGCACGTTCCAGCCGCGACACGCGATCCGACTCATTCGCGGCCAGCGCGTGGTCGATATCCTGATCTGCTACCACTGTGGCGATGTGTTCATCTATGACGCCGCCTCCGGGAAGGAGGATCGGAGATATATCGTCCGCGGACCACCTCCCGTGTTTGACGAAGTTTTCAGAGCCGCGAATATCCCGGTCGCCGCGGACTGAATCGGCCGCCCGGGATCGGACGGCACATCCGCTGTTACGCTTGGACGAACGACATCGAACTTGACGAGTCCACCGGCAACCCGTTGAAGGCGTTCTCCGCTGTCCCCATCGGTCGCCGACGAAACTTTCTGCACGCCCGATCGTACAATCCTTAGCGGCCGCCAGACGGGAAACGCGATTCCGAAACGGAATTCTCTCCCGGATCCAAACCCGGCGGGAACTTGGAAGTGGGACCGGCGTCGAAGTGGGTGTAGTATCGCTGTTCTGAGAACGCCATTCGGCGTTCCGGAAACCGTGCAGGGAGGTTCGTATGAGCCGGCTTGATCGACATGTCGCGACGGTGCGCAGCCGCGAGGGGACCAGCTTCGCCCTCACCGGGATCGCGTGGGGCGCGATCGGCGTGGCCACCGCCAGCGTCGCGGGGATCCTGCTGGAAAAGTTCCTCCTCTGGAAGCCGGAGGCAGCCAGCTATCACTGGCTGGCCGGCAAGCCGTTGATCGTGCTCGGCGCGGTCGCGCTCTCCGCCGCGATCGGCGGTATGGCGTGGGGGCTGTCGCGCCGGCCGACGCACCTCGAAGCCGCGGCGCGGATCGATGAGAAGCTCGGCACCAAGGAAAAGTTCTCCACCGCGCTCTACCTCCAGAGCCAGACCAATTTCGCCAGCGACCCGTTCGCCCGCGCGGCCGTGATGGACGCGCTCGTCACCGCCGAGAACACCAATCTGTCCGGCGCGTTTCCGATCCGCTTCCCGCGCACGTTCGGCATCGCCGTGCTGATCGCCGGGCTCGCGTTCGGACTCTCTTATCTCAGGACGTATGACCTCTTCGGCCGCGAAGCCAGGGCGCAGATCGCCAAGGTCGAAGCGGCGAAGCAGGAAGAGGCGCAGAAAAAGATCGAGCAGGTGCTCACGCAGATCTCGATGGCGCCGACCGATATCCAGGGGCAGGACGAGATCAAGCTCGCCAAGCAGAAGCTCCAGGATCTCCAGCATCAGGCCGTGAAGGATGCGGAAGGCGCACAGCGCACCGCCGCCAAGGCGCAGGAGAGTTTGAAGGACGCGCAGAACTTCAAGGAGAAGATCAAGAACGCCCAGAACTTCGCCAAGGCGCAGGCGAATCAGAAAATCCTCGCCTCGCTCGAAGACTCGAAGGACAAGACGCCGGTGTCGGAGGCGATGAAGGACATCAAGGCGGGGGACTTTGATAAAGCGATCGACAAGATGTCGGATCTCGCCAAAGACTTCGACAAGATGGACAAGGAAGAGCAGAAAAAAGCCGCCGACCAGATGCAGGCGATGGCCCAGCAGATGCAGCAGGCAATGAACAACAACCAGCAGATGCAGCAGCTCCAGCAGCAGCTCCAGCAGGCAGGCATCAGTCAGCAGCAGATGCAGCAGCTCCAGCAGGCCATGCAGCAGGCCGCGCAGGGAAACCAGCAGGCGGCGCAGCAGGTTCAACAGCAGGTCCAGCAGATGGCCCAACAGGCCGGCGCGACCCCTCAGCAGATCCAGCAGGCGCAGCAACTGGCGCAGCAGATGCAGGGCATCCAGAACAGCAGCGCGATGATGAAGCAGCTCCAGCAGGCCGCCCAGCAGATGGGCCAGGCGATGCAGGCGCAGGCGGCGCAGCAGGGTCAACAGGCCAACCAGGGCGGCCAGCAAGGCGCGCAGCAGCAGGGCGCGAATGGCCAGCCCGCCGGCCAGCAACAAGGTCAACAGAGCCAGCAGGGCCAGCAAGGCCAGCAAGGCCAGCAAGGCCAGCAAGGCCAACAGGGACAGCAGCAAGGCGGCCAACAACAAGGCGGGCAACAGCAGGGCGGCCAGCAACAGGGCGGCCAGCAGCAAGGTGGTCAGCAACAGGGTGGACAGCAAGGCGGTCAGCAGCAAGGCGGCCAACAGGCCGGCCAGCAACAGGGTGGACAACAGCAAGGCCAGGGACAGCAAGCCGGCGGACAACAAGGTGGCCAGCAAGGTGGACAACAGGGTGCCGGTCAGCAACAGGGTGGTCAACAACAAGGCGGGCAACAAGGCGGCCAGCAGGGTGGCGGACAGCAACAGGGCAACGGCGTCCAGCAGGGCGCGCAGCAGATGCAGGATGCCCTCGAAGCCATCAAGCAGGACATGAAGCAACAGCAGGCCGCGCAACGCGCAGGTCAACAGGGTGCCGGCCAGCAAGGTGGTCAACAGGGCGGCCAGCAAGGTGGCGGCCAACAGGGAAACCAGGGCCAGCGCGGCCAGAACGGCAACACCGGCCCGTGGCAGCAAGGCAACCCACAAGGTAAACAAGGCGCGGGTCAGGGCGGCCCAGGTCAAGGTGCTGGCGGCAACACCGGCGTCGAAGAAGCGCCCTTCGACTTCAAAGAAGAAATCAGCAAGAGCCAGGACAACGAAAAGGGCCAGATCCTCGCGCAGACGCTCGTGAAGGCCGATGCCGAGAAGGGCGAATCGACTGCCCAGATCCGCGACGTCGTGAAATCGAACCTCCAGGAAGCGACGGATGAGGTCGACAACCAGCGCATCAGTCGCCAGGCGCAGAAGGCGGTCCGCGACTACTTCAACGGCATCACCGGCGAAGACATCGTGCCCGATGCGAAGAATCCGCCCGCAAAGGATAAGCCGAAACAGGAACCGAAGAAGGACGAACCGAAGAAGTGAAGGGACGAATGATGAGCAGGGAGGAGAACGTTGGGGAGCGAAGGAGCATTCTGACCGAAGGGTGCCCCGGGGCAACGTACTCGTTGACCCGCGCGCCCGACTCGGAGCGCGGGTCAGGAATACCTGCCCCGGGGCACCCATTCAAAACGTCAATTCCTCTGATCGGTCTCGCCTCCCGGCGCCGCTGGCTCCGCACCGCTATCCATCTGTGTTCATCCGTGTTCATCTGTGGTTCGCTCCTCTCCTGTGACGGCGGCCTGCCCAAGTCCGAAGTCGTCCTCTACACCAGCGTCGACCAGCCGATCGCGCAGAAAGTCGCCGATGCGTTCACGAAAAAGACGGGCCTCTCCGTCCGGCTCGTGACCGATACAGAAGCGACGAAATCCGTCGGCCTCGCCGAGCGTTTGCGGGCCGAGAAGGCGAACCCAATCGCGCAGGTCTGGTGGGGCAACGAGGTCTTCCACACGATCGAGCTCGCCAACGAAGGCATGTTCCAGCCGCTGAGCGTGAAATCGTTCGCGGAGATCCAGGATGAGTTCAAAGACCCGCAGCAGCGGTGGGCCGGAGTCGGGCTGCGCGTGCGCATGCTGGCCGTGTCTGAAAATGCCGGCCAGATCGGCGGATCGATCCAGGATCTGCTCGACCCGCGCTTCAAAGGCAAGGTCGCGCTCGCCCGACCGCTCATGGGCACGACGGCCGGCCACGTCTCGGCGCTCTACGCGCTCTGGGGGCAGGAACAGGCCGACAGCTTCTTCCGGAAGCTCAAGGAGAACGGCGCGATCATGGTCGGCGGCAACTCGGTGGTGGCCGAGCAGGTCGGCAACGGCAACCTGCTCATCGGCCTGACCGACAACGACGACATCATCTCGGCCCAGCGCGCCGGTGGCGAACTGTGGCAGATCGTCCCCGACCAGAACGGCGACGCGATCGGCACATTGGCGGTTCCGACCACCGTCGCCCTCATCGACCGAAAAGATCAGAGCGATAGCGCGAAGCAACTCGCCGACTTCCTGCTCTCGGATCAAACCGAACAACTGCTCTCGGATGAACACTTCGTCTCGGGAAGTACAAGAAGCGGGCCGGGCAATCTGAAGGTGATGAAGGTGAGCTACGCCGAGATCGCCAGGCAGCTCCGCACCGCGCCGCAGCGGGCGGCGAACATCCTCGACGGGCGTGAGCCGTGAATGGGCTCGCGTCGAGAGCGAAGGATTTCGCTCTGCCTAAAATCGCGCCGGCCTTCCTCTACGCCACCATCCTCCTCTGCTGCGGCCTGCCGATCGTGTGGATGGCGTATCAGCTCATCACCCATCCGGACATCTGGCGCGAGGCCGTGCCGGATGCGTTCCGCTGGAAGCTGATCGCCCGCACGTTCGGCTTCTCGATCCTCGCGAGCGCGCTGGCGAGCGCGATCTCGATCCCCATCGCCATTTCGCTCGGCACGGCGGGCCAACTCGTCGGCACGGCAGGCCGACTCGTGCGCGCGCTCTGGTTCATTCTGCCCGTTCCATTGCTCGTCCCGTCGGTGGTGATCACCTACGGCTGGGGCATGGCGCTGGCAAAGATCGGCTTCGATCCATTCCCGCAGAGCGCCGGCGATGTCGTCCGCTGTCTGATCGCGATCGCCTGCTGGGTTTGGCCGATCCCGACGATGCTGCTCGCCTACCAGCTCCGCCGGCTCGACCCGAACCTGCTGATGCAGGCGCGGCTCGACGGCGTGCTGCCGCGCATCGTCGCGCGATTGCTCCTGCCGACGCTGCTGCTCGCGTGGCTGATCACGCTCCTGCTGAGCCTTCAGGAGTTCGCCGTGTTCGAGCGCACGGGGATCAGCGTGATCTCGACGGAGGTGCGCTCCGTCTTCGAAACCGGCGCGAGCCTCGACCGGACGTGGTCGATGGAGCCTGTCGACGACGATGCGCCCGCGCCGCAGAGTGTGCGGATGGCGGCCGCGCTGGCGGTGATGTTGCCGAGCCTCTTCGCGACCGGACTGCTCTTGATCGTCGTCGCGCTCCTCTGGCGGCGATGGTCGGTCTCGACCGAGGTGACAGATGACATTGCCCATGTCGTTCACCCGCGCCGCTGGGTGCATTTTGTCGGCGTCGTGCTCGCGCTGGGCATCGTCGCCGCGCCGCTGGTGGCGATGGCGCTCTCGCTCACGAGGCGCTTCGAGATCGGCCGGATCATCCACGAGTACGCGCCGCAGCTCGCCGGTTCGTCAACGCTCGCCGGCATCACGGCCGTGCTCGGCGGGGCGTGCGCGGTGATCGCCTCCATCCGCGGCGTGCGCGCCTGGAGCGTCGCGCTCGCGCTGGTGAGCTTTCTCATCGGCGGGCAGTGGGTCGCGATCGCGCTCATCACGCTCTTCAACCGCCCGTGGCTCACCTACGTCTATGACAGCTACGCGATGCCGACGATCGCGTACCTCTGCCGATTCCTCTGGATCGTCCTGATCGCGGCGTGGATGAGCTGGTCGCCAAATCTCCGCTCGCTCCGCGAGCTCGCATCCACCGACGGGGCCGACCGTTTCGCGACCTGGCGCTACGTGATCCTGCCGATCACCTGGCCGCTGATGCTCGGGGCGGCGATCCTGCTCTTCACGCTCTCGCTCACCGAGGTGCCGGCCACTACGCTGCTCCAGCCGACGCGGACGCTCGTGCCGATGCTGATGACATGGTCACACCTGCTCAACTATCCTTCAATGATCGAAGCGAGCCTCATGCTGGTCTCGCTGGTGATGATCGCGGGAGTGGTGGTGACGGTGCTGGTGAGACGGGGAGTCGGTCGGTAACCAATGACCAAGGACCAATGACCAACAAATACACAAGAACCAAAGACCAACCGATTCCCATTTTGGGTTTTGGTCATTGGTCCTTTGTTGGGCTTTGTGGTTTGGTCATTTGTTTCGGCATCCTTCTCACCGGTTGCTCCAAGCGTTCCAAAGTCGAGTCCGTCTGGGCCGGCGGCGGGCGCGGCCAGGGCGAGCTCGTCTACCCGCGCGCGATCGATTACGACGCGAAGGCCGACGTCTTCGTCGTCGTCGACCGCACCGCCCGCGTGCAGCGCTACGATCACGATGGGAAGTTTCTTAACGGCTGGCGCATGCCCGAGTGGGAACGCGGCAAGCCCGTCGGCATCACCGTCGCGCCCGATGGAAACTACTGGATCCCCGATACCCACTACCACCGCGTCTGCATCTACTCGCCCCAGGGCCAGAAGCTCGATTCCTTCGGCGAGTATGGCAGTGGCCCGATGCAGTTCGACCTGCCGACCGACGTCGCCTTCCTCGGCGACTTCGCCTACATCTCCGAGTACGGCGGCAACGACCGCGTCACCGTCATCAACTGGAAGACGAAGGAATACCAGTTCACCTTTGGCGCGTTCGGCAACGATGAAGACCAGCTCTCCCGCCCGCAGTCGATGCTCTTTGTGACCAACACGCAAGGCGTTGACGAACTCTACATCACCGACTCGTGCAACCACCGCTTGAGCGTCTGGAGCAAGGAGGGGAAACACCTCCGCAACATCGGCCAGAGCGGCTCGCCGCTGGGACAGTTCCGCTTTCCCTACGGGCTCGCCAAAGATCGCGACGGCAACCTGATCGTCACCGAGTACGGCAACACCCGCGTGCAGCGCTTGAAGCCCGACGGCACGCCCATCGACAGCTGGGGCCACCCCGGCCGCTTGGATGGCGAACTCGCCTACCCCTGGGCGACGGCCGTCGACAAGGAGAACCGCTGCGTGGTGATCGATGCGGGGAATAATCGGATGCAGGTGTTTCGGTTTTGATGATATGATTCGGGCAATGTCCGGCGTTTATCTGGAAACCAGTTTCTTCAGCGAGTGCTGCACGATCCGAACGAGCGAGATCGCGCGCGGCCGGCGGGCGAGCAGCCTGCAATGGTGGCAACGCGATGCACGGCGATTCGATTTGTACATCAGCGCTGAAGTGGTCCGCGAACTGAGCAACCCTGAGTTTCCTGATGCGGTGCGCACCCCAGCGCTGAATATGCTTGCGGGTATACCGCAGCTTGCGATCACGGACGATGTGCTTGGTGTCGCGGCGATTCTGGTTAGGGAGCGCGTCATGCCTACTCCCGCGACCGAAGGTGACGCCCTGCATGTCGCGACGACTTTGGTTCACCGCATCGATCACTTGATTACGTGGAACCAGTCGCATCTGGCGAACCAGAACAAACGGATTCATCTGCAGGTCGTCTGCGCGCGACTCGGATACATCCTGCCCGAGATCGTCACACCGGATTTGATGCACTTTGGAGATTCGACATGAGCACCAAACATCCCGAGCCCGACGACAGCGGCGTTGCGGACATCCGCCGCGTGCGAGACGCCATCGCCCGCCAGCATCAGGGTGATCTTTCCGAGCACGTGGCCGAAACGAATCGAATTGCCGAGGCGTTGCGAGAGAAGTTGCGCCTCGGCCCTGTGGTCCAGCCGCCGCCGCGCCCGCGAAAGTCCGGGACGCAAGGCTGAAACACAAATCTCGACGGCGAACTCGCCTACCCCTGGGCGACGGCCGTCGACAAGGACAACCGCTGCGTGGTGATTGATGCGGGGAATAATCGGATGCAGGTGTTTCGGTTTTGAGTTGTCAGCAGGCTTACGCAGGGAACGGAAATGATCATCGGCGATCCCAGTTACTTCGCGATCGAGTCGTCCATCGATGCCATTTACGACGATCCGCACTTGCACGAAGAGGGATCTTTCAACGTGCATATTCTCGGTTTCCGCTACGGCAAGCAGACGCCCGAGGCAACATGGCTGGAGATCGCACCCCAGGATGTGGACGAACGTTTGCGAAACCGCGGAAAGCACGTCGCGGCCATAGTCGACACATGGGACGCAGGACTCATCGCAAGGCTGCATTTGGACTGGATTTGGCGATGGGAGCCGAGCCTGCCAGCAGAGCGGGGCATCTCGCCGCAGGAGTATCAAGACCTGATATATGCGTCCCAAATCGAATGGGCTCCCGATGGCGACGCGACCTTTGATGATGGCAGTCGGATACTTCAGTTCGATGTGGGCGACCGCGTGAGGCTGATTGCATTCCGTTGCACAGAAGACTATCTGCCAGAGGACGGCACTTTGCGCGAACTCTGGATGCCGGCGGACAGCTATTACGGCGTCCTCGACGATTGGCGAATCGCGTTCTTGAAGGATGGCGACAGTCGACGAAATGCTCGCCGTTAGCGCCTGGCACTTCTCGGAGGCCCGCAAGCCAAACCTACGGTTTGCGACGAATCACTCCAGCCACGCCAGCCCCGCCCCATCCGCTCCCGGCCGCTTGAGGAGTTCGACGTGCCCATCCACGAAGGCGATGTTGCCGACGGGCGTCTTGTCGCGCTGGCCGTGCCAGTTGCTTTCCGCGTGGAGCAGGGCCGCGTCGAAGAAGAGCACCGTCATGCTGCTCGAGCGCACCTTGGTCACGCGCTTGCCGTCTAATCCCGCTTTGGAGGTGAGCGCATTGTTCGTCGGCGAGTTCGGGTTGCCGGTGGCGTTGAAGTTGTAGCTCGTGCCGACCCATTCCCAGTGGGCACACTGCGCGCCAGTCCACGGGCTGGTCTGTTCATCATCCGCGGGGCACTGGAAGATCTTGAGCGAATGGCCCACGTGCGGATTGAGCGGCCGGGGCGAGAGGCGGTTGAAAAGGCCGGCCTGGTTCGTGTTCACGTTGCCCGTTTCGCGGCCGCCGTAGACGTACCAGTCCATGCCGTCGGTGGAGATGTCCGGAGCCCGCCAGAACATCATCTGCTTGGAGTCGTTGAGGTAGCTGTGAAACGCCGTCGCGATCTGGCGGAGGTTGCTGGCGCACTTCACGTTGGTGGACTGCTTTCGCGCGGTGCTGAGCACGGGAAGCAGGATGGCGATCAGCACGGCGATGATGCCGATGACGACGAGGAGTTCGATGAGGGTGAAGGCGCGTGATTTGCGATCGATCATCATGGCTCCGATCTGAGGCGGTGATGTGAACCTCAAGCATGTTCGCTGGCGTCGGAAACGTCAATGCTTTTCCCGATCGATGTCGATTCACGCGTGCGGATGGTCGCGAAGAACGAAGGAAGCGAAGGTTCGCGAAGTATGGATTCGAAGCGAAGAGGCATTTCATTGCTCCTGCGGATGACTCCTTCGCGCTGCTTCGCTCGCTTCGTTCTTCGCGACAATCCTGCTCCGCTACCGGTCGACAGACCCATTTGGGAAACGGGTAAGGTATGTGCCGCCTTTATACGGACCGGGTGCCGCAGTTATCGCCCGATCGCGGTCTGGTTGGAGGGGACACGCTTCGATATAGTCCAAGCCGTTTCACGCACGGTCAGGCATCGGAGCAAAAGGAAGCCCTCGCATGATTCGCAGCATGGCAGAACGCATGAGTCGCGGCGTCTCGTTCTGGAGACGGCTTCCCGAGGAGTTCGGCCGCGTGAAAATGCGCGTCTCGCCTGAATCGGGCGGGCTTCGCTACTGGAAGTTCAACCTCGGCGGCGTGGACACGGGCCTGCTGGATTTCGTGCGCGAGTTCGTCAAGCCGGGCATGAGCGTGTGGGACGTGGGTGCGAACCTGGGCCTGTTGAGCTTCGCATCGGCAGCGAAAGCCGGTCCGAGCGGGCAGGTCGTTGCCGTCGAGCCGGATGTGGACAATCAGAAGCTGCTGCTTCGCACGATCCGCGCCAACGTCGGAAAGATGGCCGAGGTGAACGTGCTCGGCGTCGCGGTCGCCAAGCCGCCGACGCGGTTCGCGAAGTTCGAAATCAGCGGCCGCAGCCGCGCCTCGAACAAGCTCGCGGGTTTCGGCAACACGCAGTTCGGAGCCGCGGCCGAGACGCGCGCGGTGGTGATCGTCACGCTGGACGAGATGCTCCAGGGCTTCCGCCCGCCGGACGTGCTGAAGATGGATGTCGAAGGCGCTGAGATCGACGCCATCCTCGGCGGCCCGAAACTGCTCAGCGAAGTGCGGCCGATCTTCACCTTCGAAGTGAATCCCGAAAATCGCGACGCAATGACCAGGATCCTCGTCGATGCCGGCTACCTGCTCTTCGACGGCGAAAAGCCCAGGAGCGAGCGCAAGCCGAACAAGGGCACGACGTGGAACACGATCGCGATTCATCGGGACAGGGCCGCGAGCGTGGGTTACTCGGCATAGCGTGAAACGCGTCCGCCGGGTCGCGATTCATTTCCACGGAGCCGGGTGGATGGTACGCTATCGCCGTTCTCACCGGGGCCTCGTGACGGCATGATCCAACTCCAGAACATGTCGTTCCTGCAGGTCGCGCTGCTGTTCGCCGCCTTGGCGATTCCAGTGGTCTGGCTCGGCATGCGGAAGATGGACGCCGTCGGCCCGATCCGCAAGTGGGTGGCGATCGGCGCGCGGCTGCTCGTGCTGCTGCTGTGCGTGCTCGTGCTCGCGGGGATGCGCATCGAGCGGACGAACAAAGATGTCGCCGTCATGGTTCTGCGCGATGTCTCGCGCTCCACGCAGCTCGTCGACGTGAAGGGCGGAAATCTCCGCAAGGCGATCGACGACTACCTCAAGCAGGCGTTCGAGTCCGACCCGGAGCGAAAGAAGGGCACCGACCGCATAGGCGTGATCAGTTTCGACGAGAACGCCTACGTCGATTCCGCGCCGAACTCCGAGCTCGTGCTCGACGCCCGCGCCACCCGCGACAACAGCACGGGAACGGATGTCGCCGCCGCGATCCAGCTCGGCATGGCGTCGCTGCCTAAAGACGCGATGCACCGGATGGTGCTGATCTGGGACGGCAACGCCACGCTCGGCAACCTCGATGAAGCGATCACGCAGGCCGCGAGCAATCACATTCCCATCGACGTGATGCCGCTGCAATACGCGGCCAACGACGAGGTGATCGTCGAGCGGTTCGTTTCGCCGACCTGGCGGCGGGAGAACGAGCCGTTCTCCATCGACGTCTACCTGCGCTCCACCAATCCGAATCCGGTCACCGGCAACCTCCGCGTCCGCCATCAGGGCGTCGACATGGATCTGGATCCGCAGACGGCCGGCCTGCAACCGACCCGGCCGATCACGCTCACGCCCGGCACCAACCGCGCCACCATCCAGGTGCCGGCGCTCGAAGCGGGCGGCGTCCACCAGTTCGAAGCAATCTTCGAAGGCCAGAACGTCACCACCGAAATCGCCGGGCAGAAAAAGACCTCCGTCGTCGGCGATACGGTCCGCGAGAATAACCAGGCCTCCACCTTCACCTTCGTTCGCGGCAAGGGACGCGTGTTGCTCGTCAACAACGTCCTGGGCGACCAGGGCAAGTTTCTTCTGAGCGCGCTGCAGAAGCAGGGCATCACCATCGACACCGATCGCATGGGCGTCGACCAGTTCCCCACCAGCCTTGTCGAGCTGCAGAACTACGATGCCGTCATCCTCTCCAACGTCCCGCGCGGCAGCAGCGGCTTGAACGATCAGCAGCAGGAGATGCTCGCCAGCTACGTCCGCGACATGGGCGGCGGCCTGCTGATGATCGGCGGGCCTGACACCTTCGGCGCCGGCGGCTGGCAGGGGAGCAAGCTCGAAGAAGTCCTGCCGGTGAACATGGACATCCCCGCCACGCGGATGATCCCCAAGGGCGCGCTCGTCCTCATCATGCACTCGTGTGAAATGCCCAACGGCAATTACTGGGGCATGCAGTGCGCGATCAAAGCCGCCGAAGTGCTCAGCCCGCGGGATGAGATCGGCGTGCTTAGCTACGCGTGGAGCAGTGGCCGCGGTAGCGCGTGGGACTTCCCGCTCGCGCCGCGCGGCGATGGCAGCAAGGTCATCGCCGCCATCAAGAACATGCAGCTGGGCGACATGCCCGACTTCGACGACGCCATGACCGTCGCCCTCAACGGAACACAGGGCCAGCCCGGCCTCAAGCAGAGTGATGCGCGGCAGAAGCACGTCATCATCATCTCCGACGGCGATCCGCAGCGGCCCAGCGCGCAGCTCATCAAGGAGTACCAGGACGCGAAGATCAGCGTCTCCACCGTCAGCGTCTTCCCGCACCAGTTGCCCATCCCGCCGACGATGCAGGCCATCGCCGATGAGACGCTCGGCAAGGCGTACGGGCCGATCGAATCCAACCCCAGCCAGTTGCCGCAGATCTTCGTGAAGGAAGCGACCGTCGTCCGCCGCACGCTGCTGCTGGAAGATCAGGAAGGCCTTGTCGTCAAGGACAACGGCAGCATGAGCGACATGGTCCGCGGCCTTCGGCTGGACCAGTTGCCGCCGCTCTACGGCTGCGTGCTTACGAGCAAAAAGCCCGCGCCGCAGATCGAAATGCCGCTCACCATCGGCCCCAACTCGGATCCGCTGCTGGCCCACTGGCAGGTCGGGCTCGGCAAGGTGGCCGTCTTCACCAGCGATGCCCACCCGAAGTGGGCGG
Source organism: Phycisphaerae bacterium (assembly GCA_031411495.1). Taxonomy (GTDB): domain Bacteria; phylum Planctomycetota; class Phycisphaerae; order Tepidisphaerales; family Tepidisphaeraceae; genus JANOBD01. Next base: position 19,725 of record JANOBD010000133.1, on the reverse strand, counting down.
CCAACTGGGTGGGGATGAACGCGTATGAGAAGTTCTGGTCACAGATCGTCCGCGGCGTCTCCAAGCCGGCCGAGAGCGCCGACTTTGATGTCCGCGTGAACGTGCAGGGCGATCGCGGCAAGATCACCGTCGAGGCCGTTGACCAGAACACCAACTTCCAGAACTTCCTCAATATCCGCGGCACCGTCGTCGGGCCGGACATGAAGCCGATCGAAGTGAAGCTCAGCCAGGTCCGCCCCGGCGTCTACGAGACCGACTTCACCGCCGGCGATGCAGGCAACTACGTCGTCGGCCTCGCCTACCAGGGAACCGATGGCAAGAGCGGCGTGATGCGCTCCGGCACGGTGGTCAACACCTCGCCGGAACTGCGCGACCTGCGATCCAACCTCGCCGCCCTTCAGGAAGTCGCCTCGCGCACCGGCGGGCACATGCTCGACCCGTTCGCGCCCAATACCGCGAGCTTCTTCTCGCGCGACCATCTCAGTCCGTCGCGCAGCCCGCTGCCGGTGTGGGACGTGGTGTTGCCGCTGCTGATGGCGCTGTTGCTGATCGACATCTCGATCCGAAGAATCGCGTGGGACTGGAACGCGACGAAGCAGATGGCGGCCGCGAGCCTCGAGTACGTCCGCGGGATCACCACGCTGCGAAAGGTCGAGACGACGGGCTCGCTGGATGCGCTGCGCGATGTGAAGTCACAGGTCGGCGGTCGTCGGTCAGCGGTCGACGGGAAAGACACCGGACGCTCCGCCGCCGACCGTCGACCGTCGACCGCCGACCCGACAACGCCCGACCCGACCTTCAAGTTCGAAGCCAAGGGCCAGGTGAGCGGAAGCCTGAGCGACGTCGTCGGCGGCGCCACCGACAAGCCGGTGCCGAAAGACAAATCCTCCTCTACCTCCACCCCCAAAGGCCAGCAGGGCGACAAACCCAACACCGGCATGGGCGGCCTGCTCGAAGCCAAGAAGCGGGCACAGGAAAAGATCCGCGAGCGCGAAGAGGGGAAGTAGCAGGGCTGTGAACGTGTGGCATGAACGTCCCGCTTATGACATTTCGGGACACAGGATCATTCCAGTGCTGATCGAACGCGGGCCGGATCACAGGAAAGTTTGCTCTCCTGCAGACCCGCCGCGTACTCTTGTCGCACCCACTCGAAACGCGTGATTCAACCATTCGAGAAATGACTTGATATCCCGTCGGGCCATTCGGACAATTTTGTGGATGTGGGGAAAATCAATAACGCGGCGATGGATCATCGGGCTGGGCACGATCGGGTTCTGCGGGACGCTGGTCCACGCGGGGACTTATCACTGGTCCAGCGCGGTGAGCGGGAACTGGACGGACGCCCCCAACTGGACGCCGATCGGCCTGCCGGGCGCGGTCAGTCCCATCGGCTCGCCGCCAACGCCGAACGACGATATCGCGATCCTGGATGCCTCCGGTGCGCCATACACCTTGACCGGCGAGGCGCGCAACGTGCACGAGATTCAACTCAACTCGCCCAACCTGACGCTTAACTATCCCGCCGACACCGGTCTGCGGACCGATCGCCTGGTGTACACAGCGTCGTCGCTGGCACTCGTCACGGTCAACCACAACGGAGAAATCGCGTTGCCGGCCGGGCCGGTGTTTTCGGGATTTGTCGGCGTGTTCAGCAAAGGATCGGTGAGCGTTCTGGGCAACGAGATGCCGAGGAATATGTTGATTGAAGTCGGATCGGGCCCGGAAACCGCCAGCACGCCTGTCGTCCTGACCATCCAGAACGGGCCGCTCAACATCGCGGGCGTTCCTTCCAGCGGCGCGTCGATTTCCGGCATCGATCTCGTCCAGAGCAACAACCTTCCTGCCGGGATTGATGTCGGCGGCGGTGCCCTTTACGTTCCGGGGGAAGGTCTCGGCGCGATCGTCTTCACAGGGCCAACGCTCGCGAACCCAGACTTCATCAATGGCAGCCTTTATCTGCGCGGCAACGCCCAGTTCCATGTCGATACGCGGATCGAAAAGGGCGTCTTCCTGCAGGGCGGCGACATCCAGATTAGTTCTGGAAAGGTGCTCTCCGCGCCCACGCTGCACTGGGGCAAACCGGGTGATGGGGCCTCCTTTTCGACCGGAGCCATTCGCGGCACGGTAACGCTCACGCAGTCCGGGTCTGCCCATGTGGATTACGGCGTCGCATCGTTCGACGGAACGCTGAATGGAGATCTTCGCATCCATTCCGCCGCCGCGCTGCGGGTGACCCCGCAGTCGCGCATCAACGGCACGTTGACTGCAGAGGCCGGCTCGTTCATCGAAGCCACTCTTGTCGACGCTCCGCAGCGGACGCGCGTGGTGGGGAATCAGTTTGTCGGCTCGACCACGTTGCGTCTACTGGACGTCGCCGGGTGGTCCCCGGAGCCGGGCGTTTATCGCGGCGTTCTCGAGATGACCAGCGGAGCCTTGCCGACCGGGTTTGTGACGGATATCCAGTTCAACCCACTCTGGGCCGGGCTGAGGGCCACGTCACAGATCGATCCCGTCAACGCCGGGATGCTGAACCTGATCCTGACCGGAACGCCCGGCGATGCTGACCTCAGCGGCTTCATCAACTTCGACGACCTGCTGGTTCTGGCGATGAACTACGGTTTCGCGAATGCAGGCTGGCATCAAGGCGACTTCAACGGCGATCAACTGGTCAACTTCGACGACCTGCTGGCGCTTGCACAACGTTACAACCATCCCGCGGTCGTCACAGACGGCCTCACGCCGGACTTCGCCGCGGAGTGGGCCCGTGCACAGTCGATGGTCCCCGAGCCGGCGGCCGCGCTGGGGGTTGCATCCGGTTTGCTGCTTCTCCGGCGGCGAGTGCGACGGGCCCCCGCGTAGCGAAGCTGGCTTGCGTGTACTCGTGCGAACGCGTTGACATAGGTGCCCCCTCAAGACGCGGGCGTAGTCGAGTCGTGGCAACCCGCGCGCTGGTCTTTCACTCCCGGCTCCCGATCTCTGCCGACGATTCGTGCGATTCCGCAAGGCTGCCGGTACACTCCGACCCAGCCTATGACAGCACCCAATATTCCCGGCGTCGATCCACAGATTCAGGCGGCCACCGAAACCTTTCGGCGCGACTATCTCGCCGTGAAGACCGAGATCGGCAAGGCCATCGTCGGCCACAACGAGATCGTCGACGGCGTGCTCACCTGCCTCTTCGTCGGCGGCCACGCGCTGCTCGAAGGCGTGCCCGGGCTCGGCAAGACGGCGCTCATCCGCTCGCTCTCCGAAGCCCTTCACCTGAAGTTCAACCGCATCCAGTTCACGCCCGACCTGATGCCGGCGGACGTCATCGGCACGAGCATCATCAACGAGGATGAGAACGGCCGCCGCGCCTTCGAGTTCCAGCCCGGGCCGATCTTTTCGCAGATCGTGCTGGCGGACGAAATCAACCGCGCCACGCCCAAGACGCAGAGCGCGCTGCTTGAAGCGATGCAGGAGCGGCAGGTGACCAGCAGCGGCACGATCCGCAAGCTCGAAGCGCCGTTCTTCGTCATGGCCACGCAGAACCCGCTCGAACAGGAAGGCACCTATCCGCTGCCCGAAGCGCAGCTCGACCGCTTCTTCTTCAAGCTGATCGTGAACTACTCCAGCCGGGCGGAGATGGCCGAGATCCTCGAGCGGACGACGACGGGCAAGATGCCCAAGGTCGACCCGGTGCTGGATGGCGCGAAGATCATCGAGCACCAGAAGCTGGTGCGACGGGTGGTGATCGCGCCGCACGTGCGCGACTACGCGATTCGGTGCGTGATGGCGACGCACCCGCGCGGCGAGTTCGCGATCGGAACCGTCAACCAGTTCATCCGCGTCGGCGCGAGCCCGCGTGCCGCCCAGGCGATCGAACTCGCCGCCAAGGTCCGCGCGCTGCTCGACAATCGCTTCCACGTGAGCTTCCAGGACGTGAAGGACGTCGTCATCCCCGCGATGCGGCACCGCGTGATCCTCAACTTCGAAGGCGAAGCCGAAGGCATGATCACCGATACGGTGCTGAAGCGCGTGATCGACGATACGCCGACGAACGTGGGGGAAATGGCGGTCAAGTAAGGATGAGGGATGAGGGATGAAGAGGGACCAGTCTGGACCCCTCGCCCGGTACGCATGCGGTAGGCGAAGCCTTGACCGCGGGAGAGGGCTATTGAGGGACGCTTCGAGCGATCTGCGACTACCGAGGAGGCCTTTTGCCTGACGATCTCGTCGTTTTCGAAACCACCGAACTCCGCGTCATCCGCGCCGTCGAGATGGCGCTATCCAAGGCCAAGCTCCCGTTCCGTCTCGATCTGCCCAAGCCGACGCTGCAGCAGGTGGGCCCGAAAAAGCCGAAGCTTCGCGTCTTCACAGCCGAGGCGGATTTCGATGCCGCCGCCGAGCTGATCGAACAGACGCTGATCCGATTCGGGCGAGTGCGTTCATTGCAAACCAAGGTCGAGCCCTATCCAGAGTACGTGACGCGGATCCCCATCGTGTATTTTCCGTTCGGCGGGGTTTGAATTGATGGAAAGAGTCCGTGCGAGTTCAAGGCCCTCACCCCAGCCCTCTCTCAGAGGGAGAGGGGGAAATGGCATCACTCGGTTCGCGTTCCTCCTCCTCTCATCCCTCATCCCTCCGCCCTCATCCCTCGCGCAGACCACCCAGCCGACCCTCTCGATCAACATCGGTTTCGACGGCGTCTTCAAGCCCGACTCGTGGACGCCGGTGTTCGTGACGGTGGCCGAGTCGTCGAGCCATCCCGGCACGATCGAAGTTCGCAGTGCGCGTGGGCGGATGGGCAACGTCATCTCGGCGCGGGTGCAGAGCAACCCCAAGCCGACCACCTTCACGCTTTACGCGCAGCTCGATCCGCTGGACCGCGCGACCGTTGAATGGCGCGATGACGCGGGCAAGCTCGTCTCGGGCATCGACGTCACCGAAATGGTGCGGCAGAACCCGGCGGCGCTCGGCGGGCCGGTGATTGGCGTGGCCGGCGCGATCGCCGATGCCAACCGCGTCGCCGGTCAGATCGTCCGCGACACCGGCGAATTCGTCGCCTCCGGCACCATCCGGACTCGCCTGCTTCCCGAGCGGGCAACGGCGTATCAGTCGCTGGATGTGCTCGTGCTGCCGGAACTGAACACCGATGAGATCGACGACGCGACCGAGGCCGAGATCGTCCGCTGGATGAACGCCGGCGGGATGGTCATCACCTGGCCCGGAACGCAGGCGCCGCCGGAAGGCTCGCCGCTGGGGCGCGTGTTGGCTGCGAGCGTCGGAGATGTCGTCACACGTTCGATCAATGGCAAAGAGGTCGCGGTTCGTTCACTGACGGCGGCCGATGCGAACGCCGTCGATCTCTCCGACTCGGACACGATCCTGTTCACGCGGAAAGTCGGCCTCGGCCAGATCGCCGTGTTCGGCTTCGATCCGACCCGCGTCTACGGCTCGATCGATCGCCGCATCGCGGCGCTGCGGCAGGCGACGGCATCTCAAGTGTCGATGTCGCCGGACGAACGGCGCGTCGGCAGCTACGATCCGCTGGTCTACCAGGCGCGCGGCGAGGAACAATTGCCGACGCCCGCGGCCCCGAACGATCAATGGCTCCTGCTCGCACTCGCGTTCGGACTGATCATGGGGCCGGGCGAATCGCTGCTGCTCCTGTTCTGCCGGCGGCCGATCTTCACGCCGCTGACGATGGTCGGCTTCGCGGTCGCGCTCGGTTCGGGCGTGGCAATTTCTATCAAGTCGGTCGAGACCCACGAGGCATCGATCGAAGTGGTCGTCGAGAATGATTCGGGAGTCGTCGCGCGGTCGATTCTGAGCTCGCGCGTCCCGGAATCGGCTGCCGCATCATGGGTGATCGGCCGGTCGTCCGATCCGCAGCACGAGACGGCCGGCGAGTTGTCGGTGGGCCAGCGGCAGGATCATCTCGAATCCGGCACCCTGATCGCGCTCTCGGACCGGTTGCCGCGCGTTCGATCGTTCGACTATCAGCCGGCGAAGCCGCTGCTGCTGGTGAGCGGATCGATCACAGACTCGGCCGCTCAGATGCAGTCGTCCGATGCATCGGCATGGGAGAAGGCGTTCGTGATTTCGGCGGATTCGGTCCGCGCCCTCGCGAAAGCGCCGCCCGCCGATCAGGCACTGAGCGTTCCGAACTACCTGCAACCTGCGACCGATTCCGACGATCCGGCGACGGCGCGCCGCGAGACGGGCATCGAAGCGCTCGCGAAGCAGCCCGGCTGGGAAGCGATTTTGATGGATCGCCAACTCGGATCGCGAATCGTGCGGCTGTTCGAAAAGGAAAGCGTGAGCGCGATCGTCGCGTCGCGAACGCACGGGAGCACCCGGCAATTTGTGATTCATCTCCAGCGACCTTGACTTCTGTCATCCAGAGCGAGCCTCGGCCAGTGACGGATCTCGAGTCACTACACGCGAGAAGCGGCCGGTGATGATTCGGGAAGGATTGATCCGTCCCGCAAAGATCTTGAGGACGTTCGTGTCGCGCAGACCCGAGATACTTCGGTCGCAAGGCTCCCGCTGGATGACAATTCGATTGCGCGCGAAGGATGCTCGCAAGTCTTATGCTGCCAATCGCTGCCCCACCGGCATGGGTAGTGTCATCGCGAATTCGTTTGACGAATCCGTCAGGCATCGCCGGGCCTGCAATGCCACGACGATACAGAGCAGCGGGACCGTCAGGCAGATGCCGAAGGATTCGGCGACCGGCGGGTTGAACATCGTCCAGACGAACAGGAACGTTCCCGTCGCCACGAGCCATCGCGCCGCCGAAGAGTGATCGGGGCTCACCAGTCGTTCGCGGCCGATCAGCACGGCGGCGACGATGAGCAGCAGCAGGTCGTAATCGAAGTAGAACGGCATCAGCAGGGGCATCGCCAGGATCGTGAGCGCGATGAAGCGGTCGAACATCACATCGTCGTTCAAAACCGCACGCCGCTTCCACCAGACCGCCAGTACCGCCAGCCCGACAAGGATCGCGCACGACGCGGCGAGGAACGTGATCCACACGTGCGTCTGTCCCGGCGCGTTGCCCTGCAACATGAAGCGGAAGAAGCCGGTCAGCGTCGAGTGGCGATGCCACAGGTACGGCTGGGCGAACTGGATCTGCTGGAGATTGCGCGGCATCTGTTCGAGGTAGTCGCTGATGCTGCCGGGCATTTTCGTCACGATGAGCAGCAACTGCGGCACGGCGCCGACGATTGTTCCCATCCACACCCGCCACCCGAGCGTGAGCGAGAGCGCGACGAAAACGACGGCGGCCAGCTGCGGCTTGTAGCAGAGCAGAGAGCAACAGAGGCCCGCCCAGATCGGCTCCCGGGCGCGCCACGCAAGGACGGTGAGCGTCAGCAGCAGCAGCGACAGCGGCGTGTTCTGCCCGTGGCCCAGCGCCTGGAGTGTTGGCGGCGCAACCAGCAGCGCCATCGGCGCCAGCAGCCAGTGCCGCTTCTGATTCGACTCGTCACGAAAGAGCATCGCGAATATGAGGCCGGTGATTCCCAGGCACATCGCGCCCAGGATCGTCCAGAGCGTGAGCGCCGCTCCGAACGAAAGCTTCGCCATCGGCGAAAAGAGCAAGGCGATATGCGGCGGGTTCCACCACGGCGCTAGCGGCGCGTCCAGCTCGATGTCCGCCTTCTCGGCGATGGATTGCTGCGTGCGCGCGAGCGCGGCGAGGTCGTACAGTTCATCGGCGCGGCCTTCGTCAACCAGTTTGCCGGCCGAGTAGAACGCGAGAGAGTCGTGGCCGAACATGCCGCGCGTGATCGCGCGCTCCGACGGCAGAAAGCAGTTCATCGCCGCGACGGTGACGACGAGCATCGCCATCGCGAAGCAGAACTTCCAGAGCCAGCCGTTGAGGGTTCGCTCGCGCAGCACAGAATCGGTCGACGCGTTCGCCATGCATAGGACATCGGCGATACGGACCGATAATCAACAGGAAATCATCGATTCACGGCTCAAAGGATCGTCAGGATGAGCTTGTCCGGCACCGTGTCGTAACCCACGATCGCCCAGGCGCTGCCGTGCCGCGTCACCCGCACCTCACGCCCGCCGGAGCCGACGGTGTAGTAGAGCCAGCTCGACCCGTTCTGCACGGCCCGGCGGAGCTGGTTGTTCTTGTCGTCGAAGTAGAAGACTTCTGCCTTTCCGGATTCGTAGGAGATTTGGCTGTAGGCGCCCATCTTCTTGGCGCTGCCCGCACCGTCGAGGCGCTGGCTGCTCCACGCGCCGGTGGCCTTATCGCGCTTGGCGAACCAAAGGGAGGCATCGGGGTAGCGTTCGTAGAAGGTGATGCGCGGCTGGAAGCGGTCCGCGCCGATGCCGCTGGAGTTGCCGCTGCCCGAATCTTCGAACGCCATGGAGACGAAGCCGCCGGTCATGGTGATGGTGGAAGGGTGAATGAGATCGCTCTTCCACGTGCCGGAGGTGTAGCCGTAGCGGACGCCGTTGTTCGTGCGGTCTTCGTAGGCGATGACGTAGCGCGAGTTGAGGTCGGTGCGGTTGGGGTCGAGGGAGATCTTGCTGAATCGCCCGGCGTCGCCCGTTGCGTCGACCGTGGAAATCGACCAGGTGTCAGTCGTCTGCTGCATGGCGACTTTCAGATCACCTTTGCTGCGCAGGTAGTAGGAGATGAGCGCGCTATTGCCGTTGCGGCTGAAGGTGAGTGACGGATTCTGACCCACGGTGAGCTTGGAATCGACCGTCTGCGTCCGCCACGCGTTGTTGTTGGTGTCGCGGATGGCGTACTTGAGGTCCTGGTTCGCATCATCGTAGTACGCGATGGCGGGGGCGCCGTTGTTGTCGAACTCCAGGTCGATCTGCGCGCCCACGCCGGCCGCAGAATTGTCGACGGTTTGAACCGGCGACCAGAGGCCCGTTGTCGCGTTCTTCACGGTGTACTTCAGGAACCGGTCGCTCAGATCCTGGTACGCAAGATGCAGATTGCCGGCCGTGTCGTACTTCACATCGCTCACCAGCGCGAACTGCTTGAAGTTGGATGCGGGACGGGTGATCGCGGGTTGCGCGAAGCTGATCGTCTGCTCGGTCGAGCCGTTGCGCAGCAGATTGATCTGGACCGTCTGTCCCGGCTGCGGGTTGCTGGTTACGATCTGCGCATCGACATTCGGAACAGTCGTTCCCGTATAGATGTTCACCAGCGTGACGAAGACCGCGGAGTTGCCGGTCTTGCTGACGGTGTAGCGATAAGCGGGCAGCTTGTACGCGGTGTCGGAATCGCCGGTGACGAACGTCTGGCCGCCTTTGACGAGCGAGCCGCCGTTGACCATCTTCACGCGGACGTTGCCCGATCCATCCGCATAGCGCGTCTTGAACTCGGTGCCGCCGGAGGCGCCGCTCACGTTTGCGGTCGTATCGCCGGGGACATTGAAGCTCTGCTGATAGGTGTGGCTCGCCGCGCCCTCGGCCCAGTCGACGATGAGCATCGTGTCGCCGTAGTTGTACCAGATCGATCGCGTGATCGCCGGCGAGCCGGCGAGATAGCCGTAGGCGAAGTGGGTTCCTTCCAGCGTCGCGAAATTGTTCTGAAAGTTGTGGCTGGCGATGATGGCGGGTTGATCCTGTCCTTCGACCCAGCCGACGCTTTTGCCGTCGACGTTGATCGTGTTGTGCGCCTTGGTGGAGAGCACATAGTCGCGGTCCGCGCCGCCGTCATACTTGTACGGACCCGGGTCGATGATGAGCGGGTGCCCGCCGGACCAGAGTTCGAAATTGAGCAGATCGAGGTGTCCATGCGCGCCGCCCTTGGGCCCGGCATCGAAGATGACCTGCGTGGCGTCGCTCGAGTCATCGGACCGAAGGATGAAGTTGCCACTGTCGGTCATCGCATACGCCTTGCCGCGCGCGCCGAGCACGCCTTCGGGCACGGCCGGCACGTTGGCAAACGGCGTGGTGGTGGCGGTGCCGAGCATCCAGACGTCGCCGATGGTCGGCTTGGCGAAGGGCTGGTCGCCGAGGTCGTAGATCACGGCGCCGGATGTGAGCGACTGTGCGGTCGTCCCGCCGATGCCGCGTTCGACGGTCAGCGTGTTGCCGCTCTTGTTGCTCACGCGGATCATCTCGCTCTTGCCGGCGCCGATGAGCACATCGCCAATGCTGATGGAAGATGCGCTGGCGACCGTGATCGAGGTGTTGCCGGTGGAGTACGAGCCCGAGAGCGTGGTGCTGGTCGGATCGATCTTGTCGAGGATCACGCCCGCCTTGAGGAACAGGCTGACGCTGAAGGTGCGATAGGTGTCGCCGGTGCCCGGGCGTCGGCCATCGGGGGAGAGAAACTGGCGGTTGGCCTCGATGATGTTGTTGAGCATCGTCAATGGCGCGCCGCTCCAAGGCGCGGTGTCGCCGTTGAGCTTGTCGAGCAGGTAGACGTCCAGCACATCCTCGGCCACGCCGATCGAGTAGCCCGGCGTCTGCTCGCGGTGGCTGCCGTCGTCGTAGATCTGCGCGCTCATCGATTGCAGTAAAAGGTCTCGGCCTTTCTGTTCCCATGCGGCGGCAGTGTCGAACTCGGGAAAGAGCCGGCCCATGAGATAGAGCGACTTGGCGAGCGAGATCGACTTGTTGGAATCGACCGATTCATCGGCCTTCGCCGTCTGCGACTGCGCGTACAGGTAGTCGCCATGCTGCATCAGCTTGTAGAGCATGAGCGTGTTGTCTTCGCGGCTCCACGTCGTGTCGCTGGCGTCGAGAATCTTCATGTACGCCTGTACCCACGCCTCGGTGCGGATCGAGGTCACCAGCGTCCAGCCGCTCTTGCCGGCGTCGGTCCAGTTGGAAGGGACATCGATGGATGCATCGAATTGGCTCGACCATTGCGCGAGCTCGTAGGAGATCTCGGCCACGTATTTGGCCTGGTTCCCGCCGAGCCAGGCGGAGTCGGCGAGGTTGCCCCAGTATTCGAAGCGGTTCATGGTGAGCGCGAAGGTGTCGCCGAGCGCGCCGTTGGGCGCGCGGAAGTCGATGTTGCCACTAACCGTGGTCGTGTAGTCGGACGCGTTGGTGGAGGCGGGGAAGAGCCGGCTGTCGACGATCTTGTTGGCGCGGTCGGTCGTCTTGCTGATCGTCAGGCTGTTGGCGATGAAGCTGGCAATGGACGACTGGCTGCCCGTGTCGAAGTAGTAGTTCACATTGCTGCGGCCGAGCATGTAGTCGCGCAGCGCGTTATCGAAATTGCGGATCTGCGTGGTCGAGCCGGCGCCGAGCGTGGTGCGGAGGGTCGACTGGCTCGAGAGGTTGTCGAGCCGCTCCAGGAGGATCTGCCGCTCGCCCTTGTCGAACGTCGACAAGGTCGAGGCGCGCGGCGACGATGGCGTTGCGAGCATCGTGCGCGACTCGAGTTCGTCGACGAAACCTCGCTGCGCCAACATGACCGCGCTCCGCCGCTTCTGAATCGTCGATGCCCGCACCATTCACACTCCTTTGTAAGCCCGAAGGGTGAGATCGATCGGGACGAGCGTCAAGTGGGCTCCCGATGGCTCAACATCCGATAGCATTGCCCAACATTCAAACGCGAATCCCGCTCAGCCCACACGCGACTGCAGCGTGAGATTATCGGCACGCATCGCGGATGAACATCATCGGATGTTGCGGGTCTTGCAGTCGCGATAGATTGCTTCCAGGGCCGCGACATGTCGCGCGTAGCTGAAGCGGTCGCGCTGCCCCAGGCACGCCTGCGCCAGCGTATCGCGGAAGTCGCGGACGGTGAGCTGATTCATAGCGGCCGCCCAGGCGGGCACATCGCTGGGGTCGTCGATCACAAACCCGTCGAGCCCGTTGCTGAGCACCTCGCTCGCGCCGGCGATGCGCGACACGATCGGCGGCACGCCCATCAGAATCGACTCCACCACCACCATCCCGAACGGCTCCGATCGCGTCGGGAGCACCGTCGCATCGGCGGCAGCGAAGAAGTTGCGCACGTTGCTGGACCGTCCGGCGAACATCACCCGACCCACCGCGCCGGCCTTGAGCGCGATCTCCGTGTACTTCCGCGTGTCGCCTTTGCCGACGACGTACAACATCGATCGCGGATCGCTCATTCGGCCGATCGCGCGGATCGCGGTCGCAAGGCCCTTGCGTTCAAAATCGTTGCCGACGAACAGGAACATGGTCTGCGCATCGTCGAGGCCGAGTTGCCTGCGCATCTCCTGGCGAAGTGAGAGGACATCGGTCACGGAGAACTTATTGTCATCCGGAATGCTGTAGAGCGTCTGGAACCGGTCGCGCGCGGCAGGGAACATCGAGATCGCCGCGTCCCGCTCGCGGTTGGAAAGACAGAGCACGATCGGCGGTTGTGTAGAGTTGATGAGCTTCGCTTCCACGTCCGCGAACGCCCGGCGCTTGCGGTTGATGCTCGCAAACAGCTTCGACGCCGCCTGCCGCGCCAAGGTCGGCTCTTTCAGGTGCCCATCCCGCAGCGAGATCGATTCGAGCCCGGAGTGCGTGTGATACACGTCACACCGCGGCACCGGCAGGCAGGCGTGGACGATGTCGTAGCGATGCTCGTCCAGATGCCGTTCGAGGTTGCGGCAGAACCGCCGATATCTCACCGTCCGCGAAACGCCATGCGCGCCGATGCGTACGAACTCCACGCCCGGCGCGGTCTGGCCAGTGGAAGCAAGGACGCTCACGCGGTGGCCATGTTCGGTCAGCGCCACGCTCAGGTCGCGCACGTACCGCTCGGCGCCGCCGCGTTCGATCTCGGCTCGGAAGATGACGAGGGCGATGTTCATTTTCTAATCACTGCGCTACATGTTCGTGTCAGGGTGCCCCGGGGCATGTACTCATGACCCGCGTTCTTGAAACGCGGGTCAACGGGGTACATTGCCCCGGGGCACCCATACATACCGCTCCGTCAATTCCCGTCCTTCAACCTCAGATTCCGCGTCGGCACTTTCTCCTTGAGCGCGCGATCGTGCCGGTCGATCCACATCGACTTGATCTTCACCTTCCGCAGGAATCTCTCGGCCTTCGTGCGCCCCGTCAATTCGCAATATCGCCTGAGAAGGTAATTGCTGTCGTCCGGCGTATGCACGTAAGGCTGCAGGCTGAAGTGCAGCTGTGCCACATCTTTCACGAACCACCGCTCGCGAAACCACATCGGCAGCGGCCGCACGCGCGCGGTGTCGATCAGTCGAACCTCGTACCCGCCTGCACCGCTCGCTCGCATGTAAAAGTGATTGGCGTACAGGTCGCGATGGTGCAGCCCGGCCAGGTGTAGCCGCGCCGCGACATCCGCCATCGCCTCCGTCACCGGCGCGATCGGCACGCCGGTCTCGAGCATGCGATCGGACGAGAGGAAGCCGTCGAGGTTCTCGGTGATGACGAACGTCCGCCCGTCGGGCAGATCGCCGTACGCCACCAGCGGCGCGCTGCGGATGTCGGCCGATTCCAGCAGGCCGATGCCGCGGGCTTCGAGCGCCATCGGCTCCGACCGCTTCTGCTTGTCGCGCTTTACGTGGAGCCGGATGGTGCGGCCGTCCGAAAGTGTTGCATCCAGCGTGCTGTTGTCGCGATCGGGCAGATTCCGCCACACGCGCAGCCGCTCGTCCGCGAAGATGCGCTCGGCGCTGTTGATGCCCAGCTCGGCCAGCATCGCTTCGTAACCGCTAGAAATGTGAAGGTGTGGTCGCGGCATGGTTCACGTCGGCGACTTGCGGAACTTGCTCACACCCGGCTTGAAGACGACGTCGCCGTCCACCACCACCAGCTCATCATCGCAGAACATGCGTACGGCTTCGCAGAGCGTGCGCGCCTCCAGATCGATGCCCTTGCCTTTCACATCCTCGAGCGTGTCGGCGCCCACGTCGATACGGAACACATCCTGCAGGATGACCGGCCCCTGGTCGAGCTGCTCGGTCACGAAGTGGGCCGTGCATCCGCTCACGCGGACGCCGTTGTCGTACGCCTGCTTGTAGGGCGCAGCGCCGGGGAAGAAGGGGAGGAGCGAAGGGTGAATGTTGATGATGCGATTCGGGTACTGTGCCACCAGCGTGCCGGGCAGGATTCGCATGTAGCGCGCGAGCGCGATCACATCCGGGCGGAGCGCCTTTAGCTCCCGATCCAGCCAGTCGAAGTGAGCGGCCGCATCGGTCGAGGCGTGCCACTTGAACGCGATCTGCTTCTGCGCTGCGACGGCTTCGAGCTCCGGATGATTCGCCAGCACGGCGACGATGTCCGCGCTGATCCGCTGGGACTCGTTCAGCATCAGCTCCAGGCAGTGGGGCTCCCTGCTCGCGAGGATCACCAGCCGCTTGCGGCGTTTTTCCGAATGCAGCTGCACGCGAACGTCCATGCCGATCGATTTGCCGGTCTCGAGCAGTCCGGTGATGAGGGTGGAGAGGTCGCAGGAGACGTCTTTGATGTCGACGAGCATGTCCATCATAAACATGCCGCGGACGACGCGCTGCTCGATGTCCTCGATGTTGATCCCGCGCTCCGCCATATAGGTGGCGAAGCGGGCGACGACGCCTTTCTGGTCGTTGCCGATGACACTGACGACTGCGAGCACGCGTGACATGAGATCGATTATGCGGATTGCCGCACCATCGTCACGCCCTCGCAACCGCTCCATTTCTGTGAAGCTGGGCACCCGAAATTGCTCGAAAGTGAGAGATTTCGGGAAGCGGTGGGAACCTCCCGTATCGCTTTTGAACGCTATTCACTTGCCAAAGAGCTTCGCCGGCGCGCACCTCTCCCGCCGGATGAACCAAGCTAGGATGACGTCGTTGTGACCTGGAGGTCAAGCGCAATCCGGCCAACAGTGCTGCCGTGATGAGAAATCGCGTGCCAGGACGCGGGTACGCCCATGTCGAGTCACGGCAGGAAGCGACAACCGCTCAGGACGCGAGTCTGCGACCTGCGACCGAATTGCAGATCTTCGGCCGCAAGACACCACGTACGCTCATACTGTTACGCCACTACTGCTATTGAGGAAGGGAACATGAAACTTCACTTCGTTCTTGCATCTATTTCGCTGGCAGGGATCGGTGCGTTGTGCATCTCCGAGAAATCATCACACGGAGCGATGCGGGAGGCCGAGCCCACGACGCGTGCCGCGCGAGCGCCCTTTGAGATCAATCTGTTTCGCCCCGCCTTTGATGACGTGCGACATCGGCACCAGATCATCGAAGCCTCCGTCTGGGACTACGAGCGCGGCCCGCTGCCCGTGGATCGAGTGGTCTTCAAAGACGAGGATCAGGTTCAGGCGTTTCTGGCTGAAGATACGAAGGTGGAAGACGCTGCGCCGCGGCGTACGCTGCTGATCATCGCCGTCGGTGTGAGCGCGAATTACACGGGATCGACGCTCATTTGCGAAAAGGAAGAATCCAGCAGCGACGGCCGAACGATGTACGTTCCCGTACAGCTCAAATCTTACTGCGCGAAGGTGAAGGTGGCGTATGTCGTCAGGGGTACCATTCAATACGAAACGCCAGCGGTATCAGTAACGGAATGAGTCAATCTCATGCCCGTGCCGACCTCGGCGGCGGTGCGGGCTTGCTCCTCGCGGCACGCGGCAACTTGACACGGGCAGTTCCCTGAAGCTGACCGGCTTATTCGTATGTACGATGCAAACTGCAAGTCCTAGTAGCCTATGCCCAGAGAGGTGATGCGATGCGCTGGCTCTTCTTATTAGTCATCTGTGTCACCTGCGGTGGCTGCACCCTGTTTACCATGCTGGGCCTCGGCCTCAACAATGCCTCACATATGACCGTGGATCGGGCTCTGGCCGAGAAGGTCGATATACGGTTTCGCATCCTCGATGCCGAGTCAAGGTTGCCGGTCGCCAATCCGACCGTGAGTGTGGTTCACAACTTCGACTGGAAAGACGATTGGGTCGCGACAGCAACTGCGGGCGAGGACGGTATCACCACGGTTCGGACGGCGGAAGACCCTTCCTTCGCCAAGGTGGGTGCGCCAGGATACCTGACGCGGGGGCCGTTGTACTTCAGTGAGAAGTTGAGAGAGCCGGGCGTGGGTAATCTGGCCGACGACGTGGTGGACATCTACCTCTACAAAGCGCCGGGTGCATCCTGGGGGCTGCGTGTTCCCGAGCATTTCGAAGGTGTAGTGAACTACCGCTTCGGCCGTTCATCCACGCCAGATCGATTTCCGTTTCCGCCGGATTTCCCTGCGGGCCAACGCGCGTGGTGGACCGATGTCGTGCCGGGTGCCGAGACGATCATTACGCCGGGGCCGCCGCTCGGACTCGAAACGGGCGTTGCCGTTCAAGATTCCCTGCTCCAAGTTGCGTATCAAAGCGGTCAGCGTATTCCTACCGCTGCGCCGGGCGCGGAAGTCGATGGCATCGCGGCATGGGAGATAGGAACACTTCAGCCGAAAGGACCGTGGAATATTACGAAGTACGTGCTTGTCGTCGGCACGCGCGAAGCCGCATTGGAGAAAGCAAAGCAGATGTGGGCGGAGCACCGGAATGGCCGAACGGGGTGGATTCTTAATGGGTGGCTAAGGTTGGTCTCGCCACAGTCGAAAGTGCAAGGGAACTCGCCCTATATGGTGACGCGTTTCAACTTGAAGTATTGAGTTGTCCGTCAGAGACACAACGTTCCCTTTGATCACGTGCCGGAGGCCCGTCCCACGTTCGTTTATCTCAGCAGCTCCGTCGCCGTCGCGTAGACCATCTCCGGCGTGACGCCTTTCATGCAGCGGTGGTCGAGCGGGCAGGTTTTCAATTGGCAGGGGCCGCAGAAGACCTTGATCGCGACCTTCCGCTCCAGCGCGAAGTAGATTTCCGTCCATTCCGGGTGGGTCGGGCCGAAGACGGTGACGACCGGCACGCCGAACGCGGCCGCGATGTGACGCGGGCCGGTGTCGTTGGTGATCATCAAATCCGCCCGGCGGATGATCTCCTTGAGCGCCCCGAGTGAGGGGCCGATCTTGCCAAGGTCGATGAAGGGCCGCTTGGTGTGGCGGGCGATCTCTTCGACGATCTTCCGCTCGCGCGGGGCGCTGCTCACAAGGACGGTCGCGCCGAGTTCGTCGATCAATCGATCCGAGACGGCTGCGAAATATTCGGGCAGCCAGCACTTGGCCGCGCCGTATTGCGCGCCAGGATTCAATATGACGAGCGGCGCTCTGCGTAGGGTGGGGCCTGCCCCTCCGATGGCCGAATGTGGTGGGGCAGGCCCCACCCTACGGGGTTCGCGGTTCGGGTCGAGTCCTGCGCGGGTCATCACCTCGATCGCTTCACGTTTCTCCGCATCCGTCACGAACAGCTGCATCGTCGTGTCGCGGTCGCCGGCGCCCAGGTATCGCGCCAGCGACAGGTAGTAATTCACGATCGGCGTCGGGACGTATTGGCCCTGGTGACGCAGCGGCAGGAGCTTGTCGGTGAGGAGCATGCCCCGGCCGTCGCGGTCGTAGCCGACGATGCGCGGGATGCTGGCGAGCTTGCAGATCAGCGCGGTCTTGAACGACCCGGGCAGGAGGATCGCGAGATCGAACTTCGCGCTCTTGAGCAGCCGGCCCAGGCGGAACGCGCCGTCGCGCGAGCCGGTCTTCTGTTTGCCGGTGCGGTAGGTGATCAGTCGGTTTGCCCACGGCATGCCGGTGTAGATCGGCTTCACGTACCGGCGCATGAGGTAAGTGATCTTCGCGTTCGGGAAGCGATTGCGGATCGCGCGGAGCATCGGCGTGGCCATCACCGCGTCGCCGACCCAGCTCGGCTGGATGATCAGGATGTTTTTCGGGTCGTCACCCATCTTCGGGTCATGCTCCTGTCAAAACGGACAACACAGAGAACACAGAGCGCACAGAGTTCACCCAAGCGAAGCGGCTGCAGTTCATGTGTTCTCAACTTATCTGAGCTCTTCTCTGTGTGCTTTGTGTCCTCTGTGACCTCTGTGATTTGCCCTTGCCACCACTTACTTCACTCTGTCGGAAGTGTTGCAGGCATTCGCTTCTTTTCAAGCACGTGGACGGTCTGCTGCCGTTTCCCATCCGCCAGGTTCATGCCGCGACGGGTGGAGAGCAGCGTATAGCCATCCCGCAGAGCGGGCGATTGTGCGGCGTATGCATCATCGCCGATCACGATCCATCGCGGCGAATCGGGCGCGGCCGGGTCTGGAAGCGCATTGTCGCTGCGCTCGCGGATCGTCCCGCCCTGGTAGAACGCGAGGCTCGGCTCCTTGTAGTCGATCATCACGACATCGTGGGTCGCGCCGATCGCGCGAAGATCGGCCGCGGTTCGCTTGGCGAGCGTGAGCGCGGCCGTGGCCGGCACGTAAACGTTGAATGCAAAGGTGAGAACCGCCCACATGCTCAGCCCCATCACCAGCGCCGCACGAGCGAGTTGGCGCTGGCGAATCAGCACGAACGCGCCCCATGCCGCGCACGCGATCGCCAGCCAGAGGATGGACGCGGCGATGAATCCGAGCGTTTTCGAGCCGTCGCCGAGCGTAACGAGGTAGATCAGTCCGGCGGATCCGATCGCGAGCAAGGCGGCCACGACGCCGCTGGCGACGATGAACGGCGCGTCGCTCAGATCCCTGATCCGGCCGCGGATGGCGCGGACGAGGACATCCGCGATCAGCAGCGCCACGAACGGATAGCTCGGCAGCCAGTAGTGGGGGAGCTTGGTCTTGTAGATTTCCAGAAACACCCACGGCCCGAGGATCGCCGCGAGACAGAAGCGCACCCACGGGATGCGCCGACGCTTCCACGCGTACACGAGCGCCGCCGGCCAGAAGAGGCACCACGGGAACGCCGTGCCCCAGAACGCGACGAAGTAAAAGCCCGGCGGGCCGGAGTGGCCCTCCTGCGGCTCGCCGGCACGCTTCACCACCTCATCAAAGAACATGTTCGCCAGCGCGCCCGGATGCGCCTGATCGAGCCGGATCGCCCACGGGATGCACAGTCCGAGCGCGATGCCGAGCACGATCAGCGTCCAGACGAACACCCGCGGCACGAGCGCCATCGGCGAGATCGACCGTGTCGGCGCGAACGACCTGGTCGGCTCGTCGCCGCGAACCGTGAAGCTCAGCAGCCAGAGCGCCAGCAGCGTCATCCCGAGAAATAGGAACGCCGGCGGCCCCTTGGTGAGGATCGACCCGCCCAGCGCGATGCCCATCACGATCAGCATCCACGCGCGGGCGTTGCCGATCCAGATCGCGTACAGGCAGAGCATCGTGATCGCGATGAAGACGTGCAGCACGGCATCGGTCATGCAGACCTTCGCGAGGTAAGCGGGCATCAGCATCGTCGCGAAGACGAAGACCGCCCACAGCGATCGCCGGTAGCCGACGATCTTCGGCCACACGACCGCGAAG
This sequence comes from Phycisphaerae bacterium, assembly GCA_031411495.1. Lineage (GTDB taxonomy): Bacteria > Planctomycetota > Phycisphaerae > Tepidisphaerales > Tepidisphaeraceae > JANOBD01. The sequence goes on along the minus strand of JANOBD010000133.1, from coordinate 415 downwards.
AGCGAAAGCGTGAACAGGCTGGCGAGGACCGATGGAAATCGCGCGGCGAAATCGGTCGCTCCGAGCAGCTTCATCGAGGATGCCTGCAGCCAGTAAATCAGGATCGGCTTCTTGAGCCGAAGCTGGTCGAGATACCTCGGCGTGATCCAGTCGCCGCTTTCGAGGATCTGCCGGCTGGCCTCGGCGTAGCGCGGTTCGTCACGATCGACGAGCGGGAACAAGCCGTTGCCCAGCAGGTAGACGATCGCCGCCAGCGCGATGAGCGCGAGGGCGAGGAGCCAGTAGCGGGAAGACCGGGCGGACGTCATTGCGATTCACTCTACGGGAGGGCGCCCGGAGGAAGAAATGTCGGCCGATCGGGACGATGTCTCAGCGTTAGCGATGTGGGGTGCCCCGGGGCAGGTACGCCTGACCC
>JANOBD010000132.1:0-1520 GCA_031411495.1 Phycisphaerae bacterium | reverse complement strand
CGCCCGCTCGCCTTCGGCGCCTCCGCCGCCTTCCAGTCCATCGTCATCGGCCCGAACCTCGCCGTGCTGACGCTCTCGCGCCTGCACCGCTGGACCCTCGGCCAGGCCATCACCTTCTTCGACAACGACTTCGCCGGCCGCATCGCCCAGAAGCAGATGCAGGCCTCCCGCGCCGTGACCGAGGTGACGGTCGAGTTCATCAACACCATCGTCTTCGCCGCCTCCTCGGTGATCGCGACGATGATCCTGGTGCTGACCATCGACTGGCGCGTGGCGCTGCTGCTGACGATCTGGTTCGTCTGCTACCTGACCTTCATCAGCCGCTTCCTCCCCCGCATCCGCAAGCGGGCCGAGGGCCGGGCAGCGGCGCGAGCGGTGGTGACAGGGCAAGTGGTCGACACCATCACCAACATGCGGACCGTGAAGCTCTTCGCCCATGACGCGTTCGAGGACGAGGCGGCGATCCGGGCGATGGGCTCCTACCGCGACCGCACGCTCGACTACGGCACCATCTCCACCACCTTCCGCTTCTGGCTGATGGTGATCGCCGGAGTGCTGCCCGTGCTGCTGGTCGGCATCACGCTCTGGCGCTGGTCGCTCGGCGCCGCGACGCCCGGCGACATCGCCGCGACCGGGACCGTGGCGCTCAGGATCGCGCAGATGACCGGCTGGGTGTCGTTCTCGCTGATGGGCCTCTACGGCAACGTCGGCGAGGTCGAGGACGGCATGAACACCCTGGCCCACGCCCATGCCCTGACCGACGCCCCGGACGCGGTGCCGCTGCGCTCGGCGGCCGGCATCCGCTTCGACCACGTCACCTTCGCCTACGGCCGCGACGAGGCCTCCGAGGGGGCGGCCGGCGTCACCGACCTCGACCTCGCCATTGCGCCCGGGGAGAAGATCGGCCTGGTCGGCGCCTCGGGGGCGGGCAAGTCGACCCTCGTGGCGCTGCTCCTGCGGCTCTACGACGTCGAGGCGGGCCGCGTCGTGGTGGGCTCCCAGGACGTCCGCGAGGTGACCCAGGAATCCCTCCGCCGCGCCGTCGGCATGGTCACGCAGGAGACGGCCATGTTCAACCGCGCCGCCCGCGACAACATCCGCTACGGCCGCCCCGACGCGACCGACGAGATGGTGGTCGCGGCGGCCCGCGCCGCGCGAGCGCACGAGTTCATCCTGACGCTCGAGGACTTCAAGGGGAGGACGGGCTACGAGGCCCATCTCGGCGAGCGCGGCGTGAAGCTCTCGGGCGGGCAGCGGCAGCGCGTGGCGCTGGCCCGCGCCATGCTCAAGGACGCCCCCATCCTGGTTCTGGACGAGGCCACCAGCGCGCTCGACAGCGAGGTCGAGGCCGAGATCCAGGAGGCGCTGGACGAGATCATGGTCGGCAAGACCGTCATCGCCATCGCCCACCGCCTCTCGACCATCGCCCGGATGGACCGGATCGTGGTGATGGACGCGGGGCAGATCGTCGAGGAGGGAACCCACGACGCCCTGCTCGCGCGGGGCGGGCTCTCCGCACG
>JANOBD010000131.1:0-3462 GCA_031411495.1 Phycisphaerae bacterium | reverse complement strand
CAAACGCGTCACTGGATTGACGACCGAAGATTTTGAACGGCTTGTGAGCCTGGGCGTGTTCAACAGCGCCCTCATGAATGATGCGGTATGGAAGTTCCGCCGGTACGAAGATTCGAGTCTGCGTTACATGGGTGTCAGTCGCCACAAGGGAATGGACGTGGGATTGTTCGACACGGCGCTTACCGAAGAAGATTTCAAAGCGACGTTTGAAGGGTTGGCAGCCGAATAATCGCTTTCGGTTCGAGGTAAAGTGCGCGAGTTTGAGCCGTGGGTTTCGCATTCCACGTGATGCTTTGCACGTCCAGCCCCTCAATGCGCTCGCTCAGAGTCGGTCGCTGTTGTGAGAAGTGAATGAAGCGGTACGATTTGCAGCGTGGGGGATCAGATATGAGTACGACGCCTATCGTTAGCAGCGCAGTTCCAACTCTAGCGCCAGCGGCCGCAAGGGTCACCGCCGTGACGCCCGCTTCCTTCCACAAAAGCGGCGACTCGTGGCAGTCGCTGATACCGAAATCCGGTGGCACGCCTGATGAGCAGAAGCTCGAAACGGAGCGCGCCGCCAAGGCAGAGAAGTCTTTGAAGGATCACTTGCTCGCTTCACTTCAGATGCAGCATGTTGTTGTGCTTGCAGGCAGCGGCACATCGCTCGGGCTGGTCGGTGGACCTTCAATGTGGAAGCTCTGGGATTTTTGCGTTAACAGCAACCCAGACACCGGGACCACGACACGAATCGAGGAGCCCGACGCAGCCAAAGTCATCGCCGAAGTCGGCTACGACCGGGCTGTGAACAAGGAGAACATCGAAGTGCTCCTCTCGCAATGCGAGGCGTACCTTCAGTTCAAGCCAACGGCGGCTCACGTAGCGACCTTCGTCAAAGCGTCGAAAGAAAAGATCCTGAGCATTTGCACCGATTTCATCGACCAGGCGAAGGCCGATCAGCTCGACTCCCACCGAACCTTCCTACACAAACTATCGCGGCGTCGCGTTCGCGACTCGCGTCTTAAGCTCTTCACCACCAACTACGACCTGTGCTTCGAGGCTGCGGCCGCGAAACAAGGCCTTGTCGTCATCGACGGCTTTTCGTTCTCCCAGCCACGCTATTACGACCCGCGATTTTTCCAGTACGACATCATCCGTCGGACGCCAGCGACCAGCGAACTTGGCACGCCGCTTGAGGGCGTGTTTCAACTGCTGAAACTGCACGGCTCCGTCAACTGGGAACGCGAAGGCGACGTCGTCGCCATCAACCCGAAGCCTGATGCTGACAAAGCATGTCTAATCTATCCCGCCAAAGGAAAGTATCAGCAGTCGTATATCCAGCCGCACCTTGAACTGGTTTCGCAATTCTTCGCCTCGCTCCGCGAGCCGAACACGTGCATTCTCGCAGTCGGTTTCGGCTTCAACGATGACCATTTGTCCGAACCAATTCTTGCTGCCGTCCGAACCAACCCTCATTTGCGGCTTATCGTCGTAAGCCCGTCAGCTGAAGCGAGCGCTGAAGAGACAGACCCGGCTAAGCAGAACAAATACTGGAAGACGTGGTACGAGTTGGCCAAACAGGGCGGGGACATTCTGCTCATCGGTGCCTACTTCTCAGAGTTCGTGAACTTGATCCCTGACCTCAAGTCGCTAACGCCAGCAGAACAGCTCGCAAAGAACGTCGCTGCGATCGCCGGGAGGCACTAATGGCGGACGACAAACTTGCCTTCGCTGCTCAAGGCCTGCTGCGCCCCGAGCTTTTCATTGGCGTGCTCTCATCGATCACCGCCCAGTCGGTGCGATTCAACGTCTCATCTGCCGGCAACCCGAGCGCCACCCACTACAAGGGCGGCCGTTATGGCAAGGGCGAAGTTGGCGAGTTCGTGCTGATAGAAGGCCAAGTCACGCACTTGCTCGGCCGCGTGGTAGAACTTCGATTGCCAGAACGAGATCGTCGATCTGTGAATCCCGGCACCTCGCAGCATGACGACCTCGATGCCGTCGGCACGATCCAGATGCTCGGCTCAGTCGCGATGGATTCTCTCTGCATCACGGCCGGCGTGCAGACGTATCCACGGCTAGGTGATCGCGTCTATTCAGCACCGCACCAGTTGCTCGCGCAACTGCCGTCACTCATGGAAATCGACGGCGCGCCGGTTCCGGACGTGCTGTTGTCACTCGGCACGATCGACGTGGCCAAAGAGAGTGCTGTCGCGATCAAGCCGGAGAAGCTCTTCGGGCGTCACTGCGCGATTCTCGGCGCAACCGGTGGAGGTAAGAGCTGGACGACCGCCCGCGTCATCGAAGAGTGCATCAAGCACAAAGCGAAGATCATACTGCTCGATGCGACAGGCGAGTATCATCAGTTCGCTGGCCAATATGTGGAGGAACACTTCCTCGGTGATCCTCCGTATGCACATGACACGACGAAAAAATCTTCTGTACCGCCCGCAAGCTTTACCGAGTCGGATTTCTTGGCTCTCTTTGAGCCGTCGGGAAAAGTCCAGGGCCCAAAGCTCCGTGAGGCAATCCGGAGTCTGAGGCTGGCTCATCGTAATGCCGGTCTACACAACAACGGTGTAGTGCTCAAGGTCAATGCCGCAAAGGCCGCGTATCAGGCTGCTTTGAGCACAGCAGACTATATCGATGACCCCTCAGCACCATTCGATGTGACCAAGCTTGTCGCGCAGATCGAACAAGAGTGCGTTCACCCAGATGGAATCAGGAGCTGGGGACCGCCAAAGGTCGCCGACACGACAAAATGGGGCGGCGAATCGGGCGAGTTCACTCATTGCTTGCCACTTGTGACGCGTATCAATTCCATTCTTGCATCAGCCGCACTCGCGCCAGTCTTCAAGGACACGACAAATCCTCTCTCTGGCCTGATCGACGGCTTCGCCGGGAACGACAAAAGGCTCTTTCGGCTTTGCCTCAGCGGCATATCCCACGAGTTTAGAGCGCGTGAGATCATCGCAAACGTCATCGGGCGCAAACTCCTTGCGCTCGCGCGTCAGGGGAAGTTTCGCGACTCACCACTGGTGGTGTTTCTCGACGAAGCTCACAGCTTTCTTGGCCGCCAAATTGGCGGCGAGGACACGGTGGCAAAGCTCGACGCATTCGAGCTGATTGCCAAAGAGGGCCGCAAGTATGGGCTCAGCATCTGCCTCGCGACGCAACGCCCGCGGGACATTACCGAAGGTGTTCTCAGTCAGATGGGCACGCTCATCGTTCACCGGCTTACCAACGATCGCGACCGCGAAGTCGTAGAGCGAGCCTGCGGTGAAATTGATCGCGCAGCAGCTTCGTTTCTGCCAACCCTTCGCCCTGGCGAGGCCGCAATAATCGGAGCAGACTTCCCGATCCCGCTCACGATTCAGATGCTGTCCCCAGACACAAAGCCCAAATCCGATGGCCCTAACTATCAGGCAAAGTGGAAGGTCACCTAAGAACGTAATGGAGATCGATAGAACGCGGGATGATCAG
>JANOBD010000130.1:0-23616 GCA_031411495.1 Phycisphaerae bacterium | reverse complement strand
AGCCGGGGCCGGGGTGTAAATGAGATGATGTAGGCTTGTTAACCATAGGATCCCTCCAAGTTGACTTTCGATTCTGGAACACCAATGGACGGCCGCAGCAGGAACTTCGTCGCGGCCAGGTGATTCAACAGCGTGCAAAGCGAGGATGCATCAGTCGCGTGGCGACTGAGATGTTCGGCGAGTTCGCGGTGCGTGTTGGCGATGGCTGCGATCGATGGGCCGACGATCCCGGTAGCGATTGCCGTGTCTTGCAGTTCGCCGGTTTCGACCATGCGACGATCTGCGTGGTGGGCATAGCTGGGGAGCATGCGCTCGCCGAGCGCGGCGACTTCAGGATAGATACGGCTCAGCGCCGCGAGAAACGCCTCCCGCATAGCCAGTTGATCGGCGACGCGCAGCAGCTCGACCAGAAGGGCGCAAATGCCTTTGGAAACGCCGCCCAGGAGCATTTTCATGGCCGATGCGCTTCCCGGATTCTCGCCGAGCAATTGAACGCGGACATCCCTCGAAAACAATGACCCCACCTGTTTGGCGTCGCGCCCGCTGAGAAACATGGTTGCGGTCGTGCAGAGGTTTTTGGCGAGGCCGTTGATGCTCCCGTCGACAAAACGCCGCCGCCGGGCCTCAACGGCATTACCGAGGCGCGCGGCGCGTTCGGGAGAAATTGAATTGAAATCGACGAAGATCGAATGGTCCGGCGATTCCAGTTCGCAGAATTGCGCGCAGAGGCTCTCTGCCGCGTCCGGCGGGACAAGGCTCAACACCCAATCCGACTCGGCGACGAGTTGGCGCACCGACGGGCAGAGCGTGATTCCTGCCGCAACGCAGCGTGCGACCGTCGCGTCGCTGCGACCTTCCGCGCAGCCGAGAACTTCAATGCCACGCGACCGCAACACGGCCGCAACGGCAGCACCCATTTCGCCGGCATGAAGCAAGCCGATGCGACGCGGCGAGGGAGCATATGGGTCACAGTCGCTCATGTGACGATCCTCCGACCTGACTGTTGATCCCGTGGCCGGTCGGGCCAGGAGAGCAACCAACCGAGGGCGACCCATGGCGGGAGCAACTGGTTGTAGCTGGTCGTTAACGTGATCCCGACAAGCCAGACCACGACCATGCAGAGGAAGGTCAAATTGAATTGAAGCGCTCGCCACTGCCGTGCGAGTTCGCAGCCGATCCATGCGAGCGCCAACGCGCTGATCATGCCGGTTTCGTAAACGTAGGTGAGCAGGATGCTCCAGATCGCCTCGAGGTGCGCCGTCCGTTCGATCGCGGGAGCCGACAGTCCCGGTCCCAACCCGAACAGGACGGTGCTCCAGTTGCCATCCGTCACTAAACCGAGACCGACATTCAATGAGGTCGCCCGCTCTTCCCAGGAGCTGTTGCCAAGGTTCGAGCGGCCGCCCAGTCGATCGCCCAGAGACATCGATGCCGCCCAGATGACCAGCGGCAGGAAGATCGTCGTTCCACCGACGATAATCGCGAAGGTTCGCTGGTTGGCGCGGGCCTTGAGTAGCCAGGCGAACGCGATCGCCGCGAGCGCCATCAACGTAATCGCCGCGTGTCCGGATCGTGATACGATGATCAGCGCCAAGCTTCCCGTCGCCGCGCAGAGCATGACGGCCTTCTGCCAGTTCAACAGCCGCGCGCGCGACCGCAACACGCCTCCGAGCATGGCGAAGAACAGTATGACAAACGGCGCGAGCGAACTCGACATCGCCGACGGTTCCGGGAACAGACCGAACGGCCGCTGGATGTACCGGCTGATGACAGTCACATTATCCTGGACGCTGAGGAACGAGGGGTTCACATACAGCCACGTCAACGGAAACGTGCCGGACTGAAACGACACGAGCTGGAGCGTACCGACTGCGCAGTGGAGCAGCATTGCGGCTGAGATGCCCAGGAGAACTGGCACCTGGTATCGATGGACGTATCCCATCACGAACACCGCGGTCACTCCCGAGACGCTCCAAACGATTGTGGATTTCAGGGCCAGTTCCAGTTCCTGGCCGGCTCCCCCGGTCAGCACCGCTTTGTACGCAGAGATGCACAGCGGTGCGACGATGATGAAGTACGCGCGGATCGGCAGGCGAGTGACCGGCATCGCGAGCAGCGGCACACACAGGATCAGCGCCAGCAGGTTTCCCAACTGCAGCGCCGAGGCGTTTCCGATCGAGATCGCGGGATACGGCAGAAAACTCGCGCAGCTGGCCAGCGCGACGAGTCGGGCCATCCAGCGAGGATCGGTTCGGAGCCAGCCCGACACTGTCGGATATTCAACGCCGCGGATTTGTTCGAAGGTGCTCACGCGTACACCTCCGAACGGGATTCGCAGGAGCGGTAAGCGTCAAGTGTCTTCGCCGCGGTTGACTCCCACGAATAGGTCCGTGCCGCTTCTTTCAATTCGCGGTCCAATTCAGTGATGCAGGGTCGATCGAATAACCGGCGTACGGCGGCAGCGAGCTCTTCGGGCGTCGCCTGCGCGCAGATTTCTCCGATGGAAAACTCACCCATCAGCCAGCCGAGCCCTCCGGCTTTACTCGCAACAACAGGCACGCCATGCGCAATCGCAAGAAACACGACGCCGCTCTGAGCGACAAACGAAGAGTCGTACGGGAGCATCAGCGCGCTGTGCGTGCGGAAGAGTTCCGCGGTGTCGGATTCGGAAACACGTCCGAGTTGCAGATCGACCTTTGCCCCGTCTTTCTGCAGCTGCCGAATCATCGGCAAGCACTCGCGATCGAAGTATTCCGGCTCCTGTGCTTCTCCCGCGATAGTCAAGCTGAACTCCGGCAGCTGTCGCATGGCCCTCAGCAGTACGTGCAGGCCTTTGTTGCGGCGAAGAACGCCGTAAAACAGCAGCTTCTTCTGCGACATTCGCGCGGCCAGTGGCGACTCATGGAGTTGCTTCGGTCTCTCCCAGACGCCATGCAACACCACGTGAATCGGCGGATGACGTTCTCCCAGAAAGCCGGCGAGCTCCGCTGCCAACTGTGGCGTGTGAACAAACAGTCCATCGCTCAGCAGGGCGCCTTTTCGCACGCGTCCATCGACGATCGACCGCGGAATGCCAGGCGGATACCGATGCAGGTAAATGTTGTGAACCGTGCAGAACACGCGCTTCCCCATCGACCGGATTCGCCGCACGACGCGCGGCATGAGCCATGCCTTCCACTCCTGCAGGTGCACGATGGCGATGTCCGGCCGGGTTTCGAGCCAGCTCAAAAACACCTCTTCGCGCTGCAGGTAGTACTTCAGCCGGCTCGTCGCCCAGGCGAGCTTGTTCGGGAATGACGAGCGGGCGCGCAGCGCAGGCAACAGGCGATGCACGCGATAGGTGCTGGAGTCGAACTGCGGGTCAAGATTTTCCGCACTCACCAGTTCGAAGCGCGTCTCCGGGCTTGCAGCGGCAAGTGCGGTCAGCAACTGCTGAGAATACAGAGCATGTCCGCCGTCCTCGGAGGGCACGTACATGCAGACGATTTGATGCGGCACGCTCATCGCTTTACGAACGCTCCGGTGCTGCTGAAACCAGGGATGTCGCATGAGGGCGCTGCACGGGTGATGCACGCAGTCGGCCGATCAACGCCACGCGTGAGCCGAGGAAGTTCATCGCGAGCAGAAATGCGCCGTAGATCGCGACGCCAGCCAGAATCTGGATCGCGAGATCTGAAGCACGGATCGAGCTGCGAAAGGGAAAGAGCGTGGCAGCCATCGCGCCGGATGCGACCAACACTTTCGACACTTCCCCGGCGGCCCATGGCAAGCGCAGGTGACGTCGACCGACGATCACGGTCGCCACGATCGCGATCACAAAGGATGTCACGGTGGAAATACAGGCGCCCATCGGACCCATTCTCGGAATGAGAAGGAGATTCAGAATCACGTTGACGATGCCAACACCCACCGCGACGTAGACCTGATCCATCGTTCTCGAAACGAACTGGAACGCCGCATCGAAGTGATAGGCCTTGATGCTGGCAAGTACGCCGCCGATGGCGGCGACAGGAATGAGTACGATAGCGGCTTCGCGAAAGTCTGGTCCGAGCAGGCACGTGGCCAGTCCGGGCGCCAGCACTGCCGCTCCGGTTGCCGCCGGCACGCCGACTGCTGCCAGCAGAGAGATGTTGGAAGCCATGTGACGCATCGCTTCTTCGCTGCCGAATTGTTCCCAGGCGCGGACCGCAACTGGAAACACTGCCATGTTCACCGCGAGCATCAGGAGGACGATCGTCTGCGTGACGAAGTCGACCGCGACGGAATAGACGCCCGCCGCGCGTTCGCCGTGATAGCCGGCCAGCATCCAGCGATCGATACTGGTGAGAATGACGACCAGGAGGACCGTGAGAGAGATCGGCATGCCGTATCGGAACACGCGAACCAGCAGCGCGCGATCGATCCGCAGCCGAATGCCTCTCCAGTCGATGATTCCGATCGTCAGAACCGCCACGAGCATTGCGATCGCAAGCCCGATGATCGGGCCTTTCCATCCCCAGCCCGCGGTGATGAGCCCGACGCCTGCCGCGAGCCAGAGGAGCGTCCGCGTGACCTGCAACGCCATGTACCGTAACGGGCTAAGCGCGGCGCGGGTCGCTTCGCAGCAGATGTCGAAGAGTGCTTGTGCGGAAACCAGTACCCAGCATGCGCCGATCGCCGAGCGCCAACCCGCTGCATGCGGCGTGAAGCAGAGTAGCACCGCGACGACGCCAAGAATCGCCACGAGTAACAGGCTTGCACTCGCCAATGTGGATTTCAACCGATCGGACGGCACGTCCTGGGCGGGCAAGAAGCGCACGAGGGAGAGACGCAGCCATTGAAACAGCCCGGCGTTCAGCGTCGCGACGATCGCCACGACCACCGCGTAACGACCGTATTCCTCTGGATCCAGGAGCCTTGAGAACACGGGGATCGCCAGGAACGCGACCAGTCCCGGGATGCCGCGCGCAAAGAGGTAGATCCCTGCATGTTTCAGATGTTGTGCGGCGTGGCTGTTCATGGCTCGAAATGCGATGGTTCAATACGCCCCGTCACGGCTCAGGAGTGTGTAGATCGTTTTCCCGAGGATGTAGACGTCGAGCCACAGGGACCAATGGCGAACATAGAACACGTCGAGTTCGACGCGATCGTCATAGCTCACGCTCGAGCGTCCGGAGACCTGCCACAGGCCGGTGATGCCGGGCTTGACGCGGCAGTAGTGCTTGTAGGCGTTCGCGTATCGTTCGACCTCGGACTCAACGATCGGTCTGGGTCCGACGAGGCTCATATTGCCGAGCAGGACGTTCCAGAGTTGTGGCAGTTCATCAAGGCTGCTGCCGCGAAGAATCCTGCCGATGCGCGTCACGCGCGGATCGTCTTTCAGTTTCTGATCCCGCGCCCATTCGGCGGCGGCGGCGGGGTCGTTGAGCAGATGAGCGCGCAGGAGATCGCTCGAATTCGAATACATCGTTCGAAACTTCCACGCTTTGAATCGCACTCCATTGCGGCCGATTCGCTCGTGCCCGAACAGCGCTGCGCCCGGCGAGTCGAGACGCACGGCGAGGTAGATACACAGGAGCAGCGGGAACGACAGGATCAAACCGGTAGCGGCCACCAGAACATCGATGACCCGCTTGACCTTGAGCAGCGTGCTCAGGAGCAGGCTGTTGCGAACCTCAAAACCGCTGATTCGGCCGCCTTGGCGCGATGCGCCCCAAAGCGTGGGCAACGTGGAGATGTCGGTCAGCACCAGCAGATGTGGAACGATTCCGCTATAGCGGTCAAGGATGCGGGCCATCGCTTCCATCGAGTACTCGGGAAGCGCCACGACGGCATGCTTAACTCCCCGGACATGGAGCAGCGATCTCAAAATCGTGGGATCGTTCACGACCGGCCAGATTCCCGAGCCGCACTGGCCGCTCGGATCACTCAGCAACACCGGACGCAACCCCGACCTTGGCACTTCCAGGAGCAGTCGCGCTACATCAACCGCGCCTTCACCGGTGCCGATCACGAGTGTCGGAAATCCCCATGCGGGAAATCGGACCAGCACCTGTCTCACCAGCATTCGCGGAAGCGGCGCGACAACCACCGTGACAAGCAGCGCGGTGAGGCACCAGACTGGCAACGGCCAGGCGATCAGCCCCGCGAAGGCTCCCGCGAGCATCGCGGTCAGCGTGAGGCAAGTGATATGACGGAACTCGACAACCGGGTGCACCCAGATTTCCGAATAGAGTCCGCCGGAGGCGAATGCGAGGCATAACGGCATGAGTACGAACGGAGCGGCCCAGAAGGTGATTAAGTCTGCAGCCGGAAGGTGGATCAGGTTGAGGATCGCTTGCGTCAGCAGGCCGCATATCGCGAGCCCGGAGAGATCTGCCAGCAGAAACGGCAACAGCGTCGTGAGTGATGTACGTCGATTGTTGACATCGCCGCCAAGTCGATCAAGCCAGCTGTGGTCATCGGGTTCGCTCAATTCTGTAAAAAATCGGGCGCGCGGCTTCACCCTCCGCGAATCAGGCAACAGTTCGGCATCTCCGTTCTTTTGCTCTGTACCCGTAAGCTCCAATTTCTCCCTGCCTTCAACCATCGACATGCATGCTCCCGCAGATCCCAAAGACAACCGAATCAGATATGACCGTTCCCACCGTTCGCGAAGTCAGAAAGCTCCAGGTCCTCATCAATCGGTCGGATTTGAGACTTTCGCGACAACGGTAAGAGCCTGGCCGAGTGTGAGCTATATTGGGCAGAGTTGTCGTAATGCACGGATGCACCGCGGGACGTCGCATCGTTGGCGACGATCCCGGTGAAGTTGGCGCCCACCCGACGCAGGATTGAGACCGCCAACATTCCATGTCGTCGGGCCGATTGGTTGAGGCGCACGACCAGAATCGCCGAATCGGCGGCCGCCGCGAGCAGCGCCGCATCCGGTGTGTGGCCGAGCGGCGACGAATCGATGATCACGCGGTCGTAGGTCTTGCTCAGTGCGCCAAGCACACGCTGAAACCGATTGCCCGAAAGCAGTTCCGCGGGATTCAACGGCAATTGACCGCACGGGAGGATGTCCAGCCCTTCAATTCCCGATGACGAGATGGCTTCGCGCAACTTGGCGTCACCCAGCAAAACCCCTGCGAGCCCGGCGCGGCCCGGCGTACTGAAGATCAGATGCTGCACCGGGCTGCGAAGATCTGCATCGATCAGCAAGGTGCGTTCACCCGACTGTGCAAATGCGATCGCGAGGTTGCTCGTCGTGGTCGACTTTCCGTCACCCGCCGCAGAGGAAGTAATGAGAATGGATTTAATGCTTTGGGACGCCCCCAAGGTCATCATCGTCCGGATGTTTCGGTAGGCTTCCGCCGCCATGCTTCGAGGATCGATTTGAATGAGGCGCCCTCGATCCAGCGGCGACACTTCGCGCGACATGCGCGGAACGATCGCCAGCACCGATGCGCCCAGCCAATGAGGTATCTCTTCCACATTCTGAAGGCGGGCGTCGCGCCATTCACGCAGCAGCGAGAGACCCATCCCCAACAGCGTGCCGCTCAACATGGCAATGATCAGGCTGAGACCTTTTTTCGGCGACACCGGCGATTTCGCCATCTGCGCCGGCTCCAGCACTCGGGCACTCATCGGCCCTGCGACAATGCTATTGACGCGGACCTGGGTCGCGCGCTGGTCCAGGACCTCAAACTCGCGTTCGACGCGCGCCAGTTCATTCACGATCTCCTCGTAGCGCGTCAACTGCGGGCTCAAGCCGGATGCGGAATCCTGGTGCGCGCCCATCAGCGTGGTGAGCTTTTGAACCGTCGCCTTGTTCGACGCGATCTCGGTCGCAAGCCATTGCAAGTACGCGCGCGCGATCGACGCTTCCTTTTCCTTGATGCGCGCCCTTAGGCGCGCGATAGAATTCTTGATCGATACGACGCGATAGTGACGTTCGCCTTGAACTTCCTCGAGCTGGCCTAGCGCCAGCTGCAGCGCGGACATCTGCTGGCGCAGATCGTCGTATTCGGCGTCTCCGAAATCCCGGCCGCGAAACTGCTGGGCTTCGACGAATGCGGTCAGTGAGTCGGGCGTCTTGATCGCCGACTCAAGCGCCTTGTACTGAGACTCCAGATCGACCAGCGTCGTTTCCGCGGTATTCAGGGAGTTCGACAACGAGAACGTGCGCTGGGTGAGCGTCGTTCCCTGTCCTTGTGCGAGGGGCATCAGTCCGGTGGACTTGTTCAGTTCGGCAAGTTCGCTCTGCAATGCACGGCGATGTGCCGCAAGTGTGTCGCGCTCGGTCGCCAGCAGCGCCTCCATCTCGCTTCCACCGGTGCGCGACAGCCGCGCGTTTTCGGCGATGTAAGCCACCATCACAGCGTTTACTACCGCGACCGCATCCTCGGGGTAGGCAGAATCCATCGTGACGTTCAGAATGTCGGAGCGTTTGGCGGGATCAACCTGGAGCGCAGTTCCGTGGCGAATTGCCTGAGCGAGATCGCCGGTTTCTTCCTGAAATGTCTTGAGTTGCCGCAGCTGCCCTTCGCTCACCGCGCGATTCAGTACAGTCAGCGATCGAAGCTCATCAGCCCGAGTCTGGTTATAGTTTTCAGAAATCCGCGACGGTTCTGCAGTACCAAGCAGAGGTGAGGCAACGGGATTAAGTAATACGCTGCCAGTGGCTCGATAGATACGCGTTGCATTCAACAAATACAGGCTCGCTAGCGCAAGCGACCCAAACACGCACGCACAGAAAAGCCAGCGCTGGGTCCAGATCACTTCCAAAAGCGTAGAGCCGTAAATCGACTCACCAAGACTCGGTGAATTCGATGAATTCAATGGATCAGTTTTGAGCATCGGAACATGCTCCGATGCGATTGAACGCGTAACTGGCAACACAAAAATCTCCCAACCACCGGGTTTACACTGGGGCTACTGATTGATAGCAGGTCTTACGGACAAGCGGGGATAATAGTGCTAAGAGAATTCGTCGTCAGTCAAAAAACTGTATTTCCGATCAACTTTGAGTGTCACGCGCGACAACCACATCTCAGTTTCTCCAGCTTCGCCATTCGACGCATTGTCTCAGCGCGCAGACCATGAAGGCCTAGCACATGAGAATGGCAAGCAGTAGGTGCGTATACGCCACCGCGGGTGTCCAGTACTCGCAGGTCTGCCACGAACCCGCGTCGAGAACGGGGTTACCCGATTCATCGCCCCCGATGCCATTCATCACGCCGCCGCGAATCTCCGGCGTCGGCGGACTGAATTGTGTGCCGCGGTAAAGCGCAGGTGGGTTCGCTCCGAAACCCGTGATCGTGCTGGCTGAAAAAGGGTTCACCCCTAAAAGCCAATCGAGGTGCCGTTGAGCGATTGATCGCAAGTGCCGCAGATCGAGGAGGGAACCGGCGCGCACCAGTCCGATCGCGCTCGCGGCGAGATGAGCGTTGATGCCAACCCACCAATCGGCAGCGGGATACTCGCCTTTTGGCTTCATGAACCATCGGTAGTGCATCGCACCGATCACGCGGCCTTGCTCGGCGTCGGCGCCGCTGTAGAGACCGTATGGAACGATGCCAAACGGCGAACGGGTCGCCATTGCCGCCAGATGCTCCACGTGCCGTTCCAGCGACGACTTCCATCGATTCGCGTTCGAGTGTCCCGGGAACTGTTCGAGCAATTCGCACATCGCCAGCAACGGCAGATTGCCATGATGGATGTCGCGGAAGGGTTCGGGGTTGTCCTTTCCTGAACGAAAGTAGCCGCCTAGCTCGGCACCAGATGCATCGGCCGCCTGCAGCGCCAACAACTCATCGGCGTAACGTGCCGCGGTCGTGGCGTGCGATTGAACTTCAGTCGCCGCGTAAAGCTGAGTCGATGCGATGACACCGGCCGCGAGAGAGAGGCTGGTCCCCGGCGAACGAGACTCCAGGCACCACTTCAGACATCGCTCGGCCGCGTGCAGGCATTGATGCGAGTACTCTTTATCCGACCCAGCCAGCAGCCGCGCCACCCGCGCTTCGGCGGCGATGAAACTGAATTGTCCGGGGAGTTCGCACGGTTCGGTGTCGATCACCCGATCGTCGTCGCTTCCAACACGATTGTCCGTGTGGCGATTGCCTTCATCCCCGCCACACCATCGCATCACGTATCCCTCGGGCTCCTGCATTTTCAGGAAGTATTGGTTGCCCCATCGAATCTCGTCGATGGCGGCGTCGCGATCCGGATGCTTTTCGGCAAGCGTTTCCATGGCTTGGGTCAGGCCGATCACCCCGTAGATCGTCGCGTCGACCCATTTCCGCAGATCGCACGCGTCATGCCATCCGCCGCGCACGTCCCGATGCCTCCCATCGTCATTCCGCTTTCCATCATCAAGATGGCAAGGCGAGTTGTATCCCTTGTGTTCGTCGCCGCAGCGTTGTCTGGCAAAGTAATGAACACCCGCCGCAATCGCCTGCAGGTGTGCATCCGCGTGTACGCGGATGTTCGCGCTCGTTACTCCGGCGCGGACGATGTATTGGCCGTTGTCTTTCAGCTGCGAGACATCGACCGCCGCGAACGACCCCATGTCGCCGCGAACAGGTGTTGCCTCGACTTGGAGTTCGATCTGCTGAGTGGCTTCGTTCACTACGACGACTCGCGCCTTGGTTGATGCGGGAAACAGCAAACGCTTTGCGTTTTGAGGGCAATAACCCAGTATGTTGAAGAGGATCTTCGGCTGTGCATCACTGGCTTGCGCGCCACGCGGGGCGAAGGCCAACCCGACAGCGGATATCGCCGCCTGTCGCAGCACGTCGCGTCGGGTCCACTTCGCCGGATCATTCGGAGTCTGCATGGCAATCGCCCTCGAGCGTCGTGCCCTTCCATTCCCACCGGCCGCCGCGACCAGGCGGGGGCTGGCACGATCGATAGACGCAGATCGTAATGTGCCATCACGAATCCCACGACTGATGCGTTGTGGGATTCCTATGCCATACGCTCGCGCATCGCTTGTGCGAACACTCCTGTTCATGCTTTGACGACGCCCGGCTTAGTGTTTGTCTAGCGCGCACGACGACGTTCCAACGTTGCGCTCCTCCAGGTTGTCGGCGTGTGGCATTCAGCGCAGTCGGTGCTGAAGCCGAGCAGGACATGGTTCGGCTCCTGCGTGTTCTGAAAGTCCTCGAAGTGGCACGACACACACTCGGTCGACCGAGGCAGGAACACCTCGGCGTGATGGCAATCGGTACAGGAGAGGCCTGCGTGTCCGCCTGTCAGCGGGAAGAGAGCGGTGTGTTTGAAGTGGGCGGAATCCCATCCCTGGGGCGTGTGACAGGTCTGGCAATCGCTCACCCAGCCTTGGGCGAGATGATTCGGCGCGGTCGTGCGGGCCAGGTCGGTTCGGTGACACGTGACGCAGGCGGTGTCGTTGCCCGAGAAGTTGCCCGTCTCGGCACCGGCATGACATTCGAAGCAGGCGGTCGCGGCGTGCGCGCCCAGCAACGGGAATCGCGTTCGATTGTGCATCGCGGCCACACCAGTCGGATTCCAGGAACGTTCCTGGTGACACGTTTCACACGCGGGCCCGAGCCTGGATCGGTGCGGATCTTCATGACAGCCTCCGCAACCGCGCGACGAGAAGGCGCTTACTGCTCCGCAGTCGTTATGACAACGCAAGCATGAAGCGTCCCGATGCGCGCCGCGCAGTTCAAAGCCGGTCTTTGCCGTGTGATCGAAAGTGAAATCGGCGCGAATCGTCGTCCAGTTTTCTCCGGCGTGGCAGGTCGAACAATCCGCAGGAAACTTGTCGTGCGGAACGACCGGTCCGTACTTCGGATTCCAACCTTGGCGAAGCGCCGGGGAGTTTTGGCACGAAACCACATGGATCAGAAGGATAACGATAAGAAAGCAAACCGCTCCGGCAGCCCATGTTCGTCGAGATTGTAGGTTGCTGTTCATTTGACTCGCTCAGAATCGACATTCAATGTAAGTGCCCAGCAGATAGGCATCATCGGCGTCGCCAAAGTATCGGTCGAGCGACACGTTGTAGTACCAGTCGCCGGACTGCCAGCTCATGCTGCCGCGAATCGTGTGGCGCGTGGAGGCTCCGCTGTCGGTCTGCGTGTCGGGAAATGTGTAACGAAGAAACTCGTAGCCGAGCGTCAGACTGAGATCGCCCTTCTTCAAGTTGGCCTCGGAGCGAAGCCCCCAGTCGTCCGAGTACTCGCCGTCGGAATGAAACACGGCGTTATGCAGGTCAAGCGGTTCGCCGCCGATATTGGTCCAGTCCAGGTCAAGCTCCTCGCCGATCCCGTTCGCGCGGTCGCTGTCGAAGTAGTAGAGGCGCAGCGTCGGACGAAGATCGGTGACGATGTCGTGATAGATCGACCACTCGAGACGATCGACTCGTCCTTCCCGAAGCAGATCGAGCGGCACAATCGGATAGTCTCGCCCACGGATGTCGGCCCATGCATATCGTGAATAGAGCAGGCCGGTGCCTTGCGATTTGTCTGGCGTGTATCGGGCTTGCAGAAGAGCGCTGGTTTCCTCCGGGCCGGTCGATTTGACAGGATTGGCAGCCGAATAGATGTCGAGAGTTGCCGATCCATAGAGCCACAGCGACTTGGTGAGATAACTGCTCGCATGGGCAATCAGTAGATCGCGATCCGGCTCGTGATCGCGCCAGGTTCGCTGATAGCCAACGGTTCCAGAGAATTTCATCGGGTCCTTCGTCGCGTATTCAGCGAACAGGTGGAAGCCGAGATCCTCGCCGGTGTCCTGGTCGTAGAACGGGCGCGGATATCCGCCGAGTCCGCCGCCTACACTGATTCCGTCTTCGAACCGGACGGCGCCTTCCACACCATCGACATAGCCGATCTCGGGAAGGTAGTACGAACTGAATCGCCCCAGTTCCAGGTGATAGGGCGCCCAACGTTCTGTTCCGATCGTGTAGGAGAATCGCTTGATGCGGAATTGGTCGTCGGCAGTATCACCGACATCGGATTCTCGCAATGCGTATTCGCCATCGAAGCGAAACTCGCCGCCCTGTCGAAATGGATTGGTGAGCGTGAGCGCGGTCCCGGTGCGAGAGTAAATGTAGTGGTGATCCCGCGATTCGCCACGGTCAAGCGTCAGAAAGAAGTTCGTATATATCCGGCCGCGCAGCGTCCACGGTCGTTCGGCGGGCGATCGGGAAGACGCACTTGCCAAAAGGGGCATGTCCGGCGTTCGCTCTTCCTGAGGTGCCCACGGCGGATGAGCGGGAATGGCGCTCGGCCTTGTCGTCGGCTGAGGGGCGGGGATTTTTGGCGCGGGAAGATCTGGCACCTCCAGTTTGCCCTGGGTACCGAGCGGCAGAATGTCGCTGCCGATCAAGTCGACGCGCGATGTGGTTCGCGAGACGTCGGCGACAACGCCCTCAACCGCGGCCGCGCCCGCGGGCGTGAACGTCACGCGCGTACCCGCGGCGATCCCCGCGTCCCGACCATGATCGATGTAAACACTTCGTCCCGCGACGGCGGTGACCGCGACATTCACGATCGTTGCAGCGCTCGCCCGGACATTCAGCCCGATGACGATGACCAAGGCAAGTCGACACAAGGTGCTCATGGGTCACCCTTCTCCGACTTGCCGCGGGGCTCATGGCAGTCTTCGCAGCGCATTCCGAGCGGGCGGTAGCGCACGAGCTTTACGTTCGCGTCGATCGATGCGTCACGATGACACGCGCCGCACTCTAGTTTCACGTGCGTCTCGTCGAGCCGGAACGCGGAGTCTTTCTGGTGGTCGAAAGTCGTTTGCGTGAACTTCAGACTTTCACTGTGACATCGCGCGCAGTCGTTGACGCTGTCGCGGACGAACTGCCCGGAGTGCGGGTCGGCATGGCACGCACTGCAACTTCGCGGAGCAACACCAAACGTGCGGCCGTGTTCGTCCGCTTGCTTCTCGGGCAGGTGGCACGCTGCGCAAGCCGTGGCCGCGTGCGCGCCCTTGAGGACGTAACCCGTCCATGCGAGGTGGTCCTTCCCGTTCCAGCGGACGTCCTCGAAGTTCGATGTCGTGTGGCAACGCGCGCAGTCGGAGCCGCCGTTCACTAGTTTGGGAAGAGCAGGCTCGTCAAACGTGCCGAGATGCACGTCGGCATGGCAGGCCACGCACGCCGTCGCCGTCGAACGGTATTTCGTCACCCCGTCTTGCAGCTTGTGACAATCATTGCAGGCGGTCGCGCGGTGCGCGCCGGTCAGTGGCATGCGGGTCTGCTCGTGCTTCTGGAGATCAAACTCGCTCGGCACGAAGCGTTCGTTCGCATGGCACGCCGCGCACTGCCCCTTGGATGCTGAGGTCAGGAACTGATTGCAATGAGGATCCTCATGGCACTTCTCACACGCCTGTTGAGATCGGCCCGGGAAGTGCTGCGCAAAACGCAACTGCAAATCTGGCCCTTTTGGGAGCTTCTCGCGTGTGCCAATCACCTTGTGGCATCCAATGCACTGGGTTTTGTCGTGCGGCGGATCGAGTGTGAAGCCGGTCAGCCTGTGCAGTTCGGAAGGCATCTTCGCGGTCGGGCTCAGAAAACTCGCGTCGGTTTCCCGGTGACATATGACGCATGTCTTCGCCTCAGCGACATTCTGACTTGCGGCGACGGCTTGAAGGAGACCGGTCTTGTGCGGCGACGCGTGGCACTCATTGCATGCCGACAACACCCGGCCGGGGTACAGCTCTTTGAATCGAGCCCGAAGATCCGGAGCGGCGCCGAGCGACTTTTGTGATTCGATCGCTTCGTGACATGCGACACACGTGGCCTTGTCATGTGGAGGATCCAGTGCGAATCCGGCCAGCTTGTGCAGTTCAGGCGGCATCTTTGCCACCGGACTCAAGAACGACTCGTCATCCCGGTGATGGCAGTCCGTACAGGATGAAGACGACTCCGCATGTCGCTTCAGTTCCAGCGCCACCAGTTCCGCGCCGTGCGGGGAGGCGTGACATTCCGCACACGATCGTGGGGGCAGCGGTTTGAGAGCCAGCGCGGCAACAGAAGTCGGACCGCTTTTGCCATGACAGTCGATGCACTCGTGACCGGCGTGACCCGAAACGAGTGGAAACTCGTCGGTGTGCTTGAACGTCGCCGCCGGCTTGAACGCAAGCGATTGCCCGTGACACGAAGCGCAGCGGCCGCCAAAGCTTCCCTCGTGGACATCGTTGTGACAGGAGACGCACGACTGCGAGAGCCCGAGGAAGCGCGTTTGCCCGGTGCCGAGGAAACCTGCCATCGCGGCCGGATGGCATTGATCACATTTGAGTTCGGCATGCCTCCCGTTCAGTTCGAATTTGCCGATCTTGCCGTGATCAAACGTATCGGGGTCTGCAAACCCCGCTTCGCGAAAGCTTCGGGCGGTGACCATTTCGATCTTGCCGGCGACGTGGTCGGTGTGACACGTTCCACACTGCGTCACGCGCTTTAGGTCGATCTGGCCGTGCAGGCCCTTTGCAAGTTCGATTTGCCTCTGAACGTCCTGGTGGCAGGTCGCGCATGACGCCGCCATTCCCTGAACGAATCCGCCATGGCATTCAGCACAGCCGGCAGGACCTTGAAGCTTCTTCACCGCCGCGTGAATCGGGTGCAACGGCCCCGGCGAGGTTTTCTGTCGCCACTCCCAAAGGACCACCCCCAGCACCAAAGCCAGCGAGAGAAAGGCGATGAGCCACCGGGTGGTGGACATGAACGCTCGGTGGGCAAGGTGCCCGCAAAATCATCCCTCGAACAGACTGCTTCCACTCCGACATTTCAATGCCGGCTCCATCGATGCGGTCAATTCGTCGTGGAACGTTTCACCGGACCGCAAACTCGATGAGTCGATGAAGCCCATCGCCGACTGAGGCGTAGCGCACCGCCATCACGATATGGACGATCGTCAGCAACACCATCAACAGCGCAATCCATCTATGGAAATAGCGCCACGTCGCGACGACGGAAGCGAACTCGTCATAGTGCGTCACCAGTAGAGTGAGGCGGTGAGCCCGCCGCGCCAACTCGAGAACGTGCGACAGTTCATCATCGGGAACGCTTTCCGCGTGGCCCAGGCGCTTCAGTCGACGAATGCATTGACGAAGGTGGATCTGGCCGAGAATCAGTTTTCTCAGGCGTGCGATCAGGCTGGATCGCCAGCGACCCTCGAGAATCAACTCGTCGATCTGGCGCCGCGCCTCGCCGCCAAAGCCTCTTCCCTCGCGATCCCAATCACTCGACAGGTTGGCAATCTGCACGCGAAGTTCGTCGAGGCTGGATTCAGATCCGTTTGCCGCGCGCGGGAAGACTGAATAGAGATAGCGCCCCACGCTGCCTGTCACGATCACCAGAAAGAGCGCGGCCATCGCGTGGCCGCCGACGGTCGGACGAACCTCAAAGCCGCAGTGGAGCAGGATGAACAGGGCACCCAGAAGTCCGGTGAACACGTGAAATTGCATCCATGCCGGGCGCGATCCTGGGAGGAATCGCCCGAGCGAGGGCGCCCTGCGGACCAGGTACAGGAGGTTCGCCAGGAACATCGCGCAGCCCGCGATCCCGGCGGACAGACCGATCGGCCCGGTGGGCCCCAGCAATCGGTGCGCGTTTGATTCCTCGCGCGAGATCGAATCCAGGCCGTAGTACGAATGAAACCACATCGCCCAGACGGCAAGCACTACCGCGCAGAAAAATGCAACAATCAAAAGCCCCAGGAGCCCGGCACTCGGCCGGGCCACCTCGGTGCGCGGCCGATTTGCCGGGTCGAAAGAAACACCCGCTTGCGCGAGCAATTCGAACGGTGGTTCGCCGCCGGCGAAGATGAAGACATCGTCGTTATCGAGAGTCGCAGCGGCGCCAGCTGCCAGCCTGAGTTGAACGCGCCCTTCTTCCACTCCAGCGAGTTCGCTTTCGAAGATGACCCGCACGGTTCCCCCGCGAACGGCCTGCTGAATCCGCACTTCATTCTGAGATTTGAGCCGAACGAAAGATGCGCGCCGGTAGGAAATCGTGACCTGGTTTCCCGGCTGGATCCCAAGTGCCAGTGCCGCTTCGATCGCGCTGTCTCCGCCGCCGACGATCAGGATTTTCCGCTTCGTATACGATGCCGCATCGATCAGGCTGTAAGAGACCTTGGCCAGATCCTCGCCGGGCACGTTGAGCTTTTTCGGCGAGCCGCGTCGTCCGAGCGCGAGACAGACATTTCTGGCAAGGAATGTCCCGTCGGTCGTGGTCGCGATAAACACGCCGTCGTTTGAGCGGGAAAGGCGCTGGAGCTTGATTCCCGTTTTGATCGGAAGTTGATTGTCGCGGATCGCCTTTTCCCAGATCGCTATCAATTCCTCCTTTGAATAGCTCAAGCCGGGCAGGCGTCCGTAGAGGGGCAGTTGGAGCGGTTGGGTCATCACCAGTTTTCGGCGCGGATAGGCCGCGATCGTCCCGCCGATGCGCGGCTCCTGTTCGATCGTCACGAATCGGAGGTTCTTTTCCTTTGCGCGCAGCGAGCAGGCCAGTCCGCCGGGGCCCGCGCCGATGACGAGCAGGTCGAGCACGGACGGATCGTCTGACGCTTTACCGGCGGCCTGTCGGGAGACGGCATCCGCGACGGCGACGCCGTGCGAGACGGCCGTTCGCACCAATGCAAACCCCGTGAGTTCGCCGGCGAGGTACATTCCGGGGACGCCGACGCATTCGAGCGCCTCGTCGATCGCCGGCATATCCTGCCGATTCGATAAATCGCCCAGGGTGAGCAGGATCGCGCCGGTCGGGCAGGCCGAGGCGCACTCTCCGTGGCCGACGCATCGCATGCCGTGCACGACCGCTGCCTGGCCGTAGATCAACGACAAGACACCCTGCTCAGGACACGCGTTCACACACGCGCCGCAGCCGATGCATTTGGCGAGGTCCACCTCGGGATGGAGGAGCCTGGCGGCGTGGCTGCCATGTTGCCGAGCGGACTTCAGTTCGCCGATGTTCCGAGTGTGATGGATACGCTGTGCGCGCCGGCTGACGAACGCGAGAACCGTCAACCCGAGCAGGAAAGCCGGCGCGCACTGAAACAGAAGACTTTCGACCAGATGTATATTCACCGTCGCACTCCGCGATCGATCGATTTCATCAGGCCGTCGTGAGCGTCAGCGTGCCCGCGAAGTTACGACCGCCCTGGACGAACACCATGTTGAACGTGATCGACTTTTTATTCGCGCTGAGCTTCCCCGACCCGGTGCCATTGATCGCGCCGCCGCTATGTCCTCCCGCCAGCGTGATCGTGAACGATCGATTCGACTTCACAGTGCCGTTCGTCGACACGCGAATCGAGGGATCGGCGTTCGCGATAAGTATCCCTTTGATTTTGCCCTTCGACGTCTGACTGGTGATCGTGAGCGTGACGGCCTGCGTGTGAACTCCCGGGATTCTGATCGACCCTCTCCACGTGCCGGTCGTCCGGGGAATGGCGGCCAACATCGTCATGGAGTCGGCAGGCGATAGAGCCTCCAGCGCGACGTCGGACGTCTTGAGCGCCGACGACGTCGGGCGGGCTGGAGAAACCGACACGAGACTCAGGGCAACGAGAATTCCGAGCAGTGCTTTCATAAGAAACTCCTCAGGTGAGAAAACAATGGAGAGACGCTCTCCGACCGATGCCGACGATCCGGCAACACGCCGATCGCGATCAGGATTCATAGAGAGATCGCGTCGTCAGGAGATAACTCCGCGACCCGCCGATCTCAGGGACTTCAGGACGATCCCGTGTTAATGCATGCGAAAGCGATGCCGCACTTTGGAAACGCGATACCTCGCGAAATCAGGCGATCGTCGCACACCCGGCGCAGGCTTCCGCACATCGGCGTTGCAATTCTCGAACGCCGTCAAAAGCTTCAAACACTTAGGTTCGCGAAACGGCGCAATGGGAACATCGCACAAAGTATGGTCTTGGTCGTTCCACATTTCTCCCAGGTCGGGAGATTCGATCACACCCACTTCAGTTCGTCGCGCACAACAGTAAGAGGGCGCAGTCACGACAAAGTTACATGCGATTCTTCGATTCTACTTTTCGAACAGGAGCGATCACGATCGTCCCCAGCGCCGCTCGCGGCGGAGGTGGACGTCCGTCCACCAGCGTTTTGAAACAGCCTCGTCGGATTCAAACGATGTGTCCGATCTCTGGCCATTCGCCCGCGTCATAGCGACGGCGTCGGACCGCGGCGGCACCGCGCGGCTGGCGATCGGCAGGAAACGTGGTGACGAGTCTCAGCCGACTTGATGCCACACACCCGCGTACGCGCCGCATCAGGCGTTGCACGCCGCACGCGGTCCGAGACGCGCTGAATATCTCAGCAGCTCTTGAGATCCAACAGCGCGAATCCGCGAGGCCCGAACGTAAGAGCGCGCGGATTGAAATGAGATCAGGTTGTGTCTCAATACGATTGCGCGAATAGCACCCGCGTTTTGGTCGGCTTTCCGCTGTAGATGCAGATGCCTTCGCCGCTCTGTTCGAGCGGGATGCAGCGGACAGTGGCCTTGGTGGCTTCCTTGATCTTCGCCTCGGCTTCCTTGCCCGGTTCGAACCAGGCCCGGACAAAGCCGGGCTGCTCGACGATGAGCTTCTTCAGTTCGTCATAGCTGTTCGCATCGCGCGTGTTCGCATCGCGGAACGCCCTGGCGCGATCGAACAGCGTGACGTGCATCGTATCGAGCTTGGTCTGCAGCCACGCGGTGCCGGTCACATCCGCGAGGTTGACGGTCTCCTTCGCGCGATCGAGACGATGCTTGAGCACGAAGACGCCGCCGGCAACGTCGCGCGGACCGACCTCCATCCGGAACGGCACGCCGCGTTGCTCCCAGTGATACTGCTTGTCGCCGGGGCGGGCGTCGCGCAGATCGATCACGACCTTCTGACTCGTGTATTTGTTGAAGAACGCGAAGACATTGTTGGATCCTTCGAGCTTCGGACACGTGCCGCAGAGCTGCGTGACGAGTTTGCTGATGAACTCGAGCACCGTTGCCTTCTCGTCATCGGTCTTGAAAATCGGAACGATTGCCGCGACCACGGGCGCAACCCGCGGCGGCGTGACGAGCCCTTCGTCGTCGCTGTGCGCCATGATCATCGCGCCGATCATTCGCGTGGAAACGCCCCAGCTCGTCGTGTAGACGTGCGACTGCTGCTGATCGCGGCCCAGGAACTTGATGTCGAACGCCTTCGCGAAGTTCTGGCCGAGGTAGTGGCTCGTGCCCGCCTGCAGCGCCTTGCCGTCCTGCATCAGTCCTTCGATGCACCAGGTCGTCACCGCACCGGGGAACTTTTCACTTTCGGTTTTCTCGCCCTTCACCACCGGCAGCGCGAGAACGTTCTCGGCGAAGTCGGCATAGACGTCGAGCATGCGCAGCGTCTCTTCGCGCGCCTCGGCTTCGGTCTCGTGGGCGGTGTGACCTTCCTGCCAGAGGAACTCGGCCGTGCGAAGGAAGAGCCGAGTGCGCATCTCCCAGCGCATCACGTTGCACCACTGGTTGATTAGCACAGGCAGATCGCGGTAGCTCTGGATCCACTGCGCGTACATGTGGCCGATGATCGTCTCGGAGGTGGGCCGAATGACGAGCGGCTCTTCCAGCGGGCTCGCGGGGCGCAGGCCGGTGCCGCTCGGGTCCTTTTCAAGCCGCGAGTGCGTGACGACGGCACACTCCATCGCGAAGCCTTCCACGTGGGCCGCCTCCTTGGCAAGAAACGACTGGGGGATCAGCAGCGGAAAGTAGGCGTTGACGTGGCCCGTCTCTTTGAAGCGAACGTCGAGCTCGCGCTGAATTGCCTCCCAGATCGCGAACCCTTCGGGACGAATGACCATGCACCCCTTGACCGGCGAGTAGTCGGCGAGCTGTGCCGCCTTGATCACGTCGAGGTACCACTGTGAATAATCGTCCTTGCGAGCCTTGATGTTCTTTGCCATAGCGGGGCGAGATCGTAACGTGCATCGGCGGATGAATCGAGGTATGGCTGAACGAGGGATCAACGGGATCTCGATTCTGGTCCCCTCGCCCGGTATCCCGCAGCGAGTTCGGGTGAGGGCCCTTCGAGCGTGAATAATGCCCAACAATCAACCTCTGACGCTCAACTTCCGACGGTGTGCGCGGATGTCTGTGTAAGCGCTGAACAAGGTGTGTCTGACGTTAAACGCCATTCGTTGACTTCAACTCGTCCGTGGCTCGCTCGTTCCGTCCAGGTAGCCGTCGCGTTGCTCGTCGCGCTGGGCATGTCGTTCATCTCGTACCGTCACTTCACGAAACACAACGATTTCCCCGTCTTCTACCATCCCGATGAGTGGTCGAAGGTCGAACAGATCGGCTCGCAGCAGCAGGTTCGCAACCTGAACCACCCGCTCCTGATGCTGGAGACGGCGAACCTGCTGCGCGAATACCGGGGCACGACTCTGGACGATGAGCGCGAACTCGCCATCACCGGGCGGTGTGCGTCCGCCCTGCTCGCTTCGATCGGCGTCTTCTGTTTTGCGATGACGGGATATGCAGCTTATCGATTCGTCGGCCTGTTCATCGTAGGGAGCAGCGCGATGCTCTGCCCGTGGCTGCTGGTGTACGCACATTACATGAAGGAAGACGCCACGCTGATCGGCGGGATCGGCGTCGCAGTGCTGGGCGCGACGCTCGTCGTTTTTGCTCGGCGCGGCTGGTCGCAACTGCTCGCGTGCATCGTGCTCGGCGTCGGCGTCGCGGCAGCGGCGAGCGGGAAGTATGTCGGCGCGGCGGCAGTTGTCCCGGCGGTCTTCACCCTTTCGATCGCGAAGGTTTACAGCTGGTGGACGGTGCCGCTTCGTTTCCTGATCGTCGCTGCCGTGGCGCTGGCGAGTTTCGTCGCGATCAACGCACGCGGCTTCGAAGACCCCTGGACGCTCACGCCCGAGCCGCGCAGCCAAGCCGCCTTCCAAGGAGAGTTCGAACACGGCACCACACAGCATGACGGCCTTCGCCTGGCGACGCCGGGACTCTATTGCCTGCGCATCGCCGCCGGCGACTGGCAGCCCCATCTCTGGGCGTTTTTCGCGATCGGCGTCGGTGCATTCTTCTGGCGATTCTCGCGCCGCCGCAACCCGCTGTCGCGATTCGGATTCGTCATCGGCTCGTTCCTCGCGACGTTCATCATCGTGCTGGCCTTCGATGCGATCCCCTTCGCACGCTACGCCCTGCCGATCACCGTACTCGGTTATGTCGTGGCGTCGTGCGCAATCTCCACAGCCGTCGCGCGAACACCGGTTCGTGTCCGCGCCGCTCTGACGGCGTTCTCTCTTATGCCGATCCTTTTTCTGCAAGGGAGCATCTGCGCGCGGTTCGATCACCAGTTCGCCGACGATAGCCGGCAGCGCCTGACCGAATGGCTTGCGTCTAACGTCCCGCGCGGTACACAAATAGTTGCCGATCATTTTGCGGCGATCCGCCCGCGCGGAGACTACTGGCGACATCCCGAGACCCCGCGCATTCGTGCGTACATTCGGACCGGATCACACGCCTGCAACTTCGGGACACTGCAGCAACTGGCTGCGAGCGGCGTGAAGTATGTCGTTACCGCCGAACCGAATTACCAGCGATTCTTCGCGCCCGGCGTCGTCGCGGCCGAAGGCTACGAAACGGATTTGACAAGCGCGCGACGGTTCTATCTGACCCTGTTCGCGCGCGGCAAGCTCGTGTGGTCGAGCAAGCCCTTGCCGCCGAGCGGCGCGTATGTCGATCCGGAACTCCGCGTCTACGACGTTTCAGACTTCGCGAAAGACGCTCCTGAACCGGCAAAGCAGCCGGGTTGGCTGGAGCGGTTTTGGCGATAGGGCCGCATTCCCGACTCGCGACCGGCCGACCCCCCGAGGAAAATGCCGAACCGATTTCTTGTAGATGGAGACGAAAGGCAAAGTGCGTCTTCGCCGACGGCGATTTGCCGGCAGTCACTGCCCTGAGGTGCTCAAACTGAATATGCGCACACTCGCTTGGTTGATCCTGATCTTGTCGGTCGGGTTCTGGAGCGCCGCCCTCGCCTCCGACACGATCACGTACAGACAGGCGCCGTCGGCCGGCAACGACCTGATGTAGCGCAGCAGCCGATCGCCGCGGCGAACGGCTTGCCATCGCCGCTTTCACGCGATAGTCTTTGCAGCGAACAGAAGTCAGGGCGATTAGCTCAGCTGGCTAGAGCGCACGGATCACACCCGTGAGGTCGAGGGTTCGAGCCCCCCATCGCCCAGTGTTACGTAAGTTACGCCGAAACCGGCAGATACGGTTACCTTCCCGCGTGCGGAAGTGCGGCTTGAAACGTTCGATTGACGGAAGATTTCTTCCGTTTTAGAGCGAATCGAGGCCGCCACATGCCCCGCGTCTCTTCAAGCTATATCCCGTCGTTTCGTCTTCACAAGCAATCCGGGCAAGGTGTCGTCACCCTCTCGGGCAAAGACCATTTGCTCGGGCCGTTCAACGCGCCCGAGTCGCAGGCGAAGTATCACAAGCTGATCGCCGAATGGATCGAGGCCGGGCGCAAGCCGTTCGGCGTAAACGTCCCGATCAGCATCAGCACGTTCAGCCCGACAATGATCAACGTCGCCGGGCTCGTCGCTGCGCATGATCGCTGGGCGCGAACGTACTACCTCACACCCGAGGGCGAACTCACGACGGAAGTCCGCAACTTC
>JANOBD010000129.1:0-1900 GCA_031411495.1 Phycisphaerae bacterium | reverse complement strand
GCAGGTACTCAGTCGCGCCGGTTTTCGGCTGGTGCGACATGGTGGGAGTATTCTCGGGCTGGAGCGGCCAGCAAATGAACGCGGTAAATCCGCCCGTCCTCTCCTGGACTTCCTTCACGCGCTGGAGGTGCTCCAGCCGCTCGGCCAATGTTTCGCCAAGACCGTACATCATCGTGACTGAGGTTTTCATCCCTTCGTTGTGCGCGAGCTCCATAATTTCGAGCCAGCGGTCGGCGCCTGCTTTTTTTGGAGCGACAACGTCGCGAACGCGCTGCACGAGGATCTCGCCGCCGCCCCCGGGGATGGAGTCCAGTCCGGCTTTCCGGAGCTCGCGAATCACTTCGATCGCGTCCATGCGGAACAGCTTGGCGAAGAAGTCGATCTCGCTCGGACTGAACCCGTGTATGTGAATCGGGTGGTTGCGCTTGATGTACCTCATGAGATCGAGATACCAGTCGAACGGGATATACGGATTGTGGCCGCCCTGGATCAGGATCTGCACACCGCCGAGTGCTTTGAGCTCGTCGATCTTGGTACCGATCTGCTCAAAGGAGAGCGTGTAGCCCTCGCCGTGTTTGGGCCGTCTCGCAAATGCGCAGAACCCGCAATCGGCTACGCAGACGTTCGTGTAGTTGATGTTGCGGTCGATGATGTAGGTGACAATGTTGCCAGGATGCTTTTCCTGGCGCACGCGATCAGCGGCGGAGCCCAGCTCGAGCAGAGGGGCGTTGGTGTAGAAGTCGAGGAGGTCTGTGGACTCGCTCATGCCGCGGGAAGGAAAGTGAGGGTGCCGTTTGGAATCCGGTGCCGGAGGACGAGACGGCGATAGAACTCTGTCAGCCCGGCGAGGTGCGGGTACGAGAGCCCATAGTCGAGACCCGACAAGTATTCGGCGCAGATCTTTCGATCCACTCCAGTGGCAGCGTGTGCTTGCTCGGCGAGATCGATCAGGTGCTCCAGTCCCCAGTTCCGCGAAGCGATCAGTCCGGCGTGTGCGACGAGAGCTTCCTTCACATCGGTTGAGCGCTGTGCGACCCAAACCGCGAACACGAAAGGCTGACCGGTCCACTCTTTCCACGTCTTGCCGAGATCGTAGACGAAGGGATAGCGCTCGCGGTGATTGGAACTGAGCACGAGCGCGGCATCGCCGATGACGAGGCGGGCATCAGCATCCGTTTGACTGTCGACGACTACGTCGCGGACTTCGGCGTCTCCAGGAACGAACTGCGGACTGGAATGCCAAACGTTCTCGAACAGCAGCTCGAGCAGCGCGACGCTCGTCATGGAGCTTCTGCTGACGATAACGTTCCTAGACGTGAGGTCGCCAGCGGGCCGCTTTGAAAAGAGCATTACGCTCCTTACGGGACCATCACACGAGATCGCGAGGTCGGGCAACAGCAGGTATCGGTCGGCGTCGCGCGCGTATTCCACGGCGGAAACGACGCTGATATCTAGCTCGCCGGCGCCCATGCGGCGGTTGAGATCCGTGGGAACTCCATCGACCAGCTCGGCGTCGAGGGTGACGACCCCGCGATCGATTGCGCCGTAGACAGGGTAGCAGTTGATGTACGGTATACGGCCGATTTTCATCAGGCTGCCACCGCACTCGAGACACGATCAAACACGCGGAGAATCTTGTAGAACGAATCGCGCTCGGCGGGAATCTTCCCCGCCGATCGGATCAGATCGAGGATCTCGTCCAGACTCAGACCCTGGGCGGTATGTGCGCCGGCTTCGTGGTAAATCTTTTCGCGCACAACGGTTCCCTCGAGATCATTCACGCCGAACGAGAGCGACGTCTGGGACAGGAAGGGCGTCACCATGATCCAGTGCGTCTTGATGTGCTCGAAGTTGTCGAGGAAGAGGCGGCCAACGGCGAGATTGCGAAGGTCGTCGAATC
>JANOBD010000128.1:0-124422 GCA_031411495.1 Phycisphaerae bacterium | reverse complement strand
GCATAACCCGCCAACTATGAATCCCGCTCTTGGTCAAGCTCAGTTTCTGATGTTGTTCTGAGGCTTGTATTTCATTGATCGATGTATTTCCTCTTCCTCGGGTCCGCTCCTGCGGATCGAAGTCTTCGCTTCCTCGTTGATCGACGGGCGGGCTCTGCAAAGCGCCTGCGCTTCACACGACTATTCAAGGTCATCCCACCTCGGGTCGGGAGCCTTATTCACCCAGACGGTCCGCGCCCTATTCGCTGCAGCGTGGGTCTATGCCCACAGCGGGCTAGCCAGGTAGGGTGCATCTCTGATGCACCGCATCGGTGTGTCAGAGACACACCCTACCTCACCCCATCCAACGGCGGCATCTTCTCCCCTTCGATCCGCCTCGTCGGCGGGACGTTCTTCCATTCGTACGGGCAGTTGCGGCATTTGCTGCCGCAGCAGTCGCCGCGCCGGAGCAGGTGCGCGGCTGTGAAGACGTAGCGGCCGAATGTGTCGATGGTGAAATCGATCCCCTCCACGAGCGGCGGCGGCGTTTTTTCCTCGGGCATCGGGGGGTTATGGTACGGGCGAGTTCCTTTTTCAACACGGAGGCACTGAGGCACGGAGAAGAGGAATTCGAAACCACGGATGAACACAGATGAACACAGATGAACACAGATGATGGATCGACTGCTCGATTCTATCTATGTTGATCGGTGTTCATCTGTGGTTCCATATGCTCCGTGTCTCTGTGTCTCCGTGGTGATAAGGGCCGATCGAACGTCAGAATGATACCGTCGATTTTTGAAGGAGGAGACTCATGCTTCGCACCGCCCTCGCCGCCCTCGTTCTCGCCGCCGCTGCTTCGTCCGCGCTCGCGGACGTGAAGGGGAACCCTTCACTGATCAGGCTCGCGCCGCTCTTTACCGATCACATGGTTTTGCAGCGCGGTCTGGCCTGCCCGATCTGGGGGACGGCCACGCCGGGGGCGAAGGTGAGCGTTTCGCTCGACGATGCGAAGTCGGTCGCCACCGCCACCGCCGATGAGAAGGGCGCGTTCAGGCTCAAGCTGCCCAAGCTCGGCGAAGGGTCCCCGCACGTGATCAAGATCGACGCTGGCGCGGAGTCGGTCACGCTCTCCGACGTCGTGGCCGGCGAGGTGTGGATCTGCTCGGGCCAGTCGAACATGCAGTGGACGGTGTGGGACACCAACGATCGCGAGAACGAAGTGAAGAATGCGAACTTTCCGAACATCCGCTTCTTCAGCGTGCCGCACAAGACCAGCGATTCGCCGCTGGACACGTTCGACGCCGCGGGTGGCCCGCCGCTGAAGTGGGAAGTCTGCACGCCGCAGACGGTCGGCGGCTTCTCGGCCGTGGGTTACTTCTTCGGGCGGATGATTCACAAGGAGTTGAACGTCCCCGTCGGCCTGATCCACACGAGTTGGGGCGGCACGATCGCCGAGGCGTGGACGCCGGCGAAGGAGATCGAACAACTGAACGTGTTGCCCGGGGTGGCGGGGTTGTCTCAGCAGCTCAAGCAGACGCACGACCCGGCATTCCAGGAACAGCAGCGGAAGAACCTCGCCGACTGGTGCGCGCGTGCGGTGGCGAATCTCGAGAAGATCGACCCGGCGAACGTGGCGTGGAGCACGGCCGACTT
Organism: Phycisphaerae bacterium; assembly: GCA_031411495.1. GTDB lineage: Bacteria > Planctomycetota > Phycisphaerae > Tepidisphaerales > Tepidisphaeraceae > JANOBD01. Next base: position 122,787 of record JANOBD010000128.1, on the reverse strand, counting down.
CGACGACTCGGGCTGGAAGACGCTCCCCTCGCCGGGCGACTGGCGCGCCCAGGGCGTGCCCAACGGCCTGGGCTGGCTCCGCAAGACGATCGACGTGCCGGCCGATCTCGCCGGGAAAGATATGACGCTCTCGCTCGGCATCGTGGATGACTTCGACGTCACGTACGTGAACGGCGAGAAGGTCGGCGCGGTGGAGCCGAGCGTCGACTGGAACTTCTTCACGCCGCGGAACTACAAGGTGCCCGGCAAGCTCATCAAGGCGGGGAAGAACGTGATCGCGGTGCGCGTGCTCGACACCGGCGGCGCGGGCGGCATCAACGGCCCGGGCGAGCAGATGAAGATTTCGGCAAGCGACGACGCCGGCAAGTCGATCCCGCTCGCGGGCGATTGGAAAGTGATCAGCGAGCGTAGCATCGACCCGCAGACCGACCCGCGGCCCAGCAACCTCGCCGACCCGAACAACCCGAACTTCCCCTCGCGCCTCTACAACGCGATGATCCACCCGCTTCACGATTACGCGATCAAGGGCGCGATCTGGTACCAGGGCGAATCCAACGCCGACCGCGCGGGAGAATACGAGAAGGTTCTCTCCACGATGATCGGCGCGTGGCGCGAGCAGATTGGTGTTGGCGAGTTTCCGTTCTACCAGGTGGGGCTTGCGAACTTCATGGCGCCGACCGACGACCCGAACAAACCCAGCAACTGGGCGCACCTGCGCGAAGCGCAGCGCCAGATCGGCCGCAACGTGAAGAACGCCGGCATGACGGTGACGATCGACATCGGCGAAGAGAAGGACATCCACCCGAAGAACAAGCAGGACGTCGGCAAGCGGCTGGCGCTGATGGCGCTCAAGAATACGTATGGCAAAGACGTCGTCTCGCGCGGGCCGACGCTCAAGGCCGTGACGTTCGACGGCGCGAAGGCGATCGTGAGCTTCGACAACATCGGCAGCGGTTTGATGGCGAAAGAGGGCAAGCTTGAGAGCTTCGCGATCGCCGGCGACGACGGAAAGTTCGCGTGGGCCGACGCGAGCATCGAAGGTGACACGGTCGTGTTGAGTTCGAAGGATGTTCCGAATCCCACGCAGGTGCATTACGCCTTCGCCGACAATCCCAAGGCGAGCCTGTTCAACAAGGAAGGGCTGCCGGCGGAGCCGTTCGAGGCGGGAAAGAAGTAGGCGGTGGGCAGCGGGCGGTGGGTAGCAGGATGAAAGCAGTGGAAGCCGGGTGCCGCACTTGGGCGTGCTCGCCAGTGTGCGCCCCTTCGCACGTTCGAGTACGAAGGCGCGGCACCCTGCGTTCGCTGCCTCGGGCGGCCTGCAGTCGAATGCCTTCCCGTCAGCCCTCATCCGTCCGCAATCATCCCTTTCTAAAACCCTCTCAAACCCTCTCATTTCCTCTCGCTGGCCGGTCCCCACCCGCGTTTTCGACGTCAAAACGCGGTTCAACGGTGAGAGTCGGGCACTCGCGATGAGAGGGACCCTCTCACCGTATGAGAGTGGACGCGTCCTTATGACTGGCGGGAAGGAGGCCCCAGCCCGCGGCTTTGATGCGGGTCGGACGGGTTTCGTGAGTCCTGAATTGGCCATCGCGACTCCGATCGGGATGCCTCGCCGGGTCCGGCAGCGCGGACGATGTCGGCGCGCACCGCTCCCGCAGAAGGAAACAATGCGCGATCGTTATAGAGATCGTGTGGGCAGCGAGTCGAGCGGGAATCAGATTCATTTCCATCCGCCCTGCCGGCAACGAGCCGTTTGTTTCGATCAAACTCCGCCGGCCGCAAAGAGTCGTCCACTACTTCGTCGCGCAATCCCAATGCTCCGCCGCCTTGCCGTCGACGAAGCGCCATTGGTCGAACCACGTCGTCGTGTAGGTTTTGCTCGGGTCTTTCGGGTCTTTGAGCGTGCGAACCGTCGCGACGATCACCAAATCACCCTCGGCCACCACCGAGACGATCGGCGTCGAGAGCTTTTCGGGAATCGGCCTGGGCTGGACTTTGAGCACCTTCGTGAAGAAGTCGACCACGCCTTGCCGGCCGGATTTGGCGAGCGGGTTGTGCTGAATGTATTCCTCGGTCAAGTATTGATCTGCCATCTCCCAATGCCCGGCTTCGAGCAGCTCGCGCATGATGTGATACGCGCACTGCTTGTTCCGATTCAAAACGGGATCGGGGCTGGCAAAGAGCGCCTCGGCATCCATCACGCCGACGACGGCCTCCTGTGAGAGTGATCGCGTGGCGAACAGGCCGATGCTTGCGACCGCGATGAGAAGCGACATGGAACGGTTGGCGCGGTGAAGGTTCAAAATGCTCTCCTTTCGAAGATCCGGTGTCGCGGTGATGTGCACGCGCGAAGGTCTTGTCAGCAAAACGGTCGCATACGGAACTGGAGGGCGGATGTCCTCATCCGCCGGTTTTGTGAACGTGCATCCGCATACGGCGGTCGAGGACGACCGCCCTCCAGAAGACATCCCCAGTTGGTCGACTGAAGGTTTGGCAGCCCCCGCGCGAAATCACTTGGGATTACTTGCCGGCGTCGAATCGCTTGCGCCGGTCGTTTCGAAGCGTACGTTCGCGTAAATCTCAGCCAGCGGGATCTCGATGTTCAGCGATCGGATGAGCAGCACCTCCGCGAGACCTTCAACGACGTTTCCAACCAGCCAGGATCCGTCCGGCTGGCGAATGAACGACTCGATGCGCGGTCGTTGTTGGGAGACCAACAGGTACTCATCGAGAGAGGGAAGCAGAATGTAGCCGAAAAATTTCTCGCCGCGGTCGGCGGCCTCGGTCGAGGGAGAGAGGACTTCGATAATGACCCTCGGATTGACAAGCGAGCGATTCGGGTCGAGCGGATCGAACTCCGGCCCGTCGCAGAAGACGGTGACATCCGGATAGCAGTAGCGATCGGACGCGGCCTTGACGCGCATGTCGCTGCCGACGACTTCGCAGGGCTTGCCTTCGAGACGGTTACCCAATTGCCGTTGGATGTTGCCAGAGACGCGAATGTGACTCAGGCTCGCTCCGGCCATATCGATCAGCTCGCCGGCTTTGAACTCGATCTTGGTCGGCGACGCTTCGGCCAGGCGGAAATACTCCTTCACGGAGATGCGGGCAGAGGTTGGCGCGCGAAGCGTCATATCCAATGAGTATATCCAACCGCTCAGGCACGTGCATCCATCGTGTCGCGAACGCGCGTTTGAATTCACGAGATGAAATAAATCACGGCCGCGCCCGGTTTGTCTCGGAGGAACACACGAGGCAAACCGGGGCGCCGAACGGCTCGGGCTTCCCTCCCGAATCGTCGGCGCTGGCGGCCGTGAGTGGAAAGGCTGTAACGGTCGGCGGTTGTTGGTCGGCGGTCTGCGGTAGGAATGCGATCGGTATTTATCTACCGCCGACCGCCCACTGTCGACCGCCGACTACCCGACATCACGCACTATTCCGCATCATCGCATCATCATCCAGACGCGTCGGCACGTAGCCGGGCTCTTTGGCCTTTTGCACTTCCTTGAAGTACGCCTCCAGTACGTTGCCTTCGAGCTCGGCACGGAGCTTGGGGCTGATGGGGTGGGCGACATCGGCGTGCAGCTTGATGCGCGTGTTGGCGTTGCCGTGGCGGTTTTCGTTCAGCCGCAGCCCGCAGTGATTGCAGTAGCGGGAGCGGAGATGGTTCTTTTCGTTGCAGCGCGGGCAGTGGTCGCAGAGTTTGCGTGCCGGCATGGCAAGGAAGAGCCCTTCATCCCCCTCGATGAGTTTGACGTCGCGAATGACGAAGCTGTCGTCAAAGGTCAGGCAACAGAACGCCTTGAGGCGTCCGCCGTTGCCGCACAAATGAATCCGCACATCGCTGAGTTGCATGATGTGACTCCCAAGACTTAAAGTCCCGTGCAAGAAAGACGTGTTCCACGTTGTCGTAACGGCGACTAAGCTTTGCGGGGCGAGATGTGAAGGAGGCCCCGTGAAACCGTTTGCCATTCGCGACCGCGACGGGCCAGAACCTGGCTTTCACGGGCGCATCAGCGACCTCAGGCCGCTGCGGACGGTATTATTAGACCAATCTTCCAGCGAGTTGTCAGCAAGAAAATTCGGTTCGCCTGGCCGCGTAACAGGATCGGCCCTTTGCCAATGCTATCCCCGGGGCGGATCGACGCGGCGAACGCCGAGTTGAGCCTGCCGAGCCTCGACGCGAAATGTACTGCGCAGCGGGTCGAGAGAAGGCATCTCTTCGGCCGTATCGTAAAGCGTAAACAGCGTACTGCCACTGCCGCTCATGCGGACCGGGCGCCCGAGGTTTCGCTCCAGCGCGGAACGAAGCTGTCCCAGGCGCGGCTCGATCGTGAAGGCGGCGATCTCGAGATCATTTGCGAGTTTTTCGAGCAGTTGGCGTGCCGGTAGCGTCGCCCAATGCGGGGCATCAAAGGCGTCGGTTGTCCGTTCATCCGCCGAAGGCCGAATCTGGTCGAGCATTCGATACGCCTGCGCGGTGGAAATCCCAAACGGGGGAAGGATCAGCATGGCGACGCGTGCCGCGGGAACGGGCACCGGCTCGAGCACTTCGCCGCGGCCCGTTGCGATCGCGCTGGCCGAGCCGAGGAAGAAGGGCACGTCGCTGCCGAGCGTGGCGGCAATCGCCAGCAGATCGGATTCAGCGAAACGGTCTCCGAGCAACTGATTGACGACGCGCAACGTGGAGGCCGCATTCGAACTGCCGCCGCCGAGGCCCGCGCCGGCGGGAATGTCTTTCGACAGTCGCACGTGCAGTCCGAAACGCTCGGCGGGGGCGATTCGCTCCAGCAGCGCGCTTGCCGCACGGGCGATCAGGTTCGTTTGATCACGGGGTACAGACGGATTCTCACATTCGATGAACACCCCCGCGCCGCTGAACGGCCTGAACTGAATGGAGTCATGGAGATCGGTTGTCACCATCCACGACCGCAGCGGATGAAACCCATCCGCCCGCGGCGAACCGACCCGCAGGTGGAGGTTGATCTTTGAGAGTGGAAAGGTCTCTACCGCCGACATCCGAGCAATTGTGGTGAATGACGCAGCGTCTGTCACGCCATCCCCATTTGACGAGCACAAGGGATCGTCTGTGACACGCGTATCGCCTGGAACGCTGTCAAAACTTTCAACAAATGGCTGAGTTTGCCGTGCCCGTGGTCACATGACATTTGCCTGACTATGCTTCGAAGTTCGAAGATGATCCCTTGGAACAAGAACTGTCCCTTGGGAAAGGACTTGGAAGGTTCACACGATGAAGCTCAAGCCACTACAGAGTCACGAGATCAACGACCATTCGGAGTTCGACACCGGCCCGATCGTGCCGGGAGTCGACGTACCCCGGATCGAACGCGCCGTACGCGAGATCCTTTTCGCCATCGGCGAAGATCCCGATCGCGAAGGATTGCTGCAGACGCCCAACCGCGTCGCCCGCGCGTATGCGGAACTTACCAGCGGCATGCGCGATGATCCGCGCGTTCACCTGCAGACGATCTTCACCGAGGAATACGACGAGATCGTTCTGCTGCGAAACATCGAGTTCAACTCAATGTGCGAGCATCACCTGCTGCCGTTCACAGGAATGGCGAACGTCGCGTACATCCCGGCTGGAAAGGTCGTAGGTCTGAGCAAGCTGGCGCGGCTGGTCGACGGCTTTGCGCGTCGGCCGCAGATCCAGGAGCGTCTCACGACGCAGATCGCCGACGCGCTCATGGAGGAATTGAATCCGCTTGGCGCGGCCGTCGTGATCGAAGCCACCCACACCTGCATGACGATTCGCGGCGCGAAAAAGCCCGGCGCGATGATGGTCACCAGCGCGCTGCGCGGCGTGTTCAAGGACAACGCGTCGAGCCGGCACGAGATCCTTACGCTCATGTACGACAAGCATTGAGTCGCTGACGATGCGTGCCATTCCCGCAGCCGTTTGACATCCTCCCGGCGGAGCATGACGCTCTGCTCATGCTCGAAAACCGCGCAGAAGTGATCCCGGCGACACGACGCCCGCCCGGTGCGCGCGCATCCGTCATCGTCGGGCTCTTTCTTGGCGTGGCGCTCTGGATGTTCTGCGATACGCGCTGGACGCGGTCTTCATCCCAGTTGACGGTCTACGCCATCGCCGTCGCACTCTGTTTTGTCGTGCCGGTGCAGCGTGGGATCCGGGCATTGTCTGCCCAGATGGATCGGCGGGGGACGATTCGTACCGCCGTCGTGTTTCTCATCATTGTCATCCTGTCGATGGCCTTCCTGTATTCGGCGGCGATCGATTCGCGGCGGCAGTGGATGCCGGCGATTCACGACGAGTTCAGCTACCTGCTCCAGGCGCGAATGCTCGCATCCGGGCACCTGTCGATGCCGGCCCATCCGCTCGGGGCGTTCTTCGACACGTTTTATGTCATCACCGATCGCGCGTACGCGTCGCAATACTTCCCGGGCACCGCGTTGTTCTTCCTGCCGGGCATCTGGCTGGGCGCGCAGCCATGGGCGACGTCGCTCCTGCTGGCGGGTCTGGCCGCGGGAATGCTCTTCCTGGTGATGCGCGACCTCTTCAGCGCCGGCCCGGCCCTTGCGTCGGTGGCGATGCTCTGGTCGGTGATGGGGTACCGATTCTTTTCCGTGTGCACGCTCTCGCAAATGCCGGCGCTGCTGCTCGGGCTGACGGCAGTGTTTTGTGCGTTGCGATGGATGAGCGGACGGCGACTCGCGTGGATCGCGTGTGCGGGATCCTCGATCGGCTGGCTGGCGGTCGTTCGGCCGCTCGATGCGGTCGCCTACGCCATTCCGCTCGGAGGCCTCCTCGTCTTCACAACGATCCGGGATCGCGCGTCCATCCGCGCGCGGCTGGCGTTCATCGCCGTCGGCGTGTTGCCGATGGTCCCATTCGCCGTGCTGCAACTGGCGATCAATCACACCGTGACGGGAAGCGTTCTGCAGACGCCGTTCTCCTACTACGCCGATCGCGACTTGCCCGGCGTGAAGTTGGGGTTTCACCGTGAGCAGGCTGCGCGTGCGCCGCTGTCGTCGATCCCGCAGAAGCAGGTTTTCTATCGCGAAGAGATCGCGCCATTTCTCAAACGCCATACGCCGGCGCAGGTGCTGAACTCCTGGTTTTTCGGAAGGACGGTCGCGGCGACGGGGATCGTCTTCGGCGATCGCCTGCTGCTGGCTTTGGTGCCCTTGGCGCTGCTGACGATGCGGGATCCACGCCAGTGGGCCATCGCATCGATTCTGCCAATGTGGTGTCTGCTCTATTCGTTCTATCCGCTCTTCTACCTGCACTACCTCGTGGCGGTTCTCGCGTCGGTACCGGTGGTGGTGTTCGCGGGCTTCGCGGCGATCCGCCGACAGTTTCCCCACGTCAGCGCACTGGCGACGCTCGAACTGCTGCTGCCCGCGGCGATTTCGGTGATGGTATACCCGCAGTTCAACGCCGCGAGACAGGATGGGCGCCTGCGGAACGATTTGGAACCGCTGGTGCGAAAGATCGAGTCGGAAATCGACGGCCGGGCGATCCTGTTGATCCGCTGGGGCGGCGATCATGCGGCGTGGGAGAGCGTCTACAACATCGATGTCGCCTGGCCGGACGATGCGCGGGTCATCCGCGTGCACGACCTGGGAGATGCCAATATGAAGTTGTTCGACTATTACGCCCGACGCGAGCCCGACCGCGTGGTCTATCGTCTCGACCGAACGGATGGACGCCTGGCTCGGCTCGGCAACGTCATTGATCTGGCGCGCGAAGACGCCGGCCCATCCACAGTTCCCGCGGATTGACAACGCATCCCCGGCATTCGACGCTGGATCGCAGCATGACATCGTCCCTGGAAATCCCCGCGCCGACGACTTCCCGGATGTGGAAAGTCATCATCGTCTGCGCGTGGATCATCGGCCTGGAACTCTGGTTCAATACCGACTGGTGGCTGGTGCGTTCGATGACGCATCTCACCGTCTACGCCGCGGCGATCGCCGCGTGCTTCATCAAGCCGGTTCGCGACCTTCTGTTTTTGGGGGGTCGGCAGTTCGATCGCCGCGGGCGCGTCGCGACGCCGCTGATATTCCTGCTCGTCACGCTGTTATCGATCCTGGTGCTCTATCAGACGGCCGTCTTTTCGCGGCGGACGTTTTCGCCGGTGATGCACGATGAGTTCAGTTACCTTTTGCAGGCGACGATGCTCGCGCATGGCCATCTCTCGATGCCGGCGCATCCGCTGGGCGACTTTTTCGATACGTTTTACGTCATCACCGATCGTGCCTACGCGTCGCAGTATTTTCCGGGCGCGGCGATGCTGTTTGTGCCCGGCGTGTGGCTCGGGCTCGCGGGATGGGTCATGCCGCTGATCATTGCCGGCGCGGCGGCGGGGATGATGTTCCTGGTCATCCGCGAGCTGTTCGACGGACTGTGCGGGCTCGCGTCGGTCGTGATTCTGTGCGGCGTGCTCGGTTTCCGATTCCTCTCGATCGTTCCCATCGCCCAGGTTCCGGCGCTTCTGCTCGGACTCACCGCGACGTTCGCAACCCTCCGCTGGATCGCGACGAGAAAGCCCAGCTGGATCATCGCGTGCGGCGCCGCGATCGGATGGGCCGCCATCACCCGCCCGCTGGATGCAATCGTCTATGCCGTGCCGCTGGGCGTGTTGATCCTCTTCACGCAGTACCGCGCGAAAGTGCCGGCACGCGACTGGGGAAAGTTGATCGCTTGCGGCGTCATTCCGCTGCTGCCGTTCCTGGCCCTGCAACTGACGATCAATCATCGCGTAACCGGCAACGTCCTGCAGACGCCGTTCTCCTATTACGCCCAGCGCGATCTGCCAGGGACCGCTTACGGGTTCCACCCGTTCGACCCGGCGCGCCGGCCGGCCTCTTCGTTGCCGGAGAAGAACATCTATTTCGACGAAGAGGTCGTGCCCATGCTCCGGCATCACACGCCGGGCCAGGTGCTGGCGAACTGGTTCAAACATCGCGCGAAAGCAACCGCAGGCGAGATGGTGGGCGACATGCTGCTCTTCATCCCCGTCCCGGCAGGGCTCCTCTGCCTGCGTGATCCGCGGCGATGGGTCGTGGTGTCGTTCGTGCTCGTCTGGTGCGTGCTGTATTCATTTTACGCGTTCTCCTTCGCGCACTACTACGTCGCGGTCTTGCCGAGTGTTCCCGTGCTGATCTTTGCGGGTTTTGAATCGATCTGGCGATTTCACCCGAGCGCGCGGGACGTCGTGCGCGGCATTCGCGTCGTGCTGCCGGCCGCGATCGCGATCATGGCCATGCCGCAGATCAAGCGCGACGTAAAGGACCAGTTCGTCGATTGCTACATCGAAGAGCCGATGCGACGGTTCGAGCAGAGCATTCCCGAGCCGCGCTCGATCATCCTCGTTCGCTGGGGGCCTCAGAGCGTCGCGTCGTGGGAACTGGTCTACAACATTCACGATTCGTGGCCGGACGATGCGCGGGTGATACGGGCGCATGATCTGGGTGCGGAGCGGAACATCGAGCTCTATCGCTACTACGCGAAGATCCAGCCCGACCGAGCCGTCTATCTCCACGATCGCGCGACCGAAACGTACACCCGACTCGGAACCGTGGTCGATCTCGCCAATACGCCGCCCGAATCCGCCCCCTCGACGCGGCCGTGACCGATCGTCACGAAAAATGTCTGCGAGGGTCGATTGCCAAGACTTCGGCACGCAAGCGGGATAGCATTTCCACGACGGGCCGGCGATGACCAGTGACGAACTCGCGATCTCGAACCTGCCGGGCCGTAGTTGAACCAGGAGTCTGACGTTTATGAGCGAAGCCGCCGAAAGAATTGCACAGTTCCGCAAGGTTACCGAGCAGAATCCGACCGATCCGCTCGGGTTCTTTTCGCTCGGCCGGGCGCAGTTGGAGGCGGGAGCGAACGATGATGCGGTGCTCGCGCTGCAAAGGGCGCTGGCTCTGGATTCTCGCCTCAGCCGGGCTTACCAGCTGCTCGCCCGCGCACAGCTCGCGCTGGGACGCAAGGCAGAGGCGTACAAATCGCTCAACGACGGGATCCTCATCGCGCATCAGCGCGGCGACCAGATGCCCAAGAACGAGATGATCGCGATGCTCCAGTCCGAAGGTCAGGCGGCGCCCGAGCTCAACGCGCCGAGCAAGGATGTCGCCGGCGAAGGCGAAGTGCTGGACGTCCGCACCGGCCGGGTCGGCAAGCGGATGCTCAAGCCGCCATTTCGAAACAAACTCGGCGAGATCCTGCTCAACAACGTCTCGGCCGAGAGCTGGAAGGAGTGGATCGCGCAGGGGACGAAGGTGATTAATGAGCTTCGGCTGCCGATGCACGATCCGGCAGCGCAGCGCGTCTACGACCAGCACATGATCGATTTTCTGAACGTGCGCGAGTTGTGCGAAAGGGAAGGGATCAAGGTCTGATCGATCGTGTCAGCCTTGAGGGATGTAGCAGTTGCCGTGGAAGCGTTGTTGTCAACGGCAATTGACGGAAGGATTGTCACAGCCGCTGGCGTTCGATTTCTGTTGTTCTCTCGTTAAGTTTGAGTTGACTCAGAGTCGAACCAAGTGTGAAGTGGAGTCCGGCATGAAGCAATGCTTTCATTCCATCATCAAGCCCCGAGCAGACGGTTCGTTCGTCGGCTGGGTCGAAGAAATCCCCGGAACCATCACGCGGGCACGCTCGCTTGATGAGTGCCGAGAGAAGCTGCGCGAGTCGCTGCTGTTGATCATCGAGACCAATCGCTCCGAGGCGCGGCTCTGGGTGGATCGATCCTGCCTGCAGGAATCGCTCGAAGTCGAGACGCCCGACGACGCCTACACGTCGAGCCTTCAATAAACACGACCGAGGTCGCGCTGCGGAGCCCGCGCGCGCAAAAACGATGTCGGCTTTGTTCGATAAACCGTCGGCGTTCCACCACAGGTTGACTGAGTCTTGAGACGATTACGCCGCCGGCTGCGTCGACGGCTGCGTTGCCGGCAGCTGGGGCGTCAGAATCGGTGAGTCACCGCGAGGCGATGAATCTTCCTCGCGAGGCGTTGTCAGGTCATCGGCTGGTTTCGTGGTTTGCTTCGGCTCCTCCAGCGTCGCGCCGGCCGGCAGAACGATCGGCACGCCCGCCTCACCGATAGGAACGACGTGGCCGGCGAACGGCGGCTGCGGCGCCTGGGATTCGAGCTGCTTCGCTTCCTTCTTCAGGTCGTCCGACTTGACCTTCTCCGCCCCCATCTCGTGGATATAGCGCTCGCGATTGGCCTGTAAGTCGTAGTAATACTGCGGACGCGGCAGGAAAATCGTGCCGCCTTTTCCATCGGGCTGGATCCGTTCACTATCCATCTGGGCCAGTTGGCGCTCCACGGCTTCGACCCGCTGCTGCAGGTCCTTGATCCGCTGCTGGATCGCATCATAGTCGGCCTGCATCACCTTCTTCTTTTCTTCAAATGCGGCGAGCTTCTGGTTCATCTCATCGATCTGGGCCTGATCGGCGAAACCTGATCCGAAGCGGTGAAGGCCCTTCTGCGCCATCTCCGCTTCGATCTGCGCCTCCTGCGAATTGAAGATGGCCTGCATGCGGTCGAACGCAACCGTTCTGCGCGTCGCATCGGGCGCCAGTCGCATGAACTCGATCACGCCGTTGAGAATCTCCGGCTGGTTGGGCGCGAGCGTCATTGCCTTTTCGAACATCGCCACCGCGTTGGGCCAACGCTTGAAATAGACCGCGATCGCCGCTTCATTGAACAGCGTCGGCGGGTGATCCGGGATCTGCTCGGACACGATGTCGAAACTCCGCTTGGCCTCGTTGAATCGCGCACGACGCAGATTGAGTACGCCATCGAGATAGGCGAAGGACACATGGCTCGGATTCGCCTCGAGCGCCTGCGCGACGCGCGGCGTCGCGCCCGCGATATCCCCGGCGGCGATCTGGTCGGCGACCGCGTTCGCGAGCCTCGCCGATTCGAGCAGGTACGCGTCGCGCCGCTCCGGCGTCATCCACTCGCTGCCGACCTTTACCATGTTCTGGGCCTTGCGCGACTCCCACATCGCCAGGTCCTTCGCGGCCTCGTCGGACGCGTCGGCCTCTTTGTTCATCTCGATAAACTGGTGGTAGCGGTCGATGATGCGATCGATTTGCGACTCGGATTCGACACTGCGGCGAAGCGAGGCCAGGCGTTCCTTCGCGTTCTGTTCGGTCACTTTGCCGTCGTTGCTGAGCTTGATCGATTTGACCTGATCGGACTTGACGAACGTCGTCTTGCCGTCGGGCGTGGTGATCTCGTACCCGTCTTTCACCTGCTTCACGACGCCGCCGAGGATGCTCCCGTCTTTGAGGACGATCGTATCGGCGCGCGTGCCGGGAGAGACCGCGAGCAGTGCTGCCAATGCCAGTCCCAGAGGTCGAAAGCGCATGGAGGGTCCTCGGTGTAGATTCCGACGAATCATACACACGGTCTGGACCCGACCAGCGCAGAAAAGTCAGGAGAACCGGTAGGTTTTCGACGTGGGATGATTCGATGCGATTCGACGTGCCAACGCTTGGCGCGTCCAAAGCGCGTGCGGGCTGCGCGGGGTCGCGATGTGGTCGAAAAACGGATCCAAGAACTCGATACGAGGTCAGCAGCATGGATCCAACGCGTCGCGGATCACACGTCCAGCAGCAGCCGCGTCGGGTCTTCGAGGAGTTGCTTCACACGGACGAGGAAGCTGACCGACTCCTTGCCGTCGATGATGCGGTGGTCGTAGCTCAGCGCGAGGTTCATCATCGGGCGGATTTCGACCTTGCCGTCGATCGCGACCGGGCGGTCCTTGATCGCGTGCATGCCGAGGATGGCGCTCTGCGGCGGGTTGAGGATCGGCGTCGAGAGCAGCGAGCCGAAGATGCCGCCATTGGTGATCGTAAACGTTCCGCCCGACATCTCGTCGATGCCGAGCTTGCCATCGCGAGCGGCGATGGCGACGCGCTTGATTTCGTTTTCGATCTTCGCGAACGACATCTGGTCGGCGTACTTCAGCACGGGCACGGTCAGGCCGCGCTCGGTGCTGACGGCGACGCCCATGTGGACGTTGTCGAAGAGGAGGACGTCATCGCCATCGACTTGCCCGTTCACGCGCTCGAACTCCTTGAGGCCGATCGAGCAGGCTTTGACGAAGAAGCCCATGAAGCCAAGACCGATGCCGTGCTTCTTCTCGAACGGCTCCTTGTACTGGGCGCGGAGCTTCATGATGGCGGACATGTCGACCTCGTTGAAGGTCGTGAGCATGGCCGTCGTGTTCTTGGCGCGGACGAGGTTCTCGGCGATTTTCTTGCGGATCTTGCTCATCGGCACGCGACGGACGCCACCGGGATTGGCGGTCGGCGGGGCGGCGGGTTTCGAGACTGGTGTTGCGACGCTCGGCGCGGAGCCCGCGGGGGTTGCGACTGCTGCCGTTGTCGACGGAGTCGAAGCGGGAGCGGCGCCGTTGCCGGTTTTCTCGACATCTTCCTTGGTGATCCGGCCGTGAGGGCCGGTGCCGGCGATCTTGCTCACATCGACGTTGCCTTCGGCGGCGGCGCGGCGCGTGGCGGGGGAGAGGTCGTCCAGCTGGGCGTTCTTCGTCGCGCTCGGGGACGCCGCATGATTCGGTGCAGCGACTGGAGCCGCCGCCCCGGCGGGTTTGGGCGCCTCCGCGGGCTTGGCGCTCGCAGTCGGCTTCGCGCTCGGGTCGATCGTGGCGAAGACCGCGCCGATCTTCAGGACTTTTCCTGCCCCGATGCCCGCTGCGTATTTCAGCACGCCGCTCGTACTCGCATACAGATCCGCGTTCGCCTTGTCTGTTTCGACCTCGGCGATCGGGTCACCTTCTTTGACGGCTTCACCGTCCTGCCGGGCCCACTTGATGAAGGTAACTTCAGTGACGCTTTCGCCTGCGGGCGGGATCTTTTCTTCGTTTGCCATAGGACACTTCAGTTTACGTGTGATCTGGAGACGGATCAAAAAGCGAATGACATTGCGAGACGAGTGTGACCTTCAGAACGGGTTCGCGAAGTGTCGCCTCCCAACGTTCGAAAGTGGGCCCTTCGCGAGTTCGCTCCCGTGATCGTTTCACCGACAGACTCAGAGCTCAATCGCCGACCGCTTTCGCGGCCTTCTCGCCGGTCTTTTGCGCTTCGACCCGCACGGCTTCCGTCTTCTTCAATTCGAGCGCTTCGCCGACGAATTGCTCTTCTTCGGCGTTGCTCACCTTCAGGTTGCCGGCGGCGGGCGATGCGCTCGCCTCGCGGCCGAAGTACGTCACGAGCGTGTCGGGCAACATCTGCCGCAGCAGCGGCTCGATGTAACGCCATGCACCCCGGTTCGCCGGCTCTTCCTGTACCCAGGCGACTTCCTGCACGCGGCGGTATTTCGCGAACGCGGCTGCGAGTTCGTCCTTCGGGAACGGATAGAGCTGTTCGAGCCGGATGATCGCCACGTCGCTGCGCTCGTTGGTCTGCCGGGCCAGATCGAGCGCGAAGTACACCTTGCCGCTGCAGACGATCAGGCGCTTGACCGAATCGGTCGGCTTGCCTTCGTGCCGCGGATCGTTGATGACGAGCTGGATCTTCGACGAATCGACGATGTCTTTGAGGCGCGATTCCTTATTTCGCAGCAGCGACTTGGGCATCATGCAGATCAGCGGCTTGCGAAACGGCCGGTGGATCTGCCGACGAAGCATGTGGAAGTAGCTCGCCGGCGTGCTCGGCACACAGACCTGCATGTTGTCTTCGGCGCACAGGCTCAAGAATCGCTCAAGATACGCGTTGGAGTGCTCGGGACCGGCCCCTTCGTAGCCGTGCGGAAGCAGGAGGACTAGGCCGCACGCGTAACGCCATTTGCTTTCGGCGGCGGCGAGAATCTGGTCGATGATCGGCTGCGCGCCGTTGACGAAATCGCCGAACTGCGCTTCCCACAGGCAGAGATTGCGTGGATCGCTGGAGGCATAACCCCATTCGAACCCGAGCACAGCGAACTCGCTGAGCATCGAGTTGCGACAGGTGAAACGTGCCTGATTCGGCCCGAGGTGCTTGAGCGGGAAGACGAGTTCGCCGGTGTTGTAGTCGGCGAGGCCCGCGTGGCGATGGCTGAACGTGCCGCGTTCGACGTCCTGACCCGCGAGACGAACGCTGTGCCCTTCGAGCACGAGCGTGCCGAACGCCAGCATCTCGGCGGTGCCCCAGTCGAGCCCGGCATCTTTGTGGACGGCGTCCTTGCGCTCTTCGATCATCTTGAGAAGCTTGGGATGCGGCGTGAAGCCGTCGGGCAGGCGATCGTACGAACCGATCACCTGGTCGAGCACCTTCCGATCGACTCCGGTCTCGCTGCTCCAGTGATCAACGCCCGGCTTGTAGGGACGTAGACCCGTCCAGACGCCGGAGTATCGCGGGATCTTGTCGCGGACCTTCGGCTCCTTGGCGCGCTCCCGCGCGGCGGAGAGATTTGCCAGCACTTCGGCCTTCATCGCTTCGTGCTCGGCGCCGTTGAGGCGTCCGGTTTCCATCAGGCGCTCGGCATAGATCTGCCGGGTCGTCTTGATTTCCTTGATCCGCTTGTACATCAGCGGCTGGGTATAGCCGGGTTCATCCGTCTCGTTGTGGCCGAGTCGACGGTAGCACCACATGTCGATGATGACGTCGCACTGGAACTTCTGGCGGAACTCGATCGCGAGTTTGGAAACATGGAAGACGGCTTCCGGATCGTCCCCATTCACGTGGAAGATCGGCGCCTCGATGCCCTTGGCCATGTCGGTCGGGTACGGCGTGAACCGGCCTTGCGACGGCGAGGTCGTGAAGCCGACCTGGTTGTTGATGATGACGTGAATCGTGCCGCCCGTGCGCCAGCCCGGCAGTTCCGAGAGATTGAGCGTTTCGGTGACGATGCCCTGGCCGACGAACGCGGCGTCGCCGTGGATCTGCACGGGGATGACCTTGCTCCGCTCGATGTCGCCGAGCCATTCCTGCTTGCAGCGCACGATGCCCTGATGGATCGGGTTGATCAGCTCGAGGTGAGACGGATTCGGCAACAGCGACATCTTCACCGACTTGCCGTGCACTTCCGGGCGAGTATTGGCGTAGCCGAGGTGGTATTTGACGTCGCCGTCGGCGAGATCGCCTTCTGGCTTTTTGTTGGTGCCGGAGAACTCGCCGAGAATGTTCTCGTACGGCTTGTTCATCACGTGAGCGAGCACATTCAGGCGGCCGCGGTGGGCCATGCAGAGGATGAACTGCTCGGCATTGAGCGCAGAGCCGTGGTCGATGATCGTGTTGAGGAGCGGGATAAGGGCTTCGGCACCTTCGACGCCGAAGCGCTTGGTCCCTACAAACGTCCGGCCGAGGTATTGCTCGAAATCTTCCGCGGCGACGAGTTGGAAGAGCAGTGCGTGCTGTTCCTCGCGGGTGAGGCGCGGCTGGTTGTAGTTCGATTCGATCTGTTGTTCGAGCCAATTGCGCTGCTCAGGATTGCTGATGCCCGTGAACTCGACGCCGATCGAGCCGGAATAGGTCTTCTTGAGCTTGGCGAGGAGGTCGCGAATGGTTCCGTCGGTTTCGCCGTGGAACGAGCCGTTACCGACCTGGCGGTCAAGGTCGGCCTCACTGATGTTGAAGTTGCCGAGATCGAGCATCGGGTGCTGAGTGCGCTGGACGAGCCCGAGCGGATCGAGGTTTGCGCCGTGATGGCCGAGTTCGCGGTAGCTGTGAACGAGGTCGAAGACGCCGATGTTGGCGGGCAGCGCATCCGGCGAGAGGATCGGCTGGGCCTGCCCGAGCCCGACCTCGAAGCCGGCGAAGAAGTTTCGCCATTGCTCGGGCACCGAGTCGGGATCGGATTTGTATTGTTCGAGGAGTTTTTCGAGATAGGCGGCGTTGGCCACGTTGGCGGCCAGGTCATTAGGTCGCATGAAGAAGACTCCGCGCCGCAGGCGCGTTGTAGGATCGGTCGATTGTCGAAGGGTCACTTCGACTCCCAGACCTGAATGTTCCGGCTCGTCGCGATGATTCGACACAATTCCCCGCTCGGCCGATGCCGGGATCGAGGCTGCGTGGCAAACCCTTCGACGGGCGCTGATGATTGTAGCTGCGTCCGCGAACGTAACAAACAACGACAGGCGTTGGAAGTCATCGACGTGCAAAGGCCGAGCCCGTGAACCCGTTAGCGCACAACGGCTTATGAGGACCTACAAGACCCGGGTTCGTAGCGCGGCGAGGGGGTCGGGCCCGACCGTCAGGCGGGGCGCGTCGCCCGTTGTTTTCGGACGGCATACATCGCCACCAACGCGAGGATGGGGAAGCCGACCAACAATGGTGAGGGGAGTGGGATCATGGGGTGCTCGCCGGCGGCGAGATCCGCGTCCGCGCTGCTCGCCATCGGATCGGCAAAAGCAGGCGATGCCAGGAGCTTGTTGACGTCAATCGAGTCGGGCGATCTCGGCCCGAAATCGGCAATGATTGCGGTCTGGCTGTTGTCGGCGGCAAAATCGACATCGGGACCTGCGAGCGTCACTTCAGTCATGACCGCAGCCGTAATCAGCAACAAACCGCCCCGGAACATAGATCTCATACACTTATCGCTTTCGTCGAAGCCCGTGTCCTGCAAATGACGTGCGAGACGTGACTTTTCATACTCCCCTCCAGGGAAGCGGCGTTGCACACTACCGATGCCATCGGCGGTTAGCATCGGATTTCTCCTGAGTTCCGCGCCCGCGAGAGGCGTATTCGGGAAGATGGGAGGAGTTTGCCGGTGCGACGCCCTGAAGTGAGCGGACGGGCGGGAGGGGTCTAGGCAAAAAAATGATAAATTGCCCTTCGACTTAGTCGCGCGATCCGCTACTCGCGTCTCTCAATAGACGAAGTTCGCCGCGCAAATGAGCAGGGATGAACCGAGCTGGATCGTTCGCGAGCAACTGATCGACCCGCGCGATCAACCCTTGCGCGTCCGCGACATTCCCCTGCAGATGGCGAACCGAGGCGAGCCCGACGAGCGCGTCGAGGTACGAAGGCTCCAGCCGCAAAGCTTCGGAAAAGCTGGTCGACGCCCCGGCCAAGTCGCCGGTGCCGAGCATCGCCCGCGCCTGGGTATCCAGAACACTGGCGCGGTTCGGCAAGAGTTTCGTCGCCTCCGATGCCAGTTGCAACGCTTCGTCGAGGTTGCGGGATTGAGAGACCAGCAGGTAAGCCAGCGAGTTGCGGGCTCGGCCGCTCTGCGGGAAGCGAACCAGCGCCTGACGTAGCTCTGATTCGGCTTTGGCCACATCTCCGCTGGCGCGAAGCAGCTCAGCATGAAGAACCGACGATTGCTCGGCAGGCTCGGATTTCTCGGGAGTCGCACCGAACGTTCTCAGGCCCAGGGTGGCAAGGTTCTGGTTATCCCCGCGTTCGCTCGCCTCAAGACACGCCACCACAAACGGCAATCGCTCGTCGGATGCGTCTGCGGGTAGCTTTGCAGCAAGTTGTTCCAGACGAACCGTAGCCTGCTCGATTGGCGTCCGCATCGCGCAGGTGAGCCAGATCGAGCGGACGCCCGCACTCGCTTCAAGCCAGGGCTGGAGCATCGAGAAGCACTCGTCGGCTTGGCCGACATCGATCAGTGCGGCCGCCCGCGCCCCGATGCTCGCCAGATCCTGAGACGGATCAAAAGTGGAGACATACGCGTCGCTGATCTGAAGAGATGTCGTCGGCTTTCCGCTGGCTTGCGCGATCGAGGCGAGGAGCAGGTCTGGCCCGCGCGGTGCGGCCGGAACGATCGTCTTCCACTGTTCCGCCGCTTTGCGAGCGCCATTCCATTGGCCGAACCGGGCGAAGGTTCGCGCCGCGAGTTCCAGCACGTCGGCGCGGGATGAGGAAGTGGCGACGAGCCGATGCGCGATCGCAACGGCCGGCCCGCCTTGGTTCACGGCAACGCAGGCGGCGATCGCCTGGCGCTGCAGGTCGAACGCCGCCGGATACCGGTCGGCGAGTTGAACCAGTTTCACGGCCATTTCCGGCGTCACCGTGCCGCTCTTCTGTGCGTCGGCAACGGCGCGCAAGGCGTCGACTTCTGCCTTGTTTGTCGGATCGGCGGACAAGAGGTCGATCAGTTTCGTCATCGCGTCGCCGGGACCCAGGGCCATGGCGGCGATTTCGATTCTGGAGCGAAAGAATAGCGGGTGATTTGGGAACCTGCTCTCGCCGAGGTCGAGCAGCTTCCGCGCCTGATCCAGGCTGCGGGCGGTGCATTCCATCGCGATGGCGTCGCGGAAGAGGGCCGCATCGGCAGTGGGCTCGGCGACGGCGCGTCCAAACGCTTGCCGCGCCGGTTCGATCTCTCCGAACTTCGCATGATAGCGCGCCAGCGCGTATTGACGCGCAGCCGGTGTACCCGGTGCACTGTCGATCCGCTTCAGAAGTGCGGCGGCAGCGGTCGCGTCGCCGGTTTCCCGCTTGAACGCCGCGCCCGCGGCGAGCGCTGTCGGCGACGGACTCTTCGCGAGCAGTTCATCGTACAGTTTCGCCGCCGCAGCGGATTGTCCGTCATCCGCGAGCGTCTCGGCGAGCAAGAGCATTCCGGCATCGTCCAGAAACTGTCGCTCGCGCGCCCGCTGGAGCATCGCGATCAACTCGCCGGTCATCCCGTTATCGAGCAGTGTTCGCGCCAGTCGATTCCGCATCGGAACGTCTTCAATGTCCAGGCCGGCGATGCGCTTCAGCACTGACTGTGCATCCGCGAGCCGGCCGAGCTGCGAAAACGCATCGACCAGTTCCAGCCCGATTGCCGGATTCGAAGGCGATTGATCGTACGCGGTGCGCAGGTGCTCGAGCGCGGTGGCGCGACTGTCGAGGCGAGTGAGTACGCGGCCCAGCAGCACGCGCAGATCGGTTCGCAAAGGCTGCCGGCGAACCAGTTCCGATGCGATCGTGAGGGCCTGCCGCGCGTCTTCGAGATTGTCGGAGGAAGCGAGGAATCGGGCCTGCTCGATCTGCCAGTAGATTCCGTCATCGCCGGTGAGCGCGCGCACTCGGTTGATCAGCTGTTCCCGAAACGCGCGGTCGTTGATGAGATCGCCGGCTTCGTCAAGGGCGGCGACCTGGACCGAGAGGTCATCCGGGAATCGCGTGACCGCCAGCCGCCAGACTGACGCGGCGTTGTTCTCGCCGAGCATCGAGCGGATCCGCGCTTCGGCGAGCGCTGCGGTGGGAGAGCTTGCGGCTTTTTCGGAGAGCGAGGCTGCCAATGCCGACGCCTCGTCCGGCCGGCCGTCGGCAATCAACTGTGTCGCGTGAGCGGTCAGAAGCTCGGGGGACATCCGCGAGGCGGACTGCGCGTAGTCGAGGATCGCGTGCGACTGACCGAGCGAATATTGATGATCCGCCTGGTAAAGGGCGAACACACACGCCGCATCGGGCTTGCGCTCAAGCGCGGTCGAGATCAATCTCGACGCTTCGTCGGCATGATGTTCGCGGGCCAGCAAGGCGATGTGGATGGGCAGGAGCGTCGGCTCGTCCGGAAGCTGTTTGCGCAATTCAGAAACGAATTGCAGGAGGAGTTTCTGCTCGGCGGGATCGAACTGCTGCAGGAGCGTGGCGAAGCGGACCCGGGCGACCTGCACCTGGACCGCTGCCGTGTTCGGCGAGCGCAGATATGCCGCCTTCGCCGCCGGAACGGCTTCGTCGGTGCGGCCCGCGCCGAGCATCGCCTGTGCGAGTTCGATGCACGGCGTCGGCCAGCTCGGCATGCGCTGCGCGGATTCGCGATAGCAGCGCGCCGCCTGATCGACCTCGCCGACCTGCATCAGCGCCCGCGCCAACCAGGTATAGAGAATGCCATTGTTCGGGTCGCGGCCCAGCGCCTTGCTGAGCGCAGCGACCTTTTCGGGCGGCGAAAGCGGCGTGGTGGAGAACTCGACACGCAGCGCGTCGCTCCACGCGCGTTCGATCGCCGATCCGCCGTCGGCGATCTGCGAAACGATCCGCAGCGCCTCGGCGCGCCGATCCAGCGATGCCAGAGACAGCGCCCGCAGTGCGAGAACGGTCGGCTGGGCTCGCCCGTCATTCATCAGCTTGTCGGTCAGCGCGACCACCTGGTCGGCGCGGCCGCTTTGCCACACACGCTGAACCAGCGCGGCGCTGAGCATCGCCGACTTCAGCGAGTCGGCGGCACGCTCCAGCACGCGCTGCGCGTCATCGAACGCGTGGGCTCGATCGAGCATCGTCACCAGTTCAAAAACCGCATTCGGATCCGAAGGCGGGGTCGTGGTGAGGGAGCGGAGCACGGCTAGCGATTCATCATCCTGGCCGGCGTCACGAAGCGCGGTCGCGAGGGGAATCCGGAACCGTGGGTCGCCGGGATGTGCGTCGACGAGCTTCTTTGCGTAGGCGATCACGTCGTCAGCGGCAACGCCGTCCTGGCGCATCGCGGTGAGAAGCTGCGACTGGGCATTGACGTCATCAGGCGTCACCGCCACGAGCGCCGCCCACGCGGCGCGAGCGTCAGTCGGCTTGTTGAGTCGGGTGAGCGCAATGGCTCGAAATCGCATCGCGTCCGGCTGATTGGCAGCGCGGGCCAGGACCTTGTCCGCAAGGTCGAGCATCTCACTTGCCTGGTTCGTCTTGTCGTAGACCTCCATCAGCTTCAACGATGCGGGAAGATGAGTGGGATCGATCGCAAGCAACTGGGTGAAGCGCAGCCGCGCTTCAAACAGGTACTCGCGCCCCGGCGTTTCCATTGCCATCCGCGCGCAGCCCAGCGCATAGAGCGCTTCGACATCGTTCGGGCGCGAGAGGATGTACTTGCTGAGGCTCTCAAGAGAACGGCCGAAGTCATGCGACTCGTAGGCGCTCATTCCGATCGAGCGCGCCTGAGCGATCTGCGACTCTCGTGCGTAGCGCCTTGCCGTGAACGCGATACCGATCGTTCCCGATACGATGATGGCGCCCGTCGCAAGGATCAGGAGCCGATGCACGGTTTTAGGGCGAATCTTCATGTCTCTCTTGCCTCACGGCGAATCGTGAGCCGCTGGGAAGCGCGGCGCCCTCACTGGAACTTCTTCAGCAGCATCTGCTCGACGGTCTTGAAGAGGATCTTCAGATCGAGCCAGAACGAACACTTCTCGACGTATTCGAGGTCGTACTTGATCCACTCCTGGAAATCGCTGCCGGCACGGCGGGTGCGGGAGATCTGCCAGAGCCCGGTGATTCCGGGCTTGACCGACAATCTCGCCTCGCGCCAGCCCGGCGCAAACTGGTTTTCCTTGCGCGGGCTCGGGCGCGGGCCGACGACCGACATGTCGCCGATAAGCACGTTGATGAACTGCGGCAACTCGTCGAGATTGCTCTTGCGCAGGAATCGGCCGATGCGCGTCACGCGCGGGTCGTTTTCGATGAAGACGTGCGCGCCGTCCGACTTGTTCTTTTCCTTCAGCCCTGCGACTTCCGCCTCGGCTCCGTTGCGCATCGAGCGGAACTTCAGGCAACCGAACTCGCGGCCATCGATCGATTCGCGGCGATGCGCGAAGAAGAACGGCCTGCCATCCTCGATCCAGATCGCCAGCATGATCAGCGGCCAGAGCGGCAGAGTGCCAAGGATCGCCAGGAGCGCAAAGCTGATGTCGAAGATGCGCTTGGCAAGCCGGTAGCTCGACTTCACTTTCGCAGGCTGCGGCTCGGCGATGGGCTCGAGCGGTTCGATGGTGAGCCATTCGAGGTTTTCGATCTGCGGGCGCTTCGCCGGATCGTCCCAGACGATCGAGGGACCGACGACGATCGTATCTGCCAGCAGTTGTCGACCGGCGCCGACCCACACGTTGCCGATGAGTCGTGCCTTGGGATCTACCTGCGCGTCGGGATCGATCCAGACCGAGACGTTCTTGCTGCGCACCGCGTTCTTCACGCGGGTGATGGTCGAGTCGGGGCGCTTCCAGCACTTCACGAGCGCCTGCATGAAGCCGGCGATCTCTTCGTTGCTGGTGCGGTCGAACACGTTGCCGTTGACGCTCAGCACGGCGCGCTCGGGACGTCGCACGAAGTGGCGCATCCGACGCCAGCCGGCGATCGGGTCAGGCGAGCTCATCCAGAGCTGGGCGATTTCCCGTTCGGGTGTGAGAACGACGCGCGCGAGCCGGTCGGCCGACTCGTAAATGCGCTGGAACTTCACGAAACGGTCGCCGCGATCGGTAAGGATGCGTTCGCGATAGGTTCGCTCGCGGGTGTCGTGTACGCGAAGGAAAAGCGCCTGCGGACCGACCCAGTTCATCACGTCCATCACGTCGCTGATCTTAAAGAGCGGCAGCGAGCGCGGATCGGTGAGCAGGTAAAGCTCGGCATGCGGCACGATCTCGCTGGGCTCGCCCTGGCGTACCACCTGGATTCCGAATGACGCCCAGTAGCGCGTGTGAAGCTGCAGGGCATCCAGGCCCCAAATCGTGCGGGGCTGGGTGGGGGAAACGCTAGTGGAGGCGACGACCATGTATGAGTGCCGAGTGCCGAGTGCCAAGTGCCGAATGAAGTCGCCTTTGACAACGCTGTCATTCGGCACTCGTCATTCGTCACTCGGCATTCAGACTCAGTTGTTCTCCCGCGTCCCGCGTACCGAGTGGACGAGCGGTCCGATGTTCTTGTCCTGGTAGACGCCATTGGCTGACGTCGAATGGCCGTTCGCCTGTGCGCGGCTGACCGACCGGAGGCTGATGCCACTGACCGAACGCTCGAAGTCGCGGGCATTGGCGCGGTTGAAGACGACGCCGGCGATGTTCGCGCCGACGGCTCGCAGTTGCGAGATGGCCTTCTCAACCAGCGAGCGGTCCTGCGTGCGGCAGACGGTGAGCACGACCGCATCGGACGCAGCGACGACCGGTGTTGCTTCGATCGAACCGAGGATCGGACCCGTGTCGACGATGATCACGTCGAAGTGCTTGCGCAGCTCGGTCATCATCCGGCGGACGGCCGTCGGACTGAACGAACTGGCGTTCTGCGTGCCGGTGTTGCCGACAGGCAGGACCGAGAGGCCGTTAACGTCGGTGACGCGGACCATGTCCATCGGGTTGCGGGCGACGACCGCTTCACTGATGCCGACGGCTTCGCGGATGTTGAGCCGCGCGCTTAGGCCGCCGCCGATGAGGTCGGTATCGACCAGCAGCGTGCGGCTTCCCGAAGCGGCAAAACTCAGGCCCAGCGCCAAGGCGAGCGACGTCTTGCCATCGCCGCTGGTGGAACTGGTGATCGAGAGAACGCTCGAGGTTTCCGAAAGGCAGTTGAGCTGCAGCATCGTGCGGATCTGATGCACGCAGTGAGCGGCGACCGATGCCTGCGAAGGATCGCTCAAACGGTCCGGCAGGTTGGGCAGGATACCCAGCAGCGGGATGCCGCGCGTTCCGCCCATCTGCGTCGCCTCATCCGAGTAACGGAAGCGGCGATCGAACAGGCCGTAGAGCGCGAGCGCGAGGACGGGGATGCCCGCGCCGACGACGAAGCCAAAGGTCGCCATCGTCGGGCGCTTGTCCTTGGCGATGGCCGTGTCCGGGTCGTAGCGGGTGATGAACGGCGCGTTGATCGTCTGCTCGCGGGCGCGGGCGATGTCGAGCTTGGCATCGATGTCGACGAGCGCCTTTTTGTTCGTGTCGATCTGGTCCATCAGCTCGGCGATCGTGAACCGCGCGTTGTCGATCACGCCGAGGTCCTTGCGGAGCTCTTCGACCTGCTGTTCATTGAGCGCGATCGTCTGCTTGAGCGATTCGATCGCGACTTCGCTCACTTCCACGGGCTGCGCATTCGGCGTGATGGGTGTCACGACACCAAACACTTCCGACGCCATCGACTTGGCCATGTCGTTGATGCGATCCTGGAGCAGCTTGAGCTGGTTCTGCAGCTTGATGACGGAGGGGTTGTTCGGTCCGAGGGTCGTCGAAAGGCGCTGGAACTCGGCGGCGTAATTCTCCCGCTCGGTCAGGAGCCGGGCGAAGAACGGATCGCGATTCTTCAGAACGGCCTCGGCGACGGGCCGCGGGTTGGCTTTGGCCTGGTCGCGG
Organism: Phycisphaerae bacterium; assembly: GCA_031411495.1. Classification (GTDB taxonomy): domain Bacteria; phylum Planctomycetota; class Phycisphaerae; order Tepidisphaerales; family Tepidisphaeraceae; genus JANOBD01. The sequence goes on along the minus strand of JANOBD010000128.1, from coordinate 97,808 downwards.
ACCATTTCCATCTGCTGCAGGAGCAGTTTCGCATCACTGATTCGATTTTCGTAGTCGGTGACGCGGACGCCTTTCATTTCGGCGACCTTGTCCATGTTCCCCTTTTCATGCTCGCGGCGAAGGTTGTTGATCGCGAGCTCGGCGGACTTGATGTCCTCTTCAACTTTCTTCTTCTGCATCTCCAAGTGCTCGCGCTGCATCTCGCGGCCATTTTCGCCGAGCGAGTTGCGGTAGTCGGTGTACGCGGCGAGGGTCGCCTTGAGCGCGGCCTGAGCGATCTTGTCGTTGGGGTGATCGAAGGTGAGCAGGATGTCCTGCGAGTTAGTCACGTAGGTCGCGGCCAGCGAGGCGAAGAACGCGCCGACGGGCATGGTGTTGTCGCCGGCGACGTTGGTCCATTCCGGCTTCTTCAGCGCGGCCTCGATGATCTCGGTGGATCGGATGGTCGTCGCTTCCGACGCCATGTAGCGGCTGTATTCGGGCGTGTTGTCCTTTTCGCCCGACACCCAGGTGATGGTCGGGTTGATCTTCACCAGGCCGCGGGCGCGATAGATGCGCTGGTTGAAGCTCCAGCCCAGAAAGGTGCCGACAGTGGCGCCGATCGCGGCAAGGAGGATCGCGAGTCCGTACCGTCCGCGCAGCGAGCGGTGCACGACTTGCAGCGGCTGGACTTCGTTGCTCGCCGGGGCCATGCCCAGGGCGAGATTGTTCTGAGGCGCGCCCCAGAGGTTTTCAGCCGCAGCCGGCAGCGACGCTCCCGAAGGGCGTTGTTGTCGGCGAACAAGATCGTGACTCATATGCACTCCAAACTAAGAGTCGGTCATTCGTTTCCGGTTGCGGCACGCTTGCCCGCTTGCGACCGGTCACCCGACTTCACCATTTCGATCGCCGGGGCGCAGTAGCGCATCAGCGTCGAAAAAACTTGATCCCGCTCCGCGGCAGGCAATTCCTGACCGGCGAGGCTGTCAAACACCAGCTGGATCTGCGCTGCGCCGTAGTACCGCTGTAGGTAATCTTCGGCCGCTTCTTCCAACTCCTTCATCTCCCGCAGGACACCACGTCCCGGCGCGACCATGAAGTTGTAGACGATTCGTTTATAGGTCTTTCCGTTGATCACACGTTCGAACGTGTATTCCATGCCTTGAATCTTGAGGGGCACGCCAGTTCCATCCAGCGGCTCGATCTGCCATTCTCGGACGAGTTGCCCATTCAGCGTGTCTCCGAACGCCGGGTAGCAGTTCGGCGGAAAATGGCCGAGCATGTCGGCGATTCGTTTACATTGTACAATACTCAGCGAAATCCGGTTTTCGGGCTGGCGCAACGCCGTCACCCGTGGATCGGTAAACTCGATGTTCCGGATGATGTTAGGCTTGAGCACCTGGATTGCGGCGGATTGCGGTGCACGCTCCTTGCCGACCCACGGCCCCATCTGCAGCGGAATCGCCGCAATTGCCGAGGCGCAGCGGACATGATACGGCCCCGCATCCTGTCGCTGCGGCCATTGCCGCTGGGCATACATCGCGCCGGTCAGCATGCCCAGGCACAGCATCGGCGCCAGCGCTCGGACGAAGTTGGATCGGATCAGCCGGATCATCGGTTGCGCTCTAAGCTCCCACCTGTGAAGCCAATGTGTAGCGCTGGATCGGCAACATCGTCCAGCGCAGGAGCCAGACGATGCCGAGCCAGATCAGGAACGAAACCACATACATCGCCCAACCGGCGACGTTGTGGAACTGCATGGCAAGCCACGCGCCGGTTTCCGGGTTGTCAAACCAGTCGGGGGCGTAGCCGTACATCAGGATTGTCGGCAGGGTGCGCACGACGTTGCTCGCCAGCGCGACCAGCGGGCTCACCAGCAGCAGCATGAGCCGAACGCTGTTCCGCAGCGGCAGGGCGAACGCGAACGCATACGCGAGCAGCAACAGAAGAAAGACCGACCGCATGCCGTTGCACGCCTCGGCGATGATGACCGGCCGGCCGTTGATCGCCAGCGTCGAGCCCGTCACTTCGGTCGGGAAGCCGATCGTATTCAGCAGGATGTGGGCGATCTGCGCCGTCCAGTTCTGCAGATTGATGGCGATCTCCAGGCGCACCTTGCCGGGGACGGGAATCAGGAACGCCAGGACGAGCACCGCCGGAAGAAAGCGGAGGATCGTGTTCTTCCCGAGCACGCTCACGACGCAGCCGAGCGCGACGATCACCGCGCCGCCGTGCAGCATCACCTGCACGCCACGCTGATAGCCCGTGAAGCTCATCGCCAGGCCGGTCGCGACGAGCAGGGGACCCATCATCGTCCCGCAGACCTGGAAGTGACGCAGCCGCATCCGTCGAACGTAGATCAGGAGCGCGGCCACGAACGGCACGACGAAGATGTGGGTGTATTCCTCATTGCCCCACGCGTATTCGAGGAAGATTTCGCGCCAGGCGTCGATGCAGGCGACCAGGCCGACGACCAGGAGCAGTCCCGCCGCCAGCAGGCGCAATCCGTTGAGCCGGTTGTGCCTCACCGCGCGCGTGACGCGCCGATACGCCGCGCGCTTGGGAGCGGCCTGCGGCGTTTGCGGGGTCGTGGGGATGTCGGCGACGGCGCTCACTCTTTCAGCTTCTCACTTCCGGTCTCCGGTTCGCCTTTCATTGCTGCCGGCGAGGTTCCGATAACCATTTGCACTTCAAACATCACGCTTGACCGGTCTTCTCATTCATCGGCCAAACACACCCGTCAGGCCATCGGGTTGGCGTCCAAATCTCGATTCAAAAAGTCACGGCGTTACCCGTTCACGAACGCATCGATCACGCGGGTCTCGCGCTTGACCTGCGCCTTGGGTCCGATCAGGGAGCGAACGATGGCGGTGTTCGCTTCGACGCGTGCCCCGCGCAACACGACGGCATCATGCAGATAAGCGCTGGAGTCGACCCACGCGCCCGGTTCGACCACGTTGAAACCACGGCTGAAATCTTCTGCGAGCGGATCGATCTGCCCGCGTCGGCTTCCCTGCAGTCGGCCGGGGCCGCGGTGCCATTGCCGCAGCGCGGAGATGTAATCCGAGGTCGTGCGCAGCGGAAGCCCGGTCGGCCGTCGGCAGTGAACGACACGGACATCGAACTGCTTGGCGATGGTAGGCAAGGCCTGTTCCTTGAAGTCGACGAACCCGATCGGGTTGATCTGTCGGAGCGTCGCACAGCGAATCAGCATGAGCCCGCCGGGCGTGCCGTCAAGATGGCTGACCATCGCGATGTCGGAGCGCTTGTGGTCCAGGGCGGTGGCGAGGGCCGAGAGCGGTTCGAGCAGCAGCTGGGCGGCGTTGGCGACGAGGACAAAGTCGTCGTCTTTGTATTGACGGGTGATGTCGGCGAGCACGCCGCCGGTGCCGCGGTATTCCGAGCCGTCGCGTTCGACGTTGAGGATTTCGCGGAAGCGCGGCTGAAGCGAGATCGGTTCATCCTGTGCGCGGCTCACCAGCACGCGCACGGGCACGCCGTCGAGCCGGGCGAACTTCGCGAGGTCCATCGCGTCGGTCAGCCAGTGATTGAGCAGCGTCTTTTCATCGGAGACCGGCAGGTCCAGTACGCTGCGCTGGACCGCCTGGATGAGCGGTGACGGGCGGAGCTGGCCGCCGAGCAGGACGACCGCCTTGAGTCGCGAGAGAGCATCGATCGTTGCCGGGTCGCGATTGCCGCGGATGCTGGGCGTCGCGTATCGGTTGGCAGAGGGTTCGCCGACGACGATCTCCGGGGAGTCAAAGATCGACTCGACTTCAGCGCCGCCGCCGGGCGGCATCACGTTGACCGTCATCCGATGCATGCCACGCTGCATGCGGTTGGGGCGTGGGTAATTGCGCTCCTGCTCGTCGTTCAGCCAGGCACCGGCACGCTGTGCGACCGCGCTGGTGAACAGGGCTGCCGCGAAGGGAATGCCCTGCACGACGTAACGCTTGAAAAGGCGCTTGGGCTCCTGAAGCAGGCGGTGCACCCACTCGAGCCCGAGCTGTTGAAGGATGCGCGGCGCCCGCTGCACGTGGCCGGTAAGGAAGCTGAAGCTCACGCCCACGCCCAGCCACCAGGCGGCGGGCAGCGAATTGCGGATGCGGTCGATCAGGTATTCCTGTTTCGGGGATCCGAGCGCGACGAAAACAATGTCGGGTTTGGCGGCGACCAGCGACGCGACGAGCTTGGCCATTTCTGATTCGTTCTGATCGAACCCGAGCGGCGGACACGTGGTGCCGACAATCTTGATGTTTGAATGGCGCGCACGCAGCACCTCGGCCGCGCCTTCAGCGGTGCCGGGCGCGCCGCCGAGCAGGTAAATCGACCGGCCGGCCTCGGCGGCGGCGGCGGAGAGTGTGAGAATCAGGTCCGAGCCGGCGACACGTTGCGGAAGTCCGCAACCCGCCAGGCGCGACGCCCAGATCAGCGGCATGCCGTCGGCGACGACCATTTCCGCTTCAGCAACCATGGCGGCGAACTGCATGTCGCCCTGGCAGCGGCGCAGGTGATCGAGGTTCGGCGTGACGGTCATTCCGCCACGACCGGCGGCGAGTTCGGAAAGGATGTGGCTGATCGCCTGTGATTCGGTGATCGCGTGGACTTCCACGCCCATCAAACGTATGAGCGGAAGCGGCGAGGGCGCGCTATTGCGCGTCGTGCCGGGCACGGGAAACGTTGAATTGACGAACGAGGGCGAGCCGCCGATTGAAGTCGGCGAAACGTCGGTGAGCGGCGTTACAGCGTCGCCGGTTCCCGCAGTCTTGGCTGTCATCGTTCCGTACGGATTCTCCATACGGTTTCAGTCCTCTCCCATCCGCCCCTGCCGGATCGCCCGGCACCACACTGACGACGGATATTCGACTCAATCTCGCGCAAAGCCGTTCGCTCAGGCCGGCGAACCATCGCACGGCTTTGCCCGAGGGCGGACAACACGAAACATCTCGGCTACGGCGTTCTCATCTTTTTGCGTTGCCGATCGCTGCCGAAAAACAAGATCAGTCCCCTGCGCGGCGACGGAATCGGCTGCTCACAACCGACGCCGTCAACAGGACACTATTACTATCGGCAGTTTCGACCCACGCTATTCTCGACCCACACAGGCAGCGAACGCGAGACCTTAATCTGATTTCATCCCACGATTGAGGTCCCACCCATTTTCACAATAAAAGCCGCGATTTCCAGTCCGGTCATTTCGCAGGCACGGATAGCGATGCCGCATTTGCTGCCGGCCGTGCCCGCAGCAAGGTGATTCGCTGCAAAGTGAGCTCGCACACGTACAAGTTTCCCGTCTGGGGGTCGCAGACGACATCCAGCGGCGTCGTCAGCCCGGTCGTGCCCGGAATTCCCGCAACCGCCGAACTGACGGCTCCAGCTTCGTCGAACCCGAGGCAGATCAGGTCGCTGCCGACATTGTATCGGCAAACAAATACTTTGCCACGCAAAGTATCGCCGAATTTACTGCTCGAGTATTCCGCCATGCCGTTTGCGGAAATGTGGCAGCCGAAATCGAAGATTCCACTCGTCCAGTCGGCGTCCGGTTTGACGCCAATCGGGTAATCGGCAACTTCATTAAAATCAGGAGCTTGCGTCGGGTTCCCCCCGTTCAAAACGTACCGCCCGTATTGGTCGTTTGGATGACCATAATAGGCGTTCAGCTTTACATCGAACAGCCAGTCGTGTTCTGCAAGGTTTACGCGAGGAACCGCCGGCACCTGTGTGGCCTTGTTTTCGGGGGTCGAACCACCGGAAGAGGCCCCGTTCACCGCGCTGTACAGGTGCCCGTTGCTGTGAAACAACACTGAGAAGGGCATTCGCAAACCCTTAGCGTAGATCTGGATCGGTGCGTCCGGCCGGTTTGGGTCGTACGTCCCGCCGGCGTCGGGGGTTTTCGCGTCCAGCGGCTGGTCTTTGGGCAGCTTGTCGACATCGATTCGGAGGATCGTCGCGTTCAGCAGATGTTCTTTTCGAAATCCCCAGTATTCGTCTGGTCCGCCGGTCGCGGTGTTGCTCGGCATCGGAACGTAAAGAAGACCGTCCGGGCCGAACAGTGGCTGATTGACGCAGTGATCGCGGTACGACTGCGGCAGATTGATGACGACATCCTCGACCTTGGAGAATCCCGGCCCGCTGAGACGCGTGATCTTTCCTGAGAAATCGGCCGCGTCTTTCAACTCGGTCGGATTGGTCGGCGATGACGAGAGCTGGCTGTTGGGCACGTAGAGGATCGGCTCATCGATCGGTGAGCGCGGATCGAAATCGAATCCGGTGACGAGTCGCGGCCCTTTTGCGGCCGCGGGGAGGCTCGCGAACGTTTCCCGGTTGGAAAGCGTGCCATCCGCGCCGACGGTGAAGCGCACGATTCGACCGTCGATGGTGGAGGCGTAGAGCCTGCCATCTTTCCAGAGGGCGACACTCGTGTAGTAGGTCGGGTCCATTTCGCCGGCCGAGAAGCTCGCCTGCTGCGGAACCTGCTCGAACGCGACGCCGGCAGGCGGTTTCGCCGAGGTGAAAAAGGACAGTGTGTTGCGCGACTCCTTCAGCAGGTTTCCCTTTGCATCCTTCACGCCGGGCAACAGGTGGAGTCGGTAATTGCGATTCGCCTCGAGCGGTTCCTGAGGTTCGACGACGATTCTGTCGCCGTCGATTCGGACTTTCGTCTTTACGCGCTGCCGGTTGTCGAAGCGGAAAAGGCCGACCGAGTCATTGGAAACGCTCGCCGGGTCGATCGGGCCGTTCGGCAGGGCGAGTTTGAAGAAGATCGGCCCGGCCGGATCAATACCGGTGGAGGCGTCTGCGGGAGATGTTTCGGCGATCACCGGCAGCAGCTTCTGAACCGGCTTGGCTGGTCCCAGGTGCAGCATCGTGCGCACGGCGTGTAATGCGCCGGTGCCCTTGAGCGCAAATCCGCCGCCGCCTATCACGATCACCGCGACGACGGCGATGAGCAGCCGCTTTTTCATAGGACGAGACCTTTCCGGAACGGCGTGGGCTCTGTTCATAGTCGTCATATTTATACCGACCTTCGCTCGGGATGCCGATTGATCAACACCTATCGGACGCCATGAGACCGGCAATCACTTCGAGCATTGTTGATAATCGGACACTTTGCCGCCTCGCGTTCGTGCCTAAATGAATGGAAAAAGTTGCCGCACCCATAAATCTGCGGTCGGAGAATTTAAGCCAGTGTCCAGATTCGTCGAATCGAGGTGCAGTACTTAATGGAGGACCTTGAATGAAGAAGATGCTCGTTCCGTTCGCTGTTGCGGTGGTTGCCTTGATGGCTGGCTCGCTTCGAGGCGATGCCGACCCCGCACTCAAGACCAAGTTGGATGCCGCCGTTTCCCAGGCCAAGACCTGGGCAGCGGATGCGACGATCGTCGCCGCGGTGAAGTCGGCCAACGCGTCGCAAAGTGATGACGTGAAGGCGATGACGCAAGAGAAGTGGAAGACGCTCCCGGTTCTCGACACGTTTGTTCGTAGCTTCACCAAGAACGACGTGGGCACGAAGCTTAAGTCGCTCAAGACTGAAGCCGTTACCGAGGCGTTCGTCTCGGGCACGGACGGCAAGAAGGTCGGGTTCCTCTCGAAGCCATCGAACTGGTCGCACGCCGGCAAGCCGAAGCACGACAAGCCCATGGCCGGCGAAACCTGGATTGGCGATGTCGAGGTCGATGAGTCGACCGGTCAGCAGCAGGTCCAGGTATCCGTCCCGGTGCTCGACGGCGACAAACCGATCGGTTCGCTGGTCGTCGGATTCTCGATCAGCAAGCTCTGATCGCCCTCAAACAAAACGCCTTCGGACGGCCGCACGCCGTCCGATCGGCTCTTTTCTCAGGCCCAAGTGAGGATGAAGCAATGAACGTTTTCGAACGGCTCGGACTTGTCTGGAAGATCCTCCTGCTTCTCTCGCTTGGAATTGTCTGCAGCATCGGCTCGTCATTGACCTATCACGCGACGCTCGGCCGGGTGAGCACGCACATCAAGTCGACGCTCGCACAGGCGACGCTGCTCTCGGAACAGTCGCTGAAGCTCAGCGATGTGGCTGAGCATTCGCTGCGCGAGTTGCAGAAAATCATTCGCGAGAAAGACCCGGATCAGCTCGAAACCGAACTCAACGAGTTCAAAGCGAGCAACGCCGAGTTCACGGCCGGCGTTCAAAGCCTCGGGGCGAGCGGAAACGCCATCGGTGCCCATGTCGATGCCTGGCAGAAGTGCAGCAACGCAATCGTCGACCAGATCATGCTCGGCGAAACCGCGCGGGCGAACGCGATTTTCCTCGGGGATTTTCAGGAGCGTCAGTCGGAACTGCTCGACTCGATCCGCAGCTACACCGAATCAGGAAACAGAGCGATGAACGAGTCGGCCGCGGCGCTGATCGCTTCGACGGATCGTCTTCGTCAAACGATGATCGTCGCTGTTCTCAGCGCTTCTTTGGCAATCGCCGCACTGGGCGTCTTCACCGCGCTGCGCATCTCGCGACCGCTGAAGAACGCGATCCAGACGCTCACCGCCGGAGCGCACCAGATGACGGATGCGGCCTCGCAGGTTTCCAGCGCATCGCAATCGTGCGCCCAGAATGCGAACGAACAGACCAGCCGCATCGAGGAAACATCGAACTCCCTCTCGGCCTTCGTCGCACAGCTCGAGACGACCACCGCTTCGGCCCGCAAGGCAGACGAGGTCGCGTCTGCCGCCAAGACCAACGCGCTCGCGGGCATTCAAACGATGCAGAAGCTCGATGAATCGATCAAGGCGATCAACGATTCGGCAACCGAGATGGGCAAGATCATCCGCGTGATCGAAGAAATCGCGTTCCAGACGAACCTGCTGGCGCTGAACGCCGCGGTCGAAGCCGCCCGCGCCGGCGAACACGGCAAGGGATTTGCCGTCGTCGCCGAAGAAGTCCGCAGCCTCGCGCTCCGATCGAGCGAAGCCGCCCGCAACACCGGCACGCTGATCACGCAGAGCGTCGGCCGCGCCAAGGACGGCGTCACCGTGTGTGGCCAGGTGGCTCGCGAGCTCGACTCGATCGCCAGGAGCATCGCCGGCGTGGCCGACCTGATGGTCGAAATCCGCCGGTCGAGCACCGATCAGAACACGCAGATTGACTCGATGCGGACGGCGGTCTCGCAGATTTCCGACCTCACCAGCCGCAACGCGAGCGTGGCCGAGGAAACCGCAAGCACGAGCGAAGAACTCACCGCGATGGCGAGCACGATGCGCGCGACAACGGTTGCGGAGCTTTCGCAGGTGGTGCTCGGCAAGCGCGCGGCGTAAGTCCAACCCGTCTGAATAAAAAAGCGAGAGCCTCGGCATGGCCGGGGCTGTCTTTGCTCCAGGCCTTTCCCACACGGGTTCTGTGTGCATGCCGTTGCTGCCGGTAGGTTCCGCTGCCGAGCTGATCATCCGCGTGTGCTGAAAACGGGATTTCGATTGTCGTGAACCATGACGATCGCTATTGTTCCCCCCGGCGACACAGGCCGCCACCGGTCCCGCGGGAAGGGCAGCGCCCACCTGAACTGAGTTTCGTGTCGTACATCTTCTTCGACCTTTTCGTTTCACCTCGCGGGCGGTGAACATTCCTTACGAGGAGGTCGTTCATGTCCGAGTCCCCGTCCAGTTCCACCGTTTCCACCGATCCGCGCAACGTGTCCCAGCAGCACAAGCTGGCAAAGGATCTGCTCCGCGCTGCCGAAACCGGCGAAATCGGGGCGATAGCGCGACTGCGCGCGGTGTTTTCCGATCGAACGTCGTTTCAACTCGCTGATGCGCAGCTTGTCATCGCGCGTGAAGCCGGATTCGAGAGCTGGCAGAAGTTGATCTCAAAAGCACAAGACACTGAGCGACTTGAGGGGCAAACGCTCGTGTTTCGAGGTGACGTCGCGACGCTCCGGAAGCGGCTGCAGAACAGCGAATACCTCCGCTCGCTCATCAATACTCCCGTCGGCGAGTTCGGTGCCTATCCGCTGCACACTGCCGCGACGACCGCGAATTCGGAAATGATTGATCTCCTCCTGGAGTATGGAGCGGATCCCAACGCCAAATCAAATTGGCTAAAGGGGCCATTTACTGTTTTGGATTCCGCGAACGAGGTGACCGCTCGTCACCTGATCAAGCGGGGCGCAAAACTCACACCGCACGTCGCCGCGCGTCTCGGTTGGATGAAAGAACTCCGGGAAATGCTCGATCGAGACGCATCGCTCGTTCAGGATCGCGGCGGCGACGGGAAGATGCCGCTGCATGATGCGAAGACGATCGAAATCGCGGATCTTTTGCTCGATCGCGGCGCGGACCTCGACGCGCGCTGCATCGACCATCACTCTACGCCGGCAATGTACGCGCTCATGAAGCGTCCGCAGGTTTGTGCACACCTCGTGAGGCGCGGCGCAGCCGCGGATCTCTACCAGGCCGCCCACTTGGGCGAACTGGAACTCGCCAAGCGACTGATCGAGCAAGATCCTTCGAGCCTTGAGGCACGCGTCAATCTCGCGGGCTATTCGCCTGTCCCGATATCGAGCATCTATTGCTGGACGATCGGCTGGTACATGTCTCCGGCGCAGCTGGCGCGTCGAGCCGGGCACGCGGCAATTGTCGAACTCATCGAGTCGAAGCAGGATGTTCGCCATCAGCTGTTGGACGCCGCATGGGAAGGTGACAGCGAACGATTACGCTCGATTCGCTCGCGGGACCCGCAAGTCGCTTCGCGGTTTACTCCGCGCGAACAGTCGTTGCTCGCGGCCGCCGCGCACCTGGATCGGCCGCAGTCGGTTCGCGCGCTGCTGGAACTCGGCTTCGATGTGAACGCCCGCGCCAACGACAACGGCACGACGCTGCACCAGGCGTGTTGGATCGGCAGCGCGGAAATGGTCGAGATGCTCCTCGCGACGGGCCGGTGCGCGCTCAACGACCGCGGCGACGCCCACCGCTGCACGCCGATCGGCTGGGCGGCGTACGGGTCGGTCCACTGCGGCCACGGACCGAAACAATACGAACAGGTCATCCGCCTGATGGCCGCCACGCCCGGCGTCGATCTGAAACATCCCGGCAACCTCCACGGCGGCACGATCGCCGGCATGGCTAAGGGCAACCCGGCGACCGAAAAACTGCTCATCGAACTCGGCGCGGGGTGAGACATCTGTCACCCAGAGGAGGCTTGCCGACGAAGGGTCTACTCGTTCGTGTCAAAATGCTCCGTTGCCGCCATCAGTTTGAATTGGCGAGTAGAACCTTCGCGAGCATGCCCTTAGAGCGTCGAAGGGTACGCGCTGGATGACGGTCTGGTTTCCACGTAGCTTCCCGGGGCATGCCTGATCTGCCCGATATCGATTCCCTCTGGAATTATGCCGACAACGCCGGCAGCGAGGCGCGGTTTCGCGCCACGCTGCCGGCGGCCGAAGCGGCAGGCGACAACGCATACCTTGCCGAATTGTTTACACAACTCGCGCGAGCGGTAGGACGACAGAATCGATTCGAAGAGGCTTTCGCCATCTTGGATCGAGCAGCCACGTTGTTCTTACCAGGCATGTGGCGTCCACGCGCGCGTTTCATGCTTGAATACGGTCGGCTCTTGAACTCGTCGGGTGACCCGACCCGCGCATTGCCGTACTTCGAGAACGCGTTTGAAATGGCATCATTCGCAAAACTTGATCGCTTGACGGTCGATGCCGTTCACATGATCGCAATCGCTCAGAGTGACAACGAATCCAAGGTTCATTGGAACCAGCGCGGCATCACGCTCGCAGTGGAACTGGATCAGCCCCGCTGGCTCTACGCGCTCTACAACAATCTCGGCGAAGCGTACGCCGCCAATGACGATTTCGAGAATGCGCTTGCGACGTTTCGAAAGCTCGTCGCGCTCGATGTGGAGAAGGGGAAGGAGCCCAACGTCTTTGCACAGAAAGATGTGGCGAAAATGCTGCGGCTGCTTCGCCGCTACAAGGACGCGATGGCGATCCTCATCCCGATGGAAGCGGCACTGCGGATGTCGAACTCATCCAACGGCTACGTCCACGAAGAAATTGCCGAGTGCCTGCTGGCGATGGGCGATGACAAAGGCGCCCGGGAGCACTTCGCCCGTGCGTACGATTTGCAGAAGGCCGACGACTGGGTTCAGAAGCACGAAGCGAAGCGGCTGAAGCGATTGCGAGAACTTGGCGTGAAATGATCCGCATCGCACTGTCGTGAAATCACTGCAGGCCGCGGGTTGATCCTGCTGATTCGGATTCAGTCGCCGGCGAGGTGAACCAGCAGCGCCGCGTGGCGTGGAGAATGAGAGCCGCGCCCCTACCTGACTCGATCGGATAGCGGGGCCTATCGATTTCAAATAATCGAAACAGGAACGAATCCGGCAAGCAATTCTCTCCGTACCAGAGGCATCGAAGACCGGCGCTCATCCGAATGGGCGCCGGCGAAGAGGTCTCGGGATTGTCCCGATGGCCGCGAAGGTCGTCGCGCTCGGTTCGTGTCGTTTGGCGGCGCATCGATTGCGAAGTGATCCATCGATTCATTTCCCGGCGGCGTTCCTCGCCGCTCCTTTTAGAGGAGAGAACACGTGCCTACTCGTTTCTTCAAACCAACACGCATCCGCGCGTTTGGCATTAGGTCGTCTACAGCCATCGCTGCGGTGTTGGCCACTTCCACTTCGTCGGTGTTAGCGGTGCCCGCGCTGGTCTTGTCGTCGGACAATTCCCTACGCGCTTTCGATACTTCAACGCCGGGCGCGCTCGGTGCTCCAGTCTCGGTCACCGGTTTGGGGACCGGTGAAGATTTGCTGGGCATCGATTTTCGACCGGCGACGGGTGCGCTCTTTGGGCTGGGCAACCTCGGTCAACTCTATTCAATCAATGCTGGTACGGGCGCTGCAACCGCGATCGGCAGTCCGTTGGACCCCGGTGCGGTGCTGCTGAACGGGAGTTCCTATGGCGTGGATTTCAATCCCACGGTCGACCGCGTGCGCGTGACGAGCGATCTCGGCGAGAACTACCGGTTGAACCCGAACACCGGTGCGCTGGTCGCAGTCGACGGCGGCCTGGCGTTCGCCGCCGGCGATTCACACGCCGGCACGCCTGCGACGATCACCGAAGTGGCCTATTCCAACAATGACAACAATCCCGCGACCGGCACGACGCTGTACGGTATCGACTCTCAGCTGGGCGCGCTGGTGATTCAGAATCCACCCAACGACGGCACCTTGAACACCGTGGGCTCGCTCGGCGTCGCGACCATGCCGCTCTTTGCCGGGTTTGATATCGTCGGCGTCGGTAACAGTGCTTTCGCGCTGACGAGCTTCGATCCGCCGTTCGGGTCGGCACCCGCCCTGAACGCGACGCTCTACAGCGTGAACCTCACCACCGGTGCGGCCACTTCGATCGGCACGCTTGGCGACGGATCGCTCGCAGTCACCGGTTTCGCCCTCTACGTCCCGGAGCCGGCGTCACTCTCGGCGATAGCATTCGGCACGACGCTGATCGCTCGGCGGCGCCGCTGAATCCATACCTTTGCTGTCGCAAAATCGGTGCGAGACCTCGTGAACATCTCGCCCACACTCTTTCATTGACTTCATTCGGAACGATTTCATCTCACAGGAGCGTAATCATGTCGGAAACGAAAAAGACGGAAAATGACCCGGGCCTTGCGGAGATCGTCAACCAACGCTCGTCGTTGCCGCGGCGATCGTTCATGGCAACGGCGGGCCTGATGGGCGTCGGGCTGATGACGACGATGCTCGGCTCAGAGGCGTGGGGCGCAGGTACCGGCGGACCCGACGCCGGCCTGACCCGTCGGTCCTCGCGCAAGCGCGACATCGACATTCTCAACTTCGCACTCAATCTCGAATATCTCGAAGCCGAGTACTACCAGCGTGCGATCGGCAACAACAATTCGCTCGTCGGGAACACGAGTGGGACGGGCACGGAGGGCGCTGTGACGGGCGGGTCGGCCGTGCCGTTCACCACGCCCGACATCGCCGCCTACGCGGCGGAAATCGCCGCCGACGAACTGTCACACGTCCTGTTCCTGCGGAGCGCGCTCGGAAGCGCGCGGGTTGCGCGGCCCGCGATCGATCTGCAGGCAAGCTTCACCGCCGCCGCGATCGCTGCGGGGATCATTTCCCAGGGACAGACCTTCGACCCGTTTGCGAGCGAGACGGCATTCCTGCTCGGCGCATTCATCTTCGAAGACGTGGGCGTGACGGCGTACAAAGGCGGGGCACCCTTGATCCTCGACCCGGGCATTCTCGAAGCCGCGGCCGGACTGCTCGCGGTAGAGGCGTACCATGCCGGCGAAGTCCGCACGCTCCTCTACGCGCGACGGAACCAGATGGCCGTGGGAACGCAGACCGTGGCTGATGTCGTACAGAAGATTTCGGACCTGCGAGATGGTGCCGATGGCGCCACGGATCTCGATCAGCCGATCACCGCCGGATCGGCCGCCAACATCGTGCCGACCGACGCGAACGGCCTGGCGTTCAGCCGCACGCCGCGGCAGGTGCTGAACATCGCGTACCTCGCCGGCGGCGCCCCGACGAGCGGCGGATTCTTCCCCAACGGTGCCAACGGCACCATTTCCTGATCGAACGCCACCGATGTCTCCACTCTTGAACCGGGAAGGGCACGTGCAGGCCCTTTCTGGTTCATTCGTTTCATGAGGTCACCGGGCAAGTTCGCAAACCTTTCGCACCGGGATGCGAGCCGGGAGTGCGCGCAGCGGCCAAACGGCGTTTATTCTGTTCAGCCCGGCGGTCGCGGCTCGGCCGGGATGGTTGAAGGCGAGGTCGACGGCTGCGTTGCCGCTTTGAGCGCTTCGAGCTTGAGCTTCCACTCCGCCGCCTGCGCATCGTGGCCTTTGCCGGGTTCATCGACATTCCATTTGGAATAGAACTGGATCAACACACCGATGGAGTATTGCGTGTCGGTGTGATTCGGCCCGCGCATCTTCACGTAGAGGCTGTTGGCTTCGAGCAGGTTCGATTCGGCGGCGGCGCGCTGCCCGATACGGTTCTGGGCGCGACCCAGCAGAATGAGAAACGACCCGAGCTGACGCTCGTTGTTACCGGTGTACGCCTTCCGCACGGCGGGCTCCGCGCCCGACAGGAGCTCCGCGGCGTCGGCGTTGCGGGCCTGATCGAGCAGGAGTTCACCCAGGTGCTTCGTCGCGCTTAGCACGGTCGGGTGCTCTGAGCCGATCGACGCGGTGCCGTTCTGAATCACTTCGCGGAAGAGTTGTTCCGCCTCGGCAGGCTTCTCCAGGTCGAGCATCAGACTCGCCAGATTGTGATTCAGGACCAGCGTGTCCGGGTGCCCGGGTCCGAGTGTCCGACGGCTGATGTTGAGCGAATCGCGCCAGTACGGCTCGCCTTCCGCGAGCTTCCTTTGCCGGATGAGAACCAATCCCATCACGTTGTCGGCGATGAGCGTTTCCGGGTGATTCTCGCCCAGTGTCCGGCGGCGACGCTCGAGCGTTTCCCTGCACATCGTTTCGGCTTCGGTCAGCTTGTTTTGTCCGATGAGGAACACGCTCAGGTTCCCCAGCGAGGTCAGCGTGCTTTCGTGGTCGGCGCCGAGCAGTCGCTGCTGCTTTGAAAGCGCTTCCCGCAAGAGCACTTCCGCTTCGGCGTGCTGGCCATTCTCATCCAGCGTCGCACCGAGGTTCTGAATCAGGCTCAGCGTGCTGGGATGCACCTCGCCGAGCAGACGCCGGTATTTATCGACAATCTCGCGGAATTGGGCGATCGCCTCCGGCAACCGACCCTGTTTCTTCAGCAGAACGCCCAGATCGTTCGCGGTGCGGAGCGTGTCGTGACTGTCCTCGCCGAGCACCTTGCGACGCCTGGCAAGAACGTCGCGATAGCCCGCCTCTGCCTCCGCGAGTTTCCCGGTTTCGGCCTCCAGCTTGGCCCAGTCGTTGAGCGAACTCAGCGTGTCACGATGCGATTCGCCCAGAACGCGCCGCCTCCCGTCCAGCGCCTCGCGAAAGTAAGGCTCGGCTTCCGCATATCGCCCGCGACCGCGCAGCATGTTTCCTATGTTGGCGAGAACGGTGAGCGTCTCGGGCGCCGCGTTCCCGCGCACGCGTCTGCTCTTTTCCAGCGCCTCACGATAGAAAGGCTCGACCTCATCGAGCTTCCCCGCCGAGTCCAGGTAGACGCCTACGTTGCCGATCGTCGTCACCGTGTCGGGATGCTCCTCTCCCAGGATCTGTCGCCGCTGCGCCAGCGTCTGCCGCTCGAGTGCGACCGCGGTCGCATCCAGACCGAGATCGTGGTAGCGCTCGGCGAGCGCGCTGCGCAGCGTGCACGCGACGACGGCTTGATCGGCGAACTGTCTGTCGATCGCGGCGACGGCGGGTTGAAGGATCGTCGAATCGATCACGTCGAGCGATAGATCCGTCGCATTCACGCGGCTGAACTGACCGGCAAATGCCTCCACCATCGCCGGCCGCTGCTCATCGCCGATGCCGGCTTTGATCAGCGCCGCGTCGAATCGCTCGCGGACATTCTGCGAGAGCTTTACCCCGGCGTCGGCCGGATCCACCTGTGCAAGCATCTGCGCCTGAAAGTCGGCGACCATTCTCAGCTCATCTGCGCGCGCCTTGGTCTGTGCTTCCGCCTTGAGCGCGCGAGCGGCCTCGCTCTGCGCGACGCCGCGCGCCGAGGCTTCGGCTTCGCGCGCCTTCACGGCCTGCCGCAACCCGTAACTGGTTCCGATCAGGCCGCCGACCAGCGTCAACGCCACGAGCGTCGCCGCGATGACCGGCGCCTTGTTCCGCCGGACGAACTTCGAGCAGCGATACAGCGTGCTCGGCGGGGCGGCAAGAACGGTGCCGCCGGCGAGGTAGCGCTGCACGTCCATTCCAAGATCGTTGGCCGAGTCATAGCGACGGACGCGATTCTTCTCGATCGCCTTCATGGCGATCCAGTCGAGTTCGCCGCGGATAAGCGTCCCCAGCTTTTTCGGTTCGGAATGACGTTTCGCGGCGACGTTCGCGGCGGTCGCTATATTCTGGCTGAGGCGCGTACTCGGCCGCGGTGGTTCGACTTCGCGGATGATCCGCTGGATCTCCGCATATGCGGCCGATCTCAGGCTTTTCGCATCGTAGGGCGTCGCGCCGGTCAGCAGTTCATATAACAGCACGCCCAGCGCATACACGTCCGTCCGCGTGTCGATATCGAGTGAACCTTCGGCCTGTTCCGGGCTCATGTATTGTGGTGTGCCGATCAACTGCGCATGCTCTGTAAAGAGCGTCTTCTCGGTCAGCTTGCTCGCCGTGGCCTTGGCGATGCCGAAGTCGATCACTTTCGCACTCGGCGAGCCGTCTTCATTCGAGACGAGGATGTTGCCCGGCTTGATGTCGCGATGGATTAAACCTTTCTGGTGCGCATGTTGAATGGCCTGACACACCTGCACGAAGAGCGCGAGACGATCCGCGATCGAGAGGTTGTTCCGGTCACAGTAGTCGGTGATGGGCTCGCCCTTGCAGAGTTCCATCACGAAGTAAGGTCGGCCGGTACTGGTGGCGCCGGCATCGAACACCTTGGCGATGTTGGGATGATTCATCATCGCCAGCGCCTGTCGTTCCTGTTCGAACCGGGCGACGACCTGCCGCGTATCCATGCCGAGCTTGATGATCTTCAAGGCGACCCGGCGCTTGACCGGAGTTTCCTGCTCGGCCATGAAGACCGCGCCGAAACCGCCTTCGCCGAGCTGTTGCAGAAGTCGGTACGGGCCGATGTGTGAACCCGGGCGCTCGGACACGGGCGCGCTGTTTGTCAGGATTTCGCCCGACCGATCGGAGGCAGCGGTGTTCATCGGCGCCGCGGTGACATCCGGGCTGGCAGGAAACGCGTCGGAATGAAAGTGGGCGCTCAGCAGTGCGCGGACGCGGGTGATGAGTTCGACGTCTCCAGCGCAGAGGCGCGTCAGCGCGGCGTCCCGATCGCTTTCTGCGAGCTCAGACACCTCGATAAAGATCTGGCGTACCTGTTGACGTGACGACGTTGCCATCCGGCACCTTTCCGAATGGGGCGATGGTACCCGGCGTCAAAACGGGCGCGCTATTCATCTGTCTGGCGTCACAGGGATGGGTGTCCCGGCGACCTCAGCGTTTTGCGACGACGGGGCCGACCCATCGGCGAACTAAAGCTGCTCGAAAAAGTCGTTGCCCTTGTCGTCGACGACGATGAACGCCGGAAAATCGACCACTTCGATCTTGCGGATCGCTTCCATTCCGAGGTCTTCGAAGTCGACGAGGGAGACGTGCCTGATGTTCGACTGCGCCAGGATCGCCGCCGGCCCGCCGATGGAGCCAAGGTAAAAGCCGCCGTGCTTCTTGCACGCCTCGGTAACCGCCTTGCTGCGGTTGCCCTTGGCGATCATGATCAGGCTTGCGCCGTGAGACTGAAAGAGATCGGTGAACGCGTCCATGCGGCCGGCCGTCGTCGGGCCGAAACTGCCGCTGGCCATGCCTTCGGGCGTCTTGGCGGGGCCGGCGTAATAGATCGGGTGGTCCTTGAAATACTGCGGCATCGGCTTGCCGGCCTGGATCATCTCACGCAGCCGCGCGTGGGCCGAATCGCGCGCCACGATCAGCGTGCCGGTGAGTTCCACGCGCGTCTTCACGGGGAACCTGCTCAGGATCGCGCGCACGCCTTCCATGCCGATGTCGAGATTGATCTTTACCGGTGGGGCGAGCGTGGGCTGCTCGGCCGGCAGGTATTGTTCAGGGTTTCGCTCGAGTTGTTCGAGCCACACGCCATCTTTGTTGATCTTCGCCTTGATGTTGCGATCGGCGCTGCACGAGACGCCCAGCGCGATCGGCATGCTCGCGGCATGGCGCGGCATGCGGATCACGCGGACGTCGTGCGCGAAATACTTCCCGCCAAACTGCGCGCCGATGTTCGAATCGCGCGCGATCTTCAGGATCTTCTCTTCCCACGCGAGATCGCGAAACGCCCGGCCGCCCTCGCTGCCGGTTGTGGGCAGGTGATCGAGATAGCGCGCCGTCGCCAGCTTCAGCGTCTTCATGACGGTTTCAGCAGAAGTCCCGCCGACGACGAACGCGAGGTGATACGGCGGACAGGCGCTCGTGCCGATCTCCTTGAGCTTGGATCGGACAAAGGCCTCCATGTCCTTCTCGTTCAGCACGGCCGGCGTGGCCTGGTAGAAGTACATCTTATTCGCGCTGCCGCCGCCCTTGGTCATGAAGAGCATCGAATACTCGCTGCCCGGCTCGGCGGAGATCTCCACCTGTGCCGGCAGGTTCGTGGCGGTGTTCTTTTCCTTGAACATCTCCAGCGGTGCGATCTGCGAATAGCGCAGGCAGCTCTGCTGGTACTCGTCGTAGATGCCTTTGCTGAACTGCTCGGCGTCGTCGCAGTCGGTCAGGACGTACTGTCCCTTTTTTCCCACGACGACTGCGGTGCCCGTGTCCTGACAGCCCGGCAGTTTGCCGGATGCGGCCACCACCGCGTTCTGCAGGAGCGTGTAGATCACGAAGCGGTCGTTGTCCGAGGCTTCGGGGTCGTTGAGTTCCTCGGCGAGCTGTTTCAGGTGCGAAGTGCGGAGATAGAAGCTGATGTCGTGCACGGCCTCCTGCGCGAGCTTGCGCAATACTTCGGGTTCGACCTTCAGAAACGTGCGTCCCGCCGCCTCGACGACGCTGACGCCTTCCTTACCCAGCAGGCGATACTGCGTGGTCTCATCTTTGCCGAGTTGAAAGGTGGGTTCGTATTTGAAAGGCATTGAGTTTCCTTGAGCCGGCGATTATCGACGAAGTAGGTCGCGGCTCAACATGCGCAAGTGCGGTCAATCGCAGCAGCGGTCGCAATTCACGCGAAACATCACAAGCTCAGGCCAGTTCGATCGGCCCTTCGTCCGGTCTTTGCCCCGCCGGTTGCGGTTTCTCGCCATCCGGCGTCGCCACGGCGCCCGCTTTCGGAACGATCACGCCATCCTGCGCGAAGCGTTTCTTCGCCGGCGAACTCACCCAGACCTTATCGCCGCGGGTGGAGAAGCCGATGTAGTCGTGCGTGTCGAGCCACTTGAGAATGGGCATCATCTGCAGCGGATCGGTCCCGGCCGGAGCGAGTTCGGTGAGCTTGATGCCGACATCGAGCGCGAGCATCCGCGTGAGCACCTCCGCGGCTTCGGGAAGGATCGAGTCGAGCCCGGACTGGCGGATCCCGCGCAGGCCGCGATAGCCGGCGATCCACGCACGGGTCGGCCAGGCGAGATACTCCAGAAGCGAAGTGAGATGGGTCTTGCTGCGCGACATGACCCATTCGGCGGTGTTCTCCGGATCGCGACGAAGATCGACGTCCGATGCCGCGAACGAAAAGAATCCGCCGCGCGTCGACCGCTCCTGAAGAAAGAGGACACCGGCGATGACGAGCAGGTAGATCAGGAAGAAGGTGTGCGTGTGCCAGGCGTTTTCATAGCCGGCGAGCATCGCGTGGACGATCATCAGCAGAAATGCCACCGCCCAGCCAAGGATGACGAGCACGACCGTTCCCCCGAGCAGGAGCGTCCACGCGTCGTTGCCGGCGACGCTGTGGCGCGCCTGCATGGAGCGGAGGACGGCTTCGCGTGCGGCGGCGAACCGGGCGGGGTCGATCGGTGTCGGTTGGCTCATGATGCCTTGATTCTACGCATCAACGTGGGCCATGAGCCGAAGATCACGCCGACAATCAGTCCGACGACGTGTGCCGCGTTGGCGATGTTGCCCAGTACGCCCATGATGCACAGCACAAGCCAGGTGAGCATCAGGCCGACGGTTTGCGGCGGGGCGGCAAGTCCTTCATAGGGTTGCAGCTTTCCTTTGAGCCAGACATAGCCGAAGAACGCATACACCACGCCGCTGAAGCCGCCGAAGGATGCGAACCCGATCGGGTTACCCGGCCCGTACACGGTCCAGAGCGCTTCGCCGACGTTTCCCGCGACGCCGGCCACGATTACGAGGATGAAGAAGATGGTCGGCCCCTTGACCCGCTCGATCGCCGAGCCGAGCGAGGTCAGCCACATCATGTTGAACAGCAGGTGGATCGGCCCGTAGTGAATGAAGATCGGCGTGATCAGCCGCCAGACCTGTCCGGAGCTGATCGCGCTGAACATCGTCCACGGGTGGAACTTCGCGACGTCGTCGCGGAACTGATTCATGTCGCCGGGGATGGTGACGGCCGACGCCGGCTGAAAGCGGAGCCATTCCATCGCGGTGCCGTCCTCGTCGTAGCCGACCTTCGTGAGCACCGCCACCAGGATGCAGGCGATGAGAAAGATCGTCGAAAAGACCGCGGGCGCGAACGATTTCCCGGCCTGCGTGGTGCGGACATCCTTGAAGTTCTGCTGACGCTTGCGCGCCTGCTCGAACATTTCTTTGCGGACGCGTGAAGCGCGGGTGGCGACATCGGCGTACTTCGGATCGCCGGGATTGGCGAGGTATTCACGAAGCTGGAGCTGGCCTTGCTCGACGTCGTCATCCCGTGCGATCCACACCTGCCAGGTACCGTCGCGGCCTTGATCCACCTGGGCGGGCATGTTGATGGTGATCAGGTAGTCGGTGAAGGTGAGAGCGTCGTCCTGTGAAGCGAGAGTGCCGATGAGCCGCATGGGGGGACTGTAGGTGGATGGACGCGAAATGAGAAATCAGGCGGCGACGCATCGGCAACGATCACGCTGCGAAGTTCCCGCACAATCGAGAGAGCTTCAAACATCACGTATCCCCATCCCCGTAGGCTTCGAGGATCCGCTGGATGACGTTGCTCGTGCTTCGGCCATCGATCAGCGGCGCGAGCGCCACCTTGCCGCCGTTGTTCTCGACGACGTCCCAGCCGACCACCTGCTCCTTCTGGTAGTCGGCGCCTTTCACGAGTACATCGGGCAGGATCGCCTTGATGAGTTCGATCGGGGTGTCGTTGTGCGGTTCGCCCGCGCGGCTGCCGAAGCGGATGAGGTAGTCGATGCTTTCCAGCTCTTCGAGGACGCCGATGCGGTCGTTTTCGTTGACGACAGGTCGCCTGGGCCCCTTGAGATTCTGGATCGATGCATCGGTGTTCACGCCGACGACGAGCAGGTCGCCCTGGGCGCGCGCGAACTGGAAATACTTCACGTGGCCGAGGTGGATGAGGTCGAAGCAGCCATTGGTAAAGACGATTCGCCGGCCCGCGGCGCGATGCGCGGCCAACTCTTTGAGCAGCGGCTCGAGTTCGCGTTCTTTGCCGACGTGGTCATGCGACTCGGACATGAGTTCGAGCACGATCTCTTCCGGCCGAACCGGAATCGCGCCGAAACGTTCGACTTCGAGCCCGCCGGCGACGTTGGAGAGGGCGACGGCATCGACCCAGTCGGCGCCGGCAGCGCGCGATGCGGTGAGGGCGGCCAGCACCATGTCGCCGGCACCAGTGACATCGGCCACTTGCCGCTGCCTAGTCGTCACGCGTCGTTCTGTGCCTTCACGCGTCGCGAGATACGCGCCGTCTTTGTCGAGCGTCACCACGACCGCGTCGAGGCTGAGCGTATCGAGCAGCTTCTTTGCGGCGATCGCGTATTGCTCGGCCGACCGCGCGGGCAGGCCGGTGGCCTTTTCCGTCTCCGGCCGATTGAGCTTTAGACAGGTCGCGCCGGCGTATTTGGCATAGTCGGGGATGGAGGCCGGATCGATCAGCACCTGCTTCCCCTTCGCGCGACAAAACTTGATGATCGCCTGGCACACGGCAGGGGAGAGGACGCCTTTGTTGTAGTCCTCGAGACAGACGATGTCGCACGCATCGATCGCGCGCTCGAGGGCAGCCACAAGCTGCTTGCCGACCTCTTCGGGAACCGCTGAGGCGATCTCGTAATCCAGCCGGATCATCTGCTGCGGGCTGCGCTGGTTGGCGAGACCGACGAGGCGGGTCTTGCTGGTGGTGCCGCGGCCCGGCGTGCAGATGAGGTCGGTCGAGTCGATGCCATACTCGGCGAGTTTCTCGCGCATAGTCCTGGCGTCGGAGTCGTCGCCGCAGCAGCCGATGACCTTTACGCTGCACCCCAGCGTCGCCAGATCGGCCGCCACGTGGCCCGCGCCGCCGAGTCGGACCTCTTCATGATCGTAATGCAGCACCGGCACCGGCGCTTCGGGCGAGAGCCGGTTGGCGTTGCCGTAGATGTAGCGATCGAGCATGAAGTCGCCGACGAGGACGACGCGTTTACCGGCGAAGTTCTTGACCAGTTCAATCAGACGCGAGGACATTCGCGCGATTCTAAGCGATTTTCCGGTGCGATTCCCGCTTCCGAATCAGGCATCCGACGACGATCGGCGTTCTCGGGTTGCGGATCAGTTCGTGGCTTGTTTCTGGGTGGCGCGTTCTTCATTCGCGGCGCGCAACGCCTTCGCCGCACGCTTGATGGCCGCGTGGATCCGGCCGTAGCCGCAGCAGTTACAGGTGTTGGTGTTCATCCGTGCGATGAGCGACGCATCACTCAGATCGGGCTGTTCATTCAGGTAAGCGATGACGCTGATCACCATTCCCGGTGCGCACACGCCACAGCGAAATGCCTCGTCTTCATAGAACACATCGACGGCGGCGCGAAGGGAGGTGTCGCTGGAAATGCCTTCGACGGTAGTGATCGACCTGCCACGCACCGAGCCGGCCTTGGTAAGGCACGCGAGCATGCGCTGGCCGTCCACGAGCACGGCGCACGCGCCGCAGTCACCGGCGCCACACCCTTCGCTGGTGCCCAGAAGGCCGAAATCCTCACGAATCACCTTCAGCAATGTTCGCTCGGCGGATGCGACAAAAGTGCACGGCCTGCCGTTGAGATTTGCAGTGTCTTTCGCGGCGATTTGTCGCGGCATCCGTTCTCCGTTCTGAACCGATCTGATCATCATAGAGGAAATTGGGGCGCAGGCCGCCAATTCCGTCGCACTATCGACGAATGTTTGCATCCGCGGTGAAAATGCCGATCATCGGACCAAACGGTCGGATGAGGATCGCGGATCCTTCCAGCCGAACATCTCCGGACTGAGAACCCAAGCCATGAAGTTGTTGGTGCCAAATCAGATCAGCGGCGAAGAGCTGCGGGTGGCGTTGACGCCCGCCGTCGCCAGGAAACTCGTCGCCGCCGGTCACGAGGTGATGATCGAGGCCGACGCCGGCGACCGCGCCATGTTCGTCGATGCCGACTACACCGCCGCCGGCGCGCGCATCATCGCCTCCGGCTCGTCCTGGAACGAAGCCGACATCGTCCTGGTCGTCCGCCCGCCCGAGCTCGATCGCGTGAAGTCGATGAGGCCTGATGCGCTGCTCGTCGGCATGCTCCGACCGCAGGACCATCCCGAGTTCATCCGCGAGCTTGCCTCCACCGGCGTCACCGCGCTGGGGTTGGAAATGCTCCCGCGCATCACCCGCGCCCAGAGCATGGACGTGCTCAGCTCGCAGGCCAACCTCGCCGGCTACATGGCCGTCATCCAGGCGGCCGAACGGCTCGAACGCGTCTTCCCGATGATGATGACCGCCGCCAGCACGCTCCAGCCGGCGAAGGTGTTCGTCGTCGGCGCCGGCGTCGCCGGGCTTCAAGCCATCGCCACCGCCAAGCGTCTCGGCGCGGTGGTGAGCGCATACGACGTGCGGCCGGCGGTGAAGGAACAGGTCCAATCCGTCGGCGCGAAGTTCGTCGAACTGCCGATGGACACCAGCGGCTCGCAGGACAAGGGCGGCTACGCGAAAGACCAATCCGCCGAGCAACAGGAAAAGCAGCGCCAGCTCATGGCGAAGGTGATCGCCGACAGCGATGTCGTCATCACCACCGCGCTGATCCCCGGCAAGCCGGCGCCCAGGCTCATCCCGACGAGTGCGGTCGAGAAGATGCAGCGCGGCAGCGTGATCATCGACCTCGCCGCCGAGCGCGGCGGGAACTGCGAGCTGACGCAGGCGGGCAAAGTCGTCGTCCACAACGGGGTCAGCATCGTCGGGGCCGGCAATCTCGCCGCTCTCGTGCCGACGCACGCCTCGCAGGTGTACGCGGCGAATGTGTTCAATCTGCTGGGCGCGATCATCGACAAATCCGGCGCGCTCAAGCTCGACCCGGCCGACGAAATCGTCGCCGGCATCATGTTGTGCAAGGGCGGGCAGGTCATTCAACCCATGCTCAGGACCATGTTAGGAATTGTCTGATGCAGGGTCCGCAGGTCGCTGCGGACCACGATAGAAGGCGGTCCGCGGGATACTGCAGACCCTCCAGAGTTCGGAATCAGCTAATGCGGAGTGAAGTGAATCATGTCTGAACTGAGTTCTCACCTGTTCGTGTTCCTCCTGGCCGCGTTTCTCGGGCTGGAGGTGATCAAGCGTGTGAGCCACATGCTCCACACGCCGCTCATGTCGCTCACCAACGCCATCAGCGCCATCAGCGTCGTCGTCGCGATCGAACTCGCCGGGCAGGGCCACAGCCGGCTCGGCACCGTGCTGGGAACGATCGCGCTGGCGGCGGCGATGACCAACGTCGTCGGCGGCTTCCTCATCACCGAGCGGATGCTCAAAATGTTCAAGAAGCGCGAGGTGCGGCCGTGAATTACCTCCTCGCCGAAACGGTCGACACCGCTTCCGCATCGTCATCCTCGTTCGATCCGCGCGGCGCGATCATCACCGCGTGTTTCCTCTTCGCGTGCGCCTGCTTCATCCTCGCGCTCAAGTGGCTGAGCGCGCCGGCAACGGCGCGGAAGGGCAACCACATCGGCGCGCTGGGAATGACCGCCGCCATCGTCGGCGCGCTGCTGTCCGCCAACATCATCACCTACTGGTGGATCGTCATCGGCTTCGTCATCGGCGCGGGCGCCGGCATCCCCATGGCGCTGCTCATGCCGATGACGCACGTGCCGCAGCGAACCGCGCTCTCTCACGCGTTCGGCGCGCTCGCGGCCGCACTCGTCGGCATCGCTCACTACTACATGGATTTCAAGTCCGAGCACACGCCCGGCTACATCATGGGCATTCTCGCCCTCGAAGTGCTGCTCGGTGCGCTCACGTTCACAGGCTCGCTTATGGCTTTCGGCAAGCTCCAGGACCTGCTGCCGACGCGCCCGATGACCTACAAGGGCCAGAACCTCGTCAATTTCGGCGTGCTCGCGCTGGCCGCGCTCTGCGGCATCGCGCTCATCCTCCACCCGGAATGGACCTGGGTCTTCCCGATCCTGATCGTGGCCGCGCTCGCGTTTGGCGTGATGCTGATCCTTCCCATCGGCGGCGGCGACATGCCCACCGTCATCTCGCTCTTGAACAGCTATGCCGGCCTCAGCGCCTCGCTCATGGGCTTCGTGCTCAACAGCAAGCTGCTCATCGTTGCCGGTGCATTGGACGGGGCGAGCGGTTTGATCCTCTCGATCATCATGTGCAAGGCGATGAACCGCAGCTTCACCAACGTACTCTTCGGCGCGTTCGGACAAGTCCAGCAGAGCGCCGTGCAGGGCGAGAAGAAGCTCGCCAAGGCGACGACGCCCGAGGAAGCGGCTCAGATCCTCGACATCGCCAACAAGGTCATCATCATCCCCGGCTACGGCATGGCGGTCGCGCAGGCGCAGCACAAGGTGCGCGAACTGTACGACCAACTCACCCGCCGCGGCGTCGATGTCCGCTTCGCGATCCACCCGGTCGCCGGACGCATGCCTGGGCACATGAACGTGCTGCTCGCCGAGGCCGAGATTCCCTACGACAAACTCGCCGAGATGGACGAGATCAACGGCGACTTTGCGCAGGCGGATGTCGCGCTGGTCATTGGCGCCAACGACGTCGTGAACCCCGCGGCGCGGCACGACAAGAGCAGCCCGATCTACGGCATGCCGATCATCAACGCCGACCAGGCCAAGACGGTCTTCGCAATCAAGCGGTCGATGAACCCCGGCTTTGCGGGCATCGACAACGAACTCTACACCGCCGACCAGACGCTGATGCTCTTCGGCGACGCGAAGGCGGTGGTTGGTTCGATCGCGAAGGAACTGGCCGAGATGAACGGTCATTCGTGACCGGCGACGACAACCCTTCTGCGGAGAAGGACGTCAACACCGTGGAAGCTTCATCAGGATTGGTCGCCCGCGTGAATTGTGCACGCGGGCGACGACGTTTTCCGGGGTAGTGGCAGCACTCGAAGCGTCATCGGCGACGCCGCGAAATGCCGGCGAGCGCGAACAGGGCCGCCGTCAGCGAAGCGGGTTCGGGCAGAAGCGAACTGGCGTCGATCACGAAACCGCGGGTGCCGGTTTCGGTTCCGCTAGTGTAGTTGCCTTCGCCGACAATGAACCCGGCGTTATTGATGCCGAGCACACGTTGAAGTGTCCAGTGTGCGCCTTCGGTGGGATTGACCGAATCGAGCCAGACATTCAGATTGACCGGCGTGCCGGCGGGTGTCCACAGGGTTGGGACCTCTTGGCTGCCATTCGATGTCGTCGAAGAGCCGATCACCATTCCGGAGTCATTCACGCCGGTCGCGGAACTGAAGTTACCTCCTAACACGCCCAGATCTTTCTTTGCGCCGCCGATCGTGTTCAACCGAAACGCGTGCGTGGGCGGATTGTTCACGCCATCGATTGTCGATTCACCAACGATGATTCCGTTCTCGCTGATCGCATTCGCGTAGCTCAGATAGCCGCCCGGCAATGCGCCCAGATCCTGCATGCCGCCGGCCACGGTATAGACAAAAGCATGCATTCCCATGCCGCTGGGAATCACGGCGCGGGATGTGCCGACGATCGTGCCGGCGTTGTTGATCTGCCGGGCTTCGGAGAAATCGCCGTCCGGTCCGACGAGCGTGCCGAGGTCTTGCAAAGGCGAATTGGGTGCGGCCGATCGCAGAAACGCATGCTGATTTGACCCGCTGTAAGAGCTTCCGACCGTTTGCCGACTGTCGTTCAGATCGAACGCGTACGTCTGAACATTGGCGGCAAATGATCCGAGATCTTCGAACGTGGCCGTCGCAGAACCGTAGATGAAAGATCGATAGATCGAACTCGAGTAATGCGAGCCCAGATAATCGCCGTTGTCATTGATGGCCGTGCCCGCGGAACTGGTGGAGCCGGGCATCAAGCCGAGATCCTGTGAGCTGCCGGACGGCGTTCCGTCATGATAGAGAATGTGGAGGGCATTGCCGCTCGCGTTCGTGCCGTAGCCGATCACTTGCCCATGCTCGTTGATTCCCACCGCGTAGCTCGCGTTCCCGCCGATCGCGCCGACTTTGAGAATCGAACCGGGGATGGCCAAGGTGGCGGCAGGAAGAATGAACGTGAGCGCGAAAGCGACGTAGCGGCATGTCCCCATTGGCATGATCTCTCCCTCTTGGTGGTGAATCTCAGTCGAGCGAATTGCCCCAGATCGGCCACGATGCTAGAGCGATGCAGAGCGAACGGCAACGCAAAACCGTCTCGGTCTTTCCGAGGGAAATTGCGGTCTAAAAGAGTACTGCGCTAATCTCGACAGCATGCTTGGGCGGCAAGGAGTAGTGAACGGCTTGAATCGGAATTGGCAGTCACGCTGTACCGCGCGCCCCGCCATGCCCGGCCGTGCCGGCCCGGATCCGCCGTTCATGCAGCGCACGCAGCATCCGGCTCGACACGAGCCGGCGTAGGCATCGATTCGAACCAAGTCGCGCGAGTGTGCTCAAGCAGAAACGAAATCGACGACCTGCTGCAGATTTGGTCGATAGCCGTCTCGCGTGTCGACGCTCAGCGTCGGCACGTCCAGATGAGGCGGATCGTATTCGCCCACGCGCGGGTCGGCGTGGAACTGGCTGCGCTTCGGATCGTTTGCCGATCGCTGCGCGTGGCGCGCCTGGGCGAACGCCGCGTCGACCGTGCAGACGACGACGAAGAGTCTCGCGTGAGATCGCAGCGCTTCGAGCCTGGGCGCCCAGAGTTTGTGTTGAAACGCCGCCTCGGCGACGAGCGTGATTCGCTTCCCGAGCAGCAGCGTGATCGCCTCGAAGAACACGTTGTACGCGTGCAATGCCGTCGCATCTTCGTGCGCGTGCCCATGGCCGAGGGTGTTCAGGTATCCCTCTTTGATTTCGTCGCGGCAGATCGCCGGGCAGCGGATCTGCCGTGCCAGCACATGGGCGAGGGTGGTCTTACCCGAACCGGGTCGGCCGGTGACGACGATCAGGCGGGACAGCGAATCAGAGCCCATAGTGATCCCTCGGTTGGCCCAACTTTATTGGAAGCACCCGGCCAGCGAGGCCGCAAAGGAGTCGACCCGATTTTGAAATGGCCACTCGGCGTGCTGCGCAAAAGCACATTTTCGCGCAGCGCGGCCTGTAAGGGTAGATGTTTGTCGCTCGATCCAACTCCATCTCGCACCAGCCCGTTGCATGGGTCTCGCAACCGCAATGCCGGGCTCCGTCCGCCGCGATTCCGCGAAATTGCCGTAAACGTTGCGTTGAAATGCGTTTCCGTCGATTGAGGGAATCGGGTGGGTGCAACGAAATGCAAGGGAATGCAAGACATTGTCAATGGCCTGTTTCCGATTGCCCATTGTCGAAGGGAAGGCTTGGCGAACCGGAAGAGAGGCTACTGAAATCGGCAATCGGAAGTGGGAAATCGGAAATCACGCTCACGCCGAAAATCGAAATCGGTGCCGGACCAGTTCCCGCCCGGGTGAGTTTCCTTTCCGATTCGCGTATGCTCGGGCGTTCTATGTTTGTCGACGAAGCGATCATTCACGTGAAGGCTGGCGACGGCGGGAACGGGTGCGTTTCCTTCCGCCGCGAAAAGTACATCCCCAAGGGCGGCCCCGACGGCGGCGACGGAGGGGACGGCGGATCGATCGTCTTTGTCGCCGACACCAACCGGAACACGCTCCTCGACTTCGCCGGCAAACACCACTGGGCTGCGCAAAAGGGCGAAGGCGGTATGGGAAAGAAGATGTACGGCAAGGGCGGCGAGGACCTCATCGTGCCGGTGCCGGTGGGTACCGTCGTCCACGACCTCGACACCGGGACGATTCTGGCCGATCTCGACGACCACGGCATTCGCCGGGTGATCTGCCGCGGCGGCAAGGGCGGCCGCGGGAACTTCCACTTCCGCAGCAGCACCAACCAGACGCCGCGCTTCGCCGAACCAGGCACGCTCGGCGAAGAGCGGAACCTGAAGCTCGAGCTGAAGCTGATCGCCGATGTCGGCATCGCCGGCAAACCCAACGCCGGCAAGAGCACGCTGCTGAGCGTGATCAGCAGCGCCAAGCCGAAGGTGGCGGACTATCCGTTCACCACGCTCGTGCCGCAGTTGGGTATCGCCGAGGTGGACGCGGAGCGAAGGATCGTCTTCGCCGACATCCCCGGATTGATCGAACACGCCAGCGAAGGCGCGGGGCTCGGCCACGCGTTTCTTCGCCACATCGAGCGGTGCAAGCTGATCGTCCACCTGATCGATCTCTTCCCAATCGACGGCACCGATCCGCTGGAGAACTACCGCGTGATCCGGAACGAGCTCGAACAGTTCGGCGACGAACTGGGGAGAAAGCCGGAACTGATCGTGGCCAACAAGATCGACTTGACGCCCGAAGGTGACGACACGCTGGAGAAGCTGCGCGAAGCGCTCAAGCCGCGAGAAGTGATCGCGATCAGCGGCGCGGCGAAGATGAACCTCGACACGTTTCTGGAAAAGGTGTGGGCGAAGCTGCACCCGCGGCAGGAGTAAGGGCGGAAGCGACGAGCTACTCAAAGCGAATATTAGGTGGGCGTGCATCAAGCATGAGAATGCCGAAGCGACGTTGCAGGGTGTCGAGTAGCAGAAACACATCTGCGGCTCGATCTCCAAACAACTCATGGATATTCGCGTGCCGGAACTCCTCAGTATCGGAATCGAAAGCGAAGCCGTCCTCGTCGATTCGCGCGGAAGCGAAATCCAGAAGGTAAGGCGGCTGAACGATCGACATTTCGACGGCATTCGCGGCATCGTGAAACGAAAGCAGTTTCGGAACATTGAAGCCATTCACGTTGGTCACACGTTTCTCCTTCAGCCGCAAATAGGCATCCCGCTCGTTTCGGTAGACGGTCGGATGACTATGAAACTTAATAGCGGTGCCGTGCGATGTGGCGAAAACGCTCCCGTCCTTCCCTGCCCCAAGTTGCGAGGTGAGGTTTTGGCGGGTTGCGACGCAAACGGATATCATTCTCTGGACAAGGTCGAAAGGTACGTTCATGAGTATCCCGATTCGAGAATTCTCGGCGAAAGTCGAGATAGAACTTCATGTCGATGGGATGATCATTCCCGTACGCCAGCTCGCTCGCGAGTTCATCATTACGAACCACCCGTTTCAAGTAAACCCGACACACGGCGTCATCTTCCTCAGGATCGAAGACACTCTGCAAAAAATGAAGGTCTTTCTTGCCGAGGGAATAGACCCAGGGCGCGTGGAACAGCCGATCGTTATGCAGGTCGCGTCTTGGGGTTAAGTTCCAGTATCGGTTCCCGCTGTGTTATCAGCCACCGAAGTGGTATCCGAAGCGTGCGGTACTTTGAGTGATGCACGTCCTCATCGATGGATGTTAATCCGCCGATTCTTCAGGATATGTCGCATCCCTGGTTCGATCTCGTCGTCATCGGTTCCGGCCCCGCGGGTCAGAAGGCCGCCCTCTATGCCGCCAAGCTCGGCAAGCGCGTCGCCATTATCGATCGCAAAACGTCCGTCGGCGGCGTCTGCATCCACACCGGCACCATCCCCTCCAAGGCGATGCGTGAGGCGGCGCTCCACCTCACCGCGTTTAACGAGCGCAAGGTCTACGGCGACGGCTATGCCGTGAAGCACGACATCACCATGCAGGACCTGTTGGCGCGGGCCAACTACGTCATCAAGAGCGAAACGGAAGTCGTCTATTCGCAGATGCGCCGCAACGGCGTGACCATGCTCTTCGGCGACGCGAAGTTCAGCGGGCCGAACACCGTGCAGATTTCTCACGACGACGACGTCACCGAGATCAACGGCCGCAACATCCTCATCGCCGTCGGCACCGAACCGGCCCGGCCCACGAACGTTCCCTTCTCGCCGGATCGAGTGATCGACTCCAACGAACTTCTGGAACTCAAAAAACTGCCCAAGAGCATCATCATCGTCGGCGGCGGCGTGATCGGGACGGAATACGCTTCCGTGCTCGCGGCCGTGGGCGTGAAGGTCACGCTCGTGGACGGCCGCCCGCGCCTGCTGGAGTTCGTCGACGATGAGATCGGCGAGGCGCTGCAGTTCCGTCTGCGCGACATCGGCATCCGGCTCAAGCTCGGCGAATCGGTCGCGAACATCTCGCTCACGCGCGACGGCGTCGAAGCGATCATGGAATCCGGCAAGCGCGTCCGGGCGCAGATGCTCCTGTACGCGATCGGCCGACAGGGCGCGACCGCCAAGCTCAATCTCGAAGCGTGCGGACTCACCGCCGACAATCGCGGCCGACTCACCGTGAACGGCCAGTTCCAGACGGCCGTCCCGCACATCTACGCGGCCGGCGACGTCATCGGCTTCCCCGCACTCGCGGCCACCAGCATGGAGCAGGGCCGCCTGGCGACGGCGAGCATGTTCCACGTCCTGCTTCACAATGACGAGCAGCAGCGCGTCTTCCCGTACGGGATCTACACGATTCCGGAAATCAGCATGATCGGCGAAACCGAGCAGTCGCTGACCAAGAAGAAGGTGCCTTACGAAGTCGGCCTGGCACGCTACCGCGAGATCGCGCGCGGCCAGCTCATCGCCGACGACATCGGCATGCTCAAGATCATCTTCCATCCCGATTCGCGACGGCTCCTCGGCGTCCACGCGATCGGCACGGGCGCGACCGAAATCATCCACATCGGCCAGGCGGTCATGAGCGCGGGCATGACGATCGACTACTTTGTCGAAACCGTCTTCAATTACCCGACGCTCGCCGAGTGTTACAAGGTGGCAGCGCTCGACGGCATCAACCGGTGCTTCAGCGCGCAGTGGACGGACCATTCCGACGCAGCGCCGGCGAACACGAGCATCGACGAGAGCGGCATCCCCACGGAAGTCTCGCTCGCAACGCTCGTGAGAAGTTCCGGCGCGCTCTCGTTTGATTCCTGTGGCATCCCGACCGATCCGTTCATCGAGATGCAGGAAGAACTCGAAGCGGAAGAAGACGCGAAATCCGCCAGATCCGTAGAGTCCACTTCGATCGCGAAGACCGCTGCCTAGCGTCGTTCGGCCAAAAAAAGGCCACGAGAACAGCTCGCAAAATGCTCGCGGTTCTCGTGGCCGATTCATTTCAGGTGAGCACTTTAGTGCGTCACGCCGCGACCCACCTTGTGGGAGGCGGTGCTGCCGTCGGAGCCGATGGTCTCTTCCACCTTGCCGACGACGTCTTTCATCAGGCCGTTGCCGGCGGAAACCGCCTTGCCTGCTCGGTCCTTGACTTCGCTGCCGATCGATCCGGCTTGATCCTTTACGTAATCGGCGGCGTCGCTCACGCCTTTCTTGGCCTGCTTCATCGCATGGGCCGCCTGGCGCTTGTAATCTTCAGGCACTTGGTCACTCAGCCAGCGGCCGACGTCATCTAGTACGCCGTAGCGCTTAAGGATCGTGAAGATGCCGACGCCCGCGGCCGCATAGATACCGAGCTTGATCGCGTTTTTCATAGGTCTCCTTGGTTAAGCCTGTGAGACTCTAGGGCGGCGCGATTGTGGCTGCCCTCAGGTTTTATCCGAGCGAACCCGCCGGGTTTAGCGGAGGACCTCGATGCTGTCGCGTTGACGGTCGCGCGGATCGGTCAGGTAGCTCTGGTCCCTACCGTCGCTGCCATACAGGTAGTCTCGTCCTGCCCCGCCATAGAGCAAGTCGTCGCCGGCCTGGCCATAGAGCCGATCATCGCGCAGGCCGCCGACGAGCGAATCATTTCCCTCGCCGCCTTCGAGGCGATCATTCGCAGCCCCGCCGTTGAGCACGTCGTTCCCAGCGCCGCCGAACGCGGTGATGGGCAGATCAAGGTCCGGAGATGCGGAGAACAGGTCATCGCCACTAAGCATGTAGACGGTGACCGCGTGGACTTGCGATCGGGGAAACATCATCACGACGCCGGCATCGTTCAAATAGACACGGTACTTGCCGCCGCGCTCAATGATGATCGACCAATCCTTCGACGCCGTGCCCGCGACGACGAGCGTCGAGCCGTCGAGGACGGCATAGTCGGCGGCGAGGAATCGTCGCGGTTCGAGCAAATCAATACCGACATGGCGAATCGAGCGAACTGGCATGACGATCCCTCCCGTTTTCGAAAGCGTTCGGGTGACTCAACGTTGTTACCCCGTGTTCAGATGATACGTCTTTCCGACACAAAGGTTCGTGCGACACATGTGGTATATCGCGCCTGACGCCCAGCAGTTTGAACGGTCTTCCAAACGCATTCGCTCGATTGGAGGATTTCAGAATCGGCACCGGCGGTGCGACAAAACCGATTCGGAATCCAATCGCGACTCCTGTCCTACCGACGCGATTTTGGCTTTCTGCCGCCACCGGATACAGTGCCGCGACGCGCCGGTTCGCCTCGATCTCATCGAAGCGGCCGGTCCTTTCGGAGATCGAGAAACGTGCCAACCGCTGAGAAATCCCTCGCCCAAAAGATCCAGGACCGCAGTGCCGTCGTCGGCGTCATCGGGCTTGGCTACGTCGGCCTGCCGCTGATGGCCGCGTTCCACCGCGCGGGCTTCCGCGTCATCGGCTTCGATGTCGATCCGCGCAAGATTGAACTGCTTCACAAGGGCGAGAACTACCTCAAGCACCTCGGCGACACCCTCGTCTCCGACATGCTTGGCGACCGCTTCGACGCCACCGCCGACTACTCCCGCCTCGGCGAGCCCGATGCCATCATCGTCTGCGTTCCAACCCCGCTGGGCCATCATCTCGAGCCGGACATGAGCTACATCGAGGTCAGCTCGGACGGCATCGCAAAAACGCTCCGCAAGGGCCAGCTCATCGTCCTCGAATCCAGCACCTACCCGCGCACCACGCGCGAGGTGATGCTCCCGCGCTTCGAAGCGCGCGGCCTCACGTGCGGGACCGATTTCTATCTCGCCTTCAGCCCCGAGCGCGAAGACCCCGGCCGCAAGGATCACAACACCGTCACCATCCCCAAGCTCGTCGGCGGCATCGACCCGGAGAGCGGGAAGGTGGCCGTCGCGCTGTATGAGAAGGCGATCAAGACCGTCATCCCCGTCAGCAGCGCTGAGGTGGCCGAGGCCGCGAAGCTGCTCGAGAACATCTACCGCGCGGTGAACATCGCGATGGTGAACGAGATGAAGGTCGTGCTGGATGCGATGGGCATCGACGTGTGGGAAGTGGTCGATGCCGCCAAGACCAAGCCGTTCGGCTTCCAGGCGTTCTACCCCGGCCCGGGCCTGGGCGGCCACTGCATCCCGATCGACCCGTTCTACCTCACGTGGAAAGCCCGCGAGTACGGCCACGTCACCCGCTTCATCGAACTCGCCGGCGAGATCAACCGCGCCATGCCCGAATACGTCGTGCAGAAGACGCTGCTCGCGCTCAACAGCCGCGGCACCGCGATGAAGAACGCCCGCATCCTCGTACTCGGACTCGCGTACAAGCCGGATGTGGATGATGTGCGTGAGAGCCCGAGCTTTGAGCTGATCGAGAAGTTCGAACATCTGGGCGCGAAGGTCGACTACCACGACCCGCACGTCCCGCAGACGCACAAGATGCGCCATCACAACCTGCAGATGAAGAGCGTCGCGCTTGATGCGAAATCGATCGCGAGCTACGACGTCGTCGTCATCAGCACGAATCACGCGAAGGTGGATTACGCGCTGGTCGCGAAGCACGCGAAGCTGATCATCGATACGCGGAACGCGATGAAGGGTGTGGCGGAGCGGGGGAACATCCTCAAGGCGTGAGGCACGGCAGTCCGCGGACGCATCGGCATCGGTCGGCAGCCCAATCAACTGAAGTCGTTCTGTAAAGTTGTCCTCACCTTGCGTTTCCCGCCAGCAACTCCCGAATTCGCTTCTCCCGATAAGCGAAGATGGTTTCGATATCCCGCCGCACGAGCAGCTTCTCCATCACCCATGTGCCCCAGTGGCTGTAGACGACGTGGTCGGTGATCTGCGTGCCGCCGTCCTTCGGTTCGAACGTGTGCGTGTGAATCCACTGGCGGTACGGGCCTTTGATCTGCTC
Source organism: Phycisphaerae bacterium (assembly GCA_031411495.1). Lineage (GTDB taxonomy): Bacteria > Planctomycetota > Phycisphaerae > Tepidisphaerales > Tepidisphaeraceae > JANOBD01. Next base: position 61,690 of record JANOBD010000128.1, on the reverse strand, counting down.
GTCGACGAACTTCGTAGGCGGCTGCCAGCAGGTGATCTTCGTCCGCCAGCGAATCGGAATGCCGTGGAGTTTGATGCGGTAGTCGAGCAGCGTGCCTGCGCGCATCTCGATCGGCGGCGGCGTGAGGATCTGAAAATCGAGGAACGTCGGCGTGATCGACTGAAGGTTCAGCGCATCGCCGAAGAAAGCGAATACGCGGTCGATCTCTGCCGGCAGCCATATGGAGTTGTCGAAGCTATGTGGCATGTGAGTGACGGAATCGTAGGGCCCGAGCACCATCCGGCCGGGATTTGGCCGATTGAAATAGATCGATTTCACCGGATTTGTTAAGTTGCGCTCGCTCGACCACGAGCCTGAGGGTCAGTTCAGAAAGAGAGGCGAAGGACCATGCGACTCGATTCGATTGCGATTGCCACGCGCGCTGCGGCGCTCGCGTTCACCCTTTGGGCTGGCGGTTTCGTTTCGGCCGCGTTCACGAACAACATCCTCCTCACCGGCTACTGGCCGCCGAGCAACGAGATGGTCCGGCGGTTCAGCACGAGCGCCACGCAGAACCCGGATGGCTGGGTCGGCGGGAATTGGGAGGGCCGCGGGTACAACATTTACTCCTACTTCCCTGAGTTCCCCGGCGGCGTGACCGCCAACCCCAAGGGCAACGGCGATCTCGAAGTCGATTACCAGGATACGAGCGAAGACTGGTGGCGCATCGCCGACCAGGTCAAGCCGGTCGCGATCATCACCTTCAGCCGCGGGTCGGCCGGCTCGAACTGGGAAGTGGAAGACCGCACCGCCAACCGCATCAACTGGATCAACGATTACCTCGCGCCGCTGCGGCCCACGCCCGCGCCGCCGGATAGTTCGGTGGCCGGCAACTTCATCCGCCACTCGACACTGCCCGAAACGCAGATCCGCGATGCGGTGAACGCGGCGGGGCTGGGCGTCAACGCGTTCGTCGACACGAGTTCGACGACGCTCGCCGGCGGGTTTTTGTCGGAGTTCATCGGCTACCACGGCATGTGGTACCAGTCGATCCATGCGGGCGCGAGCGACCCGTACCAGACGGTCGCGGCCGGGCACATCCACGTGGGCATCAACACGCCCTTGACCAGCGCGATGGCCGCGACGGACATCTCGCTGAGAGAGTTGATCACGCGCGTCAACACGCTGACGCCGGAGCCGACGGGGATGGCGGCGTTCGCGATGGGGACGATGGTGGTTGGGCGTAGGCGATCAGGTCGTAAAGATAAATTCTTCCACCGGTGATGCCTTTGGTGTTGCCTTCACGCATTGAACCCCGGAGACCTATCCGAACACGCGTGAAGTCCTTAACAAGGCAGGTTGTTGTGAAAGAAGATCGAAATCGTTCGTCGTCGGCGTTCAAGCCGCACACCGAATCGCTGGAGTCGCGCCAGATGATGACCGCGGTATCGCCGACGCCGACGGAGCAGTACTTTGTCGAGTTGCTGAACCGTGCCCGGGCGAATCCGCCGCAGTTTGCGGTCGATTTCGGCGTGTCGGTCCCGCTGACCGATGCCACGCCGCAGCCGCCGCTGGCGATCAATCCGCTCCTGACCGATTCGGCCCGCGGCCACGCCGTCGAGATGGCGACGTTCAATTACTTCGGCCACCAGAGCGCCGTGACCGGCAAATGGCCGAACCAGATGGCGCGCGATGCGGGGTATGTGCTGCCGACCTGGTGGGACGGTGCCAACAACTACATCGAGTCGATCTCGGCGGGCAGTTTCTCGGGCTACACCGCCGCGCTCGAACCGCTCAAGGCGCTGCTCGTCGACGGCAACAGCCCTAACCCCGGCCATCGCATCCACCTGCTCGCGATGGACGCGTGGAACCAGGCGTTCGATGAGGTCGGCGTCGGCTACGGACACAGCGATTCATCGACCTACAAAAACTACTGGGCGATTCAGACCGGATACAACGAGAACGTGACCGGCAAGTTCCTCACCGGCGTCGCGTTCAACGACAATGTGACGGCAGACAACTACTACAACATCGGCGAGGAACTCGGCGGCGCGACCATCACCGCCACCCGCACGAGCGACAACGCCGTCTTCACAACGACCACTTTCTCCTCCGGCGGCTACAGCCTGCGACTCACTCCCGGCACGTACAACGTCACGGCTTCGGGCCCTGGCTTCGCAACACCGGTGACGGAGTCCGGCATCGTCATGGGGAGCGCGAATGTCAAGGTGGACTTCAGACCCGCGTTCGTGCAGCCGCCGATCCTCATCGGCACCGAGTTCAACATCGACACGCGCGAGGTATTCTACTTTTTCATGGGCGCGGTTTCGGCGGCGTCGGTGACGCCGGGCGATCTCGAAGTGACTAACAATACGACGGGTGTCACTACCCATTCGGCGACGGCGGCCCTGGTGCAGGGTTCGACGGTCATCTTCACGCTGCCGACGAATGCGACGGACGGAACCTATCGTTTCCGCATCCCCGCGGGTGCGATCTTCGGCGCCAACGGCGCGGTGATCTCGAGCAACTCGGATGTGTTCAACCAATTCATCCTGGCAGGCGACGCCACGCGAAACCGCATCGTCAACTTCGATGACCTGCTCATCGTCGCCCAGAACTATGGCAAGTCCAACCGCACGTTCCAGCAGGGCGACTTCAACTACAACGGCACCGTGAACTTCGACGATCTGCTGATCATTGCGCAGCGGTACGGAATGTCGCTCTTGGGTGTGGGCACAACGCCCACGCTGAAGCGCGACCGCAATGACGGCTCGCTGAATGAGTTGCTCGGGTGAGGCGACAACGACTGAATCGGCCGCGTCAGCGGCGGAAGGGAATGCGCATCCGGCGCGATCCCTACCGCCGCGGACTCGTCTGTGATTCAATCGGCCCGTATGGACGACCCGTTCCGAACCGCGCCGCCGAGTTGGGAGAAGTCCGCGCCCGGGTGGATTGAATCGATCGACGCCGGCGAGGTGAATCGCGTGTTTCTGCTCGATGAGCCGATGCTTCGGCTCGCCGGAGACGTGCGTGATCTCGACGTGATCGACATCGGCTGCGGCGAAGGGCGATTCTGCAGGATGCTTCGCGACCGCGGCGCGCGGACGGTCGGCATCGATCCGACGACGGCGCTTCTGGAAGCCGCGCGAACTCGTGACCCTTCCGCGGCGTATATCAAGGCAGTGGCCGAGACGCTGCCGTTCGAGGATGCGTGCTTCGACCTCGCCGTGATGTATCTCACGCTGATCGACATCGCCGATTTCCGCGCCGCGATCCGCGAGGCGGCGCGCGTGCTCAAGCCCGGCGGGCGATTGCTCGTCGCCAACCTGCAGTCCTTCGTGACGACGCGGCCGGCGGCGTGGTACCGCGATGCGAACGGAGCGAAGCTGCACGTGGCCGTCGAGGAATACTTCACGGAGCGGCCGATGCGGGCGTGCTGGGCGAGGATCGACATTCAGAACTATCACCGGCCGTTCGAAGCGTATATGAAAGCGTTCCTGTCGAACGGTTTCTCGCTCGTGACGTTTCTCGAACCGCGCCCGACCGACGAGGCCGTCGCACAGCGGCCGTCGATGCGGGATGAACAGGTCGTGCCGCTGTTTTACATCATGCAATGGCAAAGGTAGGTCGCTGATCAGGATGCTCAACGCGTGGCGATGGATGATCTCGGACGACTCGCTGCCGGTGCGCATCGCGATCGGGCTCTCAATCTTCGCGATGCTCGCGATTCTCGACCTGAAACAGAACCGCCGGCATGCCACCCGCTGGCGCGAGTATGCGTTCCTCTTTCTCTGCGTCGTCTTCGCGATCGTGTACGGCATCGCCAACGACCTGATCACCTCGCGCATCAGCATCGAATATTTTCTCTTCGGCAAGGCCGTCGCCGAGCGCGTGAGCGCGGAGGTCGCGGCGAATCCCGAAATGCATCGCGGCACGCTCGATCTGCAGGCGATGCGGATCGGCATGCTCGCGACCTGGTCGGCGGGCCTCATCGCGGGGGCGGCGATGCTGGTGACCAACACGCTCGGGGCGCGACCGCGGCTTCGCATGCGGGCCATGCTCTGGCTGATCCCTGTCATCGGTCTCACAGCGATCGCCTTTGCCGCGATCGGCGGAGCGCTCGGCTCGAGCGGATTCTTCACGCGATTTTCGAGCGACTTCGCGCAGATGCTCGCCCGCGATGAAATGCGGCCACGGAGGTTCATGGCGGTGTTCGGCATTCACCTCGGCGGCTATGTCGGCGGGCTGGTCGGTCTGATCGCGTCGTGTGCGATCATCTGGCGCAAGCGCGACGCCGCCGGATGAGCGCAAATCCGATCAGGCTCGTCGCCAGAACCGGTTCCGGCACCGCGATGAATCCGATGCCGTTGAAACTGAAGCCGTCGCCGCCGCCGTTGGTTCCATCCCAAGCGACTTTCAGAACATCTCCCTCATTCAGGAATAAGTGATTCAACGGAATCATTCCATCGGGATAGTTCGCTCCGCTCACGATCATGGACGTGCCGGCGATGTCGATGAGCGCGGAATCATTCGGGCCGAAGTCCATCAGTTGCAGGCTCTCGAGCAGCACGGGCTGGTTGAAGGTTGTTGACATCGCCTCGGGAACGATCGCGCCGGCGGCGCTGCGAGTGAAGTCGATCAGTGCGGTGTTGTTGCCGGGCGCGCCGTCGACGCCGTACAGGTCGGCCTCCAGGTCGCCGCTGAAGATCGCGTCCACGCCGTTGCCTTGCGTCGCGTGCATCTGCACGCGCAGGCGGTCATTCACGTCGAACACGGGCGTCTCGAACGTCGTCGATCCGATCGGCGTCGTGACCAGCGAGGTGCCAGTCGCGTTGCCGTTGGCGAAGCCGGTGGCGACGGCGTAGCAGAGCAGCGGCGTGCTGGTCTTGTAGATCGCCTCGGGATAGTTGATGTCGGCGAAGTTCACGCGGAAGGTGAGTTCGAGGTACGCGAAGAGCGAGTTGCCGGCCGCGAGCCCCAGCCCGCGATGGCTGATCTGCACGTTCGTCACGTCGCGACCGTTGAGGATGTCGCCTTCTTTGATCACTTCGATGTTGTTGCCACAGAGGTTGAGATAGAGCCCGCTCATGCCGACCTCGCCGCCGAGGCTCGCCCCGCTGTCGCCGGTCGCGATGAAGGCGGTGGCGCTGCCGACGGTGGAGATTTCATGGAATCGGCCGAACGTCCCGCCGAGGGATGGGTGGGGCGTGTTGGTGTCGGCGATCGTGTGGACGCTTCCGTTGTAGTGAAGGTAGGCGCCGGACTTGGTCGCCAGGTCGTCGTAGCTGAAGCCGACGATCTGCCCGGCGATGGACGGCCGACACGTGCGCTCGTCCACCGGCAGGCCGGGATGACCAATAGAGGTCTGGTTCTCGACGTGGGTCCGCGCCAGCGCCGCCGGGCTGTTGAACGTCCCGCCGAGGCCGGGGATGGCGACGTTCTTGTCGGCGACGCGGGTGATGGTGTCGGTGGCCTGATCCCAGCGATAGATGCCGGCATCCGCGGCGAAGGGCGACCAGAACCCTTCGAAGGCGATCGAGCCTTTCTGGTTGAGCGGGTTCTTGGTGATGTTGTGGTCGAGATAGTCGCCGAAGCTGGAGAACGTCGCGCCGCCACCGCCGGGAACCAGGTCCAGGCCGTCGACGGCGACGCCTGCGAAAGTCGCGGCGTTGTTGTCGGTGGCGTTGAAGCCGACGAGATTGATGTTCTTCGCTGCCGCCCCCGCGCCGAAGCGCGTGAAGACGACGTTGCCGTCGTAAATCTGCGGCGCGCCCGCGCCGATGGCGGCGAAGTTCAACGTGTTGCCCGTGGTGAAATACTCATTGGGCTGCGATCCGCCCGACGGCGGCACGACCTTGAAGGCGACGTCGCTCAGCGACGTGCTCGGGTCGGTCAGGATCGTCTGGGTGCCGATGCTCGGGTCGAGCTTGTGGATGCGCGTCAGGACGTTGGCAGGCGAGGCACGGTCGACGGCCCGGATGCCGAAGTTCGGGCTCGTCGTCGCGGCGCGATAGGTGATATAGCTGCTGTTGATCGCGGGCCGGCCGAACGTTCTATAGGTAAAGCCCAGATTTTCGGATGGCGCCTGCGTGTTGACGTCGACGACCTTCGTGAAACTAAAGACGGCCGATGCCCTCTGCGAGGCGACCGCAGCGATCGAAACGGCGAGCGCGATGGCCGATTGGCGACGAAAACTCAGACGCGTGACGGCGGTGCGGTCCATGATTTCCTCCGGGTTCGGGTGGTTCGGATGTCGTGCCAAAAGAGGGGTGGCGACATCGTCCTCCGACGTGCGTGAATCTGATTAGTATCCAAGCCGGTCGGTGCGTCAATCCGAACGATCGCCGAAAAATAGCGAAAAAAGATGCCGATGCCCTCGCGCGGGCATCTTGACGTGTTCCTCCTTCCTTCGGGTCGATGTCGGCGGCGATTGCTCAAAATGCTCCTGTCTGTTAACGGACACTCACGAGAAGTCGAATCGCCGGACGGTCGCACCGATTTCGTCCTCGTCCCTGCGGATCGACCGACACCACACGCCGACCTTTGCGCCGATCCATTTACCCGGCGTCGCCTGGAACGGTTCGCCGACCGGTTCGAAGCCGCGTGAGTCGGTTGCCAGCGCGAACGTGCATCGCCCGGTTTGCTCGACGTTCACGCGGAGCCTTGCTTGCGCGGCCGGGAGTTCGACGCACGCGGCCTCGATTTCGTTCACGAACAGCCGTGCGATCGGCTTGCCGGCGCGATGCGAGAGCGCGATGGCCGCGTGTGTCTGGCCCGTCACGATCAGGCCGGCGTCGATCGATTCATCGGCGGTGTCGAGCGCGATCTCGGTCTCGACGACGAACCGCGTCGCGGGGAACTTCTGCAGCAGCAGGTTCGGTACCTCGGCGAACTTCGCGGATGCCCTGGCGGCCCGGAGCCAGAGTGAGCGGGGCGACCGGACGAGTGAGTGCCAGTCGTCGCGATGGTTCGCGTGCCATTGCCACTGCAGGCCGAGCGTCGGCGAAGCAAAATCGTCGCTCGTCTGCGGGACCGCGATGGGCTGCGTCGGGACGGAAGGCTTTCGATGCGTCAGGACGGGCTTGCCGACGCCGTTCGCGTCCTGCTCGATCCCGATGAGAGGCCAGTCATTCTCCCACCGCACCGGCTGAAGGTGAATGATCCGGCCGAACACGTCCGCGTCCTGGAAATGCGCGAACCACCACTCTTCGGGAAGGGATGACGGCGGAGGGGGGAGGGATGAAGGTGGAGTAAACGCCGGGCGTAGATCGACCAGTGCGCCTTGATGCGGCCCGTTGATCGCCGTGTCGCACTGCGCGAGGACGACTTTTTCTTCGTAAGGCCCGAACGGGCTCCGCGAGCGGAGGATGAGTTGCCAGCCGAACTTCACGCCGCCCGCGGGCGCGCTGAGGTAGTAGTAGCCGTTGCGCTTGTGGAACTTCGGCCCTTCGCAGGTGGGATGGCGCTCGGGTTCATCGAAGACGATCTTCCCCTCGCCGATGAGCGTGCGTGCATCCGGCGACATTTCGACGACGCGGAGCCTGTGTTTGATTCCGCACCGCGAGTTGGCGAACGCGTGAACGAGATACGCCTTGCCATCGTCATCCCACAGCGGGCACGGGTCGATGAAGCCCTTTCCTTCGAGCAGGCACCACGGCGCGCTCCACGTGCCGCGCGGATCGGCGGCGGTGGTCACGTAAATGCCTTCATCCGGCATCGGGAAGAAGATCCAGAACAGGCCCGCATGTTTGCGGATCGCCGGCGCCCAGACGCCGCAACCGTGCTGAGGGAGATCGAACACGCCGCGCGGGTCGGGGTTGTTCTGGATCGCGTGGTTGACGATCGTCCAGTTCACGAGATCTCGCGAGTGAAGGATCGGCAGGCCGGGCGTGCAGTTGAAGCTCGATGCGGTGAGCCAGAAATCGTCGCCGTCGGTAGCGGAACGCTCACCGTCGCGGATCACATCCGGGTCGGAGTAGTCGGCGCAGAGGACCGGGTTGGCGTAGGTGCCGTCGCCAACGTCGGGCGTCCAGGGGTATTGGCAGCGGGGTGGGGTGATGATCGGCGTGGGTGTCATGGTCGTTTGAATCCCGGTTGAAACGAGTAGTGAGATACGGCGTTCGGCTGCATTTTTCGATCTTTGAAGCGCTGCGCGGAAAGATGGGCACCCGAAAATGCTCCGGAATGGGTAATTGTGGGCCACGGTGGGCACGCGGGGTTGGAACGATTTTGCATTGGGCCAAGGCTGGATTTGATGCGCCGCATCGCACTCCCTGTCGGTGCTTCGGCGGACGGGGCGGCCCTAGGCAGGTCACTCCGGCCGATTTCCTGCGACGAATCCACCACCAGATTCATTCTGTACAGGATTCGTCGCGAGGGACGCCCTCGTCAAGGTTCAATCCATTGATTCGCCTCACTGGCCGTACCATTGGCGCAGGCCGCGCCCGGCCGATCTGCAGCGCGAGGCCGAACGGTCCGGCTCGCGGTTCGCACGGCCGAATTACCGCGGTGCGGCGCCTTCGTGCGCAAGGACGAAGTCGGCAGAGGGGACCGGCGCGAAGTATGCCGGGCTCTGCGTGTTGAGGTATTCGGTGAGGACGTCGCCGGCGAGGTTTACGGTGGCGACGGGAAGGAAGTGGGGTGGGATGGTCGCAGCGGCAATCGCATCAGGTTGATTGATTGCGACGGGCGATTGAATCACCCAAAGTCGATCGACGAAGTCCGGACCATATTCGAAGAGCGAAGTTGCGAGGCGCCCGCCCGATTCTACGAGTACGTGTGTCCCGGCAAGCCGTGTGCTCAATCGCGCCCTTACTTCAGCGAGGTGAAATCCACCGGCCTTCATTCCGTTCAATCCATCGGTGTCGAAGAGCGTGACGCCGCGAGCGCGAAGGAAATCAGCTTTCGCAGAGTGGAACGCATCGTAATTGCAGAAGACCGCGACCTCACCTGCGCGCGTCTCGGCAAAGAGCCTCGCTTCCGCGTTGACCTCGAGAAGCGGATCGAGAATCCATTTTTTCAAACGGCGGGCGGACGCAACGCCGCGAATGGTCAACAACGGATCGTCAGCCCGTACCGTGGCGATTCCGACCATCATCGTGTCGGTCCGACTTCGGAGTTGATGGATGACTTTCGTTGACAGGTCGTTGGAGATACGCACCCGTGTTCCACCATTGCCCGCGATGTAGCCGTCTGCCGATTGCGCCCATTTCAGTGTGACGTAAGATTGTCGCTGGAGAAGATCCTTGACGAACGGTGCAATGAGCTGCTGGAAGTGCGAGGCATCCAACTCCCCCGTACCCGGGTGAAAGGGCTGGGGTGCGGGGATAGTGTCTCGCGGACGTCGAGCATCTTGAACCTTGCCAGCGCTCTCCCCCTCACCCTGGCCCTCTCCCCCGAGTACGGGGGCGAGGGGACCAGAGGGCTTTGCGCCCCGCAGACACTCGACCTCGATCCCCGCGTTCTGAAGCATCGCCACGCCCTTGCCGTTCACATCCGGGTTCGGGTCGAGGCAGCCGATCACCACGCGCGCGATCTTCGCTTCGATCAACCTCGGCGCGCACGGCGGCGTCTTCTTATTCGTGTGGCAACACGGTTCGAGCGTGACGTACGCGGTCGCGCCGGCCGGATCGTTGGCGAGCAATTTGCAGTCGTTCAGCGCCGTCGGCTCGGCGTGCGCGCCGCCGAACGCTTGCGTCCAGCCTTCGCCGAGGGTCTGGCCGTTCTTCACCAGCACGCAGCCGACGCTCGGGTTCGGCTCGGTGTGGCCGCGGCCGTTCATCGCCAGGCGCATCGCGCGGCGGAGGAATTGTTGGTCGAGCTCGGTGATCACGCGCCTCATTCTATCGAAGCGCTATCGCGTCGCGAAGCGTGACCGTGACGCCGGCTCGACATCAGTTCGCCAGGGCCTTCTCGATCGCATCGGTCAGCTCTTTGCTGTCGGGCGCGACTTTGCTTTCGAAGCGGGCGATGATCTTGCCGGACTTGTCGAGGAGAAACTTGTTGAAGTTCCAACCGATCTCGCCCGCGAACTCGCCGGCCGTCTCTTTCCCGGTGAGGAACTTGTAGACCGGCGCCTTGTCGTCTCCCTTGACGCTGATCTTGCTCATCATCGGGAAGCTGACGTGGTAGGTGCCGGTGCAGAACTGCTTGATCTCGGCATCCGTCCCCGGTTCCTGGCCGCCGAAGTTGTTGGCGGGGAAGCCGATCAGGACGAGGCCGGCGTCCTTGTGGGCTTCGTAAAGCTTTTCGAGACCGGCGTATTGCTTGGTGTAGCCGCAGCGGCTGGCGACATTGACGATCAGGACGACCTTGCCCCTGTACTGCGCCAGGTCGACGTCTTTGCCGTCGATGTCCTTCACGACATGGTCGAGCGCGCTCGCCGGTCGAGTGGTTGGCGTGTCGTCGCCGAAAACGTTGGCGGCGCCGAGTAAATAGACACACGACACCAGCACCATCAGTGCGACGATCGAAAAACATCCAGCTCGCATGCGATTGCTCCTGTAAGTCACCCGGCTGACATGATAGACCCTGCGGTGCGTGAGATCGACACGGATTTCCGTTACGCTTCGCCGCGAAGGAGCTTCTTCTTGATGAGTCCGTACAAGCGCAATTGGTTCGTCGGCGGCACCGTTCTGCTCGCGCTGATCACGCTGGGCTTCCTGATCATCATCTTCGGAGGCTCGCTGGGCTCGATTTTTGCCGGCGAAAAGGTACGGGTGAACTTCTACAGCGACCGCGGCGACGGCATCAGCGAAGGGTCGGCCGTGAAGTATCTGGGCACGCAGGTGGGCACGGTCAAGAGCGTAACCCTCGTGCTCGACAAGGTGCCGAACTACGTCATCATCGATGCCGAGATCGAGAAGTCCAAGCCGCTGCCCGAGAACGTGACGGCGAGCATCAAGATCCCCAACTTTCTCGGCGCCGGCGCGATCATCGAGCTGGGCGTCCCACCCGAGGGGCCCGGGGCCGGCAAGCTGGCCGACGGATCGACGGTGAACGCGAAATACGTCGGCCTCGGCGTATTGCCGCCAGAGTTCACGGACCTCGCCAGCGAGATGAAGTCGGCCGTGAAGGAGTTTCGCGAAACCGGCGTGATGACCGACTTCAAGATCGCGGTCAACAACTTCAACGAGCAGATCTCACGGGCAGGCAAGGTGATGGAATCGATCCAGGCCGTCATCGGCGATACGGCCGTGCAAGGCGACATCAAGACCGCGATCGCGAAATTTCGCGAAGCGTCCGACAACGCCGCCGTCGTGACCGCGAACTTCAAGACGATCAGCGAGAACCTGCAGACGCTGCCGCAGAACGCCAACGCCGCCGTCACCGACATCCGCTCAGCCACCGCCGATGCGCGCGGGACGATCAAGAACACCGAGGCGCGCATCAACGAGGTGTCCGACGGCCTGAAGCGCAACCTCGACAAGCTCGCCACCGTGATGGAAGACATGAAGTCCATCACCGGCAAGATGGATCACGGCGACGGTACGCTGGCGCTGCTGCTGAACGATCCGAAGCTGTACGAGAAAATCGTCGTCGGCACGGAGACCATCAACCTGACCGTAAAGGACATCCAGCGCGTGATCCGCGGCTTCGAAGAGGATGGCGTGCCGCTGAAGCTGAAGTGACAAAGGTCCCCGCGTCGCGCTACGATCCCGGGATGAACCAGCCGACCCTCGATCGCGTCCTCGAGACGGGTCTTTATGTGGACGACCTCGCTCGCTCAAAACGGTTCTACACTGACGTGTTTGGATTGAAAGTCATGCTCGATTCGCCGCGACTCGTCGCGCTCGACGTCGGCGGGCAAAACGTGCTGCTGCTCTTTGATCGAGGCGAATCGGAGACCGCGATCGATACGGGCGCCGGCAGGGTTCCCGGGCACGGTGCGCGGGGCGTCCAGCACTTTGCCTTTGCGATCGCAGAGGATCGACTGGCTCCGTGGAAGAAGCGACTGGACGAACTGGGCATCGCCATCGAGAGCCAGACACGCTGGAAGGGTGGCGGCCAGAGCATCTATCTTCGCGACCCGGACAATCATTCGGTCGAATTGGTGACGCCGGGCGTCTGGGACAACTACTGATCACGCCGGATGTGATCGACATGCAGCGTTCGATGTGACGTCGGCGTTCACGATTATTCGGCGGGCGCGACGATTTCGGACCGTCGACCGCGTAAAGTATTCAGCCTTGAATTGCGACCCGAAGAACCACGAGCGCACGATCGATCACGGCGAGCAAACGCTCGCCGAAGAAATCGCCAATGCGATCACGCACGGGCTCTCGGCGATCGCGGCGGTCGCCGGGCTGGTGACCCTGATCGTTTTCGCCAGCAGCAGCGGCGACCCGTGGCGGATCGTCACCTTCACCATCTTCGGCTCGTGCCTGGTGATTCTCTACGCGGCGTCCACGGGCTATCACGCGGTTCGGCCCGGGCCACTGAAGAAGACGCTGCGCGTGCTCGATCACTCGGCAATCTACCTGCTGATCGCGGGTTCCTACACGCCGTTCATGCTCGTCTGCCTGCGCGGGCCGTGGGGCTGGAGCCTCTTCTGCATCGTCTGGCTTCTGGCGATCGTCGGCACGCTCTACAAGTGCCTGTGCATCGAGAAGTGGCCGCTGTTTTCGGTCGGGCTCTACATCGGGATGGGCTGGCTGGCGGTCGTTGCGGTCAAGCCGATGCTCGAGATGATGCCCGGCGGCGCGCTCGCGTGGCTTGTGGCCGGAGGATTGGCGTACACGCTTGGCGTCATCTTCTACGTGTGGGAACGATTGCCTTTCAACCACGCGATCTGGCACGGATTCGTGAGCGCGGGCAGCGTGTGCCATTTCCTGGCGGTGCTGTGGTATGTGCTGCCGATTGCGGCTTGATCTGCTTCGAACGCCTCGGCACGTGCGTTGGCATCAGCACACGCGCATGATGAACCGGAAACGACCGATCGGCGGACACCATTCGTGTCCGCCGATCGCTTATTTCACGGACAAACTTTTCGCACCGCGAGCGGCGATCAAAGAGCTGAATCAGGCCCGGCGTCGACGAAGCAGCAGGGCTGCGCCGGCGATCGCGGACATCGAGACGGGCTCGGGAATCACGGCGCCGTTGACGGTCAGCGTGTACGGTCCGAGGCCGTCTGCGAGAGTGGCGTTATCGAACGCCGTCACCACGACGGTGTAAGTGTTGCCCGGCGTGAGGGTGAGCACGCTGGTGGTCGTGCCCGGGCCGAAAGAGCCGCTGCTGGGCAGGAGCGAGCCATCGAACGCACTGATCGGCCCCGCGCCATCGGGATCGGGCCAATCATCATCGCCGCCGACCAATCCGGCGATCGGGGTGGCGGGCGTAAGGGTCGTGTAGACGAAGACGTAGCTGTCGAGCCCGGTCGCGCTGCCGACGCCGCCCGCGGTGGCATCCACTTGGACCGAGTACGGTCCGGTGTCGGCCGTAAAAGTGTAGGTGTCGTAGGCGACAGCCGTGCCGACGCCCGAAAGCGAGGTCGCCGATGACAGGCGATTGTAGACGGGGTCGGTGGACGTCAACGCGCCCGAGACGGTCAAAACACCGGCTTGGGCGATCGCCGCCGAACCAATAAGAGACGCCGCGGCGAGAACTGAAAATTTCGACATGATCTCTCCCTGAAAAGTAGATGTGGAAGCTGCGGTAGAAAAACACGTTGCGGTTGTGGTGTCTTTCACACGTTCCCGACTTATCGGTCGACAAAATAACAACCTGTCATACGACTGCAATCAAATAATGTCAGGAATGGCGTGCGTCCAACTTGGCAAAGCACTTCATTTTGTTCTCAAGCCAAGCTTATATCGCGATTTATTGTGCACCCGCTTGCGCCGGAACCTGCACAAAATTGTTGTTTCCACGGACGCCTTGCGGATGAGAGCGACATAAAAAATGCTCGAGCCTGACCGGCCGGCACGCTGAAAGCTACGATGGCGCCATGATTGAATATGTCGCCAACGAGCATCGCTACGACACCAAACCGTCCTGGTTTCGCCGTTGCGGCAACTCCGGCCTGCTGCTTCCCGCCATCAGCCTCGGCTGCTGGCACAATTTCGGTGCGGCGGGAACCGATGCGGTCCGTCACGCAGATGAGACGAGCTTCCATGAGAACTGCCGGCAGATGCTCTTTACGGCGTTTGACCGTGGCATCACGCACTTCGACCTCGCGAACAACTACGGCCCGCCGCCCGGCAGTGCCGAAGAGCGCGTCGGCCGGATCCTCAGAGACGATTTCGCCGCCTATCGCGACGAATTGATCATCAGCTCAAAAGCCGGATATCGCATGCAACCCGGCCCTTATGGCGAGTGGGGCTCGCGGAAGTATCTTCTCAGCTCACTCGATGCGTCGCTCAAGCGACTTCAACTCGACTATGTCGACATCTTCTACTCACACCGCTTCGACCCGAACACGCCGCTCGAAGAAACGCTCTTTGCGCTCGACACGGCCGTGCGCCAGGGCAAGGCAATTTACGCTGGCGTGAGCAACTACAATGGCGCGCAGATGGCCGACGTCGTCCGCATCTGTGAGAAAAATGGGTGGGTAAAGCCGATCATCAACCAGCCGAATTACTCCATGCTCAATCGTTGGGTGGAGAAGGAACTGCTGCCCGTCACCGGGCGGTTCGGCATCGGCACCATCGCGTTCTGTCCCCTGGCGCAAGGGCTGCTCACGGGGAAGTATCTCGGTGCCGTCCCGGACGACAGCCGCGTAAAACAGCCCGGCGGATTCCTGCGCGAGTCGAACGTCACGCCGCCATTGGTGGCGAAGCTCAACAAGCTGAACGACATCGCAAAGTCGCGGGGACAATCCCTCGCGCAGATGACGCTTTCGTGGACGCTTCGCCCGCAGAGCGGGACGGCGATCACGACGGCGCTCATCGGCGCGTCGCGGCCCTCTCAGATCATCGAGAATGCGAAGTTTGCGGATGCGCCGGCGCTGTCGGAAGACGAGCTCAAAGCGATCGAGGCAATTCTCGCTTCGTAGTTCACGGTTTGAGCACGACCTTGATGCACTTGTCCTGCTTGTCGCGGAACATCTCATACATCTCCGGCGCGGCCGACAGTGGCCTGACGTGGGTGATGACGAAGCTCGGGTCGATCTTTCCCTGTTGGATCTTTTCGAGTAGCGCCGGCAGGTACTTCTGCACGTGCGTCTGGCCCATCTTGAAGGTCAGGCCTTTGCCGAACGCGGCGCCGAACGGGAACTTGTCGAGGAAGCCGCCGTACACGCCGGGCACGCTCACCGTTCCGCCTTTGCGGCAGCAATTGATTGCCTGCCGGAGCGCGTGAGGGCGATCGGTGGCGAGGCCCGTCTTGATTTTCGCCATGTCGTAGTAGTGATCGATGGTTTGTCCGTGCGCTTCGAGGCCGACGGCATCGATGCACGAGTCCGGGCCGCGGCCGCCGGTGAAGGCGAGCAGCTTGTCGTACACGTATTCGTCATGAATATTGACGGTCTTCGCGCCCGCCTCCTCGGCCATGCGCAGGCGTTCGGGCACGTCGTCCATCGCGATGACCTGGTGGGCGCCCAGCAGAAAAGCGCTGCGGATCGCGAACTGCCCGACGGGCCCGCAACCCCAGATGGCCACGGTGTCGCCTTCCTGGATGTTGCAGTTGTCGGCAGCCATGTAACCGGTAGGGAAAATGTCGGTGAGGAAGACGACCTTCTCGTCCGGTAGTCCGTCGGGAATCTTCATCGGCCCGACGTCCGCGAACGGCACGCGGACGTACTCCGCCTGGCCGCCCGCGTAGCCGCCGAACATGTGCGCATAGCCGAACATGCCGTTAGCCGGCGCGCCGTAAAGTTTTTCCGTAACGGTGGCGTTGGGGTTCGAGTTGTCGCAACAGGCGAACATCTTCTTCCGGCAGAAGAAGCAGTTGCCGCACGCGATGTTGAACGGGACAACGACGCGGTCGCCGATCTTGAGATTCTTCACGGCGCTGCCGAGCTCGACCACCTCGCCCATGAACTCGTGGCCCAGGACATCGCCCGGCTGCAGGCTCGGAATGTACCCATCGAAGAGATGCAGGTCGGAGCCGCAGATGCAGGTGGTCGTCACCTTGACGATTGCATCGCGCGGGTTGATGAGCTTGGGATCAGGCACCGATTCGATTCGCACGTCGCCTTTGCCACACCACGTCAGCGCTTTCATGGTTCACCTTCGCGTTTTTGAGAGGGGGGATTCGAGATCGGCCGGCGGGCGTCAGCATTCCGTGCATTGCCCACCGGCCGATATTGAGTTCAGATTTGAGGCTACGAAGTCTGGGACTCGCACATGCCGCGTGGCTGGTTGCGTATGGTCGCGACTTCACCGGTTTCCATCCGCTGCTTGAACCGGCGGAGATCACTTTCGATCTGCAGTTGGGGGTCTTCGCCAAAGAGTCGAGCCACCCACTTGCCGAGCGTTCCACCCGGCGGGATGTAGTCGAGCACCACGTGCACTTCGGTCCCTCGATCCTTCGGGGCTGGAATGAAGCGCACGGATCCCGCGTTATCGACTTGCGCGCCGGCCAAGGAGCGCCAGGCGATCGTCTCGTTCGGGACATCGTTGATGATCTCTGCATCCCACGACACGCTCGTGCCGGCGGGGCCGCGTGCGGTCCAGTGAGACTTCTTTTCGTCGATCACCGCAACCGACTCGAGGTGATCCATGATCTGTGGAAGGTTTTCGAGCTTCCGCCAGAACTGATACAGCTCGGCAGGCGTTTTGTTTACCGTAACCGCGCTCTCGACATGGATGCCGCGGGCGAAATACTTGCTCGGAGCCGCCGGTTTCGCCGAACTCACGCCGAGCTTGCTGTAGAGGCCGCAGTGGCCGGTCATGCCGCGATAGGCGAGCATTCCCCCGGCGGCAGCGAGCCCGAGTCCGCCCAGCGTGCCTCGCTTGACGCCGAGATACGCCAGAGTGGCCCCGGCGATGGTGGAAAGGATCCGTTCATTGTCGCTGACGTTGATCGGACTCGCCTCGGCGCGTTTCGATTCAGATTCGCGACCCGTTTGTGTCTTTGGATATGTCGTGCTCATAAGCGGCATCGTAGTGTCGGCCGTTTCATCCCGGTCTGAGTGAATCTCTGATGTTTCCCTAAGATTTCGCGGATGTCCTTGCGTCGGCACGAGCGGGGTAGTCTCATGAAGCTCAGGAACTACGCGCCATGAAACGCTTTTCGATCGAAATCAGCAGCAACGGCGGCGGAGACGTCATCGACCTGACTCCTTTCATTCTGCAGCACGCCAGGGAACTCGACGGTGAAGGTCTGCTTCACCTGTTCATTGGCGGCTCAACCGCGGCGATCACAACGGTCGAGCACGAGCCCGGACTTGTGAAGCACGATCTGCCGAACTTTTTCAAGCGTCTCGCGCCCGATGATGCCCACTATTACCACGAGCAGACCTGGCACGATGACAACGGACACAGCCACTTGCTCTCGACGACGTTCGGGCCGAGCCTGACGGTGCCGTTTGCCAGCGGGAAACTGTTGACCGGCGAATGGCAGCAGGTGGTGCTGATCGATTTCGACACGCGTCCGCGCCGCCGCAAGGTGGTCTGCACGATCGCGGTGTGATCTGCGGCTTTTCCAGATGCAAATTGACTGCAAGTGGCCTACACTCCCTGTCTGATGGATTCGCTGCTCGACATCCGCGACGTCTCGCTCTCCTACCGCGACAAGCTGGTGCTGGACGGGGTGACGCTGTCGGTCGCCCGCGGCGGAACCCTCGGCATGATCGGGCCGAACGGCGCCGGCAAGACGTCGCTCCTGAAAATCATCCTCGGCATCGTCACCCCGACACGCGGCACGGTCCTCATCGATGGCCTGTCGCCCAGGCAGGCAACCCGGCGCGGATGGGTCGGCTATCTGCCCCAGAACCCGACGATCGCCACGAACCTGCCCATCGATACCCGGCAACTGATCGAACTCGGAATGGCGGGCCGGGTCGGGATGCTTCACTCGCCGTCGGCGGACGATGGGCGATTCATCGACGATCTCATTCGAGAAGTCGACCTGAGCGAACAATTACACACGCCGATCGGCGAACTCTCCGGCGGGCAACTTCAACGCGCCTTGATCGTCCGCGCGCTCGTCTCGCGACCCAAACTGCTCCTGCTCGATGAGCCGACCATCGGCATCGACCCGCGCGGCCAGCAGGAGTTCATGCGCCTGCTCGCCGACCTCAAATCCAGGCTCGACCTCACCATCGTTTTCGTCTCGCACGACCTGCGTGCGGTGACCGGCATCAGCGACCGGATCGCGTGCGTGTCGAAGTCGATCCACTTCCACGACGTGCCGCAGCACATGCCGGGTGAACTCGTACATCGCATGTTCGCGTGTGACCTAGACGCTTTAGGAATCGAAGGCCCCCGTGCCGCCGTCACGCCGCTCTGCAACGATCCGAATTGCGACGGCCATCACCATTCGTCGCTCGCGCCGGCGGCGGTCGGAAAGGGGTCGCTGAGTTTCGAATCAGACGATGCGACGAAGGCGGACGCGTGACGGCTCTGGCGGCATTCAGTTGCGTGGCGATCGCGTGCGCGCTGCTGTCGCTCGTGGTGGTGACGCGCCGCTGGGCGTTCATCGGCGAGGGCATCGGCCACAGCGGCTTTGGCGGCGCGGGGACGGCGTGGATCCTGATGTGCCTTGTCCCGGCGCTGGACCAACCCTGGCTGCCGCAGGTGATGGTGGTCACGTTCTCCCTCGCCACCGCGCTGGGGATGGGGGCACTCTCGCGACGCAATGCCGTGACCGGAGACGTGTCGATCGGCATCTTTCTCGTCGCGACGGTCGCGTGGGGATTTCTCGGCCAGCGCTATTACTTCGTCCAGCGCCACGCCGATCCGGCCGGGTTCCTGACGCTCTTCTTTGGGCAACCCGAGACGATCAGCAACCTCTACGTCGCGTGCTCGGCGGCGATCCTGCTGGCGGTTGTGACCGCGATGCTCGCGCTGCGCAAGGAAATCCTTGCGTACTGTCTGGACCCGCTGCTGGCAGAGGTGAGCGGCGTGCGCGCGGGCGCGATCCATTACCTGCTCATCACGCTGATCGCGATCGCGACGATCATCGGCATGCAGGTGGTCGGAACGCTGCTGGTCACTGCGCTGCTCGTGCTGCCGGGCGCGACGGCGCAACTCCTGTCACGAAAGCTCTCCGTCGTCTCGGCGATCTCGGTCGCCACTGGTTTATTTGGTGCGATTGGCGGCAGTTCAATCCATGCCCAATGGCGCGCCATCCCGGTCGGTCCGGCTTTTGTGCTGTTGATGTTCTTCGCTTTCTGTGGCGCCCTTGGGGCGTCGCGATTGCGGAAGCGGTAGGCGACTGGTATCTGCTCGGGCTTCGATGACGCCGCTTCCGATCGACCCCTTCCTCCCGCAGATCACTCAGACGCTCGCCGAGCGCGGCGTGCTGGTCCTGGTGGCAGAGCCCGGCGCCGGAAAGACCACCCGCGTGCCCCCGGCGATTCTGCGGAGCGGCATGCTCTCGCCAGGGCATCCGCAACTCGTCATGCTGCAGCCGCGCCGCGTGGCGGCACGCGCTGCGGCCGCGCGGATCGCGCAGGAAACCAACTCGACACTTGGCAACGACGTCGGCTATCACGTCCGATTCGACAAAAAGCTCACCGACAACACCCGCCTCCGCGTGCTCACTGAGGGCATCCTCACGCGACAGCTCGTGAGCGACCCGTTTCTCGATCGCATCGGGTGTGTCCTGCTCGATGAGTTTCACGAGCGCTCGCTCGATGTCGATCTGGCGATCGCGCTGCTCCGCGAAATCCGCGCGAGCGTGAGACCCGACCTGAAACTGCTCGTGATGAGTGCGACGCTCGATGCCAGGAGCGTCGCGACGTTTCTCGGCGATGCGCCGATCATCGATGTGCCCGGCCGAACGTTTCCCGTGGAAATCGAGTATCGCCGACCCAGCGAGAAGCGGCTCTGGGAACGCGTGGCCGACGAGGTGGTGAGTGTGATTGGCGCGCCGGGCGCGAAGCCGCGGGAGGCCGGGGATGTGCTCGTGTTTCTGCCCGGCGCTCATGAGATTCATCGCTCGCAGGAAATGCTCTTAGCGATGGCCGACCGGCAGGACCTCGACGTCCGTCCGCTGCACGGGTCGCTTTCGTTCGAAGAGCAGCAGCGGGCGCTTTCACCGAGCCAGCGAACGCGCGTCATTCTCGCGACCAATATCGCCGAGACGTCGCTGACGATTGACGGCGTGACGCACGTGATCGATTCGGGATTGGCGCGCGTGCCGCGGTTTGACCCGAAGCGGGGGCTCGACCGGCTGGAACTGAAGCGGATCAGCCAGGCTTCCGCCAGACAGCGCGCCGGGCGCGCGGGTCGGACGCGCGCGGGGCAGTGCGTGCGGCTCTGGACGAGCAACGAGCAGGCGGCGATGGAAGCGTTCGAACTGCCCGAAATCCGTCGGGTCGATCTGGCGCCGACGATCCTCTCGCTCCGCGCCTGGGGTACGAACGAACCCCGAGCGTTCGGCTGGTTCGATCCGCCGGACGAAGAAACGATCGTGCAAGGCGAACGGCTGCTGGCGATGCTCGAAGCGATCGACGGCGAGCGCGGGCCGATTACCGATCTCGGAAAGCACCTGTCGCGGCTGCCGGTCCATCCGCGCATCGGTCGGATGCTGCTCGCGGGCGTAGAGCGCAACGAGGTCGACGCCGCGTGCGCGTTCGCGGCAATCCTCAGCGAAAAGGACTTCGTGCGCGATGATGATGCTTACGCCAATCGCGCGCCGCGGACGATCGGCTCCAGCGATCTCGAATGGCGTCTGCAACTGCTTGAGTCAAACGGGCATGAACCGTTCGTGGATCGGAATGGAGTCCGAAACGTTCGACGGATACGCGACGAGCTCTTGCGAATCGCAAAGCGCGTACGCCCGGAAAAGTCTCTCACCCCGGCGCACTCACGCAAGCAACAGGGCGCACCGGAGATCGACTCACGGCTCATCCTTCCACTGCTGGGGTTCCCCGACCGGGTCTGCAGACGACGCGAAGGCGACATCGCGCTCGGCGTGATGGTCGGCGGCGGCGGCGTTCGGCTCCATCCCTCCAGCGTCGTGCGCGAAGGGCCGTTCTTTCTTGCGCTCGATGCGCGTTCGGACGAGCGCTCGCGTTCCCGCGAGGCGAGCGTGAGCATCGCGTCGCGCGTGGAGAGCGAGTGGCTCGAGACCCTTCTGGACCATCAGGTCACCCGCGAGACGACGCTCGTTTACGAAGAATCCACCGGCAGGGTCGTCTCGATGCGGCGAACGCGTTTCCATGACCTCCCGATCCGCGAAGTTCGCGACGGCGGAAACATCGACGCGAGCGAAGCGGGCGCCGTCATGGCCGCAGCGCTCAAAGGTCGCGCGAGGGAGTTGATCGCTGCCGATGAGGGCGCGACGCGGCTGCTTCACCGGCTCGCGTTTGTCGCGCAGCATGTGAAAGAGATCGACTGGCCACATGTCGATGAGTCCGGTCTCAGCGAGATGCTCGCGCAGGCTTGCGTCGGCAAGCGGTCGCGGAGCGAGGTGCGCATCATCGAGGGCATTCGCGCCATGCTCGTCTATCCGGTGGACCGAAAGCTCGAGCAGTTCGCACCCGAATCGGTGACGGTTCCGACCGGGTCCGAGATCGCTTTGGACTATTCGATCGCGAATGCGGCGCCGATTCTCGCCGTGCGATTGCAGGAGTTGTTCGGCCTGGCCGACACGCCGCGGGTCGCCGGCGGGCGCGTGCCGGTGCTCTTGCATCTGCTCGGGCCGAACTATCGCCCGGTGCAGGTGACGAACGATCTCGCCAGCTTCTGGAAGAATACGTATCCCCAGGTGCGGAAGGATCTGCGGGCGCGATATCCGAAGCATTCGTGGCCGGACGATCCGCTCACCGCGGACGCGATCCGCGGGCCGCGCAAACGCGGGACGTGATCAGCTGACGCGCGGGGCGTCGAGCGTCCTCGCGGCCTGCTCAAACACCTTGTCCGGCGTCAGCCAGTTCATGCAACTCGTGTGCGAGCAATGTCGCGCGTAGCACGGGCTGCACGCGATATCCAAGCGAACGACGGTGTCGAGCCGCTGGTACGGGCCGGTGCGGATCGGATTGGTCGGGCCGAAAAGGGTCACGAGCGGACGATTGAACGCGGCGGCGATGTGCATCGGGCCGGAGTCGTTGGCAATCACGAGCGATGCGCGTTCGAGGAGTGCGACCAGTTGCGGCAGCGTCGTCCGGCCTGCGAGATTCACATCGTGCGGAATCTGTGCCGACAGCTCCAACGCGTCTTTCGCGCCGGCGATCACGATCTGCAGCTCCAACTCGTTGCGGATGCGTCTGCCGAGGCGCGCGAAGTGTTCGGCAGGCCAACGCTTGGTGTCCCAGTTGGTTCCGGGCAGGAGGACCGCGAACGGAGACGATGGCGCCAACTGTTCGACGGCGTCGCGATCCGCGGGCGAGACGGCGAAATCGAACTCGACCGGGCCTCGGCCGCATCCCAGGGCTTCGGCCACATCGAGATACCGCTCCAGCGCGTGGCGTTCGTGGTGTGGCGTTCCGATCCGGTGGGTGTAAGCGAAGCTCGCCCCTTCGCGCGCGTAGCCGAATCCGATGCGCACGGGCGCACGCGTTGCCATGGAAAGCATCGCCGTCCGCAGCAGGCCTTGAAGGTCGATGACCAAGTCGAACTGCTGCTCAGCGAGTGTGCGTGCGAGTTCGACGGCGCGCGCGATCCCGTCCTCGCCATGCGATATTCCCGCGAGTCCGCGTCGGTCAAAGAGCAGGGTGGAATCCAGATTGGGGTGCTTCTCGATTAACGAAACGAATGCAGGTGAGATGAGCCAGGTGAGATGAGCTCTCGGGTAGCGCCGACGAAGCAGCTTCAGGACCGGAAGGGTGTGAACGATATCTCCCAGCGCGCTCGGCTTGATCAGCAAGATGCGCTCGGGTTGGAGCTTGGGTAGGTCGGGTGCGATGTCACCTATGTACCAATTCCGGGCGGACAATTCACGGAGACGGCAATATCACAACAATCCCCGCAGCGTTTCCAAGGTTCGCATAAGTATGGATTTGATCGGCAGATATGACACAGATGTGTCCTCGCAAAATTGGTACTCTCCGAAATATTCGACCGACGTGCAAGCGGAAATGTGAAGCACTGTTGCTTCACTAGGTGACTTCCGGTATTTTGATTCAACGTCCAAAAGCCCATTGCGTCTTGATCAGGGTTATTCTGGCCGGAAATGGGGTGGCGAAGGTGGTTCAGGCAGTTTCTTTTCAATCTCCGTGTCTGTTGAACCAGGTTTGTCCGTGTGTGGTGCGCGGAAGGTTCGATCAGACATATCAGTACCTTCTCCTCCAAGCCCTTGGGCACTGAGGAAGGGGTGAGTAGTGAGCATCGATTCGACTCGACCGACGGATATGGCAGAACGACAGCAAAGACTCAGTTACAAGTTTCAGCGCCTCCGCGAGCGCTTGCGTGAGGCCATTGAAACTGGCGTCCTGAGCGGCAAACTTCCTGGTGAGCGCGTTCTGGCTCGCCAATTTCGAGTAAATGCCAAGACGCTGAGCAAGGCGTTGACCGATCTCGCTGCCGAAGGTCTGCTGGAACGAACCATCGGCCGCGGCACGTTTGTGCGCGGACAAGCCGACGAACGCGAAAAGTCGCTCGGCCGCTGGCTGCTTCTCTGCCAGTCCAATGCCCAGCACTCGCCGCTGGTGCAGGCACTGACCGGTTTCAATCCCGATACCGAAGTGCAGGCGGATCTCGGGGCGCTTCGCCCCAGCTTCCTCAATGGCTTCACGGCGGTTGTTGACCTACACGGTTCGCTTCCCGAACAGACGCTTCGCGATCTAATCCTGCGAAGCCTCAATGTCGTGCTCGTCGATTCGCTTCCTAAGACTTATTCGACGCACTCGGTTCTCGTCGACCGCCAGCTCTGTGCCGGCCTGGTCGCGCGTGATCTGGCCCAGGAAGGCGTTAACACCTTCCTGGTGATCGATCAGCCATCGGGCACGTTGGCCGAAAGCATTCGCCGTGCGGTCGAGCGGCTCAATCCGGACGCGAAGGTGATTCCGCTATCGCTCGAAGGCGTTTCGCGATTTGTCCCCGAAGGACGGACCGCTTTCGTGTGCGCCAGCATGGAACTCGCAAGCCAGACCTACCAGGCCCTTCGCAAGATCGGCATCACCGTTCCCGCGCAGACTGCGGTCGTCGGAATGGGGATCGAAGGTGGCGGCGACGGCTACCAGCCATGCAGCGGCTACGTCGTCTCGGCCGAGCAAGTCGCCGATACGATCCGCCAGATCATCTCGGATGGCCAATCGCACAAGCCCAAACCGCTCTGGCTTGTCGGGAACTACGTCGATCACGGCACCATGGTTGCGAAAGCCGGATCGCGGCTCGAAGCGGCCGCCCGCTGAACTCGTCAACCTGCAAAACTGAAACCGACGCCGGCTCACTCGAGCCGGCGTCTTCTTTTCATCTCGCCGAATCGAACGGATCGGCCGACGGAGCTTTTGTGCCGGAACGGATCCTCTACGTGACTTCAAAACGCCTCGAGTTTTCACCGATGTTGGCGATTCGAATGCATATTCGCGTCTGCGGCAGCAGGTCGGCGACGCGCGACGCCCACTCGACGATGACCACGCCGCGCTGCTCCAACAGTTCACTGAATCCGATCGCCTCGAAATCGTCGGCGCCGCCGACGCGATAGGCATCGAGATGAAAAACACTCATCCGCGGCGTCGGGTAGATGTTGAGCAGCATGAAGGTGGGACTGGACACCGCGTGTTCATCGCCGTCGAGAGCGCCGACAAGCGCACGGACGAACGTCGTTTTTCCCGCGCCCAGGTCGCCTTCGAGTGCGATGCAATCACCCGCGGCCAGGTCGCGCGCGATCTCGTGCGCGAAGCGGGCGGTGTCGGCGAGGCTGTGAGAATCGAAGGTGCGCACCGTCAAAGGGAATGCTCCCAACCCAGCGCTTCGAGCGGCGCGACGCCTTCGCCGCGGCGGAGAAACACGCCGCTCCCGGGGATGAAATGGCCGATCTCGATCGCGTGAGGGTGATCGCACGACGGCGCGGCGAAAAGGAGCTCGTGGTCTTCTCCGTCATGCAGCGCGTGTTCCAGTGGCGAGCGCGAGTCGTTGAGTCGCCTGGAATCGTCGTGAATCGGCACGCGCTCTGCATCGACGATCGCGCCGATGCCGGATGCGTCGCAGATGCGCTTCAGATCGCGCGAGAGTCCGTCGCTGATGTCGAGCATGGCATGAATCTCGAAGCACGAGGCGAGTTCGACCGCCCAGTCGATGCGCGGGACGAAGTCGATGTGTCGTCCGAGGATGCTGCCGCCGAGCGGTCCGGTGACGAATAGCTTGTCCCCGACGCGTGCGCCGTTGCGTTGAGTCGGCGTCAGGCCGGCGCTTCGGCCGAGAACGGCGACCGTGACCGCGAGCGGCGCGTTCCAGCTGCCGGTGTCACCACCGACGAGCGGACAATGAAACCGCGCGCCGGCTTCCCGGATGCCCTCGACGATTTCGCGAGCCAGCGATTCCCCCGCGCCGCGCGGCAGGGCGAGCGTCGCGATCGCCGCGACCGGCACGCACGCCATCGCCGCACAATCGGAGAGATTGCGATTCATCACCTTCCGGCCAATGGCGCGCGGGGAATGAACCTTCGAGTCGAAGTGAACGCCGTCCAGCACCTGGTCGGCACCGACGAGGAGCAGGTCGCTCGAGTTCCAGTTGATCGCGGCGAGATCGTCTCCGATGCCGATCGCGACACGCGAATCGGGCTTGGCCGTTGTACGGAGATAACTGAGGAGACCCGATTCGGACATCACCCGAATCGTATGTCCAAAGCCCTGCGACATGAAGCGATTCGTTTCCGTTTGCGATTGCCTTACAATCCTCGCCATGCGTCTTTACACCCGCACCGGCGACGACGGAACGACCGGACTCATCGGCGGTTCGCGAACGGCCAAGGATGACCTGCAACTTGATACCTACGGCACCGTCGACGAGCTGAACGCGGTGCTCGGCGTGGTGCGCGCCGGCTCGGAGCCGTGGCTCGCGCCGATGCTGGAGCCGGTTCAAAATGAGCTTTTCGTGGTCGGCTCCCACCTCGCGCTGGCGGTCGGGCAGAATCCGGATGACTGGAAACTGCCCGCGCTCGAAAAAGCGATGATCCAGCGGCTCGAATCGCAGATCGATGCGGCCGACCGCGAATTGCCGAAGCTGAGCGCGTTCATTCTGCCCGGCGGCACGATGCTGGCGGCAAACCTGCACGTGGCCCGGACCGTGTGTCGCCGCGCCGAGCGGCTGATGGTCACCTACGCGCGGAAACGCACGCTGGATCCGCTCTTGATGGAGTATCTGAACCGGCTCAGCGATTGGCTGTTTGTCCATGCCCGGCTCGCGAATCATCGCGCGGGCGTTGCCGACGTTCCCTGGACGCATGGGCAGAAGAAATGAATGTCAGGCTTTCCAGGAAACCGGCGCGCTTTCGAGGTCACCCAGAGCGTATTCGCGAAGGGTCTGGCGTAGCGGTCTGGACGCGATTGTTGAGCGCAACTCGCGAGACCTCGTTTCCAGATGCTTCGCGAGTACGCTCTGCATGTCCGGTTTGAGGTTGCATCATCTGCAGTCCCCGCTATCTACCGAATGTCCACCGAAATTTCGCAACCTCACACCCTCGGACGATCGGGCACCCTGATCGTTCTCGGCGCCGCGCTGCTGGTGATCTTCGCGCTGCTCGGATTTCGCTCGACACTGACAGAGCACGAAGTCTTTGCGGCAGAGCCCGCGCGTGAGCTGCTCGAAGGCGGCAGCGTCGTGCTGCAGCAGTTCGCGGGCGAATATCGAACCAAAAAGCCTCCGGGCCAGAGCTGGCTGATCGCCGCGAGCCTCTGGGTGACGCAGAGCCGCAGCGAATACGCCGCGCGATTGCCTTCGGCGATCTGCGCGACGGGCATGGCGCTGCTTGCCGGTGCGATCGGTTCCCGACTGATTGGGCGGCGCGCTGGAATTGCCGCGGGATTGATGACGCTGACATGCTACGGGGTGCAGGTGCGCGCCCGACTTGCCGAGGCGGACATGGCACTGGCGCTGTTCGTCGCACTGAGTTTTGCGGGCGTCCTATTGCCGATGCTTCGCCTGCGCCGGTCGCTGGGAGAAACGTCGACCCATCACGAACTTCCGTTCAAGCCGGCCCGCTACGGATTCCTGTTCTGGTTGTCGCTGGGCGCGGCGTTTCTGGTCAAGGGACCGATCGCGCTGATGTTCGTCCTGCCACCGATCGTCCTCTGGTGGCTGCTCGTCCGGTTCCGCTCGAAGGATCGCGCGAACCTGAAAATCGTGGAGATGGTTTTTCTCAATCCGTACGCGATGGCGATCGGCGTGGCGATGATCGTCGCGTGGCCGGTGGCGGCGTACCTGGTGTACCCGGAGGTGCTCGCGCAGTGGAGATACGAACTCGCGTCGCGTGCCGTGGGCGCGATCCGTCGCGATCCTGTCTGGATCTATTTCGGCTTCGTTTCGCTCGGCACGGTGCCGTGGTGCCTGTTCGGACTCGCAACGCTCGATCGTCGGGATGCACTGCGCAGGTCGATCGAAGGCATGCTCGCGCTCTGGTTCGCCAGCGGATTTGTCCTTCTGTCGCTGGCGATCGCGTTTAAGGCTCAGCACTACTGCCTGCCGATTCTATTGCCGATCATCCTGGTGAGCGCGGCCGGCTTCGAGCGATTACTGGTTCGGTTTACGGGCAGTGGCGCATCCGCGCAGGTTGCGATGGCGGGATGGTTCGCGCTGGCAATCGTCGCGTGGATGGCCGAGCAGTGGTTCATCGAGCCGCCGAGGATGAACAAGGCCGGCGTGAAGCCGTTCGCGGCCGACATCGCCAGGTACGTGCCGTCCGATCAGCCGATCTATCTGGTCGCCGCCGGCGAGGAGCGCGTGATCTGGTATTTGCCCAACCGTGCCGTCCAGACACGCAGGCAAGACGACGAGAAACTCGAAGCGCAGCTCGCGCGCCTTCCGCGGTCGACCAGTTATGTGATCAGCCCGAACGGGAAGGTCGAAGAAATTCGTTCAAAAGTGCGGGCACTGGACGTGATCGCGACGAGCGCCGATTATCGAGCCCGGGAAGATGGCGCAGAGAAGCGGACCCTGATCCGCATCGAGCCGTAAGCGAGCGACCCACGTCGATGAGCCAACCCATTCGCATCACATTCGTCGAGCCATCACTGGGCGCGTACCGCGTTCCGCTCTTCCGTGGCCTGGCGGCGCGGGATGGCATCGACCTGAAGCTCTACTACGCAACTTCCGGGCGGCCGAACGCGAAGCCGGAGGGATTCAAAGCCGAGCTCGTCGAGCGCAAGACCTATCGCGTGCTCGGCGCGCCGGTCTACTGGCAGCAATCACAACTGGATGCGGTCGATCCGCTCAGGACGGATGTCGTCTGCTTCGACTGGGACGTCCATTACGCGTCGCTGGTTCCCGCGCTTCTCAAGGCTCGCCGCCAAGGCGTGGCGACCATGTTGTTCGGGCACGGCACCTCGAAGAACGACGGCACCTGGAAAGCGTCCCCACGCTACGCCCTGGCCCGTCTGGCAGATGTGCTGGTGACTTATTCGATCGGCGCACGACAGGCGTACCTCGACCGCGATTGGCCGGTCGAGCGCGTATTCGCAGCGCCCAATGCGCTGGACCTGGACGCAATCGACGCGGTGCAACGGCAGACGCGCTCGGATCCCGAAAACCTGCGGCGGTTTCGCGAGTCGAAAGGTCTCGGCAACGGGCCTGTCCTGCTGTTCGTCGCGCGGCTCGATCCGCCTCGGCGAGTCGACGTGCTGCTGGAGGCGATTTCTCACCTGGATCGAACGTACCCGGACCTGTCTTTGGCGATCGTGGGTGAGGGTCCGTCGCGCGATGAACTCAAGACATTGGCAACTCGATTGGGAATTGCCGGCCGCGTTCACTTTGTCGGTGCTTTATACGACGAGGCGGAATTGGCCAAGTGGTTCTGCGCCGCGGACCTCTTCGCATTCCCGTCGTTCATGGGGCTTTCGGCACTGCACGCGCTCGGGTATGGGCTGCCCATCGTCACTGGCAACGACCGCTGGGCGCACGGGCCGGAAGTGGAAGCGGTCGTCGATGGCGAAACAGGATTGTTATTCGAACACAACCAGCCCCTCGCGATGGCGCAGGCGATTCAGAGGCTGCTCACCGACACTGCCTCGCGCCGACAGATGAGCGAGCGGGGCCGCGCGCTCGCGCACGAGCGGTACTCCATGTCCGCCATGACCGGCGCGTTCGAGAACGCGATCCGGGCGGCAGCGCGCTTCGCGGACACCTGACCGGCGTCATCTGCCGGCGAGAGTTCGGCGGGAGGCTCAAGCTGACGGTTTACACCCGGGCGGGCAAGGACTGTTGCTCGTCGACATCGTCCAGCGGGTATTCCATGTCTTCGTCGCTCAGCGCATAGCCGCCGGCATCCAGCTGTGTGTAGTAAGCCGCTTGCGTGCGGTAGTAGTGAGCGATGCGGCCAATAACGCACGCGAGGCCGAAACAGGTTGCCGAGCCGAGCAGTGAACCCTGTTTGAAGGAGATGATCACCTCGAACAGGAAGATGGCGCCCAGCGAAGCGACCATGCCGCGATCTTCCGGGTCGTCCTTCACGTAGTACCAAAGTTCCTTCATGTTCTGGTAAGCGTAGATCGGCGTGAGCCAAAGGAGGATCCAGCCCATGACGCCGAGTTCGCAGAACACTTCGACGAACACGACGTGACAGTAGAACTTGAGATCGGTCGCGAAAGAGGCGCTCGATCCCAGGCCGAACACCCAGCGCAACGGCCCGCCGTCGAGCCAGCGTCGGATCAGCACCATGGAGACGTCGATGCGGCTTTCCTTGAAGTCCCGGATGAACTCGTGGGGATCCCAGCGGGAAGTGGGGGCGTTGGCGCTGGCTGTGGAAAGCACCCAGTCGAACACGAACACGAGCACGCCGGCGCCGATCAACGCGCCTGCCGCGACCGCAAGGAAGTTTCCGACCGACTGGAAGCGACGGCTGTAGGGGAGGAAAACCATCGCGGCGATGATGAAACCGAAAGCCTGTCCGCGCGAGGAAGCCTTGACCGAGACGGCAAACCCGATTCCGACAATGGCAAAACGCATCACCTGCCAGATGCGTGCTTTGCCGGTAAAGTTCATCAGCCACGCGATCAGCGCCACCTCGCCCCCGAGCGTGGCAATGGCCAGCGGGTTGCCGCGCTCCAGCCCTTTCACATGCGAGATGCCCTCGACGTCGAACATGATCATGCGGCCATTCCAATGGGCGGTGAACAGCAGCAGCATGCAGATCGGCGTTCCGAGCGTGAGAACGCAGTAGAGCGTGGCGCGCAGGTCTTCCTTATCGGAGAGCGCCAGCGGCATCAGCAGGGCAAAAATGAAACCGGTTTTGAAGTATTCGCCGAAGCGCTCCCAGGATTCATGCCGGTCGATCGACCATGCGATGGACATGAACGCGAGCAGATAAATTGCGAATGTCGCAACGTACTCGCGCGTGATGGGGAAGACCGGCGATTTCCCTTTGAGAGTCCGCAGCACGATCGCGAAACAGACCAGGGAGGCCGTGACGACGTTGGTCAGGATCTGGTGGGAGAAAAAGAACGGACTTTGAGACTGCGACCATTGCTCAAGCCCATAGGTGCACAGGAGTGCGCCAACGGCAATCGACGGGCGATAGAACATCGCTAACGCGACGATCCCGATCAGCCCGAAATAGATGACCATTATCTTGTCGATGGCAGCCTCCAATAACGAAACAGGGAGTCCGAATATACGCCAAATTTCCGCCGTTGCGAAGCCTGCTCAGAATGGCCGGCAGTAGTCTGATAAGCACCGCCGCCATTTATCCCGGCTGCTGTAACCGAAACATGGTCGATCAATGTAATAGTCGGCACTTGCGATAGTTTCATTCACTCGGTCATTTCCAGCGATTTCGCCATGCCGATCCCGGTCACCACCGCCGCCGACGCCTCCGAACCCGCCAAGGAGATGGGCGCGGTGTTCGTACGCGGGATGGTCTGGAGCACGCTCGGGCTGGTCGCCGGAAAGTTCAGCACGCTGCTCGCCCAGATCGCACTCGGGTGGATCTTCGGCTCGCAGCAATACGGGACGTTCGCCACCGCGCTCTCGGCGGCAATGATCGGCGATGTGCTCACGGACGCCGGCATGCGTCGGGTACTGGTCACCCGGGGCCGCGAGTACCCCTACATCGCGAGAACCGCATTCTACCTCGCGTTGGGAGCCAACTCGCTGGGTTGCCTGCTGATGCTCAGCGTCTGGCCGCTCTACCGAGATCGCCCGGACGCCATGTTGAACCTCGCCGTCATGGCGCTCGCCATGGTGCTGTCGACGGCCGGCACGATTCAGCGGTGCAAACTGTCGATCGACATGCGGTTCGCCCGCGTCGCGTTCATGGGGTCGATCTCATCGATCATCCGCAACGCGTCGATGGTCCTCTTCGCGGTGATGGGATTCGGGCCGCTCGCGTTCGCGCTGCCGCTGCTCGTGGTGAACGCGTGGGAGACGATGTACGTCTGGCGGGTCGTCGGGAAGCTGCCCGCGGCGCCATTCAGCGCCCCGATCGCGCGCGATCTGCTCGGACAGGCCAGGTGGGTGATCCTGGCGGTCATCGGCAGTTCGCTGATTTACCGTGGCGACTACCTTCTCGCCTCGTGGATGTTTCCCATCCGTGAAGTCGTCGATGCGGCCGGAGTGTCGCACAGGGCTAATCCGACCGGCGACTACAGCTTCGGATTCCAGCTCGCGCTGGCGATTTTCAGTCCGCTTTCGATCGGCATCGCGGCCGTCATCCAGCCCGTTATGGCGCGCCTCAAGGATGATGCGAAGCGGCATGCGGATGCGTTCCTGCGCATGATCCGGTCGGCAGTCCTGCTGGCGACGCCGGCCTCGATCTCGGCGGTGTTCGTTTCTCCGCTGCTCGTCCATCTCCTCTGGCACGGCCGGTGGGATGCCGCCATTCCCGTCGTGCAGATCATCGCGGCCACCGAATGTATTCGCCAGCTTCACCAGATTTGCCTGGCGACCATCGACTCCAAAGGTCTGTGGCGAACCACGGCCGGCATGGTGCTGATGGATGGATTTCTCACGTTGATCGCGGCGTACATCGGGTGCAGAATCGGCTCGATCACCTCGCTGGCGATCGCGATCGGGATCGAGCGAAGCGTGGTATCGATCGCCCAGACACTCTTCACTCACCGCCTGACCGGTGGCCGTGCACGCGTCATGCTGATCCAGCTCCTCCCGCCGCTGCTGATTGCGATCCCGATCACGGCCGGGCTGTATCTCGGGACGATTCATCTGGCACGAGGGATGGCCGGCGAGCGGTGGATCCTCGCGGCCGTCGGCGGTCTGGCCATCGGCCTCTACCTCGTGTTGGCCCGACTCATCGTGCCACTTCGCTTCGGCGAGGCGACGGATCTCCTCTTCTCGAAGCTGAAACGCCCGGCGGCGATCCCGCCCGCGTCGTCCGAGCCGGACCGCAAACCCGGCGCGGATTCCCGCGGGGAATCCCGTTGACGGAACTCCCGTTTGAACATTAACTAACGCGATATTCACACGTCCTTTGCGGAGTCTGCACGAAAGGCCCGGAACCCCCTCATGTCTCATGCGCTCGAATCCGAACGGTTCATTCTGCATCATCCTCCCGGCTTTCGTGCTCGCCGCGCCGTGAACTGGGTCTCGCTCGGGCTGCTGTACGCGTCCTATTACATGTGTCGCAACAACTTCCGGTTTGCCCAGCCGGGGATGATTGCAGAGTTCAAGTTCACCCAGACCCAGGTCACGGACATGCTGGGCATCTGGGCGATCGCGTACGGCACCGGCCAACTGATCAACGGGCTCCTGAGCGATCGAATCGGTGGAAAGCGGTCGATGCTGATCGGGGCGATCGGCACCATCATCGTCAATCTCGTCTTCGGCTTCGGCTCGTTCGCGGGCACATTCATGACGTTCTCGCTGATCTGGCTGATCAACGGCTACATGCAGTCGTTCGGCGCGCCGGGCCTGGTGAAGATAAACGCCGCATGGTTTCATCGGACCGAGCGCGGAACTTTTGCCGGCATCTTCGGTTTCATGATCCAGCTCGGACAGATGTCGATCAGTTGGCTCGCGCCAATGATCCTCGCCGGTTTTACGATCGGTACGCTCGTGGTCGCACAAGGCGAATGGCGATGGCTGTTTCGCATTCCTCCGTTTTTCACCGCGGCTGCGGCGATTCTCCTCTTCTTCGCCGTCAAGCCTTCGCCGGAAGAAGCCGGCTATCCCGGTGCCATTCAGGACGAACTCGACAATTCTGCCGGCACAACCGTCAGCATTGCTGCGTCGTTCAAGCACATCTTCACTCATCCGCTGGTCTGGTTTTACGCCGTCGCGTACGGGTGCACGGGCGCGGTTCGGCAGAGTTCGGACCAGATCGCCGTTCTCTACTTTCAAGACCAACTCGGGTTCGACATGAAGAAGAACATCCCCGCCTCCGCAAGCTGGACGCTGGCGCTGATGCCGATGGTTGCCGTGCTCGGCTCGTTTCTTTCTGGATGGATCTCGGACAAGTTCTTTCGCGGACATCGATCGCCTGTCGCGATGACGCTCTACTTTCTCGAGGCCGCCGTCATAGCCACGGCAGCCTTCATTCTGCTCAAGGGCGTCGTCGGCCCGACGCCGGCGGGCATCTTCATCGGCTGCCTGATCCTGATCCTCATCTCCTTCACCGCCAACTCCACCCATTCCATCGTCGGCGCAGCCGCGCCCATGGACATCGGCGGCAAGAAGATGGCGGGCTTCGCTGCGGGCGTGATCGACTCCTTCCAGTACTACGGCGGCGCGATCTCCCTCTTCATCACCGGCCGCGTCCTGGACCACACCAAGGCGACTTACGGCTACACCTTCTGGTACGTCATCATGTCCGCCTTCGGTGTCATCGGCGGATTGACGATGTGGGGCGTCGTACGGAAACAGAAGCGAATGGCCCGCATCCCGACGGCCATTCCCGTATGACGCCCTCACCAGCGCGCCTCATCGGCAGCGACGAATGACCAAAGCGATCGTAAGAACGCCCGCCATCATCGTCGGTTCCGGCACCGCCACGGGCTCGCCGTAGATGAAATCGTCCATGACCGCGACGTCGTGGGTCGCGTCATCATTCGGCCCGAGCGCCGTGTTGCCGTAGACGATCCGCACGCGGCTCACGACCGGCGTCGAATAAGAAATTCCGAGGAACGACAACCCGTTGTTAGAAACCGGCACCGCGAATGTGGCCAGCGGCGCGCCCGCGGCGTCGAAGAACTGGAACTCGGCTCCGCTGACGCCGTCGACATCCGCATACAGCGCGCCGAACCCGCGAGAGAGCGCCGGCGTCGTCGAGCCGGGGACGAAGAAGCGCATCTCCACCACGTTGCTTCCGATCGGCGAGAAGAGCCGCTGCGCGCTGAAAGTTTGAAAGATGCTTGAGTAGGTCGGATTGATGTTCGCGAAACGAACCGCCGACGAGGTGGGATTTGAATCATCTGCGCTCACCTGAACTGAAGTGCCCGGTGTGCTGAATACGGCGCCGCGCGGCGAGTTGACGTTAAAGAAATCGCCGGGCAGGGCGTTGGGGGCGGCGAAGTTGTCGGGCACGCCGTCCCAGTTGATCTCGCGCCGGCCCGCGCCGAACGAGCCCGCGGTATTGGGGTTCTGCGTCCCCAGATCGGCGCGATATTCATTCACCGCGCCGGTGATGGACGCAGGATCAGCGCCCGATCCGGTTCGAACCAGTTGCGCATTCACGATCGATGCGCACGAGAAAACCAATGCCGCCGATATGACTTTCAGCCTGAACATCTCCGGCCTTTCTCAGAGCGATGTTGCGCTCAATAGGAACCACTCCGTCGCGGCCCGTTACAAAGTGGGCGCGTCCGGATGTTGAGCGACGATGGTCGGGTTGGAGGGACAGGATTGTTCAGAACGACTACTCATGCCGCAGGGCGTCGATCGGGTTCATGCCGCTGGCCTTCATCGCCGGGTACATGCCGAAGATGATGCCCGTCATGCCGCTCACGATGAAGCTCACCAGCACGCTCCAGGTCGTCACCTTCGTGGCGAACTGGATGCTGTTAGTGAAGAAACTGACCAGCGGCGGCAGGCCCCAGCTCAGGCCCACGCCGAGGATGATCCCGATCAGTCCGCCCGCGAGGCTCAGCACGGCCGTCTCGATGAGGAACTGGAGCTGGATGTGCCACTTCTTGGCGCCCAGCGCCCGGCGGATGCCGATCTCGCGGGTGCGCTCGGTCACGGTGGCGAGCATGATGTTCATGATCCCGATCCCGCCGACGATCAGTGACAGGCTCGCGATGCCCACCATCACCACCGTCCAGATGAACGCGTTGGCCTCGGCCGCGCGCAGGATCTCGATCGGCGCCTTCACGCTGACGTCATTCCGGTCCGGCTTGCCCAGCGTGTTCTCGGCGATCTTGGCCAGCGACTCCACCGTAGCCACGCTGGTCGCCTTCATCCACACCTCGGTGACCTCGATGTTCCGCCGCTCGAAGCTGCCGGCCTGGCGCTTCACGATCGAGTCGGAAAACGCCAGGCGAGAGGTGGTGAGGGGGAAGTAGATGTCGAAGTCCAGGTCGCGGTTGATGATGTCGGTCTTGGCAGTATCGGCGCGGAGGCCGGTGCCCTGCAGGACGCCGATCACCGTGAGCACGAGCGTGCCGGTGCTGGGCGCGCCGAGCGTGATGGTTTTGCCGATCGGGTCTTCAAACGGGAACATCTGTTCCGCGGCCTTGGCGCCCATGACACAGACCGAATCCGCGCGGTCGTACTGGATCTGGGTGAAGAGGCTGCCGCGGTCCAGCGGCTGGTTGATGATGGTGAACCAGTCCGGCGTCGTTGCGATGGCTTTGCAGTTGGAAAATCGCTTACTGCCCAGCACGATCTGCTGATCCGAGTCGCGCATCGGCACAACGGCCAACGTATTGGGGAGCGACTGGAGCCGTTCCACATCGGTGCGCTTGATGCCGTACTCCAGCACACGCGCGTTGCGGCCGGTTGCGTCGTTGGATTCCGGCGGCTTGTCGGAGCGGATCAGCACGTTGGTGGCGCCGAGCTGCTCAACCTGTTTGCGTGCCGCCTCCTTGCCGCCCTGGCCCAGGGCCACCATCGCGATGACGGCCATCACGCCGAAGATGATCCCCAGCGCCGTCAGCAGCGAGCGGAGACGGTGAAGGAAGAGGTTGCGAAGACCGAGGCGGAAGTTTTCGAGGTAGAAAGCGAACATTGAGTCCCGAAGTTTATACGGTTCCCCGATCAGATTCGATCTGGATCCTTACTCTCGCCGAACGGGAGACAGTTTGACCCCGCCAAAAGCACCCCAACGGCTCGGCCAATCAAGATCGGAGGCTGTCGCACCATTTTGCGGAGACTGAAGGGGTGGCAAAGCCCGCCCATCTTATCGCGGCCGAATTCGGCCACGTGGTCGGGTTGTGTCGTCTGCAGTTAACAGAAACGGCCAACTGAACGGGTGTTACGCACTTTTTCGAGGCATCGACCGGACCGCGGCAGGCTCTGCAGATAGAATCGGTTCATGTCGCTGCTCGAGACTTCCAGCGCTGCTTCGGCCCGGCAAGAGCCGCCACAACTCGTCGGCGAGGTCGTCTACATGTACGCGTTTGATGTCGCGTACGAGCTGAAGAACTATCCGCATGCCGAACTGCTCGGCCATCCGGTCATCCAGTTTGCGGTCGATTCGTCCAAGCGCACGCCGAAACAGTTGTTCTTCCATCGGCCGCAGATGCTGCGTTTCCCGCCGATGGAGAAGCTGACGCCGCGCGGGCTGATCAAGCTGCAATGGGTGGTAAAGCTCCTGCCGGTGGGGGCGATCAGCGTGACGGTGCGGACGCCGTTCGCGGTCGAATCGCTGGAAGAGCTCGTCGACTTCCACGACGTCCGCTTCAACGACGGCCGGAGCATCCACGACGAAGCCCGCGCCATCGCCGAGCAGGTCCGCACGGCCCTGAGGCCGTACATGGTGCGCCCGCATGTTGGGTTGAGTGATGAAGAGGCGTACACGGTGTTCTGCATTGAGACGCCGGAATCATCGCCGGACGATGCGGGCTTCGATGCGGATCGCTACCTCAAGCAGAACCGCCGACCCATCGCGAACCTTCTCACCGAAGAAACCGACCCGGTACTTCTGAGCGATCAGGAGTGTGACGAGAGCACGAGCACGGCGCTCACCTACAGCCGGCGGGATATCGCCGTCTTCGACTGGGATGCGGCACTGATCATCGACGAGCGCAGCCAATTCGACCAGACGCTTTACGTGATCGAGCTGGCGAACCTGCAGCTCACGGAGCTCGAGGCGTACGACCGGCTCCTCGATGACGTGGTCGACCACGCCTATACCGACCTGGCGGCAAAGGGCCCAAGGCGATGGCTCGCCGGGACGACGCAGCGCGAACTGCGGATCATCCGCGTCGACCTCGCGCGGCTGAGCGATGAACTGGGAAACATCAGCAAGTTTGTCGGCGACTACCACGCGGCGCGGCTCTACCAGGGCCTGGCCAGCCGCTTTCACTTGAGCGAATGGCAGAAGGTGATCGATCACAAGCTGCTGACGCTGGATCACATCTACCAGCTTCTGGCGAGCGACCGGATGAACCGGTGGATGCTGGTATTGGAACTGATGATCGTGCTGTTGTTCGTGTTTGAAATCGTGCAGTCGATCTTCTGGCCGCTGCTGCGACGGTGATTGAACTCGCCGTGCCCTCGGGCAGTCATTTTTCAGTCACGCGGGCCGGGCTCCGCAATTCCCTGGCATCAGTAATCGCCGGATTCGAGGGTTGCCCCGGGAAGGACTACGATTTCATCGTCTTGCGGTCCAACTCAACCATTCTCGTCGTGGATGATGATGAAGACACGCGCACCCTTACCGCCGAGTTCATCTCGAGCGCGGGGTATGGCTGCGCGCAGGCCGACTCGGTGGTGACGGCCCAGGCGTACCTTCACTACAACATGCCCGCTCTGATCATTCTCGATTACCACATGCCGATGGTGGATGGGATCGAGCTGCTCAAGTGGCTGCGAACCGACCCGAGATTCAAGAAGGTGCCGGTGCTGCTGGTGACCGGCGACCCGGCGATCGACCTAGCCCACGTCCACGAATTGGGCGCGAACGGCTTTTTCCTCAAAGGTGGCATGGAGTGGGAGGATCTGGTCGCCGAGATCGGGCGGTACGTGCCGGTCAAGTAAGTGTGCTGTCACTTTCGACATCGAACTGCTCTTTGAAGAGCATTGAGACCCTTTCGCGATCGCACGATTAGTATCAACTCTGGGGCGTCGAATGGGCTTGGCTCACAGCAGCGAGATCGGGTCCACATCGATCGCGATCCGGTCGTTCGATACCAGTTGCTTCGAGTTGCGCAGCGATCCCAGCACGCGCTGGATCGCGCCAGCGCTGTGAGACGTCAGCAGGATCTGCAGACGGATGTAGCCGGCGATTCGGCCGATGGCGCAGGGGATCGGGCCGTCGTTTTTGATGACCACCGGCGCATTCTGCGTCGTGATCGCTTCGCGCAATTCTTCCGCGAGCGCCTCGGCACGCTCGACGACGACCTCTTCCTTCTCATCCCGAATCACGATCCGCACCTGCCGCTCGAACGGCGGGAGGTTCACGCTCTTTCGGCTTTCGAGCTCGCGCGTGGCAAAGTTCACGTAGTCCTGCGTGAGGGCGAGCTGGATCGTCTCGTCGTGCGGGTTGAAGCTCTGCACGATCACCCGGCCGGGCTTCTCGCCGCGGCCGGCACGACCCGCGACCTGCGTAAGAAGCTGGAACGTCCGCTCGCCGGCGCGGAAGTCGGGCAGCGAAAGTGCCGTGTCGCCGTTAATGACGCCGACGAGCGTGACGTTAGGGAAGTCGAGGCCTTTGGCGAGCATCTGCGTGCCCATGAGCACCTGGATCTCACCCGCGCCGAACTTCGAAAGGAGCTCTTCGTAGCTTCGCTCGCCGCGCATGGTGTCGGAGTCGACGCGGGCGAAGTTCAGGCTCGGGAACTTGGCATTGAGTTCTTCCTCGACCCGCTGCGTGCCCAGGCCAAAGAGCGTGAGCTTCTTGCCGCACGTGGGGCAGACCTGCGGCAGCGTTTGAACCGCGAGGCAGTAGTGGCAGATGATCTGCCCGGCATGCACTGCGCCGGCGGCGGTGCGATCGGTGGGCTTGAGATCGACGCCGCGGTGGTACGTCATCGTCTTGTCGCAGAACTTGCAGCCGATCGGCTCCTGACACGATGAGCAGTAGATGAAATTCGAATAGCCGCGACGGTTGAGCAGAAGGATCGCCTGCTGCTTCTGGTCGAGGATGTGTTTGAGCACCGTCTCCATCCGCGGCGAGAGCAGGTGCATGCCGCGGCGGAGCTTGTTCGCTTCCTTCATGTCGATGATCTCGACATCGGGCATCGGGCGGTTGCTTACTCGCTTCGCGAGGGTGTGGAGGAGAAAGTGGGCGGTGGGCAGTGGGCGGTGGGCAGGATCAGAAATACGCGTCTCTGTGCTTTCCGCATTTTTATCCAACTGCCCACTGCCCACTGCATACTGCCCACTGACTTTCGCCCACATCTCCAGGCTCGGCGTCGCGCTGCCGAGGATCACCGGAACGTTTTCGATCTGGCCGCGTTTGATGGCGACGTCGCGGGCGTGATAGCGGGGGGCCTGGTCCTGTTTGTAGCTGGATTCGTGTTCTTCATCGACGACGATCAGGCCGAGGTTCGGCAGGTTCGCGAAGACGCCGGACCGCGCGCCGACGACGACTTGCGCTTTGCCGTCGGTGATGGTTTGCCACTGCTTGTGACGTTCGACGCTGGTGAGCCCGCTGTGCATGACGGCCACTCGCTCGAACCGCTGGGTGAATCGTCGGACGGTCTGCGGCGTGAGTGCGATCTCGGGGACGAGGACGATCGCGCTCTTTCCCTGCATCACCACCTCGTTGATCGCGCGGAGGTAGACCTCGGTCTTCCCCGAGCCCGTGACGCCAAAGAGCAGATGCACCGAGAAGCCACCGAAGAGGCGGGAGCCGATGTCTTCAAATGCTTTGTGCTGTTCGTCGTTCAGCTTCGGGTGCTCACTCGAAGGCACGAGCGAGGGCATTGCCTGCGCGCGGCTTTCGAACGCGTAGGAGTCCACGCGCTCGACTTTGACGACGCCGGCCTTGATGAGCGGGGTGATCGCGCCCATCTTCACATCCGCTTCCATCGCGAGCCGGCTCAGTTCGATGGTCTGATCAGAAGGGAGTTGGAGGATCCGCGCCAACACCGTCCGCCGCTTCTTCGCCTTGGTCTTCTCGATCAATTCCTGGATCTGCTCCGGCCCCCAGACGGGCTTGATCACGCGGATGCTCTTCACGCCCACGCGTTTCTTCACGGCGCTGGGAATCAGATTGTCGAGCACCATGCCGAACGGTGTGAAGTAGTACCGGCTGATCCAGATCGCCAATTGCATCAGGCCGGCGTTCAGCAGTGGCCGCTCGTCCGCGATCGAGTGGAGGGTTTTGAGCTTTTTGTCGAATGTCGTCTCGTGGACGATGGCGGCCACAAATCCGTGCGTGAGCTTGTTGCCTCGCCCCAGCGGCACGCGGACGCGCTGGCCGACGAGCAGATCGGCGTCGAGCTTCGCGGGGAGGGCGTAGTCGAGCAGCTTGTCGATGCCGCGCTCGATCGCCACGCGGGCGATCAATTTGCCAGTCGGCGTCGGCTCGGGATCGGCGAAGAGGTTGGCCTGTGTGCTGGTCATTCCTTGACTCTTTTCTCAGACCCTCATTGTAGCAATGCCGACGTGGACGGCAGGGCCGCGAATCGATCTAATCTCAAGAATGTCCCATTCCGCAGCCGCACAGTTGGATGATTCGCAGGAAGAAAACCCGGCATCGCTTTCGCGCGTCCAGTTCTGGGGGCTGGTGATCCTCTCGGCGCTCGCGTATTTCGCGACGTCGCTGCTGATCAATGTTGTCGGCTTCTTCTACGAGCCGGGCTTTAACTCGAGCATCCTGCTCGACCCGCGCCGCGTGCCGATGCTGGTCACGACTCTCCTCTGGACGATTCTCGTCGGCGGCGCCGCGACCTATGTCGGCCGGCAGATCCGGCCGGATGCGGGGCTGTTCGTGGCGGCGTGCGCGCTCTGGTCATTCCGGCGCAACGGCGGCATGGCGCGCGATGTCTACCACGCCCATCCCACCGCCCAGACGCTTCAACTGCTTGGTGTGGAACTGGTCCTCCTGGGCCTGATCCTTGCCGGCGTCTATTTCATCGTACGCAGCTTGGTCACGAAGAATGTCATCCCGGACGATGCCGACCTCGATCTCGTCCGTCCGCCGGCCGAACCGCTCGGCCAGCGGCTGCTGGCCACGTTCACCCAGGCGCTGGTGATGATGGTGTTGCTCCTGCTCACGCTCCGCAGCGACGAGCGCATGCAGGTGACCGGCATGGTCTTCGTGAGCGCGCTGCTGGCATCGATGAGCACGGTGCGCTTCATCCCGGCCAGGCCGAGCATCTACTTCTGGGCGGGGCCGTTTATCGTGGGAATCGTCGGATATATCGCCACGAGCTTTCGCGGCACGGCCAATCTGCCGATCGGCGACGTGGCGGGCTACTTCGGCGCGCTCGCGCGGGCGATGCCGCTCGATTACGCATCGGCGGGCGTGGCCGGGTCGATCTACGGCTACTGGATCGGGCGCGGGTTGATCCCGGAAGACGCGCTGGAGCCAGAGAAGAAGAACTAACCACGAAGCCACGAAGTCACGAAGCTGCAATCTGGAAATCCGCGATGGCCTACGGCGAATCGACGAGTGAAGAAATAGAGCGAATCGCGTCGATTGTCGTCGATGCCATTTATGCCGTGTATGAACAACTCGGGCCGGGTTTACTCGAGTCGGTATACGAAATCTGTCTGGAGTATGAGCTTCGAAAGCGCGGACTGATTGTCGAGCGCCAGGTTTTGGTTCCCATCCTCTATGACGGGATGAAGTTGGATGCCAACTTCCGCATTGATCTACTGGTGAACGGTCTGGTCGTGATCGAGCTCAAAGCCGTGGAGAAGCTGGTCCCACTATTCGACGCCCAGGTTCTTACTTACCTCAAACTTTCTGAAAAACGGCTCGGCATCCTCGTGAACTTCAATGCCAGGTACTTGAAAGACCAGATCAAGCGGATAATCAACTGAAACGCCAAGCTGCAACTTCGTGACTTCGTGACTTCGTGGTTCTACTCCGCATTGGTTTTCGCGACAGACCTCTCATACAGTCTCGCCATGACCGCGACCGCACCTGAATCGACCCTTCCCAGCCATTTCGGCCCCTATGGTGGCATCTACGTGCCCGAGACGCTCGTGACCGCGCTCGAAGAACTCGAGGCCGAGTACATCCGCGCCAAGAACGATCCGAAGTTTCAGGAAGAGTTCCACCGCTACCTGCGCGACTACGTCGGCCGGCCGTCGCGATTCTATTTTGCCGAGCGGCTCACCGAAGCGCTCGGCGGGGCGAGGATCTTCCTCAAGCGGGAAGACCTGAACCACACCGGTGCCCACAAGATCAACAACACCATCGGCCAGGCGCTGCTCTGCAAACGCATGGGCAAGAAGCGGATCATCGCCGAGACCGGTGCCGGCCAGCACGGCGTTGCTTCG
Organism: Phycisphaerae bacterium; assembly: GCA_031411495.1. Taxonomy (GTDB): domain Bacteria; phylum Planctomycetota; class Phycisphaerae; order Tepidisphaerales; family Tepidisphaeraceae; genus JANOBD01. Next base: position 19,001 of record JANOBD010000128.1, on the reverse strand, counting down.
GCGACCGCGGCCGCGCTCTTCGGCTTCGAATGCACCGTTTACATGGGCGCGGAAGATGTCCGTCGGCAGAACCTGAACGTCTTCCGCATGAAACTCATGGGCGCGAAGGTCGTCGAGGTGCAGAGCGGGCAAAAGACGCTCAAGGATGCGCTCAATGAAGCGATGCGCGAGTGGATGGGATCGGTCGGTCACACCCACTACATCATCGGTTCCGTCGCCGGGCCGCACCCGTTCCCGACCTTGGTCCGCGACTTCCAATCCGTCATCGGCATCGAATCGCGTGAACAGTGTCTGGCGACGACCGGCAAGCTGCCGGATGTCGTCATCGCCTGCGTCGGCGGCGGATCGAATGCCGCGGGAATGTTCCACCCGTTCGTCGACGATAAAAATGTGAAAATGGTCGGCGTCGAAGCCGGCGGGCTCGGCACCGCGCTCGGTCAGCACGCCGCCACGCTCAGCATGGGTAAGCCCGGCGTCCTCCACGGCGCCAAGAGCTACGTCCTGCAGGATGAAGACGGCCAGACCGCCAGCGTCCATTCGTGCTCGGCCGGCCTCGACTATCCCGGTGTCGGGCCGGAACACGCGTTCTGGAAAGACAGCGGCCGGGTGGAATACGTATCGATCACGGACCACGAAGCGCTCGAAGCGTTCAAGAAGCTCGCGCTACTCGAAGGGATCATCCCGGCGCTCGAAACGGCCCATGCCGTCGCACAGGCGATCAAGCTCGCGCCGACGATGAAGAAGGGCCAGAGCATCGTGATTAATCTGTCGGGCCGCGGCGACAAGGACGTTCAGGAAGCCAGCCGTCTATTGGCGATGGAGAGCGGACAGGCAGTGTGAGGCGCCGATCTGCATTTCCCCTTTTCTCATCAATACAGATGCCCGCACGCCGACACGCCTCGGCGTGATCTGGCGCGCCGCGACCCGTCTGAAAATGCGAATTTGTGACGTGCCCGTCGCTCCGTCCGACGTCTGCAGCCGCGGTTTATCTGACCGCGGCGGATTGTCGGACTCTTCGGCTACCTTTCAAGAATTAGCTTGAATTTGCCCTCCCGATTCCGAATCGTAATTCAGGGGTGAAAGGCAATTATCTGCCGCGCTGTAGAGCGCGGAGGCGAGAAGCACGCCTCAGGTCATTGTTTTAATCTTGGAGGCGGGAAGTGAGATCACGGCACGGCAATGTACTAATCATGGCGGGCGTCAGCGCGATTGCCATCACCGGGTTCATGACGTTATCGGTCGACTACGGTCGCGTCCTTTTTGCCCGCAACGAGCTGCAGTCGGCCGTCGATGCGGCGGCGCGCGCCGGCGCAGCGTCGCTTTCGCAAGGGCCGACCGCGGTTCAAGATTCCGTCATTGCGATCGCTTCGGAAAACAGCACATCTGGCACGTCGGTGAGCGTCGATCGGAACAACGACATCGAGTTTGGGACTTGGGATCCGGAGACGAAATCGTTCCTCCCGTTGCCGAGCGATCAACGCCTCTCGGCGACGGCAGTTCGCGTCACGGCGCGTCGATCGGCGGCAACGCAAACAGCCATCCCCGTCCTATGGGGTTTTCTGATCGGCCAGAGTTCGGTTGATGTCCGAGCGGTCTCGATCGCAACGCGTGGCCGTATCGTCAAGACAACGATCGAAGCGGATGCATGTCCGTGGTTGGCCGGAATGCCGAGCGGCTCGATCGTCGCAAAAACCGGGACGAACCCACAAAACAGCGTGGCGCCTGAGCAATCGCCGGAGCAGGTAACGGGTCTGGCGGTCTCGTCGGGCCGCAGAATCGCCTTTCGACAGGTGACCGGCACCACCAGCTGGGCCAGCGGCAGCGCCGGAAGTTACGGCCCGGATGGCGCCACCAGCATCCGCATGATGACGCAAACCTCCGCCAACGGGATTGGCCAGACATCGGCTCCGCTGCAGAGCCTGGTGGGAATCTTTGTCGACGATCGGCAGCCGAGCACCTTTTCCGCCGCGGCGGCCGCGGATTTTTCGACCTCGACCAGCAGGGATTTCGTCACCCTCGCGCCTCAGCTGAAGCAGGTCTTCTTCATCGGCGATGGCATCAACTCAGCCGGCGATCTTCAGAACTTCGTTGTCCCTACAGGTGCGACCCGACTCTACCTGGGATTGATGGACGAGTGCGGATATTGGTGGGATAACAACGGCATCGTCGAAACGACCGTCATTGATGACATGGTGCAGACCGTTAAATGAACATCTCCGTGTGCGCTCGAGGTACTGAGGTCCACTACCGGCTGTCGTCGGACTCGCCCGCATCGTCTTCGACCGCGGCCTGACGCCTTGCGGGCTTGAGCCGAGGGTGTGCCTGCAACGCCCATTCTCCTTCCGATTTTCGCTTGCCCGCCTGAAACCGCTCCTTTGGGCCGGCTTCTCGCGATTGTGCGGTAAAGGCCAGACAACCTGTCGCACTTTGCCCGGTCAGACCGGGGCAAACCGGTATTCTCGTTGGCGCAGAAACGGTGTCGCCTTAGAAGGGAGTTGCTCAACGTAGCCTAACACCCTGGAGAAATGCGATGCGCCTGCCTTTGAAATCCGTGCGAAGTCGACCCGTCGAATTGCTGGAAGGTCGCCGGCTGCTGGCGACCAGCGTGCTGACGTACCACAACGACAACCTGAGCAGCGGCCTGAACGCGACGGAAACGCTGATCACGCCGGGAAATCTTTCGGTGTCGAGCTTCGGCAAGCGCTTCGCGACGGCGGTGGACGGGCAGATCTATTCGCAGCCACTCTATGTGCCGAACCTCAACATCACCACCGGCTCGAGCCCGGGCATTCACAACACGGTGTTCGTCGCGACGCAGCACGACTCGCTCTACGCGATCGACAGTGACAGCGGGGCGATCCTGTATCAGAAGTCGTTCATCGGTGTGTCGAATGGCCTGCCGAGCGCGACGTCGGTCACGCCGATGCCCGCGGCCGATACCAACAGCGCCGACATTTCGCCGGAAGTCGGCATCACAGCGACGCCGGTCATCGATCCGTCGACCAACAGTCTCTACCTGACCGCCAAGACCAAGGAAATCGTCAGCAACTCGACGACCACGCCTCACTACGTCTATCGACTGTACAAGCTCAACATTCAAAGCGGTTCGTACACGAGCACGATCATCGGCGACACGATCCGCAACACCTCTACCGGCGTCTACACGAACAACACGAGCATTTATTCCGTCGGAACCGGCGATGGCACGGTGAATGTCGGCGGGCAGAACCGTGTCTACTTCAACGCGATGCGCCAGATGAATCGCCCGGGCCTGGTGCTGCAGAACGGCGAGGTGTACGTCGCGTTCGCGAGCCACGGCGACACCGGACCGTATCACGGCTGGCTCGTCGGGTTTAACGCCGGCACGCTCGCCGTCACGCGCGCCCTGAACACCACGCCCAACGGCGGTCTCGGCGGCATCTGGCAGGGCGGCGGGATCACCGCGATCGATCCGCAGGGCTACTTCTACTTCGAGACCGGCAACGGCAGCTTCAACACCGCCGCGAGCAACTTCGACGCGCAGGGATTTCCCAGGGATGGCAACTACGGCGACTGCTTCATCAAAGTCGGGATCGATGCCACCAGCACGATCGCGAGCCAGAACATCAATGGCTTTGGACTGAAGGTCGTCGACTACTTCTCGCCTTTCAACAACGCGGCGCTCAACAGCGTCGACCGCGATCTCGGCTCCGGCGGGCCGATCATCCTGCCGGATTCGGCCGGAAGCGCGGCGCATCCGCACCTGATCGTCGGTGCGGGCAAAGAATCGAAGGTGTATCTGATCGACCGCGACAACATGGGCAAGTTCGATCCGGCCACCGATCATGTCGTGCAATCGCAGGGAAATGCGATCGGCTCATCGGGCTCGTTCGGCTCACCGGCGTTTTTCAACGGACATCTGTACTACGCGGGCGTGATCGACCGCGTCCGCGCCTTCACCGTCTCCAATGCCAGCTTCGTGCAGACGTCCCAGAGCACCGACTCGATCGGATCGCTCGACGGGACGATCAGCATTTCCGCCAACGGCACCAACAACGGACTCGTCTGGCTGATCGATCGAGGCAGCAGCACGCTCAAGGCCTACGACGCGAACAATCTCGCCAACCAGGTCTGGACGAGCGCGAATGCTGCCAACGGCCGCGACTCGCTCGGCTCGGCGGTGAAGTTCAGCGTGCCGACGATTGCCGATGGACATGTCTTCTGCGGCACGGCGGCCACGCTCGTATCGTACGGGCCTCCCGTTCCTCCGAGCGCTCCGCCGGCCGATCCAACGCTGCTGGCCGCGGCGCCGGCGTCCGGCATTCAGATCGGCCTCACCTGGCAGGACAATGCGAGCAACGAGGATGGATACGAAGTTTACCAGTCCCCCGACAATGCGACGTTCACCAAGGTCGCGACGCTCGGCGTGAATGCGCAGGGATACCTCGTGAACGGACTGCAATCGGGTACGCCGTACTGGTTCAAGGTCCGCGCGTTCAACTCGTTCAACGGGACGAGCTTCTCGGGATACTCCAGCACCGCCACCGCGACCACGCAGAGCCAGCTCCCGAGCCTGAACTTTTCCGCCGGATTCGCCGGCTCGACGACCGCCCTGAACTACGTCGGATCGGCCCGGATCGTGAACGGCTTCGCGGAACTGACGGACGGCAACACCGGCGAGGCGGGCGCGGTCTGGTCCAAGACAGTTCAGGATATCCGCCGCTTCAATGTGAACTTCACGTTCCAGCTCAGCAACGCCAGCGCGGATGGATTCACCTTCACCCTCCAGCGCGCCTCGGCGACCGCGATCGGCGGCAGCGGGGGCGCGCTGGGGTACCAGGGGATCGGCACCAGCGTCGCGCTCAAGTTCGACCTCTATCCGACGGTGAGCGAGACTGGCCTCTACCAGAATGGCGCTGCGCCCGAGACGGTCGGGGCGCTCAACATGCTGCCGAACATCGACACGCATAGCGGACACATCATCTCCTGCTCGCTGCAGTACAACGGAACCACGCTCACGCAGACGCTGACCGATACCGTCACCAACGGCGTGTACAGCCACGTGTACACCGTGAACATTCCTGCGGTCATCGGCGGAAACAGCGCGTGGGTCGGATTCACCGGCGCGACCGGAGGCGAGACGGCCATCCAGGACATCCGTACGTGGACGTTTACCACGGTGCCGTCCAGTCCTCCTGCCGCGCCCACGGGCCTGACGGGCACGCCCGCTTCCGGGACGCAGATCAACCTCGCCTGGATCGACAATTCCAACACTGAAGACGGCTTCAAGATCCTTCGCAAGGTCGGCGCGGCTGGAACATACAGTCCCCTCACCTCCGTGGGGGCGAACGTCACGGCGTACATGGATACGGCACTCAATCCGGATGTCGACTACTACTACCAGGTGGTCGCGACCAACGGCGCAGGCGACTCGGGCGCGGCCGGGCCGGTTCTCGTTCACACGCCGGTGCCTCCGATCACGCCGACCAACGGCCACTACACCGCGATCACGCCAACATCGATCAGCATGGCCTGGCAGGACAATGCCGACAACGAATCCGGCTTCAAGATCCTCCGCAAGACCGGCGAAGGGCAGTTCGGCGAGATCGCCAACCTGCCGGCGAACAGCACGACATACACCGATAACGGCCCGGGTGGGGCTGGCCTCTTGCCGGGCACCGAGTACGACTATCACATCCAGGAATACAACATCGCCGGTTACAGCGACTTCACCGGCTTCACGATCGAAACGCCCACGCTCGCGCCCGACAGCTTGTCTGCATCGATTCTAAACGGACAGATCAATCTCACGTGGAACGTGCCGGCCAACAACCTTGACCCCGGCAGGCTTACGTACAACGTCTACCGCGGCACGACGCCCGGCGGAGAAGGTGCGACGCCGATCGCGACGGCGCTCGTGTCGCCTGCATTTATCGATTCGAATGTGCAGAGCAGCGTCGTCTACTACTACAAGGTCACGGCGCTCGACACGGGCGGCGAAAGCGCCACGAGCAATGAAGCGAGCGTACAAGCGCCAGATACGGCGCCGCCGGTCGTTCAATTCGGAAGTTTCGCGTATCAGTCTTCGCCGATCCAGATCGCGTTTCGATTCAATGAAGATGTCTCCGGCAGCCTTTCGCTCGCGGATGTTTCGGTTGTGAATCTGACCACATCGGCGATCGTCAATCCCATCACATTCAGCTATGAAGCGTTGACCAACACCGCCACCTTCAATTTCGCCAGCGGCCCGCTCATCGACGGCAACTACCGCGCGACGCTGAACGCCAGCGGCATCACCGATTCCGCCGGCAACGCGCTCGACGGCGACGCCAACGGCTCGGCCGGCGGAAACTACAACCTCGATTTCTACTTCCTCAACGGCGATGCGAATCGCGACCGCGTCGTCAACTTCGACGACCTGCTGATCATCGCGCAGAACTACGACCAGGGTGGCAAAACGTTCAGCCAGGGAAATGTCGATTACTCCGTCGACGGGTTGGTCAATTTCGATGACCTGTTGGTATTGGCGCAGCACTACGGTACGAGCGTGCTGACGTCTGCGGTAACGAGCGTTCCGTCCGCGCGCGTGTCGCGATCGCGCTTCGCCGATGTGTTGCAATGAAGCGGAAATCGCGACGCCGGTCGTGGCGTGCAGGCGATCAGATTCTGCACTCGGCCCGCAGGTCGCGTTTGTCGGTCGGCAGCTTATCGCCGTTGAGGTCGGCCCACATCGCGGCCACCGCGTTCAGCGGGCTGCGGATGTTGTACGCCTGGTACGCGAGCATCTCGGCGATGCGCACGACGAGGTCGCTCAGCTTTTCGCCGGCGGTCCAGTGGTCGCCGATGCAGATGCTGGTCGCGTCGATGTTCGGATGAAAGATCGGGCTGAGCATCCGGCATTTCGGGCCGACGCGCGGATACTCCGCAGCGAGCTGCACCTCCACGCGATGCACTTTGCCCGGTGTGACCTTCTTGCCGTCGCCGGCGACGAGTGAATCGACATGGAACTCGAGTTCGTATCGTTCGGCAGGCGAGCCGTGGGTGCTCAGCAGGCGGATGAGCGCGTTCATCTCGAAGTGGGAACGCATCTCGCGTTCATCGGCGACGAGCCGCCGCTGGCGAAGGCCCGACGGCGGCGGTGATGCCGGCCCGGCCGATACGACAAGGCCCGGCTCGGACTTCGCCGGCACGATCATCATCCGCTTGCATCCGCACTGCGCCTGTCGGCCAGCGAACTGGTCGGGCACGCTGAACTTGCGTCCGCACGAGGCGCAACTGAACGAGATCACGAGAGCCTCCCCAGGTTCATAACAGCCTCCACGGCCTCGGGCCGCCGAGCCACCAGTACGCGGAGGTGATGAATCCGATCGTGCCGCCGACGAATGCGATCAGCGAGTAAACGTAGCGGAGCCTTTCCAGCGACGGGGTGACGAGTCGATACGCGGCATACGCGATCGCGGGCACGCCGAACGTCGGAAGGCCCGTCAGGATGACAAGCCCGCACTGCGCGAATCGGAACCGGATGGCGTCGCCGCTTGCCGCGCGCGGAGCGGCGAGCGATTCATCCAGCGCCGACTCGGTCGGTGCCGGTTCGTCTTGAGCGGACTCGTGCTTGACCTTGCTGCACCCGTAGGTGGAGCAGCCGCCAAGTTCCTCAAAGCACGCGTAGTGCAGCTGTGCGCCGCATTCTTCGCAGACGTGCATGCGGTCGAGGGGCTCGATCGTGGTGTGGCATGCGGCGCAGTCGACGGCGACGCGCGGCGGGGCGTCGCTCTCCCTGTGGATCAGATCGCGGCCGCATTTTGCACAGTGCAGCGTCATTCCCACCGTGTATTGCGGCGCAAAGCCGATGTGTCCGCAACGGCAGCGCAGCAGCTTTCCTTCAGGGCCGACGTGTTCAGGAGGCCGCCAGCTGTCAGGGACTCCGGAACTGAAGAAGTACGCCTGCACGCGGCCGATGCGCAGCGCGGTTCCGTCGGAAAGGTCAATGATCGAGTTGAGCCTGTTGTCGCCGAGCTTGGTGCCGTTGGCCGAGCCGAGATCCTGGTAGTGCCAGCCGTTGCCGTCTTTCCAGATGCGCGCGTGGATGCGCGAAGTGGTGGGGTGATCGATGACGACATCGCACTTGCGGTCACGGCCGATTGTCGTGACCGGCTTGAGCGTGGTCGGTTCAAAACCGCTCTTCGATTCGACGAGCAGCGTGGGAGGTTCGCCCGGGGTTGCGCTCATGCGCTATCGTTTCTCCTCGAAGAGGAAGACGCTCCGGCCGATTTTCACGCGATCGCCGCCGCGCAGCCGCACGCGCGTGATCGGCTTGCCGTTCACCAGCGTCGGGCCGCCCAGCGGCAGGTTTTCGATCTCGTAGGTGTTGTTGGCGCGGTAGATCGCGGCGTGACGCCGGCCCACCTGCGCGTCGCGGAAGAGGTAGATGTGGCTCATCGGCGCCGAGCCGACGAACGTCGGATTGCGGTAGAGGATGAACTGTTTGCCCGCGATGAGTCCTTCCGCCACGCGGAGCCATCCCTGCTTGGCGACGTTCTCAAGCCAGCCCATCGACAGGCCGGCGAAAAGGCCGATCGCGAGCAGGCCGATCAGCCGGCTCGCGCTGGCGCTGCCGAGCGCGCCTGTGAGCGGGTCGAACAGCAGGCCACCGATCATTCCGCCGATCATCCCGCCGAGGATGCCGAGGTTCATCCGGCGAACCGAGCGGAGCGAGACGCCGGGCGCGGCTCCGATGAAGCCGCCGAGCAGCGTCCAGCAGACGGCGCGGCTGAGCATGCGCTGCGCAAGCGAGAGGTGAGTGAGGTCGTCGCCGAGGATGCGCGCCTCGACGAACTCGATGACGAACGACACGGCGACGCCGCCGATGGTGCCGACGATTGCGCCAATGGTGGCGTCGATGGTCGCGCCGCGGAAGTCGCGCTCGATGACGCGGTCGGCGGCGGAAAGCATAATCGCGATCAACATGCCGCTGACCGTGAACAGCAGCAGATTCGCCTGGAACTCCTGCTTCGAATCGGCCTTGAGCGCCTGCAGTTCGCGACTGGTGCGAACCGCCGAATCGGCGTTGGGTTCGACGTAGTTCATGAAGAACGGGTTGTCGGCCGCGATCTCCCGGATGCGGGCGCGGGCGCGATCGGCATCGGCCGCGCCAATCCGGCCGATCGCCTGCTTTCGGTTCAGGCTTTCATAATCGTAGATCAATTGCCGCGCCTCATCCTGCCGATCGGGCCGAAAGTTCAACAGCTCACCCACCCACCAGCCTGCCAGCGCGCCGACAGTCCCGAACACGGCCAGGTAGAACATCGCGTTCAGAACCAGTTTCTGCATCCACGACGGCGGCGCGAACGTCGGCGCGACGACGTTTGCCTTCTCGTAGTGATCTTTGGTCGACTTCACCGTCGACTGCTCGCGCAGGCGATCCTCGACCTGCGGGCTCTGGAGGTCATCCCAGGAGATTTTGAGCGGTTCGCGTTCCATCCGGGGTCAGCTTCCAAACACGATGAACGGCCATCGCGGCTGCAAACGGGCCGACAGCGGCGACCATTTCAGCAGTGCGATGCAGCAGATCATTGACGCGACGAAAAGAATCGGCAGCGCGAACGACAACTTCAGCGATCGCGGCGGCGACGCGATCTGCGCGGCATCGCGTTCCCGCAGACGCCGGCGAAACGATTCTCCGATGTCCATCGTCCGCGTCACTTCTGACGCTTCGACAAGGATCTTCTGCGGCATCGGCATGCCGGCGCGCCACGCGAAGCCGCCGTGGGTTTTCGCGATCGGGTCGATCACGATCGCGACCTGGTGCGGCGCTTCGAAGAAGTGCCGATGGATAAACACATCCATCTCCGAAAGAAAGATCCCGAACGACGGGTGCGTATGATACCAGCCCACGATCGAAGCGCCCGGAAAGTCACGGTCGATCGCCGCGTGAATTTTCGTCCAGGTCTCGGCGGTGAAGGTGACGTTGGAGGCACGGGACTCGGCCTCGAGCGCTGCAACGTGCCCGTCGATGAGCAGGTAGGGCGTTTCGCGTGCATCGCGGCAGACCTTCCCGAGCAGTACGCCGCCCACTTCCGCGTCGTGACGCGTGTTGGCGTGTTCGTTGATCGCCGTCCACGTGGCGTCGGCGATGACGATCGCGAACTGCGGGTCGGCCTCATCGGTTCGCGCCACCGACGCGCGCAGTTCGGTTTCCGCGAGTCGGATCTGCTTCACGTCGGGTTCGATCAGGTCCATGTCAGTCCCCCCGTGTGCAGCGCCCCGAGGATGGCGGAGGCATCGCCGGCCAGTTCGAGGCCGACGAACTTATGAGTCCCGCGCGCCGCAACGACGTCAAAGAGCGGAATGCCCGCGTCCGCGCAGGTTCGGTCGAGGAACGACTCGCTGCCGTCGATCTGGTGAAACAGGACGGGATTGCGGGTTGTTGCCTGATCGCACGGGCACCTCGCATGGTTCAGTTGCAGCGTGCCGAGCGGTTTGAAGACCGGTTCGGACTTGCCGCAGCGAGGGCAGTCGAAGCGCTCGACAACGTCGCGGCCGAGTTCGAGCGACGCGTCCGGGCCGACGTGCACGCGCGCTTCGTCGAGGAGTGCGCGCAGGGAGAGGTCATTGGCGCCGATTTCGAGCGAGATGATTTCCGGCAGCGTTTCGTGGGACAGGCAGTCCGGCCGGCGCTGGTAGTCGACGCCGAACATCTCGCAGGTCGCGCCGATGAACGTCACGCCTTTGCCGGCGATCGTCTCGTGGCCGTGGAGGAGCTTGACGGCCTCCTGCGTCTGAATGCCGGCGATGATGGAGCTGATTGTCGGCGTCGTCGGCGTTTTACCGGTCTCCATCTGTGAACGAGTCAGCATGTTGCACGAGCGGCGCTGGTTGAGCAGTTGCCAGTCGCGCGCGCTCATCGTGCATTCGTAGCACGGATTCTTCTGGTCCTGGTCCGGGACGAACACGCGGGCGACGCCCTGGATCTGCTCGATCGCACCGTCAATCCATGGCTTGCCGAGGCGCCACGCCTGCCGGTTGATGTGCAGCCGCGCCTCGCGGTTGTCGAGCCCGCCGAGGATGAGGTCGGCCCACCGGAATGCGCCGCTGCCGAGTGCGTGAATCACATCGCCGTCGAACGCGTGGAGGTTCATCTGCGGAAAGATCTCCCGCGCGCGGTCGGCGGCGACGAGCGCCTTGGGCTTGCCAATGTCGGATTCGCGATACAGGACGCTACGGGAGAGGTTCGAGTGTTCGATTCGATCCTTGTCGGCGATCAGCACGTTGCCGACACCGAGCAGGGCGAGGTTCTTGACGATCTCGTTTCCCAGCGCGCCAGCACCGACAACGAGGACTTTCGCGGCCGCGAGTCTGGACTGGTCCCACCAGCCGATGAGCTTGAAGCGCGCGAAGCGATCATCGCTCTCGGCGAGATCGTCGTGGGTGAGGTGGATGGGGACTGGGTCGGTCATCGCTGAATAGAGAATCCGAAATGCGAAATGCGAAATGAGAAATGGGAGGGGACGGATTGGGATTGGTCACCTGGATGCCCGTGTTCAGTTCGCATTTCGCATTGATCATTTCGAATTGTGCCCCCCGCCGTGATCTCAGGCATCAATCTCAGGACGTCGCCGTCTTTTACGTCCGCATCGGCCAATGTCTGGCCGTCGAGAAGCTGTCGGCCGGAGTTGCGATGTTGGAGCTTGTAGCTCAGCAACTGGCCGTCCGGGCCGTTCTGCGGAAAGCGCATGCGTTCGACGAGCACGGCGATGAGCCGATCGATCGGCGCGTCGTCGGGCACATCCACCTGCTGCTTTCTGTTACCGGTCGCATCGTGAACCGTGACCGACACGCTGGGCATGATTCATCCTTTCGATCGCTTATCGGTCGTCGCCGACCCGCTGGATATGGTAAGTCATCGGCCGATCCGGCGAAGGGCCATTGTCAGGCGGCGATTATTTTCGGGCCTGGGCCGAGTGGAAATTGACGAGATTCGGTTCCTTCGGCGACGTGCCTCGCCTGCCGATAGTAGGTACGGATCGGTCGGGCATGTTTTGCGCGATCGTTTAGCGATAGTCTGTTATCGGAGTTCAATCATCAATCCCGCAAGCGCTTCAAGTTCCTCCGTGATCGGCAGCGGCGCAGATCCTATTCTCGCTGCGCTGCGCGGCCGGCTCGCGGTGATCTCGGCGTTCGTGCTTGCGGCGCTGGTGGTGGGCGGGCTCTACCTCGCGCTCACTCCCCGCCGCGTGGTGGCGGTGTCCAAGGTGCTGGTCGAACGGATCGCCAATCCCAACCCCAGCGCCGAACCGGATGCCGTGATCGACGCGCAGTCGGATGTCATTCGTTCGAGCGACGTGCTTCGCCTGGCGGACGCCAAGGCGCAGCTCGGCTCGCTTCAGACGTTCAAGGGCCTGCGCGATCCGGTGCCGAACCTGCGGAAAAACCTTTCGGTTTCGACCAGCCGATCGGCGATGGGCAACTTGCTCACGATCACCTATCCCGCCGCCACCGAGCAGGACGCGGTCGACATTCTCGATGCCATCGTTGACGCCTATCGTGGGTACCAGACCAATCAGCAGCAGCAGAAGACGCAGAAGCTGAGCGCCGAGCTCACTGCCGATCGCAAGTCGCTTGCCGATCGGCTCGATGCGGCTCAGAAGGCGCTGTCCGATTACGACATCGCCACCGGCGGCGCGGGGCTCGACACGCCGGCCGCCCGGATGAACAGCGTCTCCAACGCGCTGACCGAATCCACCCTCGCCACGCTCAGCGCAAAGCGCGACTACGACAAAGCGATCAACTCCGCCGGCGATGCGCTGACTGGTTTGACTGATGCGGAGCTCGAGAAGGCGATGAAGGAAGCCGGCGCCTACGCGCCCGAAAGCGCCGAGATGATCGAACAGGAAGTTCGGATGCTTGAGGCGCAGATCGTGGAGCTTCACCAAACCTACGCCGACAATCATCCGACCGTCGTCCGCGCCCTGCAGCGGCTCAAGCAGGTGCGAATCGCGCAGGCTTCTTCCGCTCGCGCACGATGGCTCTCGGCACAGGAGCGCGAAGCGGATCTGCAGAAGAGCCTCGCGCAGCTGCAGCGTGATGCGAGCGTGCAGACGACCAAGCAGACCGAGCGCGCCAAGCTCGCCGCGGAAGTCGCTCGACTGCAGGCACGCGCCGACGATCTCGACGGCCGGCTCCACGACCTCACGCTGATGACGGCGGCGGGTTCGCTGAGCGTGAGCGTCGTCACGCCCGCCGAGGCGAACAACCCCGACTTCCCGCCGGTGCCGCGACGAGCGCCGATCCTGGTCACCGCCGGGCTGATCGGCCTGGCGCTGGGCGGATTGTTTTCCATCGCTGGCGACCTGCGCGGGAGCGACAAGCTCCGCGGCATGCTGCCGGTGCGAGCGACATTGCCGCTGGTCGATTCGCGCGGACAGACGCTTGGCATCAAGAAACTCGGATCGCTGCCGGAAGCCGATCCGAACCAAGAGGGACATCCGGTCGAGATGCTGGCGCAGGCCGACCCGTTCGGCGCGTTCGCCAACTCGGTCCGCCAGATGCGCAGCGCCTGCGAAATCGAAGGCGCGCTCCCGGCGTCGATGATCGTCACCTCTGCATCCAGCGGCGAGGGCAAGACGACACTCGCGGCAAACCTTGCGTGCACGATGGCGCGCGAAGGGCGGAAGGTATTACTGATCGACCTGAACTTCGCGCACCCGCGCCTGCATGAGCTTTTCAACGTTCCGGGCGATACCGGCTTTCTACAGCTTCTTGAAGGTGGCGACGCGGTGGAACTGATCCGCTCCACTTCGGTCCTGCGCGTGGATGTCCTTCCTGCAGGCGGCGTTCCGTCAGATTCGACAGCACTGCTGAACGGTGAGTCTTTCCCGCACAATTTATCCATGCTCACATCCGCTTACGATCACGTTATTTTCGATGGAAATGCGCTTGCGATTGGAGATGATGCCCGCATTGTCGCGTCGCTCGCCGACGCGACAATTCTTGTCTCCAAGGATATGGCCGCTTCGCTTCGGCGGGCGGCGGGCGCACGGGACATGCTGCTCATGGTCGGTGCGAACCTTCTCGGACTCGCGCTGAATCGAACACATCCTTCTGCGAATTCGATATCTACCATGTGAGATTGATCTCGGCGCCGTGGGTGGACGGCCGGCGGGATGAATCGCCAGTGAGGGTTTGGTTTGGGACTGGAATGGACACCGGCCCAGAAGTGAAACAGACAGCGCGGGCACGCAAGGGGACGAGCCGAGTTTGGCTTGTCTAGTACCTGTACTGACTGGAGAGGGAAGATGCCCATATTTGGTACAAGCGAATCCGGACGAGGCGCCAATCGCGCGCTGACCGTGGTCTCGCGTAAACGTCACGTTCGAGAACTCTACAACCCCGACCAGATCGGCGCTGTTCTCCGCCGCGAACGCGCGCGCTCGGATCGACAGCACTGCGGGTTCTCCATCGTCCTGTTCCGGCTCGACGTCAATCCATTTCGCGAACGGCCGCTTATCCGGCTCGCGACGGTTCTGCTGCGCCTTATCCGCGAGACCGATGAACTCGGCCGCTATGACCAGCAAACCCTCTGTGCCGTCTTGCCGGATACCGACCCGGTCGGCGCGTCGATCCTGATCGCCCGCGTTCGTCGCGCGACCGCCGGGAAAGGCTATGAGCCGATCTGCTCGATTTACACTTATCCGGATCCGGAGGACCCGACGCGGCCCAACTCGCGCGATCGTGGAGACGCCTCGCTGGGTTCTGATTCGAGGGGTGTCTCGTCGGAGTCGAACACGGCCAATGGTGAACGGCATCTCGAAGGATCCAACGGGACGCACGACGGGCACGACAATCATGCCGAGCGTCGCCACCTCGTGGGTGTGATGCGGCAGGGTGGCGGCATTGATGTCGCCGTCGGATCGCTGAGCGAATCGCTTCCTGCGGTCACGCTGGTCGAAGAGCCGCAACTCGCCCTGGCTTCGGAAGTCGAAGTGATTCCCGCCCACTCGATGTCGGAACTCTTTGCCGAGCCACTGCCCGTCTGGAAACGCGCGCTCGACATCGCCGTTGCGAGTGCGGCCATTCTCGCGGCGAGCCCGTTCATGATCGCCGCCGCGATCGGCATCAAGCTCTCCTCGCCGGGACCGGTCATATTCAAGCAGACGCGCACGGGCCTCGGCGGGGAACCGTTCAAAATCTACAAGTTCCGCACCATGTGCATCGATGCGGAAAAGAAGCAGGCTGCGCTCAAAGCGCTCAGCGAGCAGGACGGCCCGGCGTTCAAGCTCAAGAACGACCCGCGCATTTTCCCGCTCGGCCGACTCCTCCGCAAGACGAGCATTGACGAGCTCCCGCAGCTGTTCAACGTGCTCAAGGGGGACATGACCCTCGTCGGCCCGCGTCCGCTTCCGGTCCACGAGGCCGAGGCGTGCATTCAATGGCAGCAGCGCCGCCACGACGTCACGCCGGGCCTGACCTGCACCTGGCAGGTCGAAGGCCGCAGCCGCGTGAAGTTTGAAGAGTGGATGCGCATGGACATGCGTTACGCCCGCAAGCGGAACCTGCTGGGCGACCTCTCGCTGGTGGCCAAGACCGTCCCGGCCGTGCTGATGCGCCGCGGCGCGAATTGAGCACCAACACTCGTCACCGAACACCGATTTCGCTTTGCCGGGGCAATGCACTGCGGAGCTTCGGTGCGCCGATCGCCTGGCGTCGACGCGCTGCGCGGAAATCTGGGTTAGCGAATTTCCGCGCGAATGAGTAGCGGTGGGTAATTTCGGGAAGTGGCCGCTGCGCTCCCCGTCCGGGTGTATTTTACGAACGACGGACGTCTTTCGGTTCCGGCTCACGTGCAATCACTCCTGTCGGAAAAAAACCTGTTTCTCCTACGGCTTCCGTGAGCACGGACACAAGAGAAATCTGCGAAGCGCCGGTGTGCTCTGTGGCATTGGGGTGTCCTTTGCTCACCTTCCGAAGCTGAGGGATGCCGTCGAGATGCGTGTTACACTCTGTTGATGGATGGTGTCCGATCTACGATTCCCGCTCACGCGGTCGCATCGCACGTCACGTGCACTGGATGCGGCTACGACCTCTACGCCGCCAATGTCGCGGGCAAGTGCCCCGAGTGTGGCCTGGCGGTGAAGCAGTCGGCCGGGCTCGCCCTTGCGCTGGCGGAGCCCGCGAATGCGCGTTCGGCACGGCTCATGGGCAACTCGCTCCTGGTGTCGAGCATCTTTGCCGGCCTTTGCCCGGCGGCGTGTCTGCTGCTGCTCAATCTTGAAAACCTCGCGGGCGCCATCATGGTGCTGGTCGCCTTCGGCACGTGCGCGATCTTCGCGGCTATCGCCGAGCGGGCGCGGCTGAGGCTTGCACCGGTTATCGGAACGCCTTCCACCTCCCGCACGCTCATCCTCTATGACATGATCGCCGGCGTCGGGCTGCTGCTGATCGGCGTCGCCGGCGTGTTGTACGGGATTAAAGATTCTTACAACCTGCTCGGTTACGACCATCAATCCCTGTGGGAGGGCGCTCAGGCGGCTCTTGCGGGCGGCGGATTCTTCGCGCTGTTCTTGACCGCCTGGCGGGCGATCCCCGCGTGGCGCGCCCAGGCGGAGTTCGCGCAGCTTCTGGGCGCGAAGCGACTGAAAAAGTTCCTGACCTTTCTCGCCTGGACCAAGGCGATTTTCGAAACCGTCTGGCTCCTCTGCTGCAGCCTGCCGTTTGGCCTCGCGCTGCTTCAGCACGAAAGCGGCAGCGACGCCGCGATCTTCTTCGCAATCGGCGCGTTCTTTGGTTTGTTCGGGTTCGCAGCGATCTGGCTGATGATGATCATCGCGCATTCCGTGCTGCTGGTTCAGATTCGAAAGCAGACAAAGACACTGGGAAATGCTTGAATGACTTCGACGTGAACCAAAGGTTCTATTTGGCGCCCCGATTCGCAGTGCATCGCGCGAAGCGCGAGAGTCGGTTCCCTCGGAACGCGGCGAAGCGAAAGACGACCTCGCCGCTTTGGCGCTTCACTTCTTCCCCAGCGCCCGCTGCTCTCGAAAAAACGTGCGGAGCAGGTCCGCACACTCTTCCGCAAGCACTTCCGGCGCTACTTCGACGCGGTGATTGAGCCGTTCATCTTCGCAGAGCTGATAAAGCGTCCGAACCGCGCCGGCTTTCGGATCGGCGCAGCCGTAGACCAATCGAGGGATGCGCGCGTTCACGATCGCGCCTGCGCACATGCAGCAGGGCTCGAGCGTAACGGCGAGCGTGCAGTCGGTCAGCCGCCAGGTGCCCAGTTCGCGCGCGGCTTTGCGGATGGCGACGATCTCGGCGTGGGCGGAGGGGTCCTCCGTCGTCTCGCGCTCGTTGAAGCCGCTGGCGATGACCCGCGCGGAGGGCTCGTGCCAGATGACGCATCCGATCGAAACTTCGCCGGCCGCGTGGGCGAGGCGGGCCTGGGCGATGGCCAGGCGCATCAGATCAATGCCGAGAGCAGAGGGTCGAGAGTCAAATGAAGACGGGGATGCTTCCGGATCACTCGGCATTCGACGCTCGTTATCGGGACCTCAATCGATCGCGACCACCTTGGTGATCTCTGGGATCTGGCTCTTGATGGCGCGTTCGATGCCCATGTGCAGGGTCAGGCCGGCGCTGGGGCAGCCGATGCAGGCGCCGTGAAAGCGGACGTTGGCGACGCCCTGGTCGACGTTGACGAGTTCGACGTCGCCGCCATCGGCTTTGACGGCGGGGCGGATCTGATCGAGGACGGCTCGGACGCGGTCGGCGAGGGAGGGTGGAGATTCGACGCCGGAGGCCATGAATACAATGTTAGCCGGGGTCTGTGCGGACGCCAACGGCGACTTATAACAATTGACCCGGATTCTCGATTCAAGACAAGATCGAGCATCGACGATTTTGTCGGGCGTTGTGGTTCGAGTGCGGCGAATTCGCCTTTTTCAGTGGACAACGTGCCCGGGTTGGATTATTTCATAAGCTGCCGACGGGCCGGCCGCTGCCCTTGAGCGTTTCATCTCGTGTGATTGCAGGTGGCGCTTCGCCCCCTCAACCGATGCGGTGGCCTCGACAAGTTGCACGGATCACTAAGCTGGTGCGACATTTTACAGGACGGAGTCGCTATGCGCAAACGCCGAGGTTTTACGCTGGTAGAGCTGTTGGTGGTGATCGGAATCATCGCGGTTCTGATCGGAATCCTTTTGCCGGCGCTCAACAAGGCTCGCGAGCAGTCTCAGCGGCTCAAGTGCCTGAGCAACCTCCGCCAGCTCGGTCTGGGCCTATCGATGTACGCGTCCGAGAATAAGGACTGCGTCCCGCTGACCATCGTCGCGACAGGTGTCACGACGACCTCACCGGTCGGTGTAGACGCGGGAAACCTGGAGATGTGGTGGTCGTACATGGCGTACTTCCGTAACGCCTCGAAGCAGCGTGTCACCGGTCTGGGCAAGCTCACTTCGATGAAGCTCCTCAAAGTCGCGCCGCAGACTTACTTCTGTCCGAAGGAAGACCGCACCGGCCTTGTCTACGACATCAGCCCGAATGCGGACAATCCCTGGGCTTACAACACCGATCCACCGTCCGCCTACCGCCATTCATATGTCGGCTACTGGCTGCGTCCTTCGGCGGCATATCCGGCCGTCGATGAAAACGATGCCCGCGCTCGCGACTCCGACATTCCCTCGCTGATCGAAGGCTATTATCTTTCCAACACGTCGAAACTTCCGATCGGCTACCCGAAGTTCTCAAAGTTGAAGAACAAGGCAATCGTCGCCGACATCGCACGCGGACCGACTGATATCCGTCAACGTCACAAGACCGGCATCAACGTCTATTACGCCAACGGATCAGGCAAGTACGTCTCGAACGGCGATTTCGAAAAGGCGCAGTATTCGACCTCGATTCCGAACCCGCTCGGCGGCCCGCCGGTGACGAGCGGCACCGCCTGGAAGACTCAAGACTGGGTCTCGGCGAACGGCCAGGGTTCACCCCCGGATGACACCGCCTTTGCGAATAACAACGTGTGGCTG